>NC_006512.1:709829-1419659 GCF_000008465.1 Idiomarina loihiensis L2TR | reverse complement strand
TTTTTTATATGTCGCAACAGGTAGAAGTGTTATTTGAAAACTTGTGGCAAGATTATTTATCGCGTACACCTTCAGCAAAAAAGGTGCATCAAATTTTAGGCGAAGGGCATCCGATCGTTAATGATCATGTTGCTTTTCGGACTTTTGATATCAGTCCTGTTGGTCTGGAAGTACTGGCACAACATTTTCTGGACTTAGGTTACAAAGAGGGTGGTGACTACCACTTTGAAGCGAAAAAACTGCGTGCAAAACATTTTGAGCATGAAGACCCTGAATTGCCAAAAGTATTTATCAGCGAATTAATGACGGCTGAATTTTCTGATGAACTGCAGAGCAAAGTCAAAGATATGGTGGCTCAGGTTTCGGCTGAAGACACTAAAAAGCCGGACTTTCTTTATTCGGGTACGCACTGGAAAGTCAGTTATGCCGATTACCAGTCATTGCTCGAAGAAAGTGAGTACGCTGCGTGGATGGCTGCATTTGGCTATTGCGCTAACCACTTTACGGTCAGCGTTAACCAGTTACCGGGCTATAAAACGCTTGAGCAGGTAAACCAGAAGTTAAAAGACAATGGTTTCAAACTGAATACGTCTGGCGGCGAAATCAAAGGGTCTCCGGAAGTTTATCTGGAACAATCATCAACTATGGCTGACCGTCATCCAGTTGAGTTTTCTGATAAGACTGTTGAGATCCCCAGTTGCTTCTATGAGTTTGCTAAGCGCTACGAAATTGAAGACGGCAAACTGTATACCGGCTTTGTTGCAGCGTCGGCGGACAAAATTTTTGAAAGCACCAACGCGAAGTAAAGTGTAGCTTCTCAGAATATTAGAGCGGCATTAGTAACGGTGCCGCTCTAAGTTTGTTTTAGCCAGAATTTTTGCGGCTATCTCTTCTACTGAATAATGAGTTGAGTTGATAAAAGGTACTGCCTCCCGGCTATAGAGCCTTTCAACTTCAGCTAGCTCAAACCGACACTGCGCCATAGAAGCGTATTGGCTGCCTTCCCGTCTTTGACTTCTAATTTCATGTAAACGCTGTGACGACAAGGTCAATCCAAATAGCTTATGACGATATTGCTTAAGTTCTTTAGGCAATTGCAGTCGTTCAAAGTCGTCATCGTCGGTCAGAGGGTAGTTGGCAACTTTAATTCCGTATTGCATGGCCAGGTATAAGCTGGTCGGCGTTTTCCCTGTACGCGACACTCCAATTAAAATCAGGTCAGCTTTATCCAGTTGATTTAAGCGTTTGCCATCGTCGTTATCCAGCGCGTAATTGATGGCATCTATTCTGAAGTTGTAGTTTTTATGTACACCATGAGTACGGTGTGTTTTCGGTTCCGCCTTAACACCCAGCTCTTTTTCCACCGGAGCAATAAAGTGGTCTAAAAAGTCGTAACAAATGCCTCCACAGTCGGTAATTTTTGCTTTTAGCTTCTCGTTAACGAAAGTATGGAAGATTAAAGGTGGCTCACCACTGTCGGAAACGGCTTTTTTTATTGTTTTACACACCTCATTTGCTTTTTCCTGATTATCGATAAAAGGTAATGTTTTGTGCTCAAAATTGACCGGGAACATGGACAAAAGCGCGTGGCCAAAGGCCTCGGCGGTCAATGCTGTACCATCTGAAATGTAAAATGCATAGCGCACTGGCAAATCTCTTTTTAACCGATTGTAGGTTCGATATTAACTTGTTGGGCCACAGCGTGTAAAATAGATGCCACTTCCATGCCGAAAAATCAATTAAGGATTGTGACGTGCAAGAATACGTAGTTTGGTACCAACATCTGGGAATGCAGGACGTAAACCGAGTGGGTGGCAAAAATGCCTCGCTGGGTGAGATGATCAGTAACTTAGCCGGAGCAGGAGTTGAAGTGCCCGGTGGTTTTGCAACAACGGCTGATGCCTATAACCAGTTTCTGGAGCAAAGTGGTTTAAACGATCGTATTCACGATTTGCTCGACACGCTTGATGTTGACGACGTACAGGCCTTGGCTCAGGCTGGCAAAAAAATCCGCCAATGGATTATTGATACGCCTTTTCAACCAGAATTTGAAGCAGCTATTAAAGACGCTTTTGCTGAGTTAAGTGAAAACAACGACGAATTTAGCTTTGCGGTACGCAGTTCAGCGACGGCAGAAGATATGCCGGATGCTTCATTTGCCGGCCAGCAGGAAACCTTCCTGAATGTACGTGGCTTAAGTAGTGTAATGGAAGCCATTAAACACGTGTTTGCTTCATTATTTAACGACCGCGCTATTTCCTATCGCGTTCACCAGGGCTACGACCACCGCGGTGTTGCGTTGTCGGCTGGTATACAACGTATGGTACGCAGTGACATTGCCTCTTCCGGGGTTATGTTCAGCATTGACACAGAGTCAGGTTTTGATGATGTGGTTTTCATTACCTCATCTTACGGTCTTGGTGAGATGGTCGTGCAGGGGGCGGTTAACCCAGATGAATTCTACGTACATAAACCAACCTTAAAAGCAGGGCGCCCTTCAGTATTGCGCAGAACTCTGGGCAGCAAGAAAATTCAAATGATTTTCTCTGACGACAGAGAACATGGAAAACAGACATTAATAGAAGACATAGAAAAATCGAAGAGCCAGACCTTCTCGGTAACAGACGAAGAAGTCGAAACACTGGCTAAGCAAGCTCTTATCATTGAAGAGCATTATGGTCGTCCAATGGACATTGAGTGGGCAAAAGATGGCGTCGACGGCAAGCTGTATATTGTTCAGGCACGTCCTGAAACGGTTCAGTCAAACCAAAAAGGGCAAGCCATTGAGCGTTTTGCGTTAAAAACTAAAAGCGACGTTGTCTGCACAGGGCGCGCTATTGGCCAGCGTATTGGTCGTGGTGTTGCTCGTGTTCTGAATGACATTAGCGAAATGGATAAAGTGCAGCCGGGCGATGTATTAGTTACCGACATGACCGACCCTGACTGGGAACCAATTATGAAACGTGCGGCGGCCATTGTTACTAACCGCGGTGGTCGTACTTGCCACGCAGCGATTATTGCACGCGAACTGGGCATTCCGGCGGTTGTTGGTTGCGGTGACGCAACTGACCATATCAGTAATGGTCAGGCCGTTACGGTTTCTTGTGCCGAAGGCGACACCGGTTATATCTACCAGGGTGAACTGGACTTTGATATCACCGAATCACAAATTGATGCCATGCCGGATCTACCGTTAAAAATTATGATGAACGTGGGTAACCCGGACCGAGCCTTCGATTTCGCCAGCTTACCTCATGCCGGTATTGGTCTGGCTCGTCTGGAGTTTATTATCAACCGGATGATAGGGGTTCACCCTAAAGCCTTGCTTAATTATGACCAGCAAAGCGACGAATTGAAGCAGACGATTGATAGCATGATGGCCGGCTACAGCAGCCCTCGCGAATATTACGTAGCGCGTTTAGTCGAAGGAATTTCTACCTTGGGAGCCGCATTCTCTCCAGAACGCGTCATTGTGCGCATGTCTGACTTTAAGTCGAACGAATACGCGAATCTTATTGGCGGAAAACAGTATGAGCCGGGTGAAGAGAACCCAATGCTGGGCTTCCGGGGCGCGTCGCGTTATATCTCAGAAGAGTTCCGGGACTGCTTTGCATTAGAGTGTGAAGCAATTAAACGCGTTCGTAACGATATGGGTCTGACCAATATCGAAATCATGATCCCGTTTGTCAGAACTCTTGAAGAAGGGCGTAAAGTAATTGAACTTCTGGCCGAGCAGGGGCTGGTTCAGGGCGAAAATGGCCTGCGCGTTATTATGATGTGTGAACTTCCTTCTAATGCTCTGCTGGCCGATGAATTCCTCGATATCTTCGACGGTTTTTCTATTGGCTCTAATGATTTAACCCAGTTAACTTTAGGTTTGGATCGTGATTCCGGTGTTATCGCGCACTTATTTGATGAGCGTGACGAAGCTGTGAAGAAATTGCTGGCAATGGCCATTCAAACGGCGAAGAAACGCGGTAAGTACGTTGGTATTTGTGGTCAGGGCCCGTCGGATCATCCTGATTTTGCAGCCTGGTTGGTTGATCAGGGCATTGATTCGGTATCGCTGAACCCGGACACCGTTATTGAAACCTGGATGTACCTGGCGGAAAACCTATAAGTATGACTGTATTACCTGAGATTGCTGCTGAGAATGCGTTACCAGATGACTACCGGCACTTTATTGAGCAGGTAAGAAGCTCAGAGTTTGCAGGTGAAATTGACGTGAGTTATTCGGGCCGTTTAATCGCGGCCACGGATAACAGCGTTTACCAAAACCTGCCTCAGGCCGTTTTGTATCCTCTTAATCAAACCGACCTTGTATTGCTGATGAAGCTGGCAGGTCAGGAAAACAATAGCAGTGTGCAGTTCTCTCCCCGTGGAGGTGGCACCGGTACCAATGGCCAGTCTTTAACTTCTGGTATTGTGGTGGACTTAAGTCGCCACATGAATAAAGTGCTGGAAGTTAACCCTAAAGAGGGCTGGGTGCGAGTGCAGGCCGGGGTGGTAAAAGATCAGCTCAACGATATTTTGCGCCCTCATGGCTATTTCTTTTCACCTGACTTATCGACCAGCAACCGTGCGACTCTTGGCGGGATGATCAATACCGACGCATCCGGTCAGGGCTCCTTAGTTTATGGTAAAACCAGCGATCATATTCTTGGTTTAAAGACTGTGCTGCTTGACGGTTCTGTACTTGATAGCGGACCGGTTTCGCTTGAACAGGCCGAAACTGTTGCACAGCAGGATAATCGCATTGCCCGAATTTACAGACAGATTATTGATACCTGTGTCGGTGAAGCTGAGAGTATTCGTGATAAATTTCCGCCGCTGAATCGGTTTTTAACCGGTTATGACTTGAAACATGCCTATAACGCCGAGCAGCAAAAGATAGATGTTTCGCGAATAATTGCGGGCTCAGAAGGAACCTTAGGGTTTGTCAGTGAAGCCCGGCTGAATATTACTCCTATTCCCAAACACCGGGTGTTAGTGAACGTAAAGTATTCAAATTTCCAGGCTGCTTTAGAGAACTCGCCTTTTTTAGTTGATGCCAAAGCAACCTCAGTAGAGACAGTTGACAGTACCGTACTGAATCTTGCACGTCAGGATATAATCTGGAAGTCAGTTGAACCACTATTGTCTGATGTTGAAGGTCAGCGAATGGATGGCATCAACATGGTTGAGTTCACGGGGTTAAATCAGGAAGAAATAGACAGCAAAGTTAACTCTTTAACCCAACGCCTGGACAAGCTGATTAAAAGCAAAGACAGCAAAGGTGTGATTGGCTATCAAGTCTGTGATGATTTACCCAGTATCCAGCTTATTTATGCGATGCGGAAAAAATCGGTAGGCTTGCTGGGCGCAACTAAAGGACGCCGTAAACCCGTAGCTTTTGCTGAAGACACCGCTGTACCGCCGGAGAAACTGGCTGATTTTATTAACGAGTTTCGTGCTCTTTTAGACGCTAACGGCCTGCATTACGGCATGTTTGGGCACGCAGATGCCGGAGTTTTGCATGTGCGCCCGGCACTGGATTTGTGTGAGCCTGAAGATGAAGTCATGCTCAGACAAATCAGTGATAAAGTTGCCGAGCTGACACAAAAGTACGGTGGACTCATGTGGGGCGAACACGGTAAAGGGTATCGCTCAGAGTACGTACCGGCATTTTTTGGTGAGCATCTCTATACCGAATTGCAAAAAATTAAGGCCAGCTTTGACCCCTTTAACCAGCTAAACCCGGGGAAAATCTGTACGCCGTTTAACACCAATGCCGAGCTTATTTCTGTCGATGCCGTTAAGCGCGGCTTCTTTGATCGTCAAATACCGGTGGCTACACGCGACAGCTATAAAAATGCGATGGACTGTAACGGTAATGGCTTGTGCTTTAATTACGATCCTAAGTCCGCTATGTGCCCCTCTTATAAGATAACGCGGGACCGTCGTTATTCTCCTAAAGGGCGGGCAGGGCTTTTGCGTGAATGGTTGCGGTTAACTCACAACGCCGGCTATAACGCGGCTGAAAAGCCAGAATCATTGGGCTTTGCCAAACGCCAGCTTAACCGGTTTACCGGAAAAAATGACTTCAGCCACGAAGTGAAAGAGTCCATGGACAAATGCCTGGCTTGTAAGGCGTGTACCAACCAATGCCCAGTCAGTGTCGATGTGCCGACGTTCCGTGCTCGTTTTTATGATCATTACTACAGTAAATACGCTCGTCCGTTAAAGGACTATCTGGTCAAAGGTATTGAAAAGACCGCGCCGATAGCGAGTAAGTTTCCCCGGTTGAGCAATTTACTGATTAATAATCCGTTAAGCCGGTTTGTGCTCAAATATGGTATTGGCTATGTCGATACGCCGTTATTCTCAACGCCCAACTTAAGAACCGCCTGGCGTCGAAACGGGTTTATTGAGTTAACCACAGAGCAGATAATGAGTTTGACCGAGGATGAGAAGTCAAACTCGGTGGTTATTGCGCAGGACCCGTTCACAACCTTCTACGAGGCCGATTTGGTTCTAAAACTGGGTCTGCTTATCAAAAAGTTAGGTTACACACCGATTTTACTGCCGTTCTTAGGACATGGTAAAGCGCAGCACGTAAAAGGCTTTATCAGCGACTTTGAGAAAACAGCCGAAAAGGTGACCGAGCAGTTAAAACCTATTTCTGATGCTGGTATTCCATTAATTGGGCCCGACAGCTCTACAGCATTGATATTCCGGGACGAGTATCGCAAGGCGAGCGATGGTCAACTACCAGAAGTTAACGTAATGACGATTGTAGAATGGCTTAATACCTTGAACTTTGATGATATCAGTTCATTCAGTACCAGCCGCTACGGTCTAATGCTGCACTGTACCGAACAGAGTTTCGTACCTGAGTCAGCTAAACAGTGGCAAGCCTTATTTCAAAATCTGGGGCTGAAGCTGAATATTGTTAATGTGGGCTGTTGCGGCATGGCCGGTACATTTGGTCATGAGAAACAGAACCAGGAAGACAGCCGGGGACTTTATCAAATGGGCTGGCAACAAGCGGTTCAGGAGTATGGAAGCAGTGGAGTACTGGTTACTGGATTCTCGTGTCGCTCACAAATAAAACGGATAGAAAAAAAGCGGGTGAGACACCCGCTTGAGATAATCTTACAAAGCCTGAGTTAACTCAGGCTTTTTATTTGCAGTGACGTTTACTGCTTACCTTTGGCGATAATTTCGCGAGCCATTTCATCAGCGACTGTTCCGGTAGGGCGGTCTTCGTCCTGTGCCCGGGCAAAAAGCTGATCTAAGGTATCGTATATACCGCGCACACGTTTTTCTGTTTCTTCCACAGTAAAGTTGGCGGCTTCTGAACAGATATGAATAACGCCACCGGCATTAATCACGTAGTCCGGAGCGTATAAAATACCCATATCTTTAACGGCTTTATCATGTTTAGGGTTAGCTAACTGGTTATTCGCGCTGCCGGCGATAATTTTGACTTTAAGTTGCTTCAAAGTCTCATCATTGATGGTGGCACCTAAAGCGCATGGTGCGTACACGTCAGCGTCTACGCCATAAATTTCATCCAGACCAACAGCTTTCGCGCCCAGTTCTTTAACGGCACGCTCGATGGCTTCTTCGTTAATATCGGTAACAATAAGTTCAGCACCGTCTTCTGCGCAGTACTTGGCGAAATCGTAGCCAACAGCACCCAGACCCTGAATGGCAATTTTAACACCTTTAAGATCTTCGCTACCTAATTTGTGTTTTGCTGCCGCTTTAAGACCAAGGTAAGTACCCAGTGCTGTATGAGGTGAAGGGTCGCCGGCTTTATCGGCCGTGCCTGCAACGTAGCTGGTCTCTTTTGCGACCATACCGATGTCTTCAGTACGAATGTTGACGTCTTCAGCGGTAATGTAACGACCACTTAAAGACTCGATGAAGCGACCATAAGCGCGGAAGAGTTCTTCGCTTTTGATTTTTTTCGCGTCGCCGATGATAACCGCTTTACCGCCACCTAAAGGCAGACCTGCCATTGCACTTTTATAAGTCATACCACGAGACAAACGCAGTACATCGGTGACCGCTTCGGCAGAAGAAGCGTAATTCCATAAACGAGTACCACCAAGGCTTGGACCTAGGGTTGTATCGTGGATGGCAATAATGGCTTTTAAGCCTGATTCCTGATCATGACAAAACACCACTTGCTCGTGGTGATCAAATTCGGGATGCTCGTATAGAGACATGAGTTTCACTTCCTCATTGCTTCAAAAATTGCGCGAACATTACCATTTAGATAAGGCTCGCGCTACTTTAAGATGTGAATAAATTTAGGTATTTAAACGGGCGTTTATCAACTCTTGTTTACACAGAATCACTCAGGATTCGTCAATGTATAAGTAGATGATTCCCTGATTAATTGTTTCGGCAATTAGCTCGCACCCGGCAACAGATTTTGCCAATTTAGCTAATTCTTCAGTAGCCTCAGAACCTTGCAGTTGCGCCAGCCATTCCGCGGTAGGTAAAGCCTCTTGTATAACGTGAAAGGCTTCGCCATTACCGTAAAACTGCGTGTCGCTGAGTTTTAAGAAACGTGCGCCCGAGGTCTTTTCTATAAATGCATTTTGCTGCGCGAGCAGAGTCGGAATTTGCTCAGCGATGGTTGGCAGCTCTGGCTCGGGAAGAGGGCGTTTAGACTGGGAGATGATTTTTGCTAGTAATGCGTCGGTTTCATCGCTTTCTAAAGCGTCTTTTAAAAACTGCTTTAATGCACTTAGCTGCGTTTTTTCAATAACCCATGAAACGTCTTCGCTGCTTAGAGCCGGGTCTTGATAGCGCTCCTGCAATGACTTCTGTTGCATCGCAATATCACCTAACTGCAGCAGTAGCTCGGCTTTCGATGGAGCACGAAAACCAACAGAGTAGTTTAAAGACGGTTCCAGCGAGATACCGTCATGAGGACAGCCAGCTGGAATATACAAAACGTCACCAGCAGTCAGGTGCTCATTAATAACAGCGTTAAATTCGCCCTTTATCTGGCAGAGGTCTTCCGCGGGCTGATACTCCTGCATTGCTTGTTTTTCACCCACCCGCCAATGTCGGGAGCCTGCGCCCTGAATAATAAAAACATCGTACTGATCCAGGTGAGGGCCAACACCGCCGTTTTCGCAGGAAAAACTGACCATGACGTCATCAATGCGCCAGTCGGGCAAAAAGCGGAAAGGGGTTATCAATTCACCTACGTCTGGTAGCCATTCGTTTACTGACTGCACCAGCAAAGTCCAGTCAGTTTCTCCGAACTTCTCGTAGTCCTCAAATGGGCCATGAGTCACTAACCAACCCGATTCAGTGTCTGCTTTTGACTCAATAACTCGCGAATCAGCGCCTTCTTCCATCGCCAGCCCAGCCAGAATTTCAGGGCTGACAGGGTCGCTAAAATCGGCAAAGCCCTGTCGAATAAGACAAGGCTTTTTCTGCCAGTAGTTCGTTAAAAAATCGTCTTTATCAAACACTAATTTCATAGGAGATCATCAACAAACTGAGTGGCGCGGCCAATATAATTTGCCGGAGTCAGTGCTTTCATTTCGTCTTTAGCAGCATCGGGCACGTCTAAAGAGTCAATAAATTTCGCCAGATCATCGCTGGTAATGCGCTTACCACGAGTTAGAGTCTTTAGCTTCTCGTATGGCTTTTCAACACCGTAGCGGCGCATAACGGTTTGTACTGGTTCAGCCATCAGCTCCCAGTTTTCATCCAGCTCAGCCGCTAAACGGGCTTCGTTAACTTCCAGTTTACTCAAACCTTTTAAGGTAGCCTGGAATGCGATAACAGTATGGGCAACACCCACGCCTAAATTACGTAAAACGGTTGAGTCAGTCAGGTCGCGCTGCCAGCGTGAAATAGGCAGTTTCTGAGCTAAATGCTGCATAACAGCGTTTGCAATACCCAGGTTACCTTCTGAGTTTTCAAAGTCGATAGGGTTTACTTTATGAGGCATGGTTGATGAGCCAACTTCGCCTTCAACAGTACGCTGTTTGAAGTGGTTCAATGCAATATAGCCCCATACGTCACGATCAAAATCAATGAGTACGGTATTAAAACGAGCTAATGCATCAAAGTATTCAGCAACATAGTCATGCGGCTCAATTTGCGTTGTGTAAGCGTTCCAGCTCAAGCCTAATGAAGTAACAAATTGCTCTGAAATGTGGTGCCAGTCCACGTTAGGGTAGGCTGCCAGGTGCGCGTTGTAGTTACCGACAGCACCATTTATTTTACCCATAACGTCTACAGCTTTAAGCTGTTCCAGCTGACGTTGTAAACGCACGGCAACGTTTGCAAATTCTTTGCCCATTGTGGTTGGCGTTGCCGGTTGCCCGTGTGTACGGGCCATCATAGGAACGGTTTTGTGTTCTTTCGCCAGTTCTTTAACCCGGTCGACCAACTCCTGCATCATAGGCAGTAGTACTTCATCGCGAGCCGTGTTCAACATTAAACCGTGAGAAAGGTTGTTGATGTCTTCGGACGTACAGGCAAAGTGGATGAACTCGGAAACTTTATTCAGCTCTTCGTTATCTGCCACTTTCTCTTTCAGAAAGTACTCAACCGCTTTCACGTCGTGGTTGGTGGTACGTTCAATAGTTTTTATGCGTTCAGCGTCGTCGACCGAGAAATTCTCAACAATAGAGTTCAGTATCTGTGTTGCTTCTTTACTTAGCGCAGGTACTTCTTTAATACCGTCAACGTCGGCTAATAATTGCAACCAACGAACCTCAACAGTCACTCGAAATTTAATCAGTCCGTACTCACTGAAAATAGGACGTAACATTTCTGCTTTTGAGGCGTATCGTCCGTCAACAGGTGACACCGCCGTCAAGGAGGAAAAGGGCAACATAAACTGGCTCTCCGAGGGTTAATTAAATCGTTAATTGTTACTTGTTACTGGTTATGCGACATGCAGCAGTTGCTGCGCTGTATCTAACATTTTCTTTCTAGAAAACACGAAATGACGACGCTTGCCGCCTACTTGCTGCCAAAGCACGGCACTGCGAATGCCAGCTAGCAGCAGGGTTCTAATATGGTGTTGATTTGAGTCCCGTTTTAAAAACTCCGGGTTACCATTAATGCGAATAGGTTGTCCCAGGGGGCTTATCAGTTCGCGATAAATTCCAGCCAAACTTTGCTGAATGCGGTAGTTTTCAAACTCAAACTCTTCTTTTTGACGTTTTACCTGGGTAATACGCTCGCCCAGTAAATTGAGTATATCTGGTTGCTTTAAGAGCCTTCTGGATAAATGAATGAGGCCTATCAGATAGCGGGTAACCTCAATGTCCTTATTTTTATTGCTGCCGGCCTGGCGAATAAACGCCTGGATACCGGGTTTAATGTTGTCCAGTCCGCCGTAAATATCTTCGATATTGTCCGGGTTTTGCTGTAAAAGGCTGTGCACTAAGGTATTGCTAATAGATTCCGGGTAAAGCTCTCCGCTGCGAGCCAGCTTCTGCACAGCCATAGCACTTAACGACATGCCAGCTAAGGCAATTACCCGTTGCTGCCATTCGTTCATAGCTTGACCTCAAAGTCGGTAATGCGTTGTTCAATAATGCCGCCACCTAAACAAACATCATCGCTGTAGAATACCGCAGACTGTCCCGGAGTAACTGCTGCGACCGGTTCTTTAAATTGAACCTGAAAGTCACCGTTACTAAGCGGCGTAACCCGGCAGGGAATGTCCTGCTGGCGGTAGCGCGTTTTCACCGTGCAATCGAAGGCCTCCGGTGGGGCGTTTCGACTAACCCAGTGCAGTTGTCCGGCAATAAGGCCTTGAGAGTATAGACGCGGATGTTTCTTCCCCTGCGCTACAATTAAAACGTTACGTTCGACATCTTTGTCGACAACATACCAGGGTTCGCCAGAATTATCGGCCATTCCACCTATATGCAGACCTTTACGCTGACCCAGAGTGTGGTACATCAGGCCTTCGTGTTCGCCTAAGGCTTCACCTTCAACGGACTCAATGGGGCCGGGTTTAGCAGGCAGGTACTGCTGCAAAAAGTCCTTAAATTTGCGCTCGCCAATAAAGCAAATACCGGTTGAGTCTTTTTTGTCGGCCGTTACCAGACCTTGTTCTTCAGCAATTCGACGAACTTCTGGTTTCTCCAGTTCTCCGACCGGGAACAGAGTTTGTGCAATGTGCTCATGACTCAAGGTATACAAAAAGTAGCTTTGATCTTTATTACTATCTAAGCCGCGCAGCATTTCCCATTTGCCATCACGCTGTTGACGACGCACATAATGTCCGGTCGCAATATAATCGGCATCTAATGCTTCAGCGGCAAACTCAAGAAAGGCCTTAAATTTAATTTCTTTGTTGCACATAATATCGGGATTAGGCGTGCGACCCGCCTTGTATTCTTCCAGAAAATACTCGAATACATTGTCCCAATATTCTGCAGCGAAATTGATTGTGTGCAGCTCAATACCCAGCGTTTCACACACTTTTTCAGCGTCAGCTAAATCGTCGGAAGCAGCGCAGTATTCGTCAGTATCGTCTTCTTCCCAGTTCTTCATAAACAGGCCTTCTACCTGATAGCCCTGTTGCATAAGAAGGTAAGCTGAAACCGAGGAGTCGACGCCCCCGGACATTCCGACAATGACTTTTTTACTGGCATTTGACATAGGTTGACCCTAACTGACTATAGCTCCTGAATTGGCTGCGCATTCTATCATTTTAGCGCGCACGAGGGTAGCTCAGGAAGTTACCAAACTGGTGGTTCTGAACGCCATTCGCCGGGCTGCATTGTTTTTAACTGAAAAGGACCCACAGCGGCCCGTATCAGGCGAAGGGTAGGTAACCCAACATGTGCTGTCATACGGCGAACCTGGCGGTTTTTGCCTTCGCGAATTTTAAGGCAAAGCCAGCTGTCAGGAACGCTTTTGCGCTCACGAACGGGAGGGTTTCGTGGCCATAAATTCATTGGTTCAGGCATAACGAAGGCTTCAGCTGGGCGGGTCATTCCGTCGTTTAACTCGACACCGTTCCTTAATTGCTCTAACTGCTCTTCGCTTGGGTCACCTTCTACCTGCACCCAATAGGTTTTCCAGACTTTGTACTTAGGGTTAGCAAGGCGAGCCTGATAAACGCCGTCATTGGTTAGCAACAACAACCCTTCGCTGTCTTTATCAAGACGTCCGGCGGGGTAAACGTCGTTATGGGGAATGAACGGCTTTAAAGTCTGGTCGCCTTCTTCTCCGGTAAACTGAGATAAAACGCCGTAAGGCTTGTTCAGTAAAACCAACTTGGGGTTTGCCGGTCGTTTTGTCTGCGATTTCATGACTGCCTCAGATTGTTCTGTCGATTTAAATTGGATCGTACCAGAGGATACTCTAGTATATCGGGCGCTAGTTTATCTTACTGATCAAAAAAGTGTGGGAATTTCTGTGGATGATAACAAAGTAATAATTGGTGGTTCATTAGTTGAATCGCTTAAAGGAAACTATCAGCTGTCGTTGCGGCAAATTTTTGAGCAGGCATTTAACATTACCAAATCAAATTTGACCCCGCTAATTGGTGGTTTTTTGGTTTTATTGGCTACTGCATTTCTGATGGTACAGGCTCTGATGAATGTCTTCTCAGTTGAAGAGATTATGGGGTCAATAAAAATTCAATATATCTCCAATATCCTTGGCTCCGTTTTAATAGCTCCATTGTTGGGCGGACTGATATTAATGGGTATAAAGCATAGTGTCGGCATTAAAACCAAAGTGGGAGATGTCTTTAATGGTTTTAATGTAATGATGCCCTTAATTGCTGTAGCGCTTGTAAGTACAACTTTAAAACTAGTAGCGGGTCAATTACTTGGTTTGATTCACCCGAATTTTATGATAATTGCTCAGCTTTATGTTACCGCTATTTTAGTCTTAGCAATGCCGCTGGTGATCGAGCGAGGAGTTGGCCCGTTAAACGCCTTATACTATTCAATAAAAATTATTCATTTCAAGCTGCCTAAATTTATTTTGTTATTTTTGGTTATGTTCGGTTTACTGCTGTTGGCTTTTATTCCTCTTGGATTAGGTCTTATTTGGGTGTTACCGATGATTTGTAACCTTATTGGAGTGGTCTATAGAGAAGTCATTGGCGTAACAGTTATTGAGAAACCCAAAAAAGACAGTTCGTCTGAGAATATTTCGGCTTGAGGACTACATGCGATTATTAACCATATTACTATTTATTGTATTGAGCGTAGCGGCATTACTTTTACCCTGGCTTATTAAAGATACCGAGGTAGAAACACCTGAACAGTCAGTCACGGCTCATTTACCGGCAATTCCTGAAGTGCCGGTTCAAAGAGACTTACCAGATTTTATGTCGATGACCGATGTTACAGAAAAGAAAGAAGAATTCTTTCGCTTTTTACTGCCTTTGGTGGAGGCCGAAAATATACGAATATTGCATGACAGAGCATACCTCAAGGCAATTCACGAACGATTTAAAAGCAATGAACTGACCGAAGCGGATAAAAAACGAATAGCAGATTGGATAGAGTATTATCGACTGGAAGACGATATTGCGATTGATGAAAATTTATTTGGTTTGTTGAAGCGCCGTATTGATATTATTCCAGAAATGATGGTGCTGGTTCAGGCTGCAAATGAGTCAGGCTGGGGAACTTCCAGATTCTCACGTCAAGGTCTGAACTTATTTGGCCAGTGGTGTTACTCCAAAGGTTGCGGCTTAGTTCCTAACCAAAGAGATGACGATGGGCGCCATGAAGTTGCGCAGTTTGATTCTGTTAACGCTTCCGTAAAAAGCTATATGCGCAATATTAATACTCATGGCGCTTATCTCGATTTACGTTTGCTGCGAGAGCAAAAACGCCTGGATAACGAGGACATACTGGCAAGAGATTTAATTACCGGCTTATCAAGCTACTCTGAACGAGGAGAAGAGTATATTGATGAATTACGCGCGATGATTCGTATCAATCGACCCATTGTGAAACGAGTCAGCGAGGAATTGAATACGCCGGAAGTTCCGCAGCCAGAGTAAGGTTTAAGCGAAATTATATTGGCATAAACATAAGAGAGGCTCAATTCAGAGCCTCTTTTTGTATCTGGTTTAGGCCAAATGTTTGATGGGAATATTGCTGGCAAAAACAGGACTATCTTCAGTTTCAAAGTTTGTAGTAAAGCTGTCAGTATCAAAAGCTTTATCGCCATTTTCATCAGCAACGCCGTCTGCGGTAACGGCTTTAAAATCAAACAGGGCACTGTCGGCCAAATGTGAGGGTACAACGTTTTGCATTGCCGTAAATAAGCTTTCAATTCTGCCCGGAAATTGTTTGTCCCACCCGTTAAGCATTTGCTTTATTTGTTTTCTTTGCAGGTTTTCCTGAGAGCCGCATAAGTTACAAGGGATAATAGGAAACTCCATTGCAGCTGAGTATTGTTCTATATCCTTTTCACGGGCATAAGCCAAAGGGCGAATAACTACATGCTCACCATTGTCACTGGCCAATTTTGGCGGCATAGACTTTAACTTGCCACCGTGAAACATATTCAGAAAAAGGGTTTCAATCATGTCATCGCGATGATGGCCCAGAGCTATTTTAGTCGCTTTTAACTCTTTCGCTGTGCGATACAAAATGCCTCGTCTAAGACGGGAACATAACGAACAGGTTGTTTTTCCTTCGGGAATTTTTTCTTTTACGATGCTGTAGGTGTCTTCTTCAACAATTTTGTAGTCAACACCAAGCTTATTCAGATAGGCCGGAAGCACATGCTCCGGAAACCCGGGTTGCTTTTGATCCAGGTTGACCGCAACCAGAGAAAAGCGAACAGGAGCAACTTTTTGCAGATAGAGAAGGGTGTCCAGCAAAGTGTAACTGTCTTTGCCGCCTGACAGACACACCATAATATGATCGCCGTCTTCAATCATGCCGAAATCTTGTATGGCTTTTCCCGCATCGCGACGAATACGTTTCTGTAGCTTGTTGAAACTGTATTTATTTTCACTGGCCATAGTGGCTCCTGCAACCTGTGTCATCTGGAAGTTCTGAGGAGCCGGATTATACCTGAGGCATTAAACTCAAGCGAGGGGACTGACAAAGTCTTCTGGTTTAATTGCCAGCACGTCACAATTTAACTGGTCCAGTACGTGTTCAGCTGTGTTACCTAATAAGGCGGCGCTTAACCCCGTGCGGCCAATGGTGCCTAATACCACCAATTCCGCATCGAGTTGTTTTGCTGCTTCGGGAATAACCTGTTCCGGCAAACCTTGCGACAAATGCTGGTAGTGGCTGGAAATGCCGTAATCACGTCCCAGCGCGGCCATACGGTTCACGTGGTGCTGCTCGAGTGCATCGCTGTATTCGCTGACATCAAATTCAGGAATCTCCACCGCTACGTTAACCGGAGCGCTGGGGTAAGCATTGACCAGGTGCACACTTGCATTCAGTACTTTGCTCATGGACTGCGCGTGTTCAATAATACGTTTATTTAACTGTTGGTGATGTTCTTCTTCAGAACCGGTATGAACGGCAGCAATGATCTGCCCGTGGCTTGGCCACTCATGTTCTTTAACCAGCAAAACCGGGCAGGGAGCTTTTCGTAACAAGTGCCAGTCAGTTGGTGTGAAAATTAAATTCTGGAAGCTGGCACTGACCTGAGTACCTTTTATTATAAGGTCGTGCTTGTGTTTTATCGCTTCTTTAATAATGGCTTCAAAAGGTCGGTTATGCCAGACCACATCAATATCAATGCGAACCGAATCGGTATCAAATTCGCTCAATACGTCGGTTAACCAGGCTCTTCTGTCCGCTATAAGATTTGAACGCATAACGTCGCGTTCCTCACTGGATAGCATGGTTGTCATTTCGTAAGAAAAGTCATAAATAGACAAAAACAGCGTTAATCTGGCATCGCTCAATCTAGCCATATGTAAAGCGCGTTTTAATGCTTTGTGCTGCTCATCTGCAGCGTCTATAACAACTAAAATATGACGGAATGCGTCCATACTGACCTCGTAGTTAATCTATGTTCATTATTAAGATTAGACGAAAGCAGAACGCTTTGCAGGCTTTATTAGAAAAAAGGTTTGATTAAGGTCAACATGCTCCATAAAGCATAGATTATGAGCAAAACACCCATAGCTGTACGCACGCCCTGGGCGCGTAAAAAGCGGTGCAAAAATTGACTGAAATGTCCGGCGGCTATCATTGCTGGCAAGGTTCCCAGACCAAAAGCAGCCATGGTTAGCGCTCCACCGCTAGCTGAGCCACTTAAAGCTGCCCAGCTGAGGGCACTATAGACCATGCCGCAGGGTAACCAGCCCCATAAAGCCCCGGCAAAGAAGGTGGCAAAAATACCAGGCTTGTTTCTGAGTTTTGCGGCCAGAGGCTGTATTTTCTGCCAAATTGGACGTGCTGACTTTTCCAGATACACCAATCCTGAAAACCATCCGGTAAAATACAGTCCGAGCAAGAGGAGAAAAGCAACAGCTAACCAGCGAAGAATGATTGTTGTATAACCACCTTCCGGAGCAAACAAGCCAATAGCTCCCCCGACCAAAGCTCCAATAAGCATGTAAGAACAAACCCGGCCTAAGTTATACAGCCAGACATGGTAGGGGCGGGTATTAATGCCCATGGCACTGGCAATGCCCCCGCACATCATTAAGCAATGCCCGGCACCGGCCAGCCCCATCAGCAAGGCTGTAACTAAATCAGCGCTTGGATTTATCGGATTCATCATCAGCGTTATTGGTGTTATCTTCGTCGTCCATCAGAATATTGAGTCCCTGACGTTCAATGTCCTCAAACTGGTCGGAACGTACCGCCCAGAAAAAGACCGCAACAGCGATAATAACGAAAATTATAGCGATGGGAATTAATGCGTAAATTACACTCATTTTCGATACAACCTTAGAGAGTTTCCTATTACCAGAAGAGAACTAAGCGACATACCAAGTGCTGCTGCCCAGGGAGCAATCATACCGATAGCAGCTACAGGTAATACAGAAACATTATACACCAATGCCCAAATGAAATTCTGTTTCATAATCTGGCGTGTTTTGAGAGCGCTTTCTATTACCACTTTAATTTGATTCAGGGATTCAGACATCAACACAACATCGGCTGCCGTTTGCGCTAAATCAGATGCTTGAGAAAACGTCATTGAAAGGTCGGCTTTTGCCAGAACCGGGCTGTCATTAATGCCATCGCCAACCATCCAGACCGTATGCCCGGCTTCTTGTTGAGCTGTGACAAAAGCAAGCTTTTCTGCTGGTTTCAAGGCACTGTGATATTCAGGTATACCCAGTTCATGAGCCAGAGACTGAACTCTTGATTCACTATCTCCGCTTAGAATAATGGGTTGATAACCGTTACTTTTTAACCAATTAATGGTTTCAGCGGCATCTTCTCTTATTTGATCTTCCACTCTGAACTCGGCCAGGATGCGTTCTTTACTGGCAATGACGACCTGGTGCTTGTTAGTCGCTTTAAACTCCGGATGCCACTGCTGAATGTAAATTTCACTACCTGCGCGATATGACTGACGGTTGAATTCTCCTTGCAGGCCAAAACCCATCTCGTTAGTGACATCCTGAAATGACGCCGGGGTGTCCGACAGCTGGCTTAAAGGAACCGAAAGAGGGTGTTCGGAAAAAAGCTCCAGTCCGCTAATCAGTTCATCAACGGTGTTAGAGTCTATGTAGTCATTTCGCTCAACCAGCCGAAACTTTCCTTCCGTTAGGGTACCGGTTTTATCCAGACACACTTTATTCAGTTGTTTAACGGACTCAAGGACATCCGAGCCTTTTAATAAAATACCATCTCTGTTTAGTCGATGAATGATGCCAGTTAATGCTGTCGGTGCCGCAAGAGACAAAGCGCAAGGGCAGGTGGCAACTAAAACAGCCAAAGTAACCCACAGGGCGTGATCTGGCTGTATCCACCACCAGCTGAAATAGGTAATAACTGCAACGGTTAAAATTGCAGCAATGAAATAACCCGCCAGTTTATCGATAACTTGCTGTGCCTTGGGTTTAACCGCTAAAGCAGAATCCTGCATTGCAATAATGCCGGCCAAAACTGTTTGCTGAGCAGTTGCTGTTACTTTTATCCGTATTGGAGAGTGTTGATTAATACTGCCGGCAATAACCGCGTCTCCAAGTTTTTTTGATCTGGGCAGGCTTTCTCCGGTCAACAAGCTTTCATCAACCTGAGCTTGTTTATTCAGTAATTCACCGTCTGCAGGAATAGTCTCACCAGCTTTCACACGAATAATGTCACCGGTTTCCAGCAATTTAATAGCAACGGATTCATAGCCCTCGGGAGTTTCACGGTTAGCCAGCTTAGGCAGTAAGGTCAGACGGTTAGTGGCAAATTTCAATGCTCGTTCTTTTGCCAGTAACTCCAAAAAACGGCCCGTCAACAAGAAGAAAGTAAACATGGATATAGATTCGAAATAAACCTCACCCGTATTGGTTATTGTCGCGTACACACTGGCACTGTAGGCGCCTAATAAGGCGATACTGACGGGAATGTCCATGTTCAAACGCGATGCCTGTAAAGCTCTTAGGGCACCTGCATAAAAAGGTTGTGCGCTATAAAGAATAACAGGGGTCGCGAAAACCAGACTGACGCTCCAGAGAAAGCGTTGTAAGTCAGGTGATAAGTCGCTGACAACGCCGAAATACAGGCCAAAGGCAATCATCATAACCTGCATAGTAGCAATGCCCGCTACGCCTAATCGACGGATATAACTCTTTCGCTGCCTTGCATATTGTTGCTCGGCTTCATTGGGCTGGAATGGCAGAGCCTTGTATCCAATATTGGCTAAAACTCTTAAAATATCGCTTAGTTTTAATTGAGCAGGAGACCAGCTAACCTGAACCCGGCGGCTGGTAACATTAACCACCGCTTTTTGTATACCTTTAAGGCGCAATAGCTCACGTTCAATTAGCCAGCCACAGGCGCCACAGGTAATGTTCTCTACGGTGAGAGTTGCCAGCTCGGTGTCGGCTCCCTCATGCCTTACAAACTCTTTTTGTAAGTCAGGGTTGTCGTAGAGATCTAAATCATTTAATTCTTCAGGAAGAACGGGAGAGTCCTGTAATTGAGATGTGTCTCTGTGTTCGTAATAAGCGTGCAGGTTGTGCTGAATGATGGTTTGTGCCACAGCTTGACATCCAGCACAACAGACCGGTTTCTCAGAACCTTTGTACTCAACAGCAAGATTAACCCCTTTGGGAACCGGCTGCAGGCAGTGAAAACATTCCATTCAATCAAACTCCGTATAATAACGGACGAAGTTTAGTCAACTCGGATTTTGGTAGTTGATATTTTTCGCTTACTTTCCAGACTTCATTAAAAGGCTCAACGGTTATGGTCCACTTGCCCTCTATCTCTTCAGGAATATCTGCTCGATAGGTACCATCTGAAGCAACCGTCAACATGCGGGTAAAGTCTTTTTCATCTTGTGTAGCGTGAATAAAAAACACTCGTAGAGCAGACAGTTCTTCCGGCTGGCCAGAAGCATATTTAAGAGTAAACAGGCCTTTATCAGCAGTAAACTCAAAAGAGATATTACGGCGTTGTGCTTCTTCAACATGCTCGATAATTGCGTTGATGGTTTTGCCGCGTTTGTAGTAGTCATCAACCACCATGGAAACGCCGCCCTGAGATACGGACAGATAAATAATAACGCCACAGACGATCATGACAGTAACGGGGAGGGAAATAAGAAACCATGGCCAGAACTGCTTATACCAGGGTTGAATCATAATGAGACCTCATACAAAAAGCCCCGCCGTAGCGGGGCTGTGTTTACTAGGTTTTATTCGTCGTTAGATAAGCTGTAGACATAAGCTGAAATAACGTGAATTTTATCTTCACCCAGAATGTTTTTCCACTTGGGCATAACACCGTTACGACCATGCTTCAGAGTTTCTTCAATTTTATTAATTGAACCACCGTAAAGCCAGACATCGTCAGTTAAGTTTGGCGCGCCAAGCTGCTGGTTACCTTTACCATCCGCTCCGTGACACGCACTACAAACTGCGAAGTTTGCTTTGCCGGCTTCGACTAAATCGGCATCACGTTCACGACCACTTAAGCTGGCGACATAGTTTGCTAGTTCATTAATTTCTTTATCGCTGAACTGCTCACCAAATGCCGGCATATTGCCCTGGCGTCCTTCACGCAAGGTGGTTTTTATATTGCTTGGTTCACCACCATATAGCCAGTCGTCGTCAGTCAGGTTAGGGAAACCTTGACCACCCATCGCGTTCGAGCCATGACACTGCGCACAGTTTTGCAGGAACAAACGTTGACCAACATCTAGCGCATCTTCATTTTTAGCCAGCTCTTCAATTGGCTGCTCTGCAAATGCCGCAAAAATAGGGCCATACTTTTCTTCCGCCGCACGAACGGCACGGTCATACTCAACAATCATCCCTTTTTCATGGGCTTCTTCCATTGCCTGGCGAGACTCTTCTAAGGATTGAACATCCTGGTTTGAGCTTTTCCAGTCTAGCAAGCCGTTGAAGTTCCCAAGCCCGGGGTATAGAGCCAGATATATAAAGCCCCATACAAAGCAGGCCCAGAACAAATAGGTCCACCATTTAGGAAGAGGGTTGTTTAACTCTACAATCCCATCGAATTCGTGGTCCATTTCCTGACCTTCTTCGATGTGAGTGTAATTTTTCATGTTCCAGCGCAGTAGCCAAATTAATACCACTAAGGTGGCCAGCGTTAAAACAATTATCCATGCACTCCAGAAGCTACTCATCTTTCTTCGACTCCGGTTTGTCGCTGTTATCTATTGATGATTCGTCCTCAAATATAGAATTAGCCGCATCATCAAATTGTTTTTTTGTACGGCGACTGAACGCCCAGGCCACGATGGCAATGAAAATTGCCAGTATGATCAGGCTGAACACGCCGCGCCAAGTTCCGTAATCCATTACTTATCAGCCTGCTGTAGCGTTGTGCCAAGAGATTGTAAGTAAGCGATAAGCGCCTCCATTTCAGTCTTACCCTGAACGGCTTCTTTTGCACCGGCGATGTCCTTGTCTTCGTAAGGAACGCCCAATGTCCGCATAACTTCCATCTTCTTAGCTGTGTATTCACCCGTTAGCTTGTTTTCTGCAAGCCAAGGGAACGCTGGCATATTAGATTCAGGAACCACATTACGAGGGTTCATTAAATGAACGTGATGCCATTCATCGCTGTAACGGTCACCCACACGAGCCAGATCAGGACCTGTACGTTTAGAACCCCAAAGGTGAGGGAATTCCCAAACGTGCTCACCAGCTAATGAATAGTGTCCGTAACGCTCCGTTTCTGCACGGAAAGGACGAATCATCTGGCTGTGGCAGTTGTTACAACCTTCGCGCATATAAATATCGCGACCTTCAAGCTCTAACGCGGTGTATGGCTGCAAACCTTTTATGGGTTCATTGGTCTGGTTTTGAAACAGTAGGGGAGTAATTTCTACTAACCCACCGATTGAAACCGCAATGATCATTAAAATTGACAACCAACCTAAGTTCTTTTCAACAAATTCGTGTTTAAAACGACTCATTATTCTCTCCCTCAGGCAGTTTGTACGACGTTGCCTGCAGCTGTCTCACGACGGCCGGCACGAATTGTCTGATAACAGTTATAAGCCATCAGCAACATACCAATTACAATGAAAACACCACCGATAAAACGGCCTGTCCAGAATGGGTATGATGCCTGAACACTCTCTACGAAACTGTAAGTTAAGGTTCCGTCAGAGTTTGTCGCACGCCACATAAGACCTTGCATCACACCTGAAATCCACATTGAGACGATGTAGAAAACAACGCCAATAGTGTGCAGCCAGAAATGAACGTTCACCAGCTTAATGCTGTGAATTTCTTTCTGGTTAAACAGGCGAGGTACCAGGTAGTACATGGAACCGATAGTGATCATAGCAACCCAGCCTAAAGCACCTGAGTGTACGTGACCCACAGTCCAGTCAGTATAGTGAGAAAGTGCGTTCACTGATTTGATTGCCATCATCGGGCCTTCGAAAGTCGACATGCCGTAGAATGACAGAGAAACAATTAAGAAACGCAAAATAGGGTCGGTTCGTAGCTTATGCCATGCACCAGATAATGTCATGATACCGTTAATCATGCCGCCCCATGAAGGCACGAACAGGATAACAGACATGACCATACCGACCGACTGAGTCCAGTCTGGTAACGCGGTATAGTGTAAATGGTGAGGTCCGGCCCAGATGTATAAGGAAATAAGTGCCCAGAAGTGAACAACCGACAAGCGGTAAGAGTAAACAGGGCGCTCAGCTTGCTTCGGTACAAAGTAATACATCATACCCAGGAAGCCAGCGGTCAGCAGGAAACCTACCGCGTTATGCCCGTACCACCATTGAACCATGGCATCGACAGCACCTGAATAGATTGAATAAGACTTCATAAACGACACTGGTAAAGCGAAGCTATTCACAATATGCAGCATGGCGATAACGATAATGAAACCACCGTAGAACCAATTAGCAACATAAATGTGCGATGTTTTACGAATAGCCAGTGTGCCGAAGAAGACGATTAAGTAAGCCACCCAGACGACAGTAATTAAAATGTCGATAGGCCACTCAAGCTCAGCGTATTCTTTCGTGCTGGTAAGACCCATAGGCAGAGTAATAACTGCTGCCACTATAACGGCCTGCCACCCCCAGAAAGTGAAAGCTGCCAACTTGTCTGAGAACAAGCTCACTCTACACGTTTTCTGAACAACATAGTAAGAAGTGGCAAAAAGAGCGCTGGTACCAAACGCGAAAATAACAGCGTTTGTATGTAGCGGGCGAAGACGGGAGTAGGTTAGCCAGGGAGTATTGAAGTTAAGCTCTGGCCAGACAAGCTGGGCAGCTATCAATACGCCTACAGACATACCGACGATACCCCAAATAATCGTCATGACAGTAAACTGCCGGACGACTTTCATATTATATTCGATCGGTTGTTGTGGAATTGTTTGACTCATCTTTTAAATCCGCAGTGATGTAAGATCAGGAAAAAGGTGACTTTTACCAGACAGACACAATCCATGTAAAAGTGCATTTATTTTACGTCTTGTGAGTTGAAAGGTACAGGGGAGATTACCAGTATCCCCTGTATTTTTAAGGTTATTTTGTCTTAAACCGACTGACAAGTTGACTCAAATCAATACTGTTTTTACTCAAATCCCGACTGACTTCAGCAACGCGTGTATTAGCGTCCTGATTGGCTTGAGAAAGGTCGGAAATGCCAGTGATATTCTCGTTCAGATCTTTAGTTACCCGACTCTGCTCGTCGGTCGCAGAAGCAATTTGTATATTCATGCTCGATATATTCGCAACGGCTTCCTGAATCTGACTTATCGCTTGCTCGGCTTTCAGAGCCTCCTCGTTTGTAGAGGACGAGCGACGTTCAACATCGCTGATGATCTGGCTCACATCTTTAATCGCACCCTGGATACTTTCCACAATTGAAGAAATTTCATCCGTTGAATGTTGAGTTTTGGTTGCCAGCGTTCGAACTTCATCGGCAACGACCGCAAACCCTCGTCCGGCATCGCCAGCGCGAGCAGCCTCAATAGCCGCATTTAACGCCAGTAAGTTGGTTTGTTCTGCTATAGCAACAATGACGCCGAGTATGTTTCCTATTTTGTCAGAGCCGTCTTGCAGTAAGCGGGCTTTTTCGCCTGCTTTACCCAGCTCAGAGGTTAGTGCTTCAATATTATTAACGGATTCTCGTACGATAATAGCTGAGCGCCCAGCTTCTTCGTCTGCCGTATTAGCCGAGTCGGCAGCCTGACGAGCGTGATCAGCAACTTCTGCAGCGGAGGACGACAGTTCGGTGATGGCTGTCGCAACAGAACTTGTTTGCGAGCTAAGTTCATCACTTTGACGGCTGCTGGTACCCGATAACTCAGTCAGTTGACTTGCAGCTTCGCTCTCATTTTTGGCACTTTCCTGCACACTTTGAACAAGTTGCTGAATTTTATGAACAAAGGTGTTGAATGATTTTGCTAGTCGGGCAAGCTCATCAGAACCCGATTCATTCAGTCGTCTAGTCAAATCGCCTTCGCCTTCGGCGATGTCGAACATAGCACTATTAATGGTTTTTAAAGGGCTGGTGATACTGCGTATGATGACAACAAATAACAAAAGCAGGGGCACGGATAAAACAACGGCTAAACCAGCTAATTTAAAAAACTCCTGCCATAGAATAGCGGTAATGTTGTCGCTGTACTGTCCTGTACCAAGGATAATATTCCATGGTTCAAAAACTCGTATCCGGCTGACTTTCGCGACGAGGTTATTGGCATCACTGCCTTTTTGCCAAACGTATTCTACTGTAGCTTCGTTGGCCGAACGTGCTTTGCGAACCATTTCCTGGAAAAGACGTGTTCCTTCAGGATCCTCATAGCTCATTACATCCTTACCAACTAATTGTTTAGTAAAAGGATGCTGAACCAGAATTCCATCACGATTCAGTGTGAAAATGTATTCGCTGCCTTCGTATCTAATCTCGTCGAGACTGGTATAAGCTTTAGTTTTTGCTTCTTCCTCAGTCAAATTACCGTTTAGGTATTGCTGGTGGTAATGACTGACCACACTGTGAGCAGTATCAAGAACGGAATCGAGCTTACGTTTCTCTTCCTTGACCAACAGGTTATTCAGTAAGAACATCATAAAGGCTACCATCAGGGCAGTCCCCAGAGCGGCGATACCCAATAATGATATAAGTCTCTGTGTGATACTTAACTGCTGTACGATTTTCATTAATATTCCTTACTCAATCGTCGGAAAGCTTTCGTAATAGGCTATCGGCAGTTTACAAAATCTTTACAGCAGAAAAGTAGCTTAATAATGTTTATTTTTCTAGGAATTGATCTTTCTCCCTTTAAGTACCAACGCCGATAAAGCTGGCAAGGTAAACACAGTAACTAATGCTGCGCCGATTAAACCAAACATCACAATAGCACCAACGCCCCGGTACAATTCCGTGCCGGCTCCGGGTATAAAAACCAGAGGCGCAATACCGCATAGCGTGGTTAAGGTGGTAATGGTTATCGGGCGGACGCGCGACAGCAAACCTTCCTGAACCGCCTCTTTAAGTGAGTAGTTCTCTTTATCGCGAAGATAAATTGCCCGCTCAATGACCAGAATAGGGTTGTTAATGACGGTTCCCATAAGAATGAGAAAGCCGAGCATGGTAATCATGTCAAAAGGCTGACTCAGTGGCTGTAACCCAACAACGGGTAAAAGCTGGCCAACACCATTCATAAGAGCCAGCCCGGCTATCCCGGCACTTATCCCCATGGGTATGGTTGCCATTATCAGTAGCGGATACCCCCAGTGCGCAAAAATGGCGACCATCAGTAGGTAAATAATGGCTATGGAAATAACATAGTTTTCACTTAAGGCCGCCTGGGTTTCTGCAAGCTGGTCAGCGGCCCCAGATAACTGGGTTGAAATATCGGCAGCTATGACACCTTGCTTCCGTAAGTGCTGCAAGACGTCTGAACGAACTATTTCAACTCCAGATTCAAGTGCAACTGACTCCGGAGGTATAATGTTTAAGGTTACTGTACGGCGACTATCGACCCGGCGCACGGTACTGGTATCAACAATCTCGCGTACATCGCTTATAGCATTCAGTACCACAGGCCGACCGTTGACATTAAGTAGTGGCAAGTCATCCAGCATCTCCGGTGTCACTTCTGTGCCTTTATTGCTATACAGGTACATATCAATTTTATCGTCACCCTGAAAATACTCACCGACAAAGGCGCCGTCAGTTAATGCAGAAACAGCATAACCAAAACTGTCCGCATCCAGACCTAATTCACTCATCCGTTCCCAGTCAGGACGCACCTCTAATAAAGGCTGGGCCAGAGTAAGAGAGTTCGGTGTAGATTGAATTCTGGGGTCATCGAAAACCTCTTGCGAGCGATCATAAATGGCTCGTGCGGCCGCATAAACTTCGTTGAGCTCTTGTCCACCAACATCGACATTGATACTGCGGGTACCACCATCGTTACTGCTTATAATAGAGCCTTTAGCTGCAAAGGCCCGCATGCCGGGGTAGCGCTCGTAAACTTGAGTAATAACTTCCATTAGCTCATCAATCCGGCTTGTATCGCGGGTTTCAGCAATAATGCGGATATTCGAAGGGGCAACACTCAAACTCATCGT
This sequence comes from Idiomarina loihiensis L2TR, assembly GCF_000008465.1. Classification (NCBI taxonomy): domain Bacteria; kingdom Pseudomonadati; phylum Pseudomonadota; class Gammaproteobacteria; order Alteromonadales; family Idiomarinaceae; genus Idiomarina; species Idiomarina loihiensis. Next base: position 1,392,458 of record NC_006512.1, on the reverse strand, counting down.
TTTAAGTGCGGGAATAGTGACCCCTGCACGGGTAACCTCAGTATTTTCCGTGGTTAATGCCGGATCGAAAATATCACGTATTTCATCCCCAATAGAAGACATGGTTTGCAAGCTATAGCCGGGTGGGGCGCTCATAGTGGCAAAAGTTTTAGCTTCTTCCCCTTCAGGCAAATATTCCGCGGGGGGCATCAAAAGCCACCAAATTGCCACCACAGCAACAAAAGTCACTCCTACAGTACTGAGTTTTGACTTTTTGGAACGTAAAAGCCGACTACTGATTACTTCAATTCGGTTGGTCAGTTTGTCTGTTACTTTGGTTTTTGCCTGCGCAGGAATATAAGCTGCAAGTAAAGGCACTAAGGTCACAGAAACAAACATCGAAGCAATAATGGACGCCGAAATGGCAATCGCAATATCGGAGTACAATTGTCCGGCTTCCTGAACAATAAAGAGAATTGGCAGGAAGACCATGACGGTGGTCAGGGTAGAGGTGAGCACCGCGGTCCAGACTCGTTTCACACCTTCAATTGCCGCATCTTTAGGGTTCAGTCCTTTACGTCGTTCAAGCTCAATACTTTCTAACACCACAATGGTGTTGTCCAAAGTCATACCAATGGCAAATGCTATGCCAGCTAATGAAATGACGTTGATGGTTCTGTCCAGTAGCAACAGCCCCAGAAAACCAGCCAGAGTACAAATTGGAATACCGATAACCGCAATTAACGTCGCGCGGCCTGAACGCATCAAACCATACATAACCAGAGTTGCGAACAGGGCGCCTAACAGTAAGTTCACCAGTACATTCTGAACTGAACTTTCGACATAGCGAACATCATCGGAATTTAGCGTAATTTCCATACCGGCCGGGCGCAGCAATTCTTCGTTAATGCGCTCAACTTCGTCCAGCATCGCGTATTTTATATCAATGACATTAGAGCCCAGCTCACGCTGAACCTGAAGGCTCAGTACCTGCTGGCCTTTAAACCAGGACTCACTGTTCAGCTCAAAGTGATTAAAGTCGATATCAGCAACATCTTTTAATCTAACCAGACTGTCACCGGTTCTGCGGATAATGGTGTTTTCTATTTCTTCAAGCGAATCAAAACGACCCACCGTGCGCAGCAGGAAACGGCGTTTTCCTTGTTCAAGCTCTCCGGCTGAGGTATCTCTGTTACGGCCGCTTATTGATGTTCTTACGTCAGCAACCGATACGTTGTACTGAATCAGTGCATCTTTATCCATCAGAATACGAACTTGTCTTTGAGCACCGCCACTGACATTCACTTGTGATACGCCCGCGACCGAAGACATTCTTGGACGAACGTTGTCTTCTATGTAATCGCGCATCATGATCATGTTGATGTTTTTAGGATTATCCTCAATTGGAGCTACCCGAAAGTACATAAACGCATTACTTGAGAAGGAAGCCGAGAAAATACGAGGCTCATCGACGTTCTCGGGGTAATCCGGAACCTGACTTAACGCATTGTTAACCAGAATTAATGTTTCGGTAACATCAACCCCGAAAGGAAAGTCCAGTTCTATGCTTGCTTCGCCATTACTGGCACTGCTTTCCATACGTTGCAAGTTGGGAACAGTGCGAAGAAACTCTTCCTGTTCAATTAGTATCTCTTTTTCGATATCCTGCGGTGTGGCACCCGGCCATTGAGTCTGTACAGAAATCGTTCTGACTTCTAAGTCAGGGATCATTTGTACCGGAATACGCAATGCTGCCGTTATTCCCAATAAACAAAGTATTAAAATGGCGACGATGGTGACATGTTTATGCTTTATTACGGCTTCAATCATAGTCAGCAGACTCCGTAAGCTTTAGCGCCTGACCATCAGTTAGAGCTTCATTACCGCGTACTATGACTCTCTCGCCTTCACTTACACCGCTTTCCACCTCGACATAGCCATTAAAGCGTAAGCCGAGCTCAACTGACAGTTCCTTAGCTTGCCATTCACCATTTTCGTTCACCGCTATCCAGACAGAGGTTCTGCCATCACTGTAACGAACAACCGCATCCTGAGGCACAGAGGCCTGAACCCGTCCGGTGTCTATCTCAAATGAGGCTTCTAATGGAATGCCAACAATCCAGTTATCAGGGTAATCCCCAGTCAGGCGAACCTGAAAAGAACGATCATTTCCATCCACAAAAGGCACTATGCGACTTAAACGAGCATCAATAGTTGTATCTTTGTAGCTAAGCGATGCTTGAGTATCAGAGTTTATAGAGGAATAGTAAGACTGCGAAAGAAACACATCAGCATGCTGATTGTCACTGCCGACCAACTGAAAAACGATCTGATCGGCACTTAGCCATTCGCCTAAATCCGCAGTGCGACTAGCAATAACGCCGTCGAAAGGTGCTGTAAGTTGATGATAATTTTGATTAACTTCGGTTTCGTTTAGCAATGCTTTTGTTTCTGCAAGCTGTGCCTGTGCAACCTGAACCCGGGTACGTGAGCGCCTTAAATCGCTAGTGGGAACAAAATCGGTTTCAGCTAACTCTTCCAGTTCACTTAGCTGCTGTTTTTCGTCGGCAAGACTGGCTTTAGCGCTGTCGACCTGAGCCTGTAAAGATTCTATAGTCGAATTAATTTGACGCGCGTCTAACCGTGCAAGCAAATCTCCTTTGCTCACTCTGTCACCTATATCCTTGTTCAGGCTCAATAACTTTCCTTCGACAGCAAAACTGAGTTGAGAGTTATTCAAAGCGGATAGGGTGGTCGGTAAGTCAACGCTATTAATTATCGGCTGCTTTTTAGCTTCAACGTACTCGACCGGCGTCTGAGCACGGGCTTGATCGCTAATTACTGCAGAGATAAAGACTAACGGAATTAAGAAAACAGACTGCCTGAACCATGATGCCATCATTCGTACTCAGCTATTTTGTTAAAAGGAAGTTGTCTGAATGTTACGCAAACTTCGTCAGATTCGATTACTATTGTAGATTACAGAGACAATTAAGGGGCTTGTATGAGCTTAACGGATCCGAAAACATTCGAATGTCCTTATTGTATGGCAATAAATGACATTGAAATTGATTGGATAAATGATATTGGCCAACATCAGATTGTCGATTGTCAGATCTGTTGTCAGCCAATAGAGATCGAAATTCTGCAACTAGGGGATGATGTGCAAATTAAAGCGCACCGTGATGATGAATAAGGTGCGCTTTTAAAAAGTTATATTGTTTCAATTTCCTGTTCAGCTTCTTTGAAGCCTTGTTGGCGTGGTTCATCACCCATGTTCATGCCCTCGGCGCGGATGATGGTCACGTCGGTAATACCGATAAAAGCAAGTACCTGTTTTAAGTAGCTTTCCTGATGATCCATAGCCTGGGCTTCACCTTGAGAATAGATGCCACCCCGACCAGACGCGATATAAACTTTTTTGCCATTTACCAAGCCTTGAGGGCCTTGTTCTGTATATTTAAAAGTGACACCAGCTTGCAATACACGGTCAAACCAAGCTTTTAGCTGAGTCGGAATAGTGAAGTTATACATTGGTGCACCAATGACAAGCGTATCTGCATCGAGCAGTTCTTGAACCAGCTCATCAATCAAAGGCTTCTCTTCAGCTAATAACTCATCAGCTGCCAGGTGAGGAACAGGGTTTGCAACCAAGTCTCGGTGAAAAAGGGTAATGTCTTGTTTTTCTTTAAGTTTATTAACAATGTTCTGACTAACCTGACGGCTAACAGATTGTTCTAAAAAGATACCTGAATCCAAATGTAAAACTTTCATAGAAACCTCTTGGTTTTTTAATTGATGCAAGGAGTATAATTCGTTCCAATTAATCTAATAAGTGGTTAAAATGGAAACTATCGTTCCAAATTCGGAACCAAAGAGGTTTTCTCAATGTCCTTTCCTGATGTCACAAACTACTACCTATTCGCTCAGGTTATGGCCTGCGGCAGTATCAGCGCAGCCTCACGGGAGCTCGGTTTGCCCAAATCCACCATAAGCCGAAAAATGGCTTTACTTGAACAAGAGCAGGGCACCCGGCTGTTTCACAGAAGCCGATCAGGACTTAAACTAACCGACGTTGGACGTGAGTTTCTGGTGCACTGCGAGCGACTTGTCAGCGCGGCTGAATCGGCTCAGCAAGTGACACAACGTTTACTGGATAAACCCCGGGGGAAAGTTGAAATAAGCGCGCCCTATGCTTTAAGTCAAAGCTTGTTAGTCCAGGTGTTACCTGAATTTATGAGCTTGTATCCGGAAGTTGAAATTCAGCTTGTTGTGACAAACCGGCCAGTTAACTTAATAGAAGAGGGCATCGACATTGCTTTGCGCGTACGAAAAAATATAGAAGACTCAAGTTTAATAGCCAGACCCATAAGTCAGGCTCCTCAAACCCTTTATATCGCTCCCGATTTAATAAATCAGAACTCAATAACTGAGCCTGAGGACTTATTAACGTTCGAACATTTGAGTATGCATTACACCAACGGACGATATGGTTATGAATTGATCCATAGTTCAGGGCTGCAAAAAAACATCAGAATAAAACCCCGGCTTATCACCGACGACATGATTGTCTTACGAGAAGCTGCAATAAAAAAACTTGGTATTGTCGCTTTGCCAAATTACCTCTGTAACGATGCAGTGAATAGCGGGGAACTCGTCCCCGTTTTAACCGACTGGCATCTACCCATCGGAATTATGCATATAACGTACTCGCACCGACGCGGAATATTGCCGGCAGTGCGTGTCCTTATCGATTTCCTCGCTGAAAAGCTTCCGCATCTTGCACAGCAGCAGTTTTAAAAAGTAAGTGCTTCGTACTAGCGTTATACTGATATAGTTATGATTTAACATAATATACATTATACGCAATCAAGTAGTATCGAATTTCAGGTGCTTTTCAGACCTGTGAAATGACCATAAAAAAAGCCCCGAAAATTCTGGCAAATTCTCAGGGCTTGGTCGCCACATTCCGACTTTAAACAAAGGATTTAGGCGTAAAACCCGAAGACGAGCAAAACTCATCTTCAGTTGGTTTATGGGCTTCTTTCAGCCGTTCTTCGGTAATACTCCGGCGTATTACAATACAAACAACCATCTAAAAACGGCTCAAGATGCGTCCTTTCTCGGAAAAACTTAAAAGCCCCAGATACTGGCCCGCTTTATTCTCCTGACATTATTTCTACGGTACTTTAGTGACACAAGCAAATGGATTTGTTACTGCTCAAAATCACTGGCTAGTCCGATATTTTTAATATAGTATTAAAAGGTATTACCCCTTATTACTTCGGGAGGTCAGAAATGGCAACATCCGTAAAACTGAATGACGACATGAAAAAACGCGTGCAAAATCTGGCGAACGTCCGGCACCGTTCCTCACACTGGATCATGCGTCAGGCGATCCAGGATTATGTTGAACGTGAAGAAAAACGGGAAGCGTTTAAACAGGACGCACTTCGCGCCTGGGAGGATTATCAGCATAATGGTTTGCATTTGACGGCAGAGGAAGCTGATGAATGGTTAGCCAAACTTGAATCGGGTGACGATGCTGAGCTGCCGACGTGTCACAAGTAATTTGGTCCCCGGCCGCTTTAGCGGACGTGAAACGTCTGCATGATTTTTTACGAGATAAAGACCCGATAGTGGCCCGTAAGGCCGTCAAAAGCATTCGCCAAAACGTCCTTATTTTGGCTGGCCAACCCGAGATTGGCCGCCCGCTGGATGATATGCCCATTGAATTTAGAGAGTGGCTCATTGATTTTGGCCAGAGCGGTTATGTTGCTCTCTACCGTTACGATGGCTTTGAAACGATCATCCTTGCGGTGCGACACCAAAAGGAAGTTGGCTATTCGTGATCGTTTGGCTTACTCAGTACCTCAATACGATAATCCGGGCGCAGAGCTTGCCGGTTCATATCCAGTATGTAATCATCAAAACGATTAATGTGTGCAGTCTAGTTGAACTTACCAGTTGATTTAGTTAGAAAAAGAACGGTATTTCGGCATTCCCTCAAAACAGGCTTAAATTTAAATCCTTACCACCAGCATCCCCTTTAGGCCTCTGATTACCGAGATTCAGCTTCAAACGATGGAAACTAAATACCGAAACTGAAGCAAAACGGAAATTTCTCTCCAGTGACAAAATGGCAAAGCTACCTCAGGCCGTCGTTATTTCCCACAGCAAAACTCTCTCAATTCAGCATTTCTGTTATCATGTCGTTATTGCTAGTTAAGAGAAGAACAATTTAATGAAATTAGACTGTCTGGCGCTACAGCCACAAACCGGCGAGTGGCTCAAAGAGCTGCCTGCGGAACTTAAAGAAGATGCCTTAGTTGGGCAAAAACGTGCTGTTACAGCCTTAAAAAACGCGTTACGTCAGCATGGTACATACTCTAATATTTATGCTTTATTTCCTGGTGGCCTTTTAAAACGGGACATCCTGGATGCCTACTTTACAGATAGTCGTTGGGAGTTCACTAATTGGTATGACTGGCTGTATCTGGCGAATCCGTCCGATCCTCTGCGTCCTCTATGCGTTAACTTGCCTTCAGGAACCGCCGACGCTGCAATTAAAGCGATATGGGGTTTTCTGCAGCGTCCGCTAGATCAGCGCGAAGAAGCTTACAACACCATTATTGAACAGTTTGATACCCACAAGCTGCGTGACTACATGCAACAAATACGGGATAAAAAGGCCGAGGACATTCAGGGCGAGAGCCTGGCCTCTGTTTTAGTGGGACATCAGCACCCTGCCCCTTACTACTATTGCGACCGTGTTACTGAGGAACGGCTCTTTGGTCACATTGGTGTGCAATCGGTTGAAGGAACGGTAAGTTCAGAGCTGCATTTGATTGAGGCCGGCCTTTTGCATAAAGCGAACGGTGGCGTTTTGGCTATTGAAGTTGCTCAGTTGCTTGAAAACATCACGCTCTGGAAACGCCTGAAAGATGTTATCGAAGGTGGAGAATTTGAGTGGCCGCGTCAGTCACCGACTTCCGGCGCGGCATTCTTTTATCGACCCGAGTCTGTGCCCATTAATATTAAGATTATTTTATTGGGTTCACGTAACGAATACGCACAGCTGCGCGAGTATGACGAAGACTTTGATAACTTCTTCCCGTTTTTGGCTGATTTTCACGGCCATTATGCAACTCAAAATGAGCCGGTAGCGCCCTACTTCAATTACTTGCAGTATGTGTGGCAACTCGCCGATGTGCTGCCGTTAAGTACAGATGGTTACTCAGCCTTACTACGAGTTTGTGCCCGATACACGGATTATCAGCAAGAGCTCACGTTAAACACAATACAATTACTGCAGCTGCTTCGCGAAGCCAACGACTGTGCGCTGCAGAATCAGCACGCAAAGATAGACAAGGCCGCAATCGATTTAGCGCTGCAGCAACAACGGGATCGTGAAGGTAATCTTGCTGAACTGAGCCGCCGCAGCATACTCGAGCAGCAGGTTCGAATTGACACTCATGGTTCTGCAGTTGGCCAGCTAAATGGCCTGACGGTAGTGACTATGGGCGGCAGTGAGTTCGGTGAGCCTTCCCGTATTACGGCAACTATCCACTATGGTGACGGCGACATTATTGATATTGAACGTAAGTCTGATCTTTCGGGCAATATTCACACCAAAGGAGTTATGATTTTAAGTGCTTATCTGGCGAATCAATTTGCCCGCCATGAGCCGCTATCGGTATCAGCTACAGTGGTATTTGAACAATCGTATTATGAGGTAGATGGTGACAGCGCCTCTTTAGGCGAACTTTGCTGCCTCATTTCGGCGTTAGCGGAGCAGCCCGTCAAACAATCGCTTGCAATAACCGGAGCCGTTGACCAATTTGGTAACGTTCAGTCAATTGGTGCGGTGAATGAAAAAATTGAAGGCTATTACGCCCTTTGTGCTCATCGGGGCCTTAATGGCGAGCAAGGCGTGATCATTCCACAGTCAAATAAGCATCAATTAAATCTGAATGATGAGATTGTAGAAGCCGTTAAAAATGGACAATTTCACGTTTATACGGTTGAGCACGTTGAAGAAGCTTTGGAGCTATTAACAGAAACGTCAGTTAAAACGCTTTTCGAAAAGGTTCGGGAGCGAACGCTTGATAGTTCTGATAATGATCAACCACGTGGTTTTTGGCAGCGCCTTTTTGGTTAATAGAGCACTTGTCGGATTTGTCTGGCGTACAGTTGTACGCTAAACTGCGGCTTAGTTTTTTATACAATTAATTAGGGTATTTATGAATCAATCGAGCTTTACTCGTGAAGAACTTCTTGCCTGCAGTCGCGGGGAAATGTTTGGTCCTGGTAACAGTAAGTTGCCCGCACCTAATATGTTAATGATGGATCGCATCATTGAAATTAACGAAGACGGTGGATCGGCCGGAAAAGGTTTTATCCATGCCGAGCTCGATATTAACCCTGACCTTTGGTTCTTTGACTGTCACTTTAAAGGTGACCCGGTAATGCCTGGCTGTTTGGGTCTTGATGCTATGTGGCAGTTGCTTGGTTTTCACCTGGCGTGGTCTGGTGGCCCGGGGCGCGGGCGTGCACTAGGTGTTGGTGAAGTTAAATTCACCGGGCAAATTCTGCCGGAACACAAAAAAGTCAGTTACTTTATTGATATGACACGAGTTATTAAGCGCAAATTATTTATGGGCGTAGGAAATGGTCGTGTCGAAGTTGATGGTCGCGAAATTTACACAGCCAAAGACTTAAAAGTTGGCTTGTTTACCGACACCTCTACTTTTTAGCCCCTCTTTGAATTAAAAAAACGCCGATGCTTTCGCTATCGGCGTTTCGTCTAACCTTTAATGTCTCTGACAATCAGCGGAATAGGCCGGTATTTCGGGCTTCCATTGCATCTCGCCAACCTCCCAGCCAGTGGGAACGAAAATCATCCTGGGTTTGATAAGGACAGTTGTCTTTTGAGCGACCATGCAAACCAGCTTTAAAGCCTTGAGTATGTGCTCTTTCAAAGCGATCGCGCTTTTGTCTTTTCATAAATCTATCCCTCGCCTGTTATTCACAGATTATTATTTAGAGAGTTGAGACATTTTTGCTGCCTCATTACTATTGATAGACTTATTTGGTGAGAGTTCAATTGTAAAAGCAGCACAGTATCCATTGATTTTTTTTAACGGATTGAAACTGTGCTACTTTTTATTTTAAGACCTATTATGATTTTTTGGTCTTAAGGAAGGTTCTTCTTCTTATTCCGGTAATAAGCAAACCTAAGGCGCCAAATCCAAGTAGCGAGCCAAGCCCGACAGCTGCGCCCTGACGCTCTACAGGTTCTTCATTGTCAGTACAGTTATTAAGTTCGCCTTCAATAGGATCGAGCTTTATATTGACAAGAATTTCACGGGTCCGGGTTTCCCCTTCTTCGTCTGTATACTCTTCAGTTTTGAGCGCTGTAGCAATAATCTCACCGTTTTCGGTAATATCATTGGCATCAACAATATTGTATTCACTGTCACAGCTAATGGTATTGTTCAGGTTGATAATTTGTGGGGCTTCTGCACTCATATCATAGTAGAAACCAGCACGAGCACGAACCTGAGACAATGTAGGGTCAACCTCTGCTGTACCGACCATTTCGCCGTTATCATTGATACTGCGGATGACAGTCGATGCGCCATTAAAGAAACTGTCAAGAATCGTCAATTCACTCGCATCAACATCGTAATAGAAGCCGTAGCTTCGCAACGTTCCTGCGGGACGTTTGGTTAAATGTCCGACAGCAATATTCGAGTCGTTGATGTCTGTTGCTGAGCCCCACAAATAAACCGGGTCTTCAGTTACAGGCAGCGCCTCTTGATTCTGGAAAATTGCCGGCATGCGAATAGCACCGCGATCAGGATGATAAGTCCAGCTTTGCCCTACCGCTATGTCATTATTATTAACGGCGTAAGCGTAGCTTGAAAAGTCATTTTCATCGTCACTTCTTCTTTCTACCAAAGTTGGTAATTCAACTTGGCTAATGACTTCACCACTGGCGTCAAACTGCCATAACTTTCCGCGAATGTCATAGATAGAACGACCCGCATTATAACCTGAACGCGGACGACTATAGCGATAACGGCTATTATTAAAGGCCGCGATATTCGACGCATCGGCATTTTGCAAGCCCCTCCAAATGCCCCATACACAAACCTCCAGGGGCTGTGATGCACTGGCAACTTCAGGGTCTTCGCAGCTCTCTTCAATTCGAGTCGTCGCAGCAGGACTTAAACCAATGCTTTCATAACCGGCAGCAAGTCCACTATCGTTGATATCAAAAATGGCACTTTCGCCCCCCAGGTAATCCTGAGCTTGAGGTTCAACGACACTGGATTCGCCGTTGTTGTACCACATTCCGCGACTTAGAAAGTCTGATACGAAGTACTCTGCAGTCTCAGTTTCGTCGTCGGCATTGGTATATTGATGTTCAATAAGCTCAAACGGTGCACTAGTAACACCAACCGCTGTATTGGCATTATTGATAGAGTATAAGAAGCTGTCGACGCTATTAGCGAGTTGATCCGCAGTTGCTGATACCGCGTTAACTTCACTGCTAGTCCCGTTATAAATAAAAGCCTGGTTCAATCCAATACGCTGAGTCTGAAGGCTGCTATTTGCATAGTTTCCCAGGTTTTCTACAATTGCCTGATACTGAGCAATAGTCAGTTCTTCATCTTCTTCGGGATCAAAACCTATCTGCGCGAGTAGTCGCGAAGGAACTTTAGAAAAATCAATTTCGACATTTTCGGGAAAACGTGCAACACCAACAATTTGCCCACTTGCGTTAATACTTTGCGGGATACTGCTTCGATAATTATTCAAAGTTTCAATTGTTTCAATATTATAAGTGTCTGCTGCAGATGCAAAAGAGACTGTTGAAACAATTGCTACGGTAAGTGACTTCAACGTAAATGATTTCATTAACTAACTACTCTGTTCTGATAAGTTTTCCAGTTCTTCCCAGCGCTCCAGATCCTGCATCAACTGCCCTTCAATTTCGGCAATTTGAGTCATGACTGGTTCGGTTTTTTCTAATGGCTGTTCGAAGAACCCCGGTTCATTCATTAACTGTTGTAATTCTTCAAGTTTTGCTTCTTTTTCTGCAATAACTTTGGGTAACTGCTCTAATTCGCGTTGCAATTTATAGGATAACTTCTTCCGCGGCTTGTCTGAACCTTTGTCTGCGGTTTTTCCCTTACTTTGCGAACTTTTGTTGCTGTCAGACTCTTTAGCTGCCGCTTTGGTTCCGTTGCTATGAAATGAATTTTCAGCTTTTGCCGCTAAATAGTGGTTTAGTTCGGTAAAACCACCAATAATTTCAGTAATAACGCCCTCACCTTCAAAATACAGCACGCTGGTTGCTGTGTTGTCTACAAATTCCCTGTCGTGACTGACCAGCAGAACCGTACCCTGATAATTCGCAACAATTTGCTCGAGCAGTTCTAAGGTTTCAATATCCAGGTCGTTAGTCGGCTCATCGAGTACTAGAATATTACTGGGTTTCAGCAGTATTTTCGCTAACAACGCCCGGTTCCTTTCTCCACCGGAAAGCGCCCGAACAGGGGTTCGTGACTGTTTCGGTGAAAAGAGAAAATCCTGCAGGTAACTTAAAATATGTCGGCTGCGGCCCTGAAACTCTATGTCCTGCTTGCCGTCACCAACGTTGTCCATAACGGTTTGTTCAGGGTCAAGCTGCGCCCGGTGTTGATCAAAGTAAGCGACTTCCAGATTAGTGCCTAGCTGAACTTTACCGCTGTCCACTTCCTGCATGCCTAAAATAACTTTAATCAGCGTACTTTTACCACAACCATTAGGCCCGACAAACGCCACTTTGTCGCCGCGCATCAACAAAAGATCCAGGTCATTAATAATAGGCTTGTCGCCAAAACGCAAAGCCATATTTTCGCCTTCAAAGACCTTTTTACCGGAACGTGAGGATTCGTTCACTGCCAGATTTGCCTTACCCTGAAGTTCGCGTCTTTGCTGACGTTGCTTCCGCAGATCCTGAAGTGCACGTACCCGCCCTTCGTTACGAGTACGGCGAGCCTTAACGCCCTGGCGTATCCAGGTCTCTTCAGCTGCCAGCTTTTTATCAAACTCAGCGTTGTGGTTTGCTTCAACTTCCAGTGCTTCCTGTTTTTTCTGCAGGTAGGTATCGTAGCTGCCCGGGTAACTGGTTAAATGTCCGCGGTCTAAATCGATAATTCGTGTAGCCAAACGGCGGATAAACGCCCGGTCGTGACTGATAAATAACACAGCCCCGGAGAAGTTAACGATTTGCTCTTCCAGCCAACGCACCATTTCAATATCCAAGTGGTTGGTCGGCTCATCCAGCAGTAAGATGTCCGGATCAACAACCAACGCCCGAGCTAGCGCCACGCGACGCAACCAACCGCCGGAAAGTGCGGCCATGGTTTCATCTGCGGGTAATTGCAGCTGAGTCAAAACCTGTTCAATGCGTGTATTGACTTGCCAGCCGTTAATAGCATCCAGTTGATTCTGCAGTTTGTCCATTTCGTCAAGCGTTGCGCTGCTGGGGGAGTCAGTAAGACTGGCAGACAATTCATGGTAACGAGCCAGTGCTTTGCCCGATTCAGCCAGCGCTTCAGCTACGTAGTCAAACACTCGCTGTTCCGACTGTTTAGGCGGATCCTGCGGCAAACGGGTCACTTTGGTATCGCCCACCCACTGTATTTGGCCTGAATCTAAGACCACTTCGTTATCTATCGCTTTTAAGAAAGTGGATTTACCGGCGCCGTTACGGCCAACCAAACAAACTCGTTCACCGGCTTCAATGGTAAAATCAACACCGTCTAAAATGGCATCAGCGCCAAAGGCCAGGTGTGCATCCTGTACACGTAATAAACTCATTGCTCTACAAACTCCAGCAATTGATTAGCATCGAAAGGCCAACGCAACTCTGCGTCGTCTTTTCCCCGAATAAATACTGGTACTAACCAGCCATACTCTTCTTGCAGCTCCTGCTGTTCGGCAATGTCGACTACTCCAAGTTCAACCGGCTCTTCCAGGTCGAGCGAATGCAGTAACTGAATAGCCTGAGTACAAAGCGGACAGTTTGGTTTCGTAAGCAAATAAAACGCAGACATTAATTAAGCCCGTGAAATAATATAATAATGATGAATACCTTTATGGCGTTTGAAGTCCTCGGGTATTGAGGCCTGGGTCTGATCATTTACCTCAAGACCGGCTTTATCCAGGCCTTCGGTGTCGATGCGGAATTTCTTTCTATTGTTAGAGAATAGAATCACGCCATCCTCTTTCAACATTCCCGTGGCGGTTTTTATCAAACCAACGTGGTCACGCTGTATGTCTAAGGTTCCGCTCATCCGTTTTGAGTTACTAAAGGTGGGCGGATCAAGGAAAATAACGTCAAACAGTTGCTTGCCACGTTGTTCCCGCATCCAGATAAAGCAGTCAGCCTGAATAAACTGGTAGTCGCCTCGTAAGCGGTTTAAGGCAAAGTTACGCTCGCCCCACTTCAGGTAAGTTTTCGACATATCAACAGAAACAACTCGTGCGGCTCCGGCTCTGGCAGCCTGAACAGAGGCTGTGCAGGTATAGGCAAATAAATTCAGCACATCCAATTCTTCGCATTTATCCAGTAGCTCTTTACGCACCAGTCTGTGGTCCATAAATAAGCCGGTATCAAGGTAATCAGTTAAATTCACCTCAAACTTGGCGCCGTATTCATTAACCGTTAACACCGTGCTGTCCTGCGATTGTCTTTCGTACTGCTGCTTACCGCTTTGCCGTTGGCGGCGTTTCAAAATGATTTTATCTTCTGACACCGGCAAGGCTGAACTCAAAGACTCGAGCATGAACCACAAACGGTCATTGGCAACGCCTTCCGGAATGTCTTTTGGAGCTGCGTATTCCTGTACAACCACGTAATCCTGATAAATATCGATAGCGGCGTTGTACTCAGGAATGTCGGCATCATAAACACGCCAGCAATCCAGTCCTTCCTTGTTAGCCCACTTGCTTAATTTTGCATGGTTCTTCTTAACCCGATTAACCAGGTCGTCAGCTTGACTCTCTGCGAAGTCAGGTTGCTCTTTAGTTAAGTCGTAAAGAGCCAAATTAACCGGAATTGCACCGTTTAATAGCGGGTATTTCTTATGGCTGCGCAGTTTCAGACGTTTAAGTAACTGTTCGTCTCCTGCCAGTACCGCTATATGCCAATTCTGGAAAGTGTCTTTTAGTTGACGGCCAAAACGGCGGTACAACAGTAAGGTTTCAACGGCCTCACCCAGACGTTCACCGTAGGGAGGATTACAGACTAACAGGCCACTTTCTGCCGGTGCTTCACAGTTTGTTGCATCCGCAACTTCAAACTCTATCACTTCATGCAATAGCACACGCTTGGCGTTATCTTTAGCTTTAGCGACCAAATGAGGGTTGTTGTCAGAGCCTTTTAAATGGCCTTTAAAGTTCTTCTTACCTTCTTTAAAGCGCTGCTCAGCCTGCTCTAGCACGTCGTGCCACAGTTGCGGCGAATGTTCATGCCAAAACAAGAAGCCCCAATGCGCGCGGCTCAAACCTGGTGCGTGGTCCATTGCCATCATGGCGGCTTCAATGACTAAGGTACCCGAGCCACAAAAGGGGTCAAAAATAACGGGCTCGTCTTTTTCCAATTCGTTTTTGATGCCGGCGCGGACTAATATAGCGGCAGCTAAGGTTTCCCGCAGCGGTGCTTCACCCTGCTGCAGGCGATATCCCCTTTTGTGCATGCCGTCACCGGTAAAGTCTAAAGACCAGGTGAGCTTGTCTTTATGTACTCGCACGGCAATACGAATGTCCGGGTCCTGCTTATCGATACTGGGGCGTTCAAATCCGCTATTACGAAAGTTATCGACAATACAGTCTTTTACTAACTGTGCGCCAAACTGAGTGTGGCGAATGTCGTCGTTACCGCCAGAGAAATCAACTACAAAGGTTCTGTTCGCATCGAAAACCTTGCTCCACGAGAATTGAGTCAATGCCAGTTTAATCTCATCCAGGCTGGAAACTTCCTTTTCACCCAGTTGTAATAGCATACGGCTTGCTAACCTGGACCACATAGCCACGGTATACGCTTGCTGCAAATCAGCCTCGATATAGCAGCCCGCAAGGGTTTGCTTAACGTGACTTAAATTGAACTCTTGCAACTCATCAAACAAAAGCCCTTCAAGGCCTTTGGAGCACGCAATAAAAAAACGATACATAGAAACTTCGCCTAAAAAATTAAGGGGACAATTATAACGGAGAGCTCAGTGGCTGTCTGTAATTCCAGCTGAAATAAGGGAATTACATAGAGAATGACTAATAAAACAGCAGTTAAACCGTATTTGTATAAATACTATGCAGTTGGTTTAAATAAAGCTTGCGCGGCACGAATTATGACTATACTATGCGCTCTCAATCGGACGCGGGGTGGAGCAGTCTGGTAGCTCGTCGGGCTCATAACCCGAAGGTCGTAGGTTCAAATCCTGCCCCCGCAACCAACGTCCGGAATTAGAATTCAGTAATGCCTTCCTGCTAAATACTCTTTCTTTGAATAAATTCCCAAGTAAGCCTGAAAATAGACTTAAGACGCAAGCTTTATATTTAAAGCCACTACGCCAACTGTTGTCCCCAGTTAGACTGAGCTGACAAAGCTAAATCGACGGTTGCCGGTAACAAGCGGTTTAAGGTGACTTTAATGACATGGTACTGACGCAGCGATTTAATCGCAGAAAGCTGCATGCCCTCACTTAATAGTAAGCAAGTCGCAAATTCATCATCGGTATCAAGAATTAAGAACAGCCCCTGATCAAAACCTGAGTTCAATTCGCATAAACGCCGCTCTAACGGCCATTCGCTAATATCAGATTTTTGAAAATGCCAACTCTGTGGCATTTGAGGACGACCAAAGCGACACCAGGCAGTTGCATTAAGAGCTGCGTTTTGCGGTGCACAAGGCATTTTATCTGCAGGGTAAGCCTCTAATGTTTCACTAACGATTTGGAAAGTTGTCGCGTCTTCAATATCCATCATTTGTTCATTAAAGTGAATATTGACTAGCTGACTCGGTTTGTAAGGCGTATCAAATACGTCGGTATCACTTAGCTTAACGCTAAGCTTGCCGCTTTCTGTATTGAATAACCATAACCAATGGGATTCCGATTCCACGATGTTAGCCTTTATTATTAGAAGAATTTAAGCTTTGCGATAAGATACTAAAGTCACTTAACCATTACAAGTGACTAACAATTGAGCGAATTAGCCCAGGCCCTTGATAGATAAACCCTGTGTAAACTTGCACCAGGCTCGCTCCAGCCTTGAGTTTGGCCTCTGCTGACTCAACTGAATCAATGCCACCAACGCCTATAACCGGTATTTTTCTTTGCAAAGTTTTACATAACAGCTCTATCACTCGAGTACTTTTATCCTGAAGTGGTTTACCGCTTAAGCCCCCTGCTTCGCCGGCCTGACTGCTTTGCAGTCCGTCACGCGACAAAGTTGTGTTGGTTGCTATTACGCCATCCATTTCATTCTTTAATAGTGACTGCGCCATAACTTCCACTTCATGATCTTCAAGATCCGGAGCTATTTTAACCACCAGCGGCACGTAGCGCTCATACTCTTTTGCCAAAGTCAGCTGAGCCGTTTTAAGGCTGGACAATAAGCCATCAAGACTGGAGCCGTGCTGAAGGTTTCTTAAACCCGGAGTATTAGGAGATGAAATGTTAATCGTGACATAGTCTGCGTAAGGATAAACCTTATTCAGACACGCAAGGTAGTCATCAATGGCCTGCTCTTCCGGCGTGTTTTTGTTTTTACCGATATTAATGCCTAACACGCCTTTATAAGAAGACGCTTTGACATTCTTAACAAGCTCATCAACCCCATCGTTGTTGAAACCCATGCGGTTAATAATTGCTTCGTCTTCGGTCAAGCGGAATAAACGAGGTTTATCATTACCCGGCTGAGCTACAGGTGTCACTGTACCAACTTCGATAAAACCAAAACCCATTTGAGAAAATGCGTCTATACACTCGGCGTTTTTATCAAGACCAGCCGCTAGACCGACTGGGTTAGGGAAATCAATTCCCATAACCCGAACCGGTTTGCTGGCTACGTTTTGCTTCCAGAACAGCGACAACGGTGTGCGATGCCATTTACTCAGGATCCCGAGCATTAACTCGTGCGTTTTCTCGGGATCCTGGCGGAACAACAATGGCTTTATAAGGTTGTACATTAACTGATCACTTTAGGTGCACAGTTGTGGCTCAACAGCATAAGCTCGCGCAAAGCGACCGAGAATTTAGCAAACTCGTGGCTCTTCGTTGTACGGAAGTCTGACAGCATTTGCTGCCAACGAGATAACAACACTTCGTTTTGCTCTATCCACTCGCTGATCATCTTTTCCGGGTCGCTTACGTCTGGTGTTGAACGTAGTACAACTTGAGTTAACGAACGTTGCTGCCAATCGAGCTCTTCACGGAATGCCGCTCTTGCCAGGGCTTGCCAGTGGTTCGCCACAGGTTGGTTATTAATTTGTATTAAGAACCAATGTAAGTTTATTTCCGCACCCAGGCGGAAGTAAAGCGTACCAACCGTCTTGAACGACTGTCCTGTTTCATTGGCAACTTCAGCAAGATCCATGGCAGAAAATACTGTGCTCAGGCTCGCAATTTGTTTTGCCAACTTGGCAGGGAAGCCATGCTCTTTATACTTCTCAATCGTTTCTTGAATGAGTTTAGCTTCGTCTTCAACCATATACTTGAGGCTGTTCTCGCGTAAGTCGTCAAATGCACCCATGTAGAAATCTAAGTGCTCCTGAATGCCACTCAGAGCTGGATTACGATGACGCAAGAACCAACGAGTTGCGCGGCGAACCATACGACGAAGCTGGAATAAAACTTCATTCTGAACTTCGGCAGGCACTTTATTATTCAGTGCCTCAATTTGTTCCCACAGCTCTTCAACTTTAAAACACTCGCGGGCAACGACATAAGCAGAAGCTATTTCAGCAACTGTCGAGCCGGTTGCCTCCTGCTTGCGGAAAACAAAGTTTGGTCCCATATCGTTAACGATATTATTGGCGAGCTTAGTGGCAATAATCTGACCTTTCAGCGGATGAGATACCATGCTGTCAGCAAAACGCTCACGTAAAGCCTCCGGGAAGGAGTCAAAAAGTTCACGCATGTGGTACGGATCTTCTGTGATTTCATCCGTTATCAACTGCTCTTTAAGAACCATTTTTCCGTAAGCCGTAATAATAGACAGCTCCGGACGTGTTAAGCCCTGGTTCGTTGCTTGACGCTCAACTAACTCATCATCATCAGGTAAAAACTCAAGCTGACGATTCAACGAATGCTCGCGCTCAAGGTGATGAATAAACCGCGTGTATTCTTTAACTTGATCGGTGCCACGCAATGCTGTTACCGAAATTGACTGTGTTTGTCTGTTACAGTCATCAAGAACAATTTTCGCGACATCGTCGGTCATATCGTAAAGCAGTTTATCGCGTTGCTTCTTCGTCAGATCGCCACTGTTAACTAAACCGTTAAGTAAGATTTTAATATTAACTTCGTTATCTGAGCAGTCCACGCCACCCACGTTATCGACAAAGTCGGTATTAACTCGTCCACCGTTTTGTGCAAATTCAATACGGCCTAACTGGGTAAAGCCTAAGTTGCCGCCCTCACCGATAATTTTCGCGTTCAGCTCGCGACCGTTAACGCGCAACGCATCGTTAGCGCGGTCACCAACATCGCTGTCGGTTTCGGCTTTGCCTTTAACGTAAGTACCGATACCACCATTCCAGATAAGATCAACTTCCATCGTTAAGCAGGCTTTGATCAAATCATTCGGTGTCATTGATTTTTTCTGGGTACCCAGCATTTTCTTAATTTCAGGCGTTAGCTCAATCGCTTTAGCACTTCTGTTGAAGATGCCACCACCTTTTGAAATCAATTCGCGGTTGTAATCATCCCAGCTTGAACGCGGCATTTTGAATAAACGGTCACGCTCTTCCCAGGATTTCGCAGCGTCTGGCTCCGGATCAATAAAGATGTGCAAGTGGTTAAATGCCGCTTGTAAGCGCGTATGCTTGGACAGCAACATGCCGTTACCAAATACATCGCCACCCATGTCACCAATGGCAACACAGGTAAAGTCTGTGGTTTGGCAATCGATACCCATTTCGCGGAAATGGCGTTTAACTGATTCCCAGGCACCACGAGCGGTAATACCCATTTTCTTGTGGTCATAGCCAACTGAGCCGCCTGATGCAAAGGCATCACCCAACCAGAAGTTATATTCAGCTGAAATACCGTTAGCGATATCAGAGAAAGTTGCAGTACCTTTATCTGCGGCAACAACCAGGTATGGGTCGTCTTCGTCACGGCGAACAACACTTTTCGGAGGAACAATTTCTCCTTCAACGATGTTATCGGTAATGTCCAGTAACGCACGGATAAAGGTTTTATAGCACTCTTTACCCTCGGCCATCATGCCTTCTCTGTCTTCCGGTAAAGCTTTACAAATAAAGCCGCCTTTTGCACCCACAGGTACAATAACGGTGTTCTTCACTTGCTGAGCTTTTACCAGACCAAGTACTTCGGTGCGGAAGTCTTCACGACGGTCTGACCAGCGCAAGCCACCACGAGCTACTTTACCGCCACGAAGATGCACACCTTCGACTTTCGGCGAGTAAACAAAAATTTCAAACTTAGGTAACGGTAACGGCATTTCCGGTACCAGCTCAGGCAAGAACTTAACTGAAATATAAGGTTTGTCGTTGCCCTGCTCGTCTTTCTGGAAGAAGTTGGTACGCAAAGCTGCATCAATCAGTTCGACATAGCGACGAATAATACGGTCATCGTCAAGGTTGGCAACGTTGTCCAACTCGGTATTAATACGGGTATGAAGTGCTTCAAGCTTTTTCTCAACACCTTTTGTACCCGGTTCAAACTTGCTGTAAAACATCTTCACAACCAGCTTGGCCAGCAGAGGATACTTACTGAACGTACTCTCTATGTAGCTTTGGCTGAATGTGGTGCCAATTTGACGCATGTATTTCGCAAACATACGCAAAATAGTGGCCTGACGGCCATTCATGCCGGCACCTAGTACCAAGCGGTTAAAGCCGTCGTCTTCTAATTTACCGTTCCAGACTAACGCAAAGGCTTCCTGGAAGGTTTCACGACTCTCTTCCAGATTCAACGAGCCTGCAGTGTGAAGCATGTGGAAATCAAGAACCCAGTACACATCACCGTCGCCCGTTTTAATCTGGTAAGGGCTTTCGCCAATAACCCGTAACCCGAAGTTCTCGAGCATCGGCAGTACGTCCGACAGATGAATCGGTTCGTCTTTATGGAACAGCTTCAAGTGCAGATGTTTACTGTCGTCTTTTTCTTCCTGAGCACGGTATAACACCATACCCAGTTTATGTTCGTCATTTAACGATTCCAGTTGTTTTATGTCTGAAATTGCTACCGACGGTAAAACGTCTTCTTTATACGCACGGGGAAATGCCGTAGCGTATCGTTTGTTTAAACGGGTAGCATTTGCTTCCCCGAAAGTGGACTGCAAAATACGTTCGAAGTTGTCTTCCCACGTGCGGGCCGCTTCAATTAAGTTCTGTTCTAATTCTTTCACGTTCACATCCTGATGGTCTTCGCTCAAACGCACGGTATAATGTGTTCTTGCTAACGAAGACTCTGAAAAATAAGTGGTAAAGTCGACGTCGTATTCGGTTTTCAATGTACGCGCCAACACACTTTGAGTTCGTTGACGTAACAAGGTGTTATAGCGCTCTTTTGGCACATAAACCATGCACGACATAAAGCGGCCGAAAATATCGCGGCGCAGAAAAGCGCGGGTCATGTCGCGCTCCTGCATTTGCAACACGCCCAGACCGACAGTTAGTAAGTCATCTTCTTCTGCCTGCACAATTTCGTCACGAGGATAAGTCTCTAAAATATTCAACAGTGCTTTAGCCGCGTGAGACTGCGGAGCAAAGCCTGACATGTCTAATACGCGGGATATTTTCTCACTCACCAACGGGATATCACGTGCACTGTTGTTATAGAAGTTGGCCGAATACAAACCAATAAAGCGGTCTTCACCTATGACTTCGCCGTCTTCATTAAAGCGTTTAACACCAATGTAGTCTGAGTATGCTGGACGATGAACCCGTGATTTCGAGTTGGTTTTGGTCAACAGTAACAGGCGTTCGTTGTGCGTTATTTCGCGCGCATCTTCCGGTAAGCTGGAAACCAAACGTCCTTTTTCACTAACGGAGTTTTTCATTAACCCCAGACTGGAGTCTTTAACCTGTTTGAGTTCGTAGTCGCCTTTCACCGGAGTTAGCTCATAGGAACGGTAACCGGTTAACGTGAAGTTATCATTGGCCAGCCATTGTAAGAACTCTTTAATTTCTTTCTTTTCTTTTTTTGAGCCCGGATAGTATTCATGATCCAGTTGCTCCGAAACCGTCTGTAGACGCTTACGCATAGCCTGCCAGTCTTCAACAGCAAGACTGATTTCTTCCATTACCGACACCAGCTCACTTTTTAACGTTTTTATCTCTTCCTTGCTGGTTTGGCGGTCTATTTCAATAAGAAAAACCGTGTCGACATAGTTATCATCGCTACGGGTACCCGGTTTCTGTAATTCAGTAACCTGGCTATTTTTGTCCCGTTTATGGCTCAACGGCATATGCAGTAATAAATGCGATGTAATGCCCAGACGAGCCAGCGCCATGCGCACTGAGTCGACCATAAATGGCATATCATTTTGAATAATTTCAATAATGGTATGAGGAGACTCCCAGCCGTCCGTCGGGACTTCAGGGTTATATACTTTTATCAGTGCTTTATCACCGGGTTTATACTCATTAAAGCTGTGCCATAAACCCAAAACCGCACCATACATATCACTATCGTGGCGGTTCGTTAAATCATCACTGGCAATATTGCGATATAAGCGCTTGGCAAAATCTGCTACTAAGTGCGCTTGAGAGGCGGGAACTTTCTTTTTTATCAATTCAACGACTTTTTCCAGTAAAACCGGAGATTGACTATCGACCAACGACATAATTGCAGAGTCCTTGAGGTTGTTGGTGAAACGTCGTAGGCAAGCCCAAATGCGGCCCACGGCCAGAGAATATATGATTGATGTTATTGTCGAACATTTACGCTGGCGTTTCAACGCTTATTCGCGCTAAAAACAGGTGTTTAGACCAGATATGGCAAGTAAAATAATATAACTATTTAGTTTAAATGAATGGACTCTAAGTCAGCCGTTTTAATCCCACGAACTTTTGCTGCTCATCAACTTGTAAAAGGAAGCGTCCACGCACGCCCTGGTTATCGATAAAAGGAATTAAACGCCCCGCGGGTAGTGCTACCCGCGTGCCGTTAACGGTCGTTACTACAATTTGTTGATAACCCTTGCTGTAATAAACATCGCAAAACTCCTGATAGCTCATACTCAGGTTAAAAACATACTCAATGATCACCGTTGGTTAATACCTTTAAATAATTATTCAGTTAGACAACTTTCTATTTTTTCAAATAAGTCACTGGCCAGGTTTGGCAATTGACGTAAAGACTCAAGCTGATTCCGCATTAATTTCTGGCGATTCTCATCATACCGGCGCCAACTGACAAAAGCAGAGAGCAGTCTTGAGGCAACCTGAGGGTTGCTGGTATTCAGTTGTTGAATGACTGAGCCTATCAGTTCATACCCTGCCCCGTCAGCTTTATGAAACTGAGCTTGATTCTGAGTGAACGCGGCAAGCAGTGAATACACCCGGTTTGGATTTTTTAACGAGAAATCGGGGTGCGTCATTAAATCTTTAACGCGCTCCACCGTAGCTTCGTTATTAGCAAGAGCCTGAGTGCTGAACCACTTGTCCATTACCAGTTTTTCGCCACGCCATTGCTGCTCAAACTTATTAAGTAAAGACTCGGCTGCAGAATGATTAGCCCACACTCCGGCCTGCATTGCACCCAGTTGATCAGTCAGGTTATCGGCCTGGTCAAACTGTTCTGTCAACTTATCGGTCGCTGCGTCGCCTAATTCGGCTAAGTAGCTTAAACAAACCTGTTTCAGTTGCCGTTTGGCTATTTCATCACCCACTAACTGGTAGGCTTTTTCTGACTTACAGGCACTCAGAAGCTGGCTGAAATCATTCTCGAGCGCAACTGCCAGTTGTGTTTTTAGTGACTTCAACTGGGTATTAATTGCTTCTACCGGAATGGTTTCATAATTATCAGCAATCGTTGAGGCTGAAGGCAGTGTTAAGGCCAGAGCTTTTAGTGCCGGATCTGTATTGGCCTGAAGCAAGTTCCTGCATGCATCAATCGTTTGTGCTGATAATTCGATAGCGGAATCATCATTAATTCCCTTTTCTATCATTCGGGTAAACAACGACTGTGCCGCATCCCAACGACTAAAGTCATCTTTGCTATGAGCCAGCAGTACCCGCAATTCGTCATCGCTTATGGTGCGTTTTACTTTAACTGGCGCAGAGAAATTATCGAATAAAGATAAAATGGGTTTCTCCACAACATTATCAAAGGTAAAAGTCGATTCATTCTCTTTTAAGTGCAATAAATTATTATCACTTAATGACAGTTCTGCGCCCTGCTCGCTATAGGCTGACCATTTAACCGGAATATGGAAAGGTGCCTTTTGCTCTTGTCCGGGAGTAGACGCTGTTTCCTGTTTGAGCACCAAGGTCAGTTGTTTCGCGTCTTTATCGTAAGACTGCTCCGCTGTAACAACCGGCGTTCCTGCCTGCGAGTACCAATGACGGAATCGACTGAAGTCTTCGCCGTTTGCATCTTCCATAGCCTGAACGAAATCTTCACAGGTTACAGCCTTACCATCGTGACGCTCAAAATAAAGCTTCATACCTTTCTGAAAACCGGATTCTCCCAATAAGGTGTGGATCATCCGAATAACTTCGGCGCCTTTGTTATAGACCGTAACCGTATAAAAGTTATTCATTTGAACAACTTTATCCGGTCGAATCGGATGCGCCATGGGTCCGGCATCTTCAGCGAACTGGTGGCTGCGAATAACGCGGACGTCCTGAATGCGGTTGACGGCTCTGGAGCCGAGATCTGAACTGAACTCCTGATCGCGGAAAACAGTCAGCCCTTCCTTTAAGCTCAGTTGAAACCAGTCGCGGCACGTCACGCGGTTGCCAGTCCAGTTGTGGAAATATTCGTGACCAATAACGGATTCAACGTTAAGAAAGTCCTGATCGGTTGCCGTCGCGGGATTAGCCAAAACGTACTTCGCATTGAAAACGTTCAGGCCTTTGTTTTCCATGGCGCCCATATTGAAGAAGTCGACGGCTACAATCATATAAATATCCAGATCGTAGACCAGGTCGAAACGCTCCTCGTCCCACTTCATCGCATTCTTAAGCGATAACATGGCATGATCAGCTCTGTCCAGGTTGCCTTTATCGACAAAAAGCTCTAAATCAACGGTACGCCCTTCCCGGGTAGTAAATTCGTCACGTAATACATCGAAATTACCCGCGACAAGAGCAAACAGATAGCAAGGCTTAGGAAACGGGTCCTGCCAGGTTGCCATATGCTTTCCGTTATCAAGATCCAGCTGCTTTATGCGGTTACCATTTGATAATAAGTATGGAAACTCTGCTTTATCGGCAATAATTGTGGTTGTAAATTTTGCCAGAACATCAGGCCGATCGGGGTAATAAGTGATGCGTCGGAAGCCTTCTGCTTCGCACTGCGTACAGAAGGTGTTTTCAGCCAGGTACAGGCCTTCAAGCGCCTCATTAGCCGTCGGGTTAACGCTATTTTCAATTTCAAGGGTAAACGCCTTGAGCGAAGTATTAAGTGAAAGGCTGTGCTCATTGCATTCATATGAATCCTCAGCAACGTCTTCACCATCGACTTTTAAGCTCAGTAAGGTGAGTTGTTCCCCGTCGAGTACCAAAGGCTTTGTATGATCGCCTTGCCGTACAACTTTTAAGACGCTCGTTACCCGAGTTTCTGTTGGATGAAGATTAAAAGTTAAATCGACATCCGTTATTGTGAATTCAGGTTCCTGATAATCTTTACGATATTTAGCCTTTGGTAATTGTGTCATAGCTTCCTTCTGTATTTAGTTCTCTTAAGTCGCTCTCTTGCGTACGGCTATTCGCTCTAATTAGGCTTCAGCCGTTTTGTCTTTTGGGTTCAAATACAAGATAGTCCAGCCGGTATAAGCGAGAATTATGGCAATTAGCGGTGTCAGGTAATTAAAGAACGCATAAATACCATATTCGAACGGACTTACGGCAAGTACTGAAAACATATAAGCTCCGCATGTATTCCAGGGAATAAGAGCCGATGTGATGGTACCACTATCTTCCAGAGTACGGGAAAGCACTCTGGGATCCAGATTGCGACGCTCATATTCTTCTTTGAACATGCGCCCTGGCAATACAATTGCCATATATTGGTCTGCGGTTAGTACGTTCGCACCAAAACAGGTAAAAATGGTCCCGGTAACCAGCGAACCGACACTCTTAGCTGACTTCAGCATGCCGCGGATAAAGCGTTCCAGCAGGCCAACTTTTTCCATAATGGCGCCAAAGGTCATGGCACTTAAAATGAGCCATACGGTATTTAACATTGACGACATGCCACCGCCGCTTAACAATGAATCAAGATTGGCACTGCCTGTACTCACCGATACGCCATCTGATAAGGCTAACCAAACGACTTTTAAGGCCGCAACCCAGCCCTGTTCTCCGGCTATTTGACTAACCATTTCAGGTTGGAAAATTAGCGCCCACACACCACCGAGCAAAGCTCCGAAAAATACCGTGGGTAGCGCTGGTTTGCGGGTTGCTGCCAAGTATAGCAACACCGCCAGAGGAACCAGCATTTCCCAGCCAACGTTAAAGGTTGCGCTTAATTGCTCCTGCATCAGTTCCAGACGCTGTAAACTAACGTTGGTATCGGTGTTAAGACCAAGAATTAAGAACAAGGCTATCGAGATAGCAAAAGCAGGTCCTGCGGTATACCCCATATAACGGATGTGAGCGAACAGTTCTGTTCCTGCGACGGCTGGTGCCAAGTTGGTGGTATCAGACAAAGGTGACATTTTATCACCAAAGTACGCTCCCGAAACTATTGCACCAGCAGCGATACCTGGCTCTAAGCCCATACCGGAAGCTACTCCCATTAATGCTACACCAATGGTCGCTGCGGTTGTCCAGGAACTTCCGATAGATAGCGCTACTACACCACAAATAATACAACTTGCCGCATAGAATAAGCTTGGGTTTAGCAGTTCCAGACCAAAGTAAATTAATGTTGGAACGGTACCTGACAACAACCAGGTACCAATTAACGAACCGACAGCAAGAATGATTAACATTGCGCCCAGGGCTACAGAAATCCCCTCGGTTATGCCCTCTTCTATTTGTTGCCAGCTAAAGCCGTTTTTAAAACCTATGATGACAGCAATACCGGCCGCCACTAACAAGGCTATCTGATTGGGTCCATAAGAAGAGTCTTCGCCAAATAAATAAACCGACGAGGACAACATTCCGATTAGCGCAAGTAAAGGAATCAGCGCCTGTAATAAACTGGGTGCTTTTGTTTTATGACTCATTAATTATTCAACCTAAAGTTTTATAAAGCCGATCAGCTGTAAAAAAATAATAATGATAGCGACTGGAGAAATATATTTAACGCACAGTAGCCAGACATCGAAAATGCCCTTTTTTGTATCCAGTTCGTCTTTCGTGAACTCCGAACGCATTACCCAGCCCGCTAATAGCGCGAGCAGAAGGCCGCCTAGCGGGAGCAGTAAGCTCGACGTTAAAACGTCAATAATATCAAAGAGTGATTCAATTGGCTTACCTAACCACTCGGAGTCTAACTGAGCCCAGCCGGAGCCGGCAAACGAATGGATAGTCAACTGTCCCAGAAGCCATAGCACTCCGCCAGAAACTAAGGTTGCCGGCCAACGGCTTAAGGAAAATTTTTCTGAAACAAAGGCAACCGATGATTCAATCATGGCGATAGCGGAAGTAAACGCCGCAATAACCAGCATAATGAAGAATACGGTTCCAACAAAGCCTCCGGCAGGCATTTCACTGAAAGCTAAAGGCAAGGTAGTAAAGATAAGACCCGGGCCTTCACTTGGCGTTAAACCATAACCGAACACCAGAGGAAATATTGCCAGCCCCGCTAACAGCGCGACAAAGGTATCAATAACAGCAATCCATACACTGGTTTGTACTATAGAGGTTTCTCGCGGTAAGTAAGCGCCGTACATAATCACAACGCCAGAAGCTAGCCCCAAAGTGAAAAAAGAGTGGCCTAGCGCGACCATTACGCCGTTAACTGTCAACTTGCTGAAATCAGGTTCAAACATAAAGCTAACAGCCGAGGAAAAATCACCGATGCTGCCAGAATAAACAGCAATGCAAACCAGCAACACAATCATGCAGGGAAGTAAGAAGCGTACTGACCTTTCCAGACCATTTTTAACCCCGTTGCCAACCACTAGAATGGTAGCGATAACAACCAAGCTGTGCCAGATCATCAATTCTCCGGGCGACGCCTGCAGTGCGTCAAAAGTTTTACCTATGTCCTCGGCAGAAGCTTTGGTAAACACTCCTTGCGCGGCTTTAAAGACATAAGCCAGCGCCCAGCCGGCTATAACCGCATAGAAACTTAACACCAGATAACCGGTCAACATTCCCAGCCAACCTGCAACTTGCCATGCGGGATGCTTACCCGACTCTAATGCGACCGATTTGGCTGCATAGCCTGGTGAGTGTCGGCCACGGCGACCAATAATCACCTCGGCCATCATAATTGGAATGCCAATGGCTAAAATACAAAGCAGGTACACCAGAACAAAGGCACCGCCTCCGTTCTCGCCCATCACGTAGGGAAACTTCCAAATATTGCCTAAACCAACAGCTGCTGCTGAAGAGGCCAGTATAAAACTTAACCGACTTGACCATCGGCTTGATATCGCCTGATTATTTGTTGTCATTATTATTAATCGTTTGTGTTCAGTAACGCGCTATATGACCACAAAACTGGGGTCTATGACAAGCGCACAAAAAAATACCGCCGTAAAGGCGGTATTTTTAAAAGGTCAATTTAATTCGAGGCAAGTTGATTTTTATCAATGAAATCAAATGCAACCAAAGCGGCTTGATCGAGGAAGGGATCTACCTCGGTAAATTCATCGGGAGCGTCTTCAACGTTCTCGATTGGCTCTTTTCCCGCACGTTTCAGGCGTTCGTTAACTCGCTCAAGTTGCTTAGCTTTTTGCTGCTCTTGTTTCTTTTCACGCTCAGTTAACACCAAGCTGACCCATGTTTTATCTTTCTCTTCTCTATAACGTTCTATTTCTTCAAATATGTAAGAAAATTCTGGGTCATCTTCAATTCTCTGATTTAACTGCTGTTGCAAATCTTTTACTTCAGCACTGTTAATTTCACCAACGGGACTATAACTCGCCTTATCTATTTTATCCCAGGGTAACGCGTTGTCTTCTTTGCTTTCACCCCAGTCTGAAGCTTCAACAAACGAAGGGAAAACAACGTCTGGCTGAACACCTCTTAACTGTGTACTGCCACCATCTATGCGGTAGAATTTCGCAATGGTATATTGAACGCTGCCTAGTGGCTTATCGTAGAAATCGAAGCGCCGGGCAAGTCCTCGATGTTGTTGCACAGTACCTTTCCCAAAGGTATTTTCACCTATTATTAAGGCACGTTCATAATCCTGCATGGCCGCGGCAAAAATTTCAGACGCTGAAGCACTGTAACGGTCAACCATAACGAACAATGGCCCGTCATAGTAGGTTTTACCGTCTTTGTCTTCACTGACATCGACACGCCCGCGCCCGTCACTCACCTGAACTACTGGGCCTTTATCAATAAATAGTCCGCTCAAACCAATAGCTTCGGTTAAAGCACCGCCACCATTACCGCGCAAATCAATCACTAAGCCTTCTACTTTCTGGCTTTCTAAATCCTCAATCAGCTTTTTGACATCAGCTGTTAGGTTATTGTAGAACCCAGGAATTTCGATAACACCAAGACGACGCCCTTTATAAGGCCCCTCTTCGAACTCTTTGACTTCGGCTTTTGCTGCACGATCCTCCAGTTTGACCTTGTCGCGGACAATTTCAACTTCACTTGGAGTGCCGCCGGCACCTTGGCTGGCTTTTAAAACCTGCAAACGGACGGTTGTTCCTTTGGGTCCTTTAATTAACTCAACGACATCGTCCAGACGCATGCCAATGATGTCAACAAACTCCTCTTCATCCTCGCCGGAGCCTTGGCCTACAGCTATGATCTTATCTTCTGGAGAAAGCTCATCGGTTTTATCCGCAGGACCGCCTGGGACTAAACTGCGAATTATTGTGTAATCGTATTCTGACTGAAGTACTGCGCCAATTCCTTCCAGTTCGAGATTCATATTTTGCTGAAATCGCTCTGAGTTGGAAGGCGATAGGTAACTTGTATGCGGCTCAACTGAACGGGCAAACGCGTTCATAACGGTTTGAAAAACATCTTCGCTTTTCGATTTTGTCAGTCGATTTAATGCACTGTTATAACGCTTGCCGAGTGTCTCAACTATCTCTGGCCACTCTTTACCGGCCAGTTTCAAATTAAGCGCATCGTATTTAACACGGTTTTGCCAAAGCTCGTCCAACTCTTCTTTGGACTCCGCCCAATCAGCATCTTCACGATCGTAGTAGTACTTGTCACCCTCAACCGAAAAATCCATGGGCTTGTCTTCATCCAATATAGAAAGCGCATACTCGTAACGCTGAAAACGTCGCTCAAGACTTTTCTGATAAATGTCGTAAGCAACATCAAGCTCCCCCCGTTTCAGCATGTCATCAAACAAATGACGATACTCCTGGGCGGCTTCTATATCCTCTTTCAGAAGAAACATTTTGCTGTAATCCAGCAAGTCAAAGTAGCGCTCATGAATTTGCTCAGATAACTCGTTATCCAGCGTCAAACTACTGAAATGATAACGGGTAAAATAGGACGCAATACGCTCACTGGCTGTATCATGCTGAGCTTCCTGCTCTAACTCTGGTAATTCACTGATCTTGTGCTCTGGCGGTATGGCAACCGCAACAGGAACAACACACATCAGTGCCAATGCACATTTCTTTACAGCCCAGTGTTTCATTGACTACTCCTAAGCGCGCAGAAAAATCTTATCTGCTTTTACTTTCATAATTAAACCGTTTTGCAACTGAACTTGAACGTCGTCCTTGTCCAGCTCTAAAACTGTTGCTGACATGGGGGTGTTCCCCGCTTTTACCTGAACCTGTTGACCAACAGAAAGCTTGTTGAGTTCCACATCAGCCAATTTAACTTTTGGTTTGGCCGGTTTTTTTGCGGTTTTCGGTTTAGCTTTTGCTGTATTTTCAGGTTTATCTTTAGCCGGAGCTTTTTTAGCGGCAGCCTTGTTGGTTGCTTTGTTTTTCTCTGCAACTTTAGCTTTAGATTCTTTTAAAGTCTCTTGTGCATGCTGCTGATGTTCTTCTGTAACAGCTTCTACCTGCTCGCCGTCTAAATTCACTCGCTGAGCACCCGTTTTAACGCTGTATAGATACCGCCAGCTATTGGTGTAATGGCGCAGAGCCGTTCTTAAACGTGTTTTACTTACTTTGTCATCGTCCTCAAGGCGTTTCGCCAAATCCTCAAAAATACCAATTTTTAAAGGTTTGGCATCGCCTTTAATAGTAAAACAGTCTGGAAACTGTTCGGCTAAATAGGCAATGACATCTTTACTTTTCGTCAGCTTTTCAGGTTCACTCATTCCATTCTTCTTCCTGTTCGCGGACAACTTTCATTAAGTTTCGAACATAGTCGTCCATTTCATCAAATGACAAATCTAGCAATGCAGGCTCTTCAATCCAGTCGTACAAAGTACGGCGAACCATTTCTTCAAGCTGCTCTGTTGTATCGTCATCCTCTCGTAATGCATTAATAAGATGCAGCATTTCATTTATTTTATCAGCGGCTTCTTCTTCATGCTCTTCAAAGAAAATAACATCTTGTTTGGTTACTAAATAACTGTGAATATCGAATTCAACAAACATATTATGACTGCAACCCTTGCCAATTCAGAGTTTGGCAGTAGTCAGCAATAGCCTGAATGGCTTTTGCGTCTTCTTCACTAAAGCGCCCCACCGACGGGCTATCGACATCCAGTACCGCAACGGTTTTACCATTAACGACTATAGGTGCAACAACTTCACTGTTTGATGCTGAGTCACAAGCTATATGCCCGGCAAATTGGTGAACATCTTCAACTCTCTGGCAGGTTTGGGTTTCTGCAGCAACGCCGCAAACGCCCTTGCCAAAAGGAATACGAACACAAGCGACGCGGCCCTGAAAAGGACCTAACACCAACTCGTTATCGGAACGGGTAAGGTAGAAACCTAGCCAGTTAATGTCTTCAATGTGCTCATAGAGTAGCGCAGAGATATTCGCAAGATTTGCAATTAAATCGGGCTCACCTTCTGTTAAGGCCCGGCTTTGGGCTAATAAGTCAGAATACAGCTGAGAGCTCATAATTCGCCTTCTTGTTGGTCGAGTTTGAAACGAGCAATTTGTTCGCCAGAGTCAGTTTTGAACTCCTCTTTTAATTGCCGTTTGGTTTTCGTAATTATTTCGCCGTTAGCACCAATAGTAAAAGCTTCCTCTGTGCTGGCATATCTAGCCTGATAAGCCATAACCAATTGAATGGAGTTTTCACGTTGCTCATCAGTTAAACGATTACCATCTGGCCATTTACCGGTTTCAACCGCCTGAACCAGACGCTCGTAAATGTCCTGATTCATACTTTTAATTAAATCGTCGAATTGCATAGTTTACCGCTTTTTCTTTTTTAAAAAGACAAGCTGCACGCGGTTGATTATAAACCAAACTAATCCCCCGACCATTAAGCCAACGGCAACGCTGTATTGCCAAGTTTTTGGCATGGGTTGCTGAAGGAATAAATAAGTAAAAGCGGCTATCGATATCAGTAAGGCGAGCATTGAACGGGAAACCAGCTTATCGGATTTTTCCTGCTTTATCCGTATGGCTTCACGCTCTATATCATCTTTAGACTGACCAGCCAGAACAAACTGGCAATGCGGGCACTCTTTTACTTTGCTTGAAATTCGCTTATTACACGAAGGACATTGTGTTAACGCCATAAACTACCTATCTCTTATGTAGTCCTTGCAATATAAGGCTTTTGCTCTCAATTTCAAGCATTGCGAGGGAATAAAAAATAAAACGGCCAACTTTAAGTTGACCGTTTTGCTTTAATTGATGCTTATTCTATTACTTTTTCTTGTCGGCATCACCAAAGTCTTTCCAATAAGACTTAACCGTTGATTTCATTTCCCGGTGCAGCAAAATCATACCTAGTAAGTTAGGTAATGTCATTAAGACAATAGCGACAGCAGAAGCTGTCCAAACTAAGGTGGTATCTGCAAATGACGCCCAGAAAAAGCCTGCGACATAAAGTATACGGTAAGGCATAACACCCTTTTGGCCGACCAGATAAACAACCGCCCTGTCACCGTAATAAGACCAGGCAATAGCCGTTGAAAAGGCAAACATCAATAAGGTAATAGGAATAATGTACTGCCCATAGTCTCCGAAATACCCATTAGCAAAAGCCAGTGAGGTTAGAGCTGCGGAATGCACTAGTGATTTTCCGACAACTTCGATGTCTTCTTTAATCAAGTTGCCATTTTCAATTTTCACCTGACCATTGTAAGCATCTTCTCCGGCAATAATGAAACGCACGTCTTCAGCAACCGAGCGCGCATGCAAAATAGTGATTTCACCATCAGTCTGCGCCTTACCATCAACAACATTCAGCGTACCCGAATAGCGTTTGATTTCAGTGTCGTCGTAGTCGTTCAGGTATCTGTAAAGCTCCTGGCGATCTTCTTTGTCAACGTCATTGTACTCACCAACAACGAAGTCCAGATCGCTTCTGGCAAAGTTATTTTCAAACTTCTCAGTCCAAACTCCGGAAGACAGAATAACCAGACCGGTTAAGGTACAGATTAGGATGGTATCCAGGAAAGGCTCAAGAATTGAAACCAAACCTTCAGCAACAGGATCTTTGGCTTTAGCTGATGCGTGTGCAATTGGAGCAGAACCCTGGCCCGCTTCGTTCGAGAATAAGCCACGGTTTACACCACGGTTAAACGCATAGGCGAAGCTGGCGCCAAGGAAGCCGCCTGCCGCCGCTGAACCGGTGAAAGCGTCAGTGAAAATAGAAACGAAAGATGAGCCTATATTATCGATATTGAAGAAAATAACGCTCAAAGAACCAATGACATAAACAATTCCCATAATAGGAACAATTTTCGAGGTAACCGCTGCTATTCGCTTGATGCCACCAATAATGACCATTGCCAGTAAAATAGAGAGGATAGCCCCTGTCCAGACCGGATCAATTGAGAAAGTCTGTTCCATTGACTGCGCAATGTTATTAATTTGCGGCATATTTCCGGTGCCAAAGGAACTAACAATAGTCGCAATGGCAAAGATAACCGCTAACCATTTCATATTAAGGCGGCGATCCATGTAGTACATTGGTCCGCCAGCCATAGTGCCATCTTCGGTTTTTACACGGTATTTATGTGACAAGGTCACTTCGACAAACTTCGTGGTCATACCAAGGAATGCCGTCATCCACATCCAGAAAATAGCCGCCGGGCCACCCAGGAATATCGCAAGTGCAACACCACCAATATTACCGGTACCTACAGTACCTGATAACGCGGTCGATAAGGCCTGGAAGTGACTGGTATCACCTTGTGAGTCTTTTTTATCGAATTTGCCGGCCAGTACTCTCCAGGCATGTCTGAAATAGCGTACCTGAGGAAAACCAAGATACAGTGAGAAAAATAATCCCACACCGAGCAAAAGAAACGGGAAATAGGCTGCAGAGCCTAAAAACCCGTCAATCCAAAGCAAAAAATTGTTGAGCGCTTCCAAGGAAGACCCCCTTTTGTTGTTATTATTTTGTGATCCAACTCTAGTTTTAACGCAATTTTGGTGAGACTGCCAATATTGCGGTTAAAACATCTTCTCCTAAACGCTGACAACGGGCTACTGACCAGCCGAAATCTTCGTCAGGTAAGTCTGCATTGTCTTTAAACGGCATTTCCAAGGTATAAGATAAACACTTGAAGCGCTCACCCACCGCAGAGTTTGCGACTGTCATATTCGCTTTACCCGGCTCATCCAGCTCATAACCATACTTCGTCTGGAACTCTGGAGTTGCGGCTAAAAAGGCTGACTTGAAAGTGTCTTCTAAGTCTTTATGGCGCTCGTCATATGAAGGAATACCTTCACAGCCTGCGACAAAGTTATAAGGCAAAGCTTCATCACCGTGCACATCAAGAAACATGTCAACACCGGTTTCCTGCATGCGTTTTAGCACATAAAAAACTTCCGGGCTTTTTTCCAGGCTTGGCTCCGCCCATTCGCGGTTCAGGTTAGTACCAACAGCGTTAGTCCTAAGATGCCCACGAACGCTACCATCTGGGTTCATGTTTGGTACGACGTAGAAAACGTTCTCGTCTAACAACTTACGGGCCACGCCATCTTCGTCGTCTAGTAAACGTGTAATTAAGCCTTCCATAAACCACTCAGCCATTGACTCACCAGGATGCTGGCGTGCAGTTACCCAAATGGTATTTTTGTGCTCAGCGGGTTCACCTATAACCAATAAGTTTAATTCGCGGCCGTCTATCGTTTCTCCTAATAGCTCGTGATAACAATCAATTGACTGTTGAGCTGATTGAATCAGGTCTTGATGACGCTCGTAAGAATAAGGAATGAAATACGCATAATAGACGCTTTCTTGCTCTGGTGTATGACGAATAGTCAGCTCTTTGCCATTGTACTCGGTCGGAACCCGGAACCAGGTTTCACGATCATATGAGGCGAGTGCCTGGTATTCTTTCCAACCATCCGGATACGCAGAGTCAGAAGCGTTTTCAATGGTCATCACGTGCTCTTCGCCGGCTTCAGCAAACAGCTTAAAATGGAACCATTGGTAAAAATCAGATTGATGATCTTTTTTGATAGCTAAACGAATGTTATCGGCATTGTCTGAGCTGATAACTTGAATATTGCCACTGTCAAAGTTTGCAGTGATATGCATACTTCACCTTTATGTGTTGTTTCTGAGAAAGTGAGTAGAAAAAAAGCGCCCGCAGGCGCTTTTCAATTATTTTGGTAAATTAGGAACCTTAAGTCCGGCCATAGCTTCAGCCACACGAATAACCTGGCAACTATAACCAAATTCGTTATCATACCAAACGTACAGCACGGCTCTGTCGTCTTCAACTATTGTTGCCTGAGAGTCAACTACACCAGCATGACGTGAACCCACTAAGTCTGAAGAAACGATTTCAGTCGAAGCAGTGTAATCAATTTGGTTAGCCAATTCTGAATGCAAAGAAACCTGACGCAGATAATCGTTTAATTCATCGCGACTTGTCGACTTTTCAAAGTTCAGATTCATTATTGCCATTGACACATTCGGGGTCGGTACGCGAATGGCATTACCTGTCAGTTTACCCGCCATTTCAGGAAGCGCTTTAGCAACGGCTTTAGCCGCTCCGGTAGAGGTAATAACCATGTTCAGAGGCGCTGAGCGACCGCGACGTTCTGCAGTATGATAGTTATCAATCAGGTTCTGATCGTTAGTGTACGAGTGAACCGTTTCTACGTGACCATTACGAATACCAAACTCGTCATTTATTGCTTTGAGCACAGGAGTAATTGCATTGGTTGTGCAGCTTGCTGCAGAAACAATTTTATCACTGTCTTCGATCATTTTATCGTTCACGCCAAACACGATATTCTTGATATCACCTTTTGACGGGGCCGTCAGAAGCACTTTATCAACACCTTTTGATTTCAGGTGCAGACCCAGGCCATCTTCATCTTTCCAGATACCGGTATTATCGATAACAATCGCGTTATTAATACCGTACTGGGTATAATCCACTTGGTCCGGTCCATTAGAGTAAATCACTTTAATACTGGTACCGTTAGCTTTTATGCTCTGGCTATCGTGATCAACGGTTATTGAACCATTGAATAAACCATGGATTGAGTCACGACGCAGTAAACTTGCCCGCTTTTCTAAATCACCATCGCGACCGCCACGAACAACAATGGCACGTAAGCGCATTTTATTGTTGCCACCATTACGTTCAATTAACTGACGAGCCAATAAGCGCCCTATCCGTCCAAAACCATATAAAACCACGTCGCGAGGTTCGATATTATCTTCTGAATCAATGATGTCCGCTAACTCACGTTTGACGTAATCTGTAACCGACAAACCATCAGCTTTATCTCCAAACAAGTAGCCATAGGCCAGTTTGCCCAAATCAACGCGTGCCGGGGACAGTTTCAGCTCTGCCATAGCCTGCAAGAACGGAAAGCTTTCGCGTAAACGAACTTTCTGCCCTTCGTGGCGAAGAATAAGACGGTGTGCCTTAATAATATTAATGGTCGATACGTTCAGTAATGAACGGCCATAAACCAAAATTTCAACACCGAAGTTCCGGTACAACTTCCCAAGCAAAGGTTGCATTTGCTCGGCGAATTCCTGACGTTCCTGCCAACTTGATAAGGTTGGATCTTGCTGGTTAGAGTTCATAGTGAGCCCTGTCCTCTATGGTAATGTCTGTGAGCTTATAAAGTGCTACGCTTAAAAACCGCGATATTGTACTGAAAAGCTTGGCATGAAGCCAATTTTACGGAACAATTGTGTTTCACAAAAAAAATGTTGATATCTATGCTAAAAAAAATTGTTATTACAAGTGCTGCTCTCGCTTTAACCGGATGTATGGAAGGAAAGCCGTCAGTCAGTAAAATCTGCGAGTCTACTCCTGGTATTTGTAGCGATTTAAATACCGATAACTGGTGCAACGTAGAACGTAGCGAATTTATTTACAGTCGTTATGAACGTAGTCTAAACGATACGAGCGAAAACCAGTATTTCGTCATGCGGGATCTGGAAAAGTACTCAAAATGTATCGAGCTGGCTGCAACACTTGAAATGACAAAATCAAAACAGAAGCAGTCGGATCGTTTAGAGGCCTTTATTAACTCACGAAAAAATATAGAGAAGCTGGCTGACGAGACCGCCGATTCCGAACACCCTCTATGGCTATACTGGCATTGGGCCAACCGAAGCGACCATGAAGCACTGGATAAGCTTCTCGCACTAGAGGGCAGCAAACAAATGGAAACGCCTGAACTTAAACTAGCGTTAGCCACCTATTATACCAAGAAAGACTCGGAAAAAACCTTTGAGCTTCTTTACAGCGCGCTCCGGCTGTATCGTCCCGATGACAAAGTAAATCCTGAAATACCTTCAACTCTAGTTTCTATGTATTTAAAAGAAGGCAATGGCCCTGAAGCTTATGTCTGGTCCCAGGTTGCCTGGCAGTTCGGCCAGAAAAACCTGGATAAAAACAGTATGAAATCAATTGTTAATGCCAGCGAAGACCAATACGACGACTGGGATGATCGCGCTGAAGCGATTGTCGATAAAATTGAAGAGGGTAAATTCCGCGGTTACTACTCATCGTCTTCGTGACGCATCGCTAGTGAGTTAACGCAATAGCGTTGTCCAGTTTCTGTTGGGCCATCGTCAAATACGTGGCCCAAATGCCCACCACATTGACTGCAGAGTATTTCAGTACGAGTCATGCCATGGCTTGAATCTTTTACATAGTCAATTGAGCCTTTTATGGCTTCATCAAAACTTGGCCAGCCGCAATGTGCATCAAATTGATGTCCTGCTTCAAAAAGTTTCTGACCGCAACCGGCACAATGGTAAACGCCGTCTTTATCACAGCTTAAATACTTTCCGGAAAACGGCCGTTCAGTGCCCTTTTCTCTCAGTACATAATAAGCTTCATCGCCTAATATTTCGCGCCACTCCTGTTCATTTCTGTTACTCCAGTCGTGTTCACTCATATTTGCTTAACTCCTTTATCTTTCAATTAAATTTCGTACTACTGTAACAGTCCATGTGCTAAACTTAAGCTTAAATTCATGGGTAAATTTGCTGAGGTTTTGCATGCTTCGTCGTACCAAAATTGTAACTACTCTCGGGCCTGCCACTGACTCTGAGGAAACACTCAGAGAGTTAATAAAAGCGGGTGCCAATGTTGTTCGTTTAAACTTTTCTCACGGCAATGGTGACGATCACAAGCAGCGCGCTTCCATGGTCAGAAAAATTGCCCGGGAATTAAACGCCCATATTGCCATTTTAGGCGACTTGCAGGGACCAAAAATTCGAGTTGCGCGCTTTCAACAAAAACAAATTACGTTGGCTGTCGGTGATAAGTTCATTTTAGACGCTGCGCTTGGAAAAGACAGCGGCAATCAGGAACGTGTTGGCCTCGACTATAAAGACCTGCCAACAGATGTCAGTCCCGGCGATCTTCTCTTACTGGATGATGGTCGTATCCAGTTAAAAGTTGAAGAAATTGATGGTAGCCAGGTTAAAACAGAAGTCACCGTTGGCGGCGTGCTTTCTAATAATAAAGGTATTAACCGTCAGGGTGGTGGTTTGTCAGCTGCCGCATTAACGGAAAAAGATTTAGCCGATATTAAGCTCGCAGCAGAAATCAATGTAGATTACCTTGCGGTTTCATTCCCTCGCTCTGGCGATGATATTAACCAGGCTCGGCACTTGCTCCGCGAAGCTGGTGGACAAGGCGTATTATGCGCTAAAATTGAACGCGCAGAAGCCGTTGCCAGCGAACATGCATTAGATGACATTATCAGAGCATCCGATGCCGTTATGGTTGCCCGTGGCGATTTAGGCGTTGAAATTGGTGATGCGCAATTGGTGGGTAAGCAAAAACAAATTATTTCGCGTGCACGCCAACTAAACCGTGTGGTTATTACCGCGACTCAAATGATGGAGTCGATGATTGAAAACCCAATGCCAACCCGCGCCGAAGTGATGGATGTTGCCAACGCCGTATTGGATGGTACAGATGCCGTAATGCTGTCGGCTGAGACGGCTGCCGGTAAACATCCAGTAGCAACCGTAAAAGCCATGGCTGAAATTTGCCTGGGTGCAGAAACACATCCAACCGCTCAGTTACGCCACCAGGATCTGGAAGAAATGTTTTCCAGCATTACCGAGGCGACAGCCATGTCTGCCATGTACGCAGCCACCCACTTGAATGGGGTCAAGGCCATTATAGCGTTAACTGAATCCGGTTTTACTGCCAAGCTTATGTCGAGAATTACTTCCCATTTACCGATATTTGCATTATCCCGCCATCCGCAAAGTCGCGACAAATCAGCTTTATACCGTGGTGTTTACCCTATAGATTTCGATTCTACTAGTGTCAGTAATCCGATAACTGAAGCTATTGAGGTAGTGAAAAAAAGTGGACACATAAAAGCCGGTGATTTAATCATACTAACCCACGGCGATGTAATGGAAACCGTGGGCTCAAGTAATACCTGTAAGATGATAGAAGTTCGTTAATCGTTAAAATCATTAATTAAAGAATCAAGAAGGTCGATGTATTCATCGGCCTTTTCTATCACTTTTTTACGTTGTTCCCCAGTCAGGCTCTGATATATATCCCACAAGAACTCTTTACGAAGCTGGCTATTTTTATCCGCTTTTTGCTGAAGCTCTTCGCTTCTTAATTGTTGTGGGTCAAGAATCAATGCTGATAATTGATTTTCATCTACAGGTTGCTTCAGCAACGCTTTCTCAAATTCACCTAACCAATTTGAGCGATAGCTTAACCATTGCTCACGTAATTCAGGAGAATCAGCCACCCAGCTGCGTAATAACTTATCCTGCTCTTTAGTCAGAGAACCGATAATATCTTCTAAGTCCTCTTCCACTTCCGAAATGCGGTCCAGCCTTCTTAGTATCGGGTTCTCTTCCTGGTCGTCCTGAAAGCGCTGATAACGCTCTTCCTGCGCTTCTTCTAATCGACGGATAAGTTGTTGCCGTTGTTTGAGTGAAAGAGTCGCTAATAAGCCCGCTTCGGCTTCTGTTCGTACTAAAACATTATCCCAGAACGTCCAGAGCTTATCTTCAAATTTGCTGATATCGTTTTTGCTCAGCGTCTGCTTATCGACCTTATCTCTCAGGTTTTTCAGTTCATCTCTGTACAACGGGAGCTGAGTTTGTGCATGCCAAAGATGCATTTCATCAACTTTCTCTGCTAGCAGCTCTTCCTGCTCACCGGTTAAGTCAACGTAATCCTTTACTTTCCACTCAACCAGAGTGTCAGCAAACTTGTAGCCAAGGTTCGCCGTACACCCTGCTATCAGGATTAAAAAGGTTATTACTGCCAGCAGTCGATACATGATTAGCTCAGAATAAGTTGTTTAATACGGTCTTTATAACTACGACTTACTTTCAGTTTTTGACCATTTTTTAATTGTAAATGATATTCGCCATTTTGTTGGTTACAGAGCTTTTCAACCTGTTTAATGTTAACAATGGCGGAACGATGAACCCGCTGAAACAGCTTAGGGTTTAAGTCCTGCTCCAGTTCTTTCATTGTGCGTCGCAGAATGTGGGTATCGTCACCGGCATGTATACACATGTAATCTCCAGCGGCATCAATCCACTTAATGTCTTTGACGGCAACCCGGGTTATCTCACCGCTGTCCTTTATAGCGATATATTCCGGATATTGGTCTGCGGTAATACTTTCGCCTGAAGCCAGCTTCTGTAATAGAGTATGCGTATCTTGCCCGGTTACCTCCGCAACTAAACTGATCAGTTTTTCCTGGTGCTCGTCGTTAACCGTCTGATGCTCGCTTATAACGCGGTTAACGCATTCAGCCAAGCGGTCGTCATCAACGGGCTTCAACAAATAATCTAACGCCCTGACTTCAAAGGCTTTGATAGCGTAGGTGTCATAAGCTGTTACAAAAACAACGACTGGCAACTCATGTCCCTTCTCCTGCACAGCTTTTAATACTTCAAAGCCATTAAGCCCGGGCATTTGTATATCGAGAAAAATCAGATCAGGTTTATTTTCGATAATGATATCGACGGCTTCCCTGCTGCTTTTGCACTCGGGCATTAACTGCAGTTGCTCAAACGCCTGTAAACGAATAGCCAACCCCTTTCTGGCGAGGGGCTCATCGTCAATAACCAGGGTTTTCAATCGATTCATCTTTGACTCTCCAACATTTCCATCGGAATGGTAATACGAACACAAAGACCGCTCTCAGCACCTTTTAGCATTTCAAACCTATACTGCTTACCATATAAGGATTTAAGCCTTTGACGAGTGTTATTAAGCCCGACACCGTCTTTGCGGAATAGCTTTTCCGGATCCGTTTCAATTTTCGGCCCATTATCACACACCTCCAAAATCAGGTTCTCTTTTTCTGACCAGGAACGAACTCTGATTTTCCCCACCCCTTCTACATTTGAAATGGCGTACTTAATTGAGTTCTCGATTAAAGGCTGACAAATTAAACTAGGAACCAGAGCATTCTTGGTTTCATCTGACAAATGAATATCAATTTCAAGCTGCTCGTCAAAACGTACTTTTTCAATATCCAGATACAAAAGCAAGGCATCCACTTCTTTTTCCAGAGTCACTTTTTTAATCGGTTCATTATCTAAAGAAAAACGCAGGAAGTGGCTTAGCTTATTCACCATCAAATTGGCTTTTTCATTCTCTTTGAGCAAAATAAGCGTAGAAATTGCGTTTAAGGTATTAAACAAAAAATGCGGATTGAGCTGGTATCGTAGCATTTTCAACTGCGCCTGATGCGCCATAGATGAAGCCAGTAACGCTTTTTGCTTCTCTTCCTGCAGCATCTGATAATACTTAATACCAAAATAAAGTCCGCTCCAGCTAAGAATGATATAAAACTTGGCCAAACTGTTTTTCAAATAGAAAAAGGGACTGTCCGGACGAAAACCGAATTTATAAATTTCCCAGTAAGTTGCGTTATCAACAATGGCCCAGGCTACAGCGGTAACATAAGACACCACAATGGCAATTAAAACCATAAGTGCCGGGGGGAACTCCCATATACGCCGGTACAAATAGCGAAGCGGAATCGTACTCAAAAAGCCGGCATACGCCCCCAAAATAATAATGAGGGTGTAGATATCCCGCATTTCATGCATTAGTGACCCTATGTAGTTCACTAACGCATAACCTATCCAGCCTCCCGCCTGCAGCAACCAAAAGAACCTGTTACGGTTATCCATCAATAGTTGCCACTGCGTTTTTATCGGTTTCTCCATTATGTTGAGGACTCTAAACGCGACAACTCGTCAATATCCACAAGGCTTCCGGAGAAAAGAGAGTTAACCTCATCTTTCTGGTTCCCCATAAACTGCACACCTAACTCAAGCTGGTCATCCACTTGCTTTACCTGCCGGACTATAGCTTTAAGGGTTAAGTCGCCGTTATTTTTCTGTTCTATTTTAAGAACAATTTTGCTGCCATTCTCCCAAAGCTCGTCTATTTTACCTTCAGGCTTTTCATGCTTTAGGCGACACCCACTTTCAGATACATCCAGCACGTGTCCTCTGAAAGTATTCTCCTCGCCTTTTACCGACTGCCCTGAGACTGAAGCAGGTAAAAAGGCGTCAAATCGACGCCCTTTTCTAATAATCCGATGCTCAATCTGATTTGGCCACATAATAAAAAGCATTTTCGTCGGGTGTGAGATGACATAGCTTATTTCACTGCGAAACGCACAAATTTCACCACTTTCGTTTTCCAGAACAAAGCGGACAATAACCGGTGTTTTCTCCTGCAAAAGATCACGCATGTCATTGTATTTACGCGCGTCGGGCATATTAACGATAACCCAGCGCTCGTTAACCGCACCAATAAACTCCGAATAAAACCGAGCCGGAACGTTCGAACTGGACAGTTGAACTTCTATTTTCTGACCTGTAACGAGCTGCGAAATTTTGCTTGGCATAGGGGTCTCTTTGCGATGAATCAATATGTTACTATGATCGCTAGTTGTCAGGCTGTGTCAAGCAAAGGAGAGTATCTTGATCGCTTACGATATAACACCCATCGATTTACATGGGCATTTATTTAATGTCTCTCTCACTATTGAACAAACGAACGATGAGCAGGAACTCTGGTTACCTAACTGGATTCCGGGCAGTTATTTAATACGGGATTTTAGTAAGCACATTATTGGTTTACACGCCGAGAGTAACGGCCTTTCCCTGCCGGTTAAGCAAATAAGTAAGAACCGCTGGCAACTGGCTCGTTCGAAGCATCCTGTTACTGTGCACTATCAGGTATACGCCTGGGACCTATCGGTTCGTTCGGCTTATCTGGACCAGTTTCAGGGTTTCTTTAATAATACCAGCCTGTGTCTTGCAGTTGAGGGACAAACCGACCTTCCCTGTGAACTGCACTTGCATGCGCCGCCAGAAGCCCCTCTGTGGAAGGTCGCGACCGGGATGCCCCGAAAAAGTGGGCAACCACATTCCTGGGGATGCTTCCGAGCCGATAATTATGATGCGCTAATTGACTATCCTTTTTTAATTGGAGACTTAACCATTGAGGAGTTTATTGCTCACGGCATTAAGCACTCTCTGGTCTTAAGCGGCCGCCATTATGCTGATACCTCGCGCATAACGGCAGATTTAGCCAAAATTTGCGAAACTCAGATTAGCCTGTTTGAAGAAGCACCTTTTCAGTCTTATACCTTCCTGACCATGGTGGTAGGAAATGGTTTCGGCGGACTCGAACACAGAAATTCAACCGCACTACTTTGCAGCCGTAAAGATTTAATCAGTGCTCATCAATACGAAATGAATGACAACTATCAAACCTTTTTGAGCTTGTGTTGCCACGAATACTTCCACAGCTGGAATATTAAAACTCTGAAACCAAAGGCTTTTCTTCCTTATCAGTTGGAGAAAGAGTCGTACACTGAGCAACTCTGGTTCTACGAAGGTATGACATCCTACTTTGACGATTACCTTTTGCACACCAGCGGCATTATTGACGAAAAGCGTTATTTAAAGCTTTTGGGTGACACTCTATCGCGGGTTGAGCGTGGTGCCGGGCAATACCAACAAAGCGTGACAGAGTCGAGCTTTCTGGCCTGGACTAAGTTTTATCAGCAGAACGAGAATGCGCCGAACAGTATTGTCAGCTATTACGCGAAAGGTGCATTAATAGCACTTAGCCTCGATCTCATGTTGCGTCTGCAATCCGACCATAAACTGACGCTTGCAAGAGTCATGAAAGAGCTTTGGCATGAGTTTGGTAAAACATCTATTGGTACAGCCGACGACACAGTCATTAATTGGCTAAACCAGTATCCGGGCATTGATATTTCGGACTTCCTAAAAGACGCTTTATACAACAAAGAATCGCTGTCGCTTGTGGAGTTACTGCAAAACTTTGGCGTTATGGTTCAAAAACAGGTGCCCGTTGATGATAACAGCGTCGGTGGAAAAGCGTCAGAACAGCCTGCGCGTGTCAACTTTGGGGCTAAGTACAAAGCATCACCGCAGGGTTTGGACGTTCTTAATGTGTATCATGATGA
This sequence comes from Idiomarina loihiensis L2TR, assembly GCF_000008465.1. NCBI lineage: Bacteria > Pseudomonadati > Pseudomonadota > Gammaproteobacteria > Alteromonadales > Idiomarinaceae > Idiomarina > Idiomarina loihiensis. Next base: position 1,347,850 of record NC_006512.1, on the reverse strand, counting down.
AAGCGCTTATCACGCAGGTCTTTCTGCAGGCGACAAAATCATCGCAATTGATCATTTGCAGGCCACTGAGCAGTCGGTTAAACGAATTCTGGAGCGGTATATTCCCGGAGACACGGTGACAATTCATGCGTTTCGCCGCGACGAGTTAATGACACTGGAGCTTACCTGGCAGGAACCCGCTAAAAGCAGCTATGTTTTAAGCGTAGAACAACCAGATAAGCTGAAAGGCTGGTTAACCCCTTCCGGTTAATCCTGATAAAGCTGGGGAAGTAACGCAGGGTCTAACCGCTCATTTCCCCAGTTAACCCGCCAGTCTAGGTGAGGCCCCGTAGCACGGCCTGTGGCACCTATAGCACCAATTGAATCGCCCTGCTCTACTTTGTCACCAACCTCAACATGCAGTTCACTCAGGTGCAAATATGTTGTGTTCACTTTATAGCCATGTTCAATAATGATGGTACCGCCTGAGTAAAATAAATCAGGTTCAGCCAGAACGACTTCGCCCGGCCACGGCGCTTTAACCTGAGTTCCTGTTGGCCCGGCGATATCTTGCCCATAGTGCGGGTTTCGGGGCTCGCCGTTAAAAATTCGCTGACTGCCGTAAACACCACTAATGCGGCCTTCGGCGGGTTTAGTAATTGCAGTCAAAAAATCCGTTCGTGTGGTTTCTTTTTGTCTGGCCAGCCAAACTTTTTCCGCTTCTTTTCTGGCTCGTTTTACTTGTTCAGGGTCTGGTGTCACGGTCTTTTGCGGTACACCATCGACACGATCAATCTTGTATTCACGAGGCGCCAGTTTGAGTTTCTTAGTGATAGTTTCATCGCCTTTACTGACAACTAAGGTATTTTCTAACTCAGCCTTACGCGGAAAACCAAAAACAATATACCCCTGCTCGGTTACCTGCAGAGCTTCGCCGTTCAATGTTGCAGTAACACCGGGCTCAGATTTAGCCAGAATTAAAGCCCCCTGAGTCAAAGAACCTTTTATTTCCAGCGGCAAAGACTCATCGGCTGAGGCCACATTCGCCGAACACAGCGCTAAAGCAGCGGCAACAATCATTTTACGCATAGGCAATTGCTCCTTTTCCTACCCCTTCGAAGGCGCGAACTTCTACAGCCTGACCCGCATGCTTAGATTTAATTTCTGCTGCGAGAAAATCGGCAATACACTCAACTGTTGAGTCTGTCTCTATAACAAAGTTCTCTGCATTCGGAACAATAAGCTCAAACAGCCCCTGGTCAGCAACGTAGCTGTAATAGGTATGAGTCGAGTCGCTGGTTGCCGACGTTGCAGCCTCGGACAGTGTCAGTTCCTTTTTCGAACGAACATCTTCGGTAGTGCCTAGATAGATGTCTTCCCACTTATCTGACCATTCTTTTTCCAACACCGGTTGGCGAATGTTATCCAGTCGAATTTGAATTTTTGAACGATGACCATGAGCAATACGTTGGCAATTACCGTCGTGCTTTTTCAAACCATGTGTGTAGTGATAATAAAAACCATCGATATTTTCAGGTCTCAAAAACAACTGCAGACCTTCGACATTAACCGGTAACTCGCGCTTTATAACGGCTTTCAGGTAGTCCGTTACTGTCTCCATGGAAACGACATCTGCATCGATAAAGGCAAAGGCATCGGCCGGGCAAAACAAATGAATAGAACCTTGTTCCGGGCGCAGAAAATCGACCCAGTTAGCGCTGTCATCAGAGTTGTGCGTAACTTTTGTATACGAATGCTCTGCCGGTACAACCAGTTTATGATCAACCGAGTTATCGATAATGGCTTTAACCTGCTTTTTAACCCGACCAAAGTCGAGCACCATAGATTGCTCATTTAACGCGCCATCCAGCACGATATCAACAATCCAACTCTCACCAACTATCCCCCTTTCCGGGCATAAGTAAGAGCAATCAATAACGGTCAAATCATTCACAAATAACTGCATAGCGAGCTGTTCTCATCTCTTCTTCGGTAACTGTAACTAGTATAACCTGAAACGCTTTATCAGATAAGCTCTATCAGGTTTGCCCATTCCCACAATAATTTTAACGACAATAGAATAAGAGCAGCTCCCATGGTACGGTCCACCCAATGGCTGTAATGCCAGAGTGTTTTAAAAATGCGCGGTTGAGTTAGCAACCAGGTGAGGAATAAAAACCACAGACCGGTCGCAACAATTAGGTAAATACCATAACCAAACTGGATAGCAAAAGGCGTTTCCGGGGCAATAATAGTAGTAAATAAAGTTAAAAAGAAAATAGTCGCTTTTACATTTAAGCCATTAGTAATAAAACCGACAATAAACGCTTTCCGTTTACGCGGCTGGGTAGCAACCAATTCACTATCGGACATATCCTTTCTGGGTTTAGCTTTAATGGCCTGAGTTCCAATGAAGCCTAAATAAAGTGCACCCGCACAAAGTAAAGTCTGATAGAGCCAGTCGGTCTGGTGAATAATCAGCGCCACACCAATAAGTGAATAGGTAACATGAATAATGATTCCTGATGCCACACCTAAACTCACCCAATAACCTGCCTTACGACCAAAACTCAGGCTATAACGTGAAACCACTGCAAAATCAGGCCCCGGGCTCGCGACCGCAAACAGGTGGATAAAAGCGATAGTTAAAAATTCACTCCAGTAAGACAACACAAACTCCTTATTGCGCAATTCAACTTTAGATGCCAGAATCAAAGTTACTTTTTATTAATTACAGATTACTATTAATCAACATGAAAAACACTAAACTCCCCTCACTAAATGCATTGAGAGTGTTTGATGTCGCCGCCCGAAGTGGCTCTTTTAAACAAGCCTCGCAAGAGCTTGGGGTAACTCAGTCTGCCGTCACCCGACAAATACAAACTCTGGAAGAACAGCTCGAAGTTCGTTTGTTCCAGCGAGACAACCGGGTTCATTCGCTCACTCCTGTCGGTCTGGAATTAGCCCCTCAAATTGAGCAAATATTTGAACAACTGGAGCGTACCATTGAGCGCACCCGAAACCTGAGTGACAATACAACAACCCAGTTGACCGTCGCAATCAGTTCTGAGCGACTGCGCTTTTGGTTAGCAGCAAAGCTTGCCGATTTTCATTCTCTGTACCCGCACATTCAACTTAGCTTCAGCCGTTGCAATGAGTACTTTATTAATGAAAGCGCCGCAGAAATGGCGTCAGCAATACAACACCAAAGCTGGGATCTTGCCATTGGTTATGGAAAAGTCACGGATAAGCACATTCAGTCCATTGTGTTACAGAAAAATCAGATGCTCCCGGTTTCTGCCATTAAGACCAATAACTCACCTTTCCAGTTGCCCTGGTTAATAAACCCTGAGAATCCCGATCATCAGGCAATGTTAAAGACCTACAGTCAACAATTGAAATCCACACGCATTATTCACTGCAATGATGTGCAAATGTCACTGGACTTATCATCCGCTGAACAAGCCGTAGCATTAATTGACAGTAGTCTTATTACGCCCGGACTGTCTAATTTAAAAGTCTATAACGACTCCGCACAGCCCTGTCAGTATCCGCTAAGCATCTATTATCGAAAACGACAGAGGCAGCCAGTAGCCCTGGTAGCGTTCATAAAATGGCTGCAAATGATTATTTCTTGAATAAAGACTAAAAAACGCGCAGTCAGTTAGCCAAAGTTCATTTTCCAATTTACATACATTCATGTTTGTATGTAAAATATCACCCCTTTTTGGTTATTGGAGAGTGATATGTGGTTAAGAGCATCACTGGTTGTACTAATAATATCGAGTTTTTCATCTTTCGCTGACGAGATTCATGTTGCCGGCGCCTATTCTACAGATCAGCTACGAGGCGTAAGGGCTGGTTACCGGGTAACCGACTTACCCATTGAGTTGCCAAGTTGGATAGGTTCACCTGACGTTCATCTGGAAGCGGCCTTAAACCACTGGCAAGACTCAAATAATACAGCGGACAATATTACTGCGTTCACAATTAGCCCGATTCTTTCCTGGCATGTAGCAGGAGCTGAACGCCCGCTTTATATTGAAGCCGGCATTGGCGGCAGCTATTTCGATAAAACACGGATAGCTGACCGACACTTATCCACCCAGTTTCAGTTCGAAGACCGAGTATCACTTTCGTGGCAGTACAGTCCAAGCTCAGAGGCCCGCGTTGCGTTAGGCTATACCCACTATTCGAATGCTGATATTAAACGTCCAAATGACGGGCTGGACTTTTTATGGATGAGCTGGGTTTTGCCATTTTAATATTTGATGAGCGTTAGCGTTATTCAGTTGGAGTTGCTACATTTGATTCTAAGTTTTAGTTAAAATGGAGGTCTTATGAAAAGCCAACTTATTAAATTATCTACAATTGCAGCCAGTGCTTTATTTGTCACCGCTTGCGGAGGCCCTGAATCAGGCACCACACAGTGCACTATGGAACCGAAGGAAAACTGGCTGGATCAAGAGCAGTTCCAACAGTCGTTGAAAGAACAAGGTTACGAGATTAATGAGTTTAAGGTAACTGACGGAAATTGCTACGAAATCTACGGTCAGGATAAAAGTAAACAGAAAGTGGAAATTTACTTTAATCCTGTAGATGGCAGTATCGTCAAGCAAGAAACCGAGTAACTCAGTAAGGAAGGCAGTACCAATGATCATTTGGGATAGATTTATCAGAACTTTTCATTGGTTGTTGGTGCTGTGTTTTTGTCTCAATTACTTTTGGCTTGAACCCGGAGGCAGTTTTCATCAGGCCGTGGGTTATACTGCCGCAACCTTAGTTATTATAAGGATCATCTGGGGTTTTACGGGGCCGCCAAATGCACGCTTCCATAATTTCCTCCCTTCTGTTGTCGGAATTAAAGAACACGTCGCAGAACTTCGCCACAGAAAAGTAAATCAGGGTCAGGGTCATAACCCACTCGGTGGGCTTATGGTGTTTTTTTTGTTGGCTTTATTCTTACTGCAAGCTATTACTGGCTTCCTCCGCGAAGAAATCAATGCACTCTATGGAGACAGTTTTCTAACCTCCGTTCATTTTGTTTCTGCCAACATCATTTTTGCTCTGGTTATTATTCATATCATAGCGGTAGTTGTTACCGCATATATTGGTAAAATAGAGCTTATTCGTCCTATGATCAGCGGCAAACGCCGAACCAAACACCATGACCGAGCAAAATAAAAAGCGAGAACGTGTTTATCAGGTCTCCAGTAACAGGGAGAAGTCCTCTCATAAGCTGCGTTACGTTGAGGCATCTGCGCCTCATGAAGATGACTGCCGTTTATGCGTAGGTTCCCTTGCAACGACAGATGCGCAGCCTTGCGATTTTACAGTAGCCAATACCAGCTATAACGACATTTCCAAAATTGCATTTTTAGAAAAACAGCTTTATTCAAATGACGCTTATTCTGCGGCCTTTTTCTATCAGGCATTAAGACAATGGCCACACACTTTTTTAACTCTAAAGGCGGGAGAAAAAACGGCAGGTTATAGTTTAATGGTTCCGGTTTCAGACTCTGATGTATCTCTTATGTCGTTATTGGTAGGGAAAATGTTCCAGGGCAAGGGACTGGGCAAGTTGCTATTAAGCGATTCCATAGCACTTGCGCGCAGCCTTGGTTATAAACAAATGGAGCTTAGTGTCGCGCCAGACAACGCCTCAGCAGTTTCGCTTTACCGGAGCTTTGGTTTTAACACCACCAAAACGGTGCGTGACTATTTAGGGCCAGGCCAGGACCGCTTGCTAATGACGCTTTCACTCTGGGAAAACTGATGTCGTCTCTTGACCTCTTTGCCAACGATGGTTCTGAACCATTAAGCACCGAAATAAGTGAGCAAGCTACCCTTTTTCACCAGTTTTTGCTGGCGGATGATGAAGCTTTGCTCAATGATATCCGTGGCGTTTTAAAGCAATCACCGCTGCGTCACTTAGCAACCCCTGCAGGCCATAAAATGTCGGTAAAAAGTAGCAGTTGCGGAAGTTACGGGTGGCTCAGCGATAAACACGGTTATCGCTATCAGAATATCGACCCTGTAACAGGTCAGCCATGGCCCGACATTCCCCAGAGTATTTTAGTAAAAGCAACGCAGGTCTCACGCTTAGCCGGTTTTCAGAATTTTCAGCCAGACTCTTGTCTCATCAACGTTTACACGCCAGGCGCAAAAATGGGGCTCCATCAGGATAAAAACGAAGCCGATTTCTCAAAGCCCATCGTCTCATTTTCTTTCGGGTTACCTATAACCTTTATGTGGGGCGGTTTTAAGCGTTCTGATAAGTATCAGAAGTTCAGTCTTCAGCATGCCGATGCGCTTGTCTGGGGAGGAAAAGATCGCTTGAGATATCACGGAGTTCAACAGCTTAAGGAGGCTATGCACCCGTTAACCGGACGCTGTAGAGTAAATTTGACTATACGTCAGGCTGGTTAACTCAATCAGCAGCTCCCCAACTTTTCCATGTAATTGAAAATATCGTACTCTTTTGCTTTTGCCATAAGTTCATTGCGCTTTTCACTACAGAGGCTCTCTGTCGCAACGTGAAACTCCTGAAATAGCTGAAAGCTTTGTTGCAGCAAAGCGCTATCGCGCTGGTTAAAAAAGCCGTGATGTTGACTGCCCCAATAATGAGCATGATGAAACAACTGCTCTGCTACCTTGGCAAAAACTAAAGGATTAAGTACCCGGTAATGGCGGTATTGCTGAAACAACTGATAATTGGCTTTACCCTGCTCTGTTAACAGATCCATAGGCTCGTCCATCAGCATATAATTGTATAAATAGTTATTATTGAATGATGCCAGACGTTGCCAGTATTCACGCTCATCATCGTTTTCGCAACTATCAATTCGAGCACTCAGTTCAGAGATATCATAGAACCTAAAGTTTTTTAATAAATGGCCACGCATAAACCGCACGAATGAGTCAGACTGCTGCACCGCGAAATTCTCAAAGGCTTCGAAAAGCTCCGGCGTAACATAGTTAAATTTCGGCTTTAATGTCTGGTACTTATTCGACAGACAACGAAACCGTGGGTGCTCTCTAAGACCGTCAAGGTCTTCGTCATTTAACAGGCTTTCCATGCCGGTGTAACGAAAATCTAAAGCAAGCTCAATACAGTCAAGGGCACTGTCCTGCTCTCCGGCTAACCAGTACACACACGCGGCGTTGTGCAAAATAGACGGGTTTAACCAACTGAATTGCGCCATGCTTAAGTAAACCTGAACTCCTGCATCCAGAAATGCCTGATCGGGCTTTTCTTTGTATGCATCACAGCAAAGAGCCAGATAGTATTGAATAAGATTATAGAACTCAGGGCTTTCCTGATAGGTTTCCCACTTCACATCGAAGTCTTCATTAAACCAACGCTCAATTAAAGCTAACGACTTTATAGGTGATAAATTTTCGGCTTTCGGAAGCGGTACACGTTCATCAACTTTATTGTCATTTGCGGCATTCACATTGGGTAATACACTGTGGGCTTTCTTAGCTTGTGCTGGTGAGCGAAAAAGCTTATCGCCAATAACGACATAATGTTTGTCAACTAAACCAAAAGGCTTCACCGTAGCGGTTGCGACATCGAGCTCTGTAAAACAAGTGCAATGCCCAGTTGTATGATTATACGAATAGATAAAACAACCATTAAAAAAATAGCTAAACTGAACATCACTTTCCAGAGGTTTACTGCACCCCATAAACACCGGGGTATCCGGCGTCACATTGACTGCTGTATTGGTTATAGTGCTCACGGATAGCTCCTGTCGCAAGTTATTCAAAAGCCATTAATGGTGAATTAATAGACAGCGTTTAGACTATCTGCGTAACTCAGCGTATAAAAGAGGCTTTACAGAACTTTAACTTTCAAAGTGCAATTTCTGACTAGAAGCTAGAACCAATAATGACGAAATGCCTGCAGTCAGCGCTTTTTATAATTATGATAGTTATCATAATCGAAATTAAATGAAGGTAAAGCTTTTGTTTGTTTTTTAACCAGATCAAGTGAAAAGCTTTTAAAGAGAGGCCGCGAAGTTGGTTTTGCCTTGAAGGGTTCATCCGTGCTAACTATAGTTATAAAACAGCAAGTTAAAGAGCATCGTTTATTAAAAGGACTAATATCTAAATGAAGCTATGGCGGTTAATATCACTCGGCAGCTCCATGCTTCTCACACTTCTGCTCATTGCATTTGCTATAGCATTGTTCGGCTACTTCTATTTAAACCAGCAACTGAAATTGGCTGGTGTTACTGACTGGGAAGTGGAATTTGAGAAACTGACTACCAGCCACATTGTTATTAAGCAGCTGGAAATAACAATTGATTCCTTACCCGAATCGTCAGGAGCAAGTTCCACCGCAGCGGTAAACCTCACGCAGATATTCTCCATGGAAATGCCGGCTTTATTACCAGAACGTATCGATATTAAGTCGCTACAACTGAAAGGCAAGTTACTGCCTGAAAGCGTCTCTGCAAGTCTTTCACTGATAAACAAGCAGCAATTGCGGTTAGAGCTCAATAGCCAGGAGCCACTTGTCGCCGATGTGAGAGTTATTCGACACGATAACCAGGTAAAACTAAAAGCTCGCTACGACAACGCCCTGTTACAAGCTAATTATGACTATAACTCAGGGAAGCTTATAGCCGGTGGTAGTTATCTTTTAGCGGCACAGCAATTTGCAGACAAGGTAACGACCGAGCCAGTGTCGGTTGATGCAAAGTGGAACGGTAATCTTTCACCTTATATTGAGTCAGCGACAGTGGAGAGTCTTATAGCTGAATTGTCCGGCGAGCTTGTTGTGTCAATTACGCAACCCACTTTAATCGAAATTACCAGCAGTACCACAACAGCAACAGGTGAGCTTCAGCTAAATTTGAATAAGGGTATTATGGACTCTTATCAGCTCGAGCTGAAAGGTGATACTGAAAACTTAGCGTCATTAATCGAGTCCGATCTACCACTACAATTGTCGTCGTTGTCCTGGGAGCTGAACAGCCGCGACAGTTTGGGTGTTTCATTGCTCAGTGCTCAACAGGCTGTTAATAAAGCCCGTTGGCCTCTAAAGCTAAATGCTGTAGCTAAAGGTGAAAAAAACGAGACGATTCGCCTCGCGTCTGAGTTATCGATACAACAAAAACAATGGCAATTTAACTCGCTTGAACTCGATTATGTGCAGCTGAATGCGGACAGCATTAAGCTTCCTGTTGCCGGGCAATCAATGACGATAAGCAAACTCATATCGAAGTTTTCCGGAACAGTCTCGACCACAGTTGCCGAACTCCATAGTACTGAGCCAACCCGCATTGAGCTTAAAGCTTTAGACAACGACGCCTTAGCCGTACTCAACTTCAATCAAATTTATTATCCGTACTCCGAACCTCATAATGCGCTTGCAGAGTTTGACCTTAACATTCACAGCAACGCAGTTAATTTCGACCCCATACGGAACCTCAAAGCCGTTTTTGACAGTAAGTTTCAATATCAACAGCAGCAACTGACCGGTGACGGAGAGCTCGTACTCGGTGATCATATAAAAGTGGCACACCATAGCCAGGTTACTTCTGATCAGTTAAAAAGCAAAATTGAAGTTGCCGATTTTAACTGGCAGCAAATTCCGCAACTGGATGCCCTGCTAGCAACTATGATGCCTCAATTTGTGGTGAGTAAAGCCGCTATTAGCGGCCAGACAGATGTAACTTACTCCATAAATAATAACCGCTGGCGCCTCGACAACGGTCAATTAGAGATTCAACAAAGCGATTGGGTTTTTGATACCTTATCCGTGGTTAATAGCAATATTGATTTTGGTTTCAGTGCTAATAACGAACAACTTAATATGAATAATGCAAAGCTCCACATTGGCAGCGTGCAACAAGGCTTTGCGCTGGGGCCAATCACCGCTGAATTTAGAGCCCAACTGCCCTTTCAACAACCTATGCAATCCACTCTCGACTTAACCAGTCACACCATTAAAGCTCTTGGTGGCAGCATAAGCATTCCCAACCAGCGTTACTCTTTAACCGACAGCTTTGCACTGCCCATTGTGTTCGAAAAAATTTCGCTGGGTGAACTCATGCGTCAATATCCAAGCAACAAAATTTCCATAGATGGTGAGGTTTCAGGAACCATCCCTGTTTACTGGGACTCTAACGATTTAACCGTAGAAAGAGGTTATCTGGATGCGCTGGCGCCCGGTGGTCACCTGCAGGTAGATTCGTCCGCCCTGGTTCAACTTGCCGGCAGTAACCCCAGCTTACAAACTTTGGCAGGCGTATTGGGTAACTTCTATTATAATCAACTGTCTACGACCGTTGATTATAATGACAATGGTAAATTGACCTTAGCAGTACAACTAAAAGGCTCGAACCCTGAGCTTGAAAATGGACGTCCGGTTGAGCTTAACGTAAGCTTAGAAGAAGACTTACCCGCATTGATAAAAGGACTGCAAATAAGCAACAGTCTGAACGATGTTATCCGTAAACGAGTACAGCAAAAAATCAATTAATCAGGGGATGGTATGAAACGATTATTGCTACTAATAAGCGTGCCTTTATTCGTTCTGGGGTGTACCCCAACGGTACAGGTCGCAGCACCTAAAGAGCCTATTACTATTAACTTGAACGTTAAAATAAAGCATGAAATTTACGTTAAAGTTGATAAAGCGCTCGACGACGTAATTTCTGAATCCAGTGGCTTATTTTAACGACAAAGGAATGCAATGATGAAATATTTACTAACCGCAGTTTTAATTGCTTTTATTGGCTTATCAAGCCCGCTGGCACAAGCTCAGCAGCTAAACTTAGAGCAGTCAATGGCACAGTTAAGTGACGCCAAAGAGCAGGGTCTGGTGGGTGAAAAACCCGACGGTTACCTGGGAGTCGTAAAGTCCACCGAAACAGCCGAACAAATCGTTAAACACATTAACGAAGCTCGCCGTCAGGAATACACGCGCATAGCCAACAACAATGACATTGCTGTTGCCGATGTCGAGCTGTTAGCCGGCAAACGCGCCATTGAACGCACCAAGTCAGGTCACTATGTAAAAATTGACGGAGAATGGAAGCAGAAGCCTTAACTGGCTTCTGCAAAGGATTGCGGTGCATGAGCAAGAAGCTATTTTCAGTCATATCTTTTAGAAGGAACTAATTAATGAAAACCTCCTTAGTGTTTTTGGCTTTGGCACCTTTTTCTTTTGCGTTTTCAACATCAGCCGTTGCTCAAATCACTTGTGACAATGTTTCTCATTTCCATAAAGCAAAAGCCGACTTCGACAACGCCTCGTCCTCCGGAGAGTTATTGGATGCGTTCATGCAGCTCGATCGCTATCGGCCTAATTTAGACAGCAGTGAATATGAGCAACTTGATCAGCATCAGAAAAAGTGTCATGACGATATCCAAGAGTCCTACAGTAAATTGCTTAGCGCATTTAAGGAGCGTTCAGCGGCTTTAGAAGAGGAAGAATCAGAAAAGACGGTTAAAGAGACTCAGCAAGAAAAAGAAATACGGAGTGAACAAGAACAACAACTGGCAGAATCAATCAGTCAGAGCCCAGCAGTTCAACAAGCTACCAAGTTTCTAGAATCTGGTTCAGGCAGCCCTATGCCTATAAACCAAGACGTTATTCTGGATTATCTTCAAATTAGCCAAAACAAGTCATCAAGTTTTTCTCGTGCTCAGCTTGAAGATGCGATTTTTATAACGGAACAAAAAGAGGTAGTTAATACATACTTGGTAAAACCGCTGGAGGACATGGGTTATAACTTCGATGACACAATAAAATATGCAGCGTTAAAGTTACTAACGAAAGATTATAATACCCAGGAATTTATTCCTCTGTCGAGTCTCTCAATCCACCCCATGCAGATTAGAGAAGCGTTACTCTCTTTTGGATTCATTTCCGAAAACACCTACGATTTGCTTAACCTGCTTTATGAATCTCAGAACTAACTTTTAGGGGTAAGCGGATTAAATGGTTGATCTTACCTTTGCATGAGAGTGAGACAGACCGGCATCTCATCGGATTATCTGGTTGATGCTTCACCTACTGCTGGTGCATGTTTCCTTCGCTAATTCCAGCAAGAACCCCACACGCCTCAACTTCCCGGTCATCGTTGCAACTCGCTCTCAGTGAAACGAGTTGTTTCTCAAGCGCTTGCAGAGCGGTTATCTGCGACCGCACATGAGAGATGTGATCATCGAGCAAGGCGTTGACGGCGGTACAAGGCTGATGAGGGTCGTCCTGATAGCTCTGTAGTTCGTGAATCTCAGCCAGTGACAGGCCCAGGATTCTGCAGCGACGGATGAAGGCCAGCCCCTCACCATGCTTCTCGGTATAGACACGGTAACCGTTGTCCTGCCGATCAGGCGGCGGCAACAAGCCCTGCTGTTCATAGAAGCGGATCGTCTGTGTTTCGACCCCTACCAACTGCGCCAACTGACCAATGCGCATCAGCCTCCTCCCCAACGGATTCTTTACTCTATTGACCTTATAGTAGCTTTATAGTTTAAAATGGTACCACAACATTGTTCAAGTGGAGTCGTATCATGAGCAAATCCTGTGGTGGCGCCTGTGGCGGTGATGCAACGTCCGCAGCGGATACCGATATACAGGCCTCCTCCGAGGCGCCAGGGAGATGGGTCAGTGTTTATGCCGTGCCGAAGATGGACTGTCCATCAGAAGAACGAATGATTCGCCTAGCCCTGAACGGCTTTGAGGAGATTCGGGCGCTGTCCTTCGACTTGTCGAACCGCCGGCTGAAGGTCGTGCATGACGGCGAGGTCGAGCCCGTCACCTCGAAACTGAAGACCTTGGGGCTAGGCGCCTCGCTTCAGGAAACCGTCGCTGCAAATCCGGAGACCACCAAGGCCGCCGAGTTTTCGGCAGCTTCTGCTAAGCAAGAATCCGGGACCCTGCGCTGGTTGCTCGGCATCAATGCACTTCTGTTCGTGGTGGAAATGACTGCCGGTCTGATCGCCCAGTCCACCGGCCTGATTGGAGAATCCCTGGACAATTTTGCCGATGCGGCGGTGTACGGGCTTGCCCTTTATGCGGTTGGACATAGCGTGAAAATGCAGGTACGTGCCGCGCATCTTGCTGGTGTACTGCAACTGATCTTGGCTGTGGGCGTGCTCGTAGAGGTGGTGAGACGCTTTGTATTCGGTAGTGAGCCTGAATCGCTGGTGATGATGGCTATCGCATTCGTCGCATTGATTGCCAATACCAGTTGTCTGCTGCTCATATCCAAACATCGGGAAGGCGGGGCGCACATGAAGGCAAGCTGGATATTCTCGGCCAACGACGTGGTGATCAACCTGGGGGTCATCACCGCCGGCGCCCTGGTCGCGTGGACCGGTTCCAATTATCCGGATCTGATTATCGGCACCATCGCGGGGGGCATTGTACTTAACGGTGCCAGACGCATTTTGGCGTTGAAGGGTTAAATAATGCTCATTATTGGCAAAAAGCTCTCGCCGTATGCCCTATTGTCCATATCGGGCCTGCTGGCAGCGTCTGATCAGGCTGTAAAGTGGCTGGTGCAGCAATCAATGGCCTATGGCGAGTATGTTTCGGTGACCCCGTTCTTTAACTGGGTGCACCTATGGAACACCGGTGCCGCATTCAGTCTTTTTGCGAATGGTGGAGGCTGGCAGCGCTACTTTTTTATCGGGATCGCGGTGGCGGTCTCGATTTTTCTGATCAAGCTGATCCTTGAAAATCGTCATAAAGGAGAAGCCATCGCTTACAGTCTTATCCTCGGTGGCGCCATGGGCAACCTGATTGACCGGGTCTTTCGTGGCTATGTTGTGGATTCCTTTGATTTCTATTGGCGAGACTGGCATTGGCCGGCCTTCAACCTGGCTGATATTGCAATTGTCCTCGGTGCCTTACTTTTCGTTTCCGGCAGCTTTTTGGGTAAAAAAACAAACACCAATGCCGAGTCGGATGGATCTGACTGACACCTTCGCCTATACAACACCATGACCGAACTTCCCGACAACATTCTTCACATGCCGCAATACCAAGTACTGGGCTGCAAATCAACCGACGACGAAATGCACTTCCAGGTGGACGCGCCCGATCCCGTCGCTTGCGAGGAATGCGGCGTGCAGGGTGAGTTCGTGCGGTTCGGCAAGCGTGATGTTCCCTATCGTGATCTGCCCATCCACGGCAAGCGGGTCACTCTCTGGGTGGTCCGCCGCCGATACACCTGCCGGGCCTGCAAGACAACATTCAGGCCCCAGCTACCGGAGATGGTGGACGGATTCCGTATGACACTGCGGCTGCATGAGTACGTGGACAAGGAATCCTTCAACCACCCCTACACCTTTGTGGCGGCACAGACCGGCCTGGACGAGAAGACGGTGCGCGACATCTTCAACGCCCGCGCCGAGTTCCTGGGGCGCTGGCACCGCTTCGAGACGCCCCGCATCCTGGGCATTGACGAGCTATACCTGAACAAGCGCTACCGCTGCATTCTGACCAACATTGAGGAGCGAACCCTGCTCGACCTGCTGGCCACCCGCCGCCAGGACGTGGTGACCAACTACCTGATGAAGCTGAAAGACCGGCAGAAGGTCGAGATCGTCAGCATGGACATGTGGAACCCCTACCGGGCAGCGGTCAAGGCTGTGCTGCCCCAGGCCCGTATCGTGGTCGATAAGTTCCATGTGGTGCGCATGGCCAACGATGCCCTAGAGAGAGTGCGCAAGGGCCTCAGAAAGGAGCTGAAACCGTCCCAGAGCCGGACTCTCAAGGGAGACCGGAAAATCCTGCTGAAACGCGCTCACGAAGTCTCAGACCGGGAGCGCCTCATCATGGAGACCTGGACAGGCGCGTTCCCGCAACTGCTGGCCGCCTACGAGCACAAGGAGCGCTTCTACGGCATCTGGGACGCCACCACACGGCTCCAGGCAGAAGCCGCCCTGGACGAGTGGATAGCCACCATCCCGAAGGGCCAAAAGGAAGTCTGGAGCGATCTGGTCAGGGCAGTGGGAAACTGGCGCGAAGAGACCATGACCTACTTCGAGACGGACATGCCCGTCACCAACGCTTACACGGAGTCCATCAACCGACTGGCCAAGGACAAGAACCGTGAAGGGCGCGGTTACTCCTTCGAGGTGATGCGGGCACGAATGCTCTACACCACGAAGCACAAGAAGAAGGCACCGACTGCGAAGGTCTCTCCTTTCTACAAGAAAACCATCGGTTACGGACTGCCGGACTTCGCAGAGGAACTCAACTACGGAGTCGATCTATCAACCATCTGAGGGTGGTATCAGATTGATGGGGTGAAGGTGCCCCATCAACCATTAAATCCGTATACCCATAAATTCGTGCTTCTGATCAGAGATGAAAAGCTATACTTGTTGCTTTGGTTAAAGTGAATTAGCTATTTATCAACATTTTTCCATGGGCCGAACGCTATAAAGTAAAGAAGAATGATATTTGCGATAGGGATAACAATCAGAAGACCCAATGGACCAGGGTAGCCAACTCGTTGGCAGATACGCCATGCGGGAACAATAAAAATAGCTCCCACAATCAGCATCCATAGAAAGCCCATACCTGCGAACATTTCGTGATTCATCATTATCTGCTCCTTATTTGACATGCGTTAAAATGACGTTAGACTGTAGTTTATTAAATTGCAAAAAGCAGGGTGCTCGTGCTAATTCGAATTCTGTTATTAATGACAGTGCTATTGGTGTCGATGTCGTTTTCGCAAACGGCAGAAGCTCACGCATGTCATGATAACAGCCAAATGCAGCACAGCATGATGTACGAAGCCGACACAAACGATTGCGAGCATGAGACGCAAAAGCACAACTCGTGCTGTGCTGACATGACCATTCGGCATTGCTCCGGCGGCTCGGTTTTATTTGTCGGACAGTCTTCTTCGGTTAATGCCGCTGCAGTTAACCTCTCTGCCAAAGTCGATGCGCCCGTTGACACCTCCATTCGTGCTAAACACGCGTCTAATTTATTCCGTCCCCCAATAATTACCGCTTAATAAGTTACTAGCGGTAATTGAAATTTAACACACGCTCGGCGTGCTCCCTTAAAACTTATTAATCGGTGAATAATTATGTCTATCAAACGCAATATCGCTGTTTTGGCGATGCTGTTTTCCGTGTCTGTATCTGCAACCGATGTAGAAGAGCAGCAACTAACCGTTCTAAAAGATCCCAACTGCGGTTGCTGTGAAAAGTGGTTACAAGCTTTACCGGATAGCTTTAGTGTGTCCGTACAACATCCGAACAACCTGACCCAACGAAAACGTGACTCCGGTATTAGTGCCGAGGTCCAATCCTGTCATACCGCTATTTCTAGTAATGGCTATGTCTTTGAGGGGCACGTTCCTCCTACATTGGTTTCTCATTATTTAGCTGGGAAAAAGTCAGAAAATGGCATT
This sequence comes from Idiomarina loihiensis L2TR, assembly GCF_000008465.1. NCBI lineage: Bacteria > Pseudomonadati > Pseudomonadota > Gammaproteobacteria > Alteromonadales > Idiomarinaceae > Idiomarina > Idiomarina loihiensis. The sequence goes on along the minus strand of NC_006512.1, from coordinate 1,331,468 downwards.
GGATTAACTGTTCCTGGCATGCCGGTAGGGTCTGTTGGTATGGAAATGGGTACTCGGTTTCAACCGTATACGGTCTATGAAATCAAAAAGGACGGTTCAATTACACCTTATCAGCAGATAGCAAGTTTAGAGCAGCAGCAAGCACTCTCAAATGAAGGGCTTTAGCTATGGGATTTGGCGGCATGAGTATGGTTCAGTTAGGAGTTTTACTGGTTATTGTCATTCTTCTTTTTGGTAGCAAAAAGCTACGAACCCTGGGATCCGATCTTGGTAGTGCGATAAAAGGGTTTAAATCATCGATTACTGATGAACCGTCTGATAGGGAAAAGGACATTCAACGTCATCAAAATTTAACCTCAGAAGAGGAGCGTCATCATGAACAATGAGTTTAATAAAGGGCGTCGAAAATTCATTAAATCTGCATTTACTGCGGCGTCTGCTTTAGCAATCGCCAAAGTAGCACCAACTTGGGCTGCTCCTCAGGGACGCAGTTTTAAAGATCAGATCCTGACAAACGATGAGATTGATCTGACCATTGCAAAGTCCCCACTGCTCGTGGGAAATAAAGTAGGAGCACCAATAACCATCAATGGCCAAATGCCGGGCCCTTTGATTCGTTTAAAAGAAGGGCAGCGAGCAAAGCTAAATGTGACTAACCGGTTGTCGGAAGACACGTCAATTCACTGGCACGGAATTATATTGCCGGAGAATATGGATGGCGTGCCTGGCGTATCTTTCGAAGGGATAAAGCCAGGACGAACGTTCAAATACCGCTACGATGTCGAGCAAAACGGAACTTATTGGTATCACAGCCATTCCGGTTTGCAGGAGCAATTGGGACACCTGGGGCCGTTAGTGATTGAACCGAAAGACGGAGACATTGGTGCTGATCGAGAACATACCATTATTCTCAGCGACTGGACATTCGAAGATCCGGATACCGTGTTTCGTAACTTGAAAGTTGCGGAGGGGTACTATAACTATCAAAAACGTACGATATTTGAGACCTTCGAGGACGTGCGACAGCAAGGGTTAGAGAAAACCTGGAAGCAACGAGAAATGTGGGGGCAAATGCGAATGAGCCCCCGTGATATTGCGGATGTGACGGGCAGTACTTATACCTACCTGATGAATGGCCGCGATTCACAGATGAACTGGTCAGCATTGTTTAAGCCTGGTGAAAAAGTACGCCTTCGTATCATTAACGGTTCAGCAATGAGTTATTTCGATGTGAGGATCCCTGGGTTGGAGATGACGGTAGTGGCCGCTGACGGACAGCCTATTAAACCGGTCTCAATTGATGAGTTTCGGATTGGCGTTGCTGAAGTGTATGACGTCATCGTACAACCCAGAAAAAATCAAGCCTACACTATTTTTGCGGAAAGCTTTGATCGAAGTGGTTATGTCAGAGGCACCTTAACACCGGAGATGGGTTTAGAGGCAGAGGTTCCTGAGCTGCGACCTGCCGTGGAGCGAGGCATGGCCGCTATGGGCATGGGAGCGATGGCGATGTCCGGTGATATGAAAGGCAATAGCATGAATATGAAGCATATGGGCGGCAATAACAGCCATATGACGCATAAAATGACACACAAAAAAGAGCTCCCGGTCGAAAACATTAAAATCAAACACCGTGAGTCCGGACATGGCGCCGGGGCGGCTATGATTGCTACAAACCCGGTAAGCCGTTTGCATGAACCCGGGATTGGATTGGAAGACGTTGATCATAAAGTCTTAGTGTATACCGACTTGGTCGGCGCGCATGAATGGCCGGATACGCGGGAGCCCGAACGACAGATAGAGCTGCACTTAACGGGTCATATGGAGCGTTACATGTGGTCTTTCGACGGGAAGAAGTTTACCGAAGTGGATGGCCCGGTTCAGTTTCATCATGGAGAACGACTGAGGTTGGTGATGGTAAACGATACGATGATGGACCACCCCATACACCTACACGGTATGTGGATGGAACTTGAAAACGGACAGTATCCACGCCCACGCAAACATACGATTAGCCTGAAGCCGAGCGAAAAAGTGTCGTTATTGATAACGGCAGACGCGCCGGGTAGTTGGGCGTTCCACTGTCACCTGTTGTATCACATGAAAGCGGGTATGTTCCGTGTGGTCAATGTCGCATAAGGAGGACAATTATGTACGGTAAATCATTATTAGTGGGTGCGGCGTTGTTGCCAGGTTTAGCAGTCGCCGGACATGCGAAAGAGGACTGGCCTGAACCCGTCAAAGAATATAACACCGGGCAAGTACTGTTCGATCGGTTGGAGTTAACGCGAACCAACGAGGAAGAGAACCTAGCCGTCTGGGACATGATTGCTTGGTATGGCGGTGACTATCACCGAGCTGTTTTCAAGAGTGAAGGGGAGAATGTTCAAGACGACGGTGAGCCCACTGACTTAGAAAGAGCCGAACTGCTGTATGGATACTTGGTGTCTCCGTTTTGGTCGTTTCAGGCCGGTATTGGTACGCGAGGTACCTTATCGTCGGACGCGTCTATGGAAAATTATGCTGTCGTGAGTTTTATGGGGTTGGCGCCCTATTGGTTCGAAATGGATAACTCGCTGATGGTGAATGAAGAAGGCGACGTCCAATTTGTTAGCGAAACTGAGTACGAGTGGCAGTTAACACAAACCTCGTACTTACAACCTCGCATTGAGTTAACAGCCAACCTGACAGATTCAGACAAATATGAACGGCAAAGTGGCTTGAGCAACTTGCGTGTGGGGTTGCGTTATCGTCACGAAATCAGTCGTGAGTTTGCACCCTACATTGGTGTTTATTGGAACGGCGCGTTAGGCAACACGGCAGATGAAATGAAACGAATGGGTAAGGACACCACAGAAACAGGCGTGGTCCTTGGGGCCAGAGTTTGGTTTTAATTGATAATAAACAAAGAGGAAACAACATGAAAAACATACTTAAGTTAGCCTTCGGTACCACGTTATTTTTTAGTGCATGGGCTAGCGCTCACGTCGGCCTAACATCCAGTAGCCCGGAGGACGGTGCGACTTTGTCCGAGTCACCAACGGAAATTACGATGAATTTTTCCGGTGATGTTCGTCTGGCTAAAATTATGCTGCACTCAGATGACGGTAAAATGCATCCGCTGGACTTTTCGATGAGCATGACTCCCAAAGCAGCGTACGAAATTGCTGTTAAAAACAATTTGGCGTCAGGTGGTTACACGGTTTATTGGACGGCAATGGGTGGGGACAGTCATAAAATATCGGGTGATTTTAGCTTTGAGGTGAAATGATGACCCTTTGGAGTGTGGCCAGCGTTTTAACGTTGGCCTTTATATTCTGGCTTAACGCGGTGATGACCGCCTCGCCTTATATCGTTTATTTGTCCGGTTTAAAAAAGCAGTCTGAACGAAAGAATAGGCTTGTTGCGTTGCTTCTATTACTGGCAAGCCTTCTGTATTTTTTTCTGAAAGTCGGTAGTTTTGCTGCTGAAGGCTTTGCCGGCATGATTGACACGACCTACATGCAGTTTATATGGACCGGCCCTGTTGGGTTGTTCATCCAACTTCAGATAGCGGTTGCTATTGCTTGGATTGTTTACTCTGTTGTTAAGCTAAAACGTATAAAGTGGGTGCTATATGTTGTCGCCATTGGACTCATGGGATGGAGCTTTTTAAGTATTGGTCACGGCAGTGACGCCGTCTGGTGGGGAAAGCTAGCGCTTTTAACACACTTGTTAGTCGCTTGGGTTTGGTTCGGCAGTCTTAACTCATTGCGAAAGCTGGCAACGTCGGTACCGCTTGCTAAAGCGAAAGCCATTATGGAGCGTTTTGGTGTGCATATGTCTGCAGCGGTTCCAATACTCCTTATTGCGGGCTTGGTTATGTATCGTAGTGCAACAGGGCGATGGATGCCAGAGCTGCCGCTTACGTCGTATGACACGGTACTACTAGCGAAACTTGTGTTTGTGGCGCTGATTCTCCTTGTTGCCGCATTGCATAAATTAAAGTTCGTACCGCAATTAAATGATAACGCGGCCGCCAAGCGACTCAAAAACTCCATAACGGCGGAAATGGTATTGGCTGTCACTATTTTTATCCTGGCCTCTGCGCTAAGCAGCGCGTTTTCCCCCGGTTAATGTAAGGAATAAGAAGAATGAAATTACTTGTGAGTGTTTTTATGGTTTCGGTAATGTTTATTTCAGCGCCCAGTAGCGCCGAAAAACTATCTGAGCCGACCGCTGTGCTTGATGCATTTCGAACTGCTTTAACTGAAGGTGACACGGAAGTCGTTAGAGATGTGCTTTCCAATGATGTGTTTATCTTTGAAGGTGGTGGTGTTGAACGATCCTTGGCCGAGTACAGTGCTCATCACCTTAAGTCAGATATTAAGTTTAGCCAGGCGGTTCCTTCACAGTTGCTTGAAAGGACAGTACAAGAAGCCGATGGCCTTGCTGTGATCACTTCTCGGTATAGCGTTTCCGGGGAGTATAACGGGCGTGAGGTTGATTTAACGATGAATGAAACCGTAACCGTATCAAATACGACTGAGTCTGGCTGGAAAATTATCCGGATCCATTGGTCCAACTGAGTTCAATCACAGGAGCTGATTATGGCAGAACACAATCATGAACACGGACATCAGGATTATCAGAAAAGCAGCCTGAGTCTTTGGGGGGCGGTGTCGCTGGGGACTGGTGTGATGATTGGCGCTGGTATTTTTGCACTGACCGGACAAGTTGCTCAGCTGGCAAGAGAGTGGTTTGTCCTGGCGTTTGTGTGCGGCGGTATCATTGCCGGCTTTAGCGCTTACTCTTACGTTAAGTTGGCGAAAGCCTATCCGTCAGCGGGCGGTATTGCGATGTTCCTCAGTAAAGCTTATGGAAAAGGAAGTGTGACGGCGATATTCGCACTCTTGATGTACTTTTCTATGGTGATTAATGAAAGTTTAGTCGCTCGGACATTTGCGTCTTATACCAGCCAGTTAATTTCTTTTGAAGCGCAGTGGCTTATCCCTTTGTTGGCGGTGGGTTTGCTGGTCTTTGCGTTTTTTATCAATATTTTGAGTAATCAGTTTATTCAAACGTTCTCGTTTTTTATGGCCTTTGTTAAGACTTTAGGGTTGGTCATTTTAGCGGCTGGTGGTTTGTGGGCCTCAGGCATTCAGTTTGAATCGATATCGGCTATTCCAGAAGAAGCTACGGGTGGCGGTATTTTAGCGGGTATTGCTTTAAGCATACTTGCGTACAAAGGGTTTACAACAATAACCAATAGTGGCGGTGAAATTGTTGAGCCTAAGAGAAATGTCGGGCGTGCCATTATTATTTCGCTGATTATCTGCGCGTTAATATACGTTCTGGTCACTCTGGCGGTTGGCTCGAGCCTGTCCATAGATGAGATTGTGAAAGCGAAAGACTACGCGCTTTCTGAAGCAGCCAGACCCGTCTATGGCGAGACCGGACTATGGGTGACGGTCGCTTTTGCAATTGTAGCAACGGTATCAGGAGTGATTGCCAGCGCGTTTGCCGTTTCAAGAATGTTAGCCATGTTGACCAATATGAAGCTTGTTCCACACAGTCATTTTGGCATGCCAGGTTCCATTCAGAAGCATACGCTGGTTTACACCATTGTTATGGCTATGATCTTAGCGGCATTCTTCGATTTGAGTCGAATTGCGTCACTGGGCGCTATTTTTTATATCGTGATGGACATTGCGATCCACTGGGGCGTATTACGGCATCTAAGGCAAAAGGTGAATGCCAATATTTACATACTTGTCAGCGCAATCACGCTAGACGTCATCGTTTTAGTCGCTTTTATATGGGTGAAATGGACGAGCGATCCGCTGGTGATTTGGGCGTCTCTTATCGGTATGGCATTGATTGCCGCTGGTGAGATTTTGTTTTTACGTAAAAAGCGTTAAGAAAAAGAGCGCATAGCGCTCTTTTTCTAGTTCATTGTAAAAAACATCCAGACAGCCATAGCGACCATCATGAGGTTTTCAGTGAGCGAAATGAAGCCTAACGGCACATTACTGGAGCCACCGACACAGGCACATTTTAGCTCGCGTTTGTCGACATAAACGGCTTTAAACACCGATATAGAGCCTACGATGCCGATGAATAATGCGACGGGTATGGATATGACATGGGCGAATTCGGCTGCCATTAACAGACCCGCCAAGCCTTCGGCATAGGGATAAATACGGCCATAAGGCACCCATTTTTTGGCGAGAAGATCGTAATTGAGAAACATGGTAGAGAACTTCTCTACGTCCTGGAGTTTGAGCAAGGCCAGAACCACCATAGAGAAACTGATGAACCACTCGATGGTTTGTACGGTAAATACGCGACCAAAAGACAACCACGACGTGGCTACAGAGAGGAGTGCCGTCATAGTAAATAATGCAATAACGGGTCGGTAACTGGTTGCGTCAGGGTCAGGAAGAGGCTTTCCAAGAAAGGCTCGAACCTCCTCGTACCCACCGATACGTTTATCACCAATAAACACTTGTGGAGTGGTATCGACGTCGTGCTTTTTCTTGAATTTGTCGGTTTCTTCTCGGCTTTCCAACAGGTTGTCGTCCACATCGTAACCGTTGGCTTTAAGTAAGTGCCTGGTTTTTAGCCCAAAAGGGCACTGGTGATCAGGCGTTGACATTCTGTAAAGCGTAGCTTTTTGAGTTGACTGACTCATAGCCAAGTTCCTTACGTAAAAGTTATGTATTCATGTACGCATTATAGTCGACAAAAGATTAAAAGCATCAATAATCAGAAGAGGGTAAAAATTCATTAAAAATGAAAAATTATTTTTATTTTGAAAAAAGTGGACAACTTTTTTTATTGCTTTTCTAGCTATCTTGAAGAGCTTATTTTAAAAGATTATTGATACATGAGGATAACTTAAAGTTGAATATACAACCTCTATAAGCTTTGCTATTAAAGGGTTTTTTATACAACTTTAATCGTTTTTAGCTTGACTAAAATCCTAAGGTTTCTATTCTGAAGGTTGTATAAACAACTTAGATGGCAGTACGAAGTCTAATCGGAAAGTAAAATAATTATAATTTAATCGAGGTGACAAAATGCAAAAGTTACTTAAGTCTGCTGTCGCTATAGGCGTATCTGCGGCACTCTTTAATACAACAACCGTTTGGGCTCAGTCAGGGCCTGGTGATACTGAAGCCGAAAACGTTGAGAAAATCACGGTGACCGGTTCGCGAATTCAGCGAATCGAAGCCGAAAGTGCTGCTCCTGTTCAGGTTTTTACGGCGGAAGATATTGAAGTATCGGGAATGACCTCGGTAGAAATGATTTTACAGAGAATGTCAGCCTCCGCTGGTTTTGCTGGCAGTCAGAGCAATGCTTATTGGACAGGTAATGGCTATGGTACCGCTCAAGTTAATTTGCGTGGACTGGGCATTAACCGAACACTTGTGCTTCTGAATGGCCGCCGTGTTGTAAATGGTGGGACCGGTGCTAATAGTTCAGTCGACTTAAATATGATACCTGTCGAAATGATCCAACGTATCGAAGTACTGAAAGACGGCGCTTCAGCGATATACGGTGCGGATGCTGTAGCAGGTGTGGTCAACATCATCACTCGTAAAAGTTATGACGGCTTTACTATAGAAGGGCGCTTGGGCTCGACAGATGACGGTGAGGGCCAAGATCGTAAAGTTAACATGATCTTTGGCGCCAGCAGCGACAAAGGTCGCATAATGGCGACTCTAGGCTACCGGTCTTCCGATGAGGTCAATATGGCTGATCAAGCCGGCTGTGCTTTGAGTGAAATAACACCCGGTCAATTAGATTGTATTGGAAGTTCAAGTACCATTGGAGGCCGTGCAACGATATTAACGGGACCAAATGCAGGTGATAGGATCAACTTCAGCCAAGACGCTGACGGCGATGGGGACTTTTACGAACCGTACAGCTCAGAGAAGCACAATTCTGCATCTTTTCCCTACTTGAACTCGGTCAACCCGATCACTAACTGGAATTTCTCTGTTTTCGGTGATTACCAACTTTCGTCAGATACGACGGCATTTACCGAAGTTTTATACAACAACCGCACGTCAGACCAATTGGCTACGCCCGGAACTATAAGAGGTATTGAGTTTGATGCCAGTCACCCAACAAACCCAACGGGCGAAACAATTCGACTTGAGGGCCGTCGCTTACTAGAAGGCGGAACAAGAAGCTTTTTCCAAGACGTTAATACGTTCAGAACGGTCGTAGGATTGAGCGGTGTTGTTGGCGCTGGCTGGAATTGGGAAGTTGCTTATAACTATGGCCGTAATACAGCCATTGACGGTATGACCAATATCGTCAATATGCAGCGTTTATCTGCAGGTTTAGACCCAAGCACTTGCGGATCCAATGGTACTCCCTGTATTGACTTGTTGGGTTACGGAGACCTATCTCAAGATGCTTTGGACTACATTATGTTTCGGACGACTGATAATGGTGGTAATGAGCAGCGTTCATTAACAGCAAATATTTCCGGCGATCTATTCGAAATGCCGTCTGGGTGGGTTCCTGTCGCTTTTGGTGTCGAACACCGAAAAGAAAAAGGATGGCGTAATCCTGACTCGTCAATTGTCGCCGGTATCATGAATACCAATCAGGCTGACCCAATAGAAGGAAGTTATACGGTCGATGAAGTTTATGCTGAAACGTCCTTGCCTTTGTTGGCTGATTTACCATTGGTTCAGTCATTGAATTTGGATTTAGCGTATCGTTACAGTGACTATGACACCTTCGGTAGTGATGGAAATTACAAGGCGAGTGTTCATTGGCGTGTATCGGATGCTTTGAAAGTGCGTGCGACTCAGTCAACAGCTTTTCGTATTCCAAATATACCTGAACTCTTTGGTGGTGTTGCCGAAGGGAACTTGACCACAACGGATCCGTGTGACGGATGGGACCAAACTGGCGCGAACCCGACTGTGGCGGCAAACTGCCAAGCAGATGGCGTTCCTGCAGGGTATCAACAGTTTGGTGCGACGGTGCTTACTACTGTTGGCGGGAATCCCGATTTAAAGCCGGAAGACGCAGATACTTTCACTGCTGGGTTTGTATGGGATATCGGTTCGGCTGACAATTTACAATTGACGGTTGATTATTACGATATTGATATTGAGAATGCTATCCAAAGGATTCCCGGTTCAACGAAGCTGTCTGTCTGCTATAACTCAGAAAATTTATCGCACCCATTTTGCAGTCCAGAGCACTTTACGAGAGACTCTTTAACTGGCGATATTGACTTTTTGTCTGCTCAACCCACCAATGCCGCAACTGAAAATGTATCGGGTATCGATACCGCTTTATTTTATAACACCGAGCTACTGGGTTGGAAAAGTGACTTCAGTTGGAATGTCAGTTACTTAAATGAGTATACATTTGCGCCTTTTGTTGGTGCGGATGAAATTGAGTATGCCGGGTTCATCACCGGAGGCAGAGGAAGTTATACGCATTGGCGTTCAAATGCTTCGGGAACCTTTATGAAGCAGGATTGGCGCATACATTATTCAGTGCAATATATAGGGGCTGCTGACGACATTAATGCCGCTCCAGAAGATATTGGAGCCCGCGCACCGAGCGTCTTTTACCATAATGTTCAAGGCACTTATTTCATAAATTCCGATTTGAGTGTGACGGGTGGCGTTAATAATCTTTTCGACAAAGAGCCGCCTTATATTCAAAGCTGGACGGACGCAAATACTGACACTATGACTTACGACTTATTAGGTCGTCAGTTGTACTTGAAGGTACGTTACAGCTTTTGATTAGTGAACTGGCTGTCGCTTTTCCCTGGGAGCGGCAGCCTTTTTATATGAAATTTGAGGTAGGACGACATGTCGGAAAAAAAACGTTCGAGTCAATGGAGAGTCTGGCACCGCTGGTTATCTTTGGTTTTTGGCTTGCAAATGGTCATTTGGACAATAAGTGGTGCTTACATGGTGTTCTTCGACTTGGATTATATTCACGGAGATCACTTAGTTCAGGATGTTAGTCAGCCTTTACCTGAAGGTACTGAGGTATCAGATTTAGATAAGTTATTAACGCGTTATCCTGAAACTGAAAAAGCCTCACTAGAGGCTCGCAGACTAGATGGTAAGCTACAGCCAGTATACAAGTTAAAAAGTGATAAAGGTGAGTTTTTGGTTAATGCAAAATCGTTAGAGCGCATTGAAATAACTCAGCATCATATTGAAGACTTGGCCAACCGATACTACGCACAAGAGAGTGCAGACATTGAATCCGTTGTTTATATGACGGATAACCCACCAACTGAAATTAGTGAAACTTTGTTGCCAGTATGGCAAGTGAACTACGATGACTTTGGTAATACCAGCCTTTACTTGTCTGAAACAACGGGTGATTTGCTCGTAAAACGACACACTTTCTGGCGTGGTTTCGACATTGTCTGGATGCTACACATAATGGACTACGATGAACGTGTGGATATAGAAACGTGGTGGTTAAAAGCCTTTATTATCGGTACATTTATTTTAATGATAACGGGCATTGTTTTGCTCCTTTATACCATAACGTTTAAAAGAAGACCGATCGGAGGTGCCCAATGATAAGGTTTATACAATGGCTTCATCGTTGGGTGAGTTTAATTTTAGTTATTCAGGTCGCTTTGTGGCTAGTGAGTGGTTTCTTTTTCAGTATAACTGGCCATCATGGAATGTCGGGTCATCAATACATGGTCTCCGAAAACTCTAAGCCGCCGCTTAAAAAATTAGCAACTCAGGTCGACTTTACTGAAATGTACCAAAGGTTTCCATCAGCACATTTAATTGAACTGGTAAGTGTTGCTGGGGTTGGTCAGTATCAAGTGACATTGGCAGATGGAAATGTCCTGTATTTCAACGCTAACACAAACGAAAACTGGTCTACCGGTGAGGCTTTGGCAACCCAATTAGCGCTCAGTAGCTATAATGGTCCGGGTCACGTCGAAGCGGTTGAAAGAGTCATGGGAAGCGATGAAGTGAATGGCTGGGAAGCTTCGGGGTTTCGCATTGATATTAAAGATGATCTTAATACTCGGATATACATCGATGAAGCCTCATCTCAGGTAGTGGAGCATCGCAATACACCATGGACAATAGCTGACTGGGCATTTCGTCTGCATTTTATGGATTACACTGGTGGCCGAAGCTTTAATCATTTATTGATTTGGAGTGCCGGGTTATTCGCTCTTTGGTTTTCGTTATCCGGGCTAATTCTTTTAGGCCGAAATATTACTAACGGTGACTTTAATCCAAATCGGAAAAAAACATGGCTAGAATACTTTCAACAGAAAGGGAAACCAATTGCCAGCAGCTGTGGTGGAGGTGGAACTTGTGGATTATGTAAAGTAACACTACAAGGCAGCGATATACCTAGTCCTAAAGCCGCTGAAAAAGCGTTATTGAGCGCCAATGAATTAGACGCGGGGATGCGGTTATCTTGCCAACACAGAACCTCAACAAATTATGAAGTAAAGTTACATAATGAGGGGGTTAGTGATATAGCTTTAACACTCGATTCAAAGCGTCAACTGACTCCATCCATTATGGAGCTTACCTTTGTGAGTTCAGAGCCCGTTAATTATGAAGCCGGGCAGTTTATGCAGTTTCGTATTCCACACTTAAACGAAATATTGTCACGACATTACTCTGTTGCTACGCGGCCTCACCCGACTCGATTTGTGTTTAACGTACGACAACTGCCCTCGCCAAGTGAAGGGGTGCCCCCAGGCATCGGTTCAAACTACTTGTGTAATTTAGAGCCTGGCGCTCATGTCGATGCTATTGGACCATTTGGTGACTTTCAGCTGACGAAACAAAATAATCACACGCAAGTCTTTATCGGAGGCGGCGCGGGTATTGCACCGTTGAGAGCGTTAATACAAAGTGAGTTAGCAGCAGATTCTCCTCGTCGTTGCATATTCTTTTACGGCGCACGATATGAAAAAGAGCTCTGTTATAGGGATGAGTTCGAAAGAGATGAGCGGTTAAATTATATACCGGTACTTTCAGAGGTTGCTAAATCAGATGAGTGGGCCGGGCACACTGGCTTTGTGCACGAAACCGCAATGAAATGGTTGGCCGGCAAAAACAAAGAAACATTAGATATTTACGTGTGTGGTCCTCCGCCGATGCTAGAAGCAACGTTAAAGTCTCTTGCTGACTTTGGTATTCCGCGAGAACGCATAAAGTTCGATGACTTTGGTATTTAGACTTTAAAATCGCCTAAGTTAGTCGTAAATCTGGGTGGTGATATAGTAGTCGTATCGCCACCTGGATTGACTACCTCGCTATGAGTACCTCTTTTAATTGATTGATCCTTATCAGCAAAAGATATACACTTCAAGCATGTTTTTACAGCAGAACTTCGCATGTATCGTTTAATCATTGCTCTATTGCTATTTGCAGTAACAACAATGTCATTTTCACAAACTATCAGTACGGAAGAGGCCTGTATGCACGATTCTACTGAGCAGGTTTGTGATCTTGCTGATTGCGAAGTGTCGCACTCTCTTACCGATAATTGTTGCTCTGATTCAATGATGCGACATTGTTACAGTCCGTCAATTACTGTCGTTTATTCTGAGCAATCGACGGTTCCGCCTGTTGATAAGCTGCTTTTTAACGCAACCTCATTCTTAGATACGAATATTAAAGAAAAACACTCACTCTCGCTTTTCCGCCCCCCAATCCACTCTTAAAAATACGGGATTTCTCGATCCTGGCGCGTTTATCGTCCAGGTAAAAGCACAGCTATAAGCTTTGGTTCGCTCATTGTTGTTACGACGCCGATCGTCGTCCTCGTTACGCTCTGATTCATAGCTTGGTCTGTGTTGAATCTAAAAATTCACAGTTTTTGAGAGTAACAATATGAAACTTTTAAGAAGAATGGCTTATTTAGGTGTTCTGACTGCAGTAGTGCCAAATGTTGTTAGTGCACAAGAGCCACTTTTGAATTTGCAAGAAGCAGTGAGTATCGCTGTACAAGAAGATCCTTGGTTAACGGCAAGTAAGCAAACCCAAGAGGCATTCGCGAGTGAAGCGATAGCCTCTTCCAGTTTGCCTGACCCTAAAATATCATTCACGGCTGCCAGTTTCCCTGTTGACAGTTTTAGTTCAAGACAGGAAGGGATGACCCAGTTAGTCGTCGGTGTTTCACAAGCATTTCCCAGAGGAGACACTTTATCGTTGTCTCGTAAGCAGAAAAACCAATTAGCTCAAAAACAACCGTTTTTGAGAGCGGATCGTATTGCAAAGGTCAAAACAACGGTCACGAAGTTGTGGTTAGATGTTTTTTTCTCTCAGCAAAGTATTCGCTTGATTGAATCGGATAGAGCGCTTTTTGAACAGTTAGTGTCAACCGCTAAGGCGAGTTATACCAGTACCGAGGGAAAAGCACGGCAGCAAGATGTTATTAGAGCCCAACTTGAGCTTACACGCCTGGATGATAGGTTGACGTCACTGCGACAAAAAGAGGAGCGACTTCAAAGCGAATTGTCGGAATGGATAGGTGTTATAGCGAAATCAAAGTTACCGGATGACGTTCCTAACCTTACGCTACAGGAGGCATTGAGTTCGCCTTCAACAATGCCTAAACAAGCCTTGTACGAATTGATAAAAGAACACCCGGTTTTGCAAGCGACCGATCAAGACATTTTGGCGTCGGAGACGTCTGTCGAGCTCGCTCAGCAAGGTTATAAACCGCAATGGTCAGCCAATCTGAAATATGGCCATAGAAACGACGATCCAAGCGGCAATGACCGTGCCAACTTGCTGTCAGCCGGGGTTACGTTCGATGTCCCTTTATTTACTGATAACAAACAGGATAAGCAGGTACGCTCAGCAAAGTTTAGAACGGAAGCGAAAAAAACTGAGAAGTTATTGGTTGCCAGGCAGTTAATAGCCAATTTACGCAGTACGTTTTTACAACTGAACCGTTTGAATGAACGTGCTGCCCTATATCACGAAGAGCTACTTCCACAAATGTCCGCCCAGTCTGAAGCCGCATTGACTGCCTACAACAATGATGATGGCGACTTTGCCGAGGCGGTACGGTCACAGATTGCGGAAGTCAACGCAAAAATTGATGCATTAGCGATCGCCATCAACCGCCAAAAGCTGATTGCCGAAGCAAACTACTTATTATTTTCAGGAGTTTAAAATGAAAACAGTCACTAAATCTCTTATAAGTTTAGCTGTAGGATTTGCGGTTGGCGCTGGCGCTATTGGCTACTTAATGCAGTCAACTGCGGGCTCCGCTGGTTCATCGGATAATGCCAAAAAAGAGCCGTTATATTGGGTGGCTCCGATGGATCCCAATTATCGCAGAGACAAGCCTGGAAAGTCTCCAATGGGGATGGACCTTATTCCGTTCTATGGCGATGATGGGGGAGAGAGTTCACCAGGTACTGTGAGAATCGATCCCGATGTTATTAACAACCTTGGGGTTACAACTGCAACCGTCACGTCCTCGAGACTCAACCTGGATATCGAAACAGTTGGCTATGTTCAGTTTGATGAGAACCGAGTATTAACAGTAAGCCCTCGTGTTGAAGGCTGGATTGAAAACCTTTTTGTAAAAGCGGTCGGTAACTCGGTTAAAGCAGGCCAACCTTTATACAGTATTTACTCCCCGGAAATGGTTAATGCTCAAGAGGAGCTTGTACTGGCCTCGCAGCGAGGTAATCAGGTTCTAATAGACGCTGCTGAAGAACGCTTAAGAGCCCTGCAAGTCTCTGAATCTGAGATTAAGAAGTTAAAAGAGACTCATAAAATTCAGAAAACAATTACGGTAAAAGCAAAGCAGTCAGGGGTATTGGATAAACTGACTGTGCGTGAAGGTGCGTTTGTAAAGCCGAGTATGAATTTAATGACGATCGCCCAACTGGATAAAATATGGGTTATTGCAGAAGTCTTTGAGCGGCAACTGAACCAAGTTGAGGTAGGTAATAAAGTTCAAATGGATCTTGAGTATGCTCCGGGTAAAGACTGGGAAGGAAAGGTTGATTATGTCTATCCGTCACTTAACCCTAAAACTCGGACGGGACAAGTTCGAATTCACTTCAATAACCCTGACGCTTTTTTGAAGCCGGGCATGTTTGCGAATCTTAATATTAATGCTGGTTTAGGCGACGAAAGCTTAATCATCCCCAAAGAAGCGCTGATTCGAATGGGTGGTTCGAACCGAGTTGTACTGGCACTGGGTGATGGGAAATTTAAATCAGTTAATGTTGACGTTGGGCGGTTAGGTAGCTCGCGAGTTGAGATTTTATCGGGTCTTATGGCAGGTGATGAAATTGTTACATCGGCTCAGTTCTTAATTGACTCTGAGTCCAGTAAGTCTTCCGACTTTAAACGTATGAACCACGACTCTAACACTGATAGCGAGAGCCACGACACTATGTTAAATGAAGCTGTATCAGTCGAAGCTGTCTGGGTCGAAGCAACAGTTAAAAGTGTTATGCCTCAACATTCGATGGTTACGCTGAATCACGGTGAGATTCCTGAATGGGACTGGCCTGCAATGACGATGGACTTCGATGTTGCTTCGGATGTTGAACTTTCTCAGCTTAGCACGGGGTTATCCTTGCATGCGGAAATAACGCAAGTCGGGAAGCAACAGTACCAGCTCACATCGATTCATATTCCTGAGCAAAAACAAGTGACAGAGCAGGAGCATAACCATGATTAAGTCAGTCATTCGATGGTCAGTGAATAACCGTTTTTTCGTTCTTCTGGCGACATTAATCCTCGTGGGTGTTGGTGCTTTTGCGGTTAAGAATACGCCCGTAGACGCACTGCCGGACTTGTCGGATGTCCAGGTGATCATTAAAACCAGCTATCCGGGTCAAGCGCCGCAGGTGGTAGAAGATCAAGTAACCTATCCATTAACAACCGCTATGCTGTCTGTCCCCGGCGCTAAAACCGTCCGTGGATATTCGTTTTTCGGCGACTCCTATGTGTATGTCATTTTTGACGAAGATACAGACGCTTACTGGGCGCGTTCGCGAGTACTGGAATATTTGTCTCAGGTTGCTCCGACACTGCCTTCTAATGCAAGACCGCAATTAGGCCCTGATGCAACAGGGGTTGGTTGGGTGTATTTGTATGCCTTGGTTGATCGTACGGGTAACCACAATTTGAGTGAGTTACGCAGTATGCAGGATTGGTTTTTAAAGTATGAACTGCAAACGGTCGAGGGGGTTTCGGAAGTTGCCGCCCTCGGCGGGATGGTAAAGCAGTACCAGGTGAAAGTGGATCCGGAGAAGCTGCGCGCATTCGATATTCCTCTTGCTCACATACAAAATGCTATCCAGCGAGGTAATCAGGAAGTGGGGGCGTCGGTGGTTGAAATGGCGGAAGCTGAGTATATGGTCCGGGCCTCAGGCTATATTGATGGTGTGTCAGACTTAGAGAGTATCCCGCTTGGCGTTGATGAAAATGGCACGCCATTATTGCTTAAAGACGTTGCTGATGTGGGTGTGGGCCCCCAAATGAGACGCGGTATCGCCGAACTCAACGGTGAGGGAGAAGCCGTGGGTGGTATTGTGGTAATGCGTTTCGGAGAAAATGCCCAAAAAACGATTGATGGCGTTAAACAAAAGTTGGAAGAATTAAAGTCTGGGCTACCAGAAGGTGTCGATATAGTCACTGTCTATGATCGTTCGGGGCTTATCTCGGATGCCGTGGAAAGTCTATGGAAAAGTTTAATAGAAGAACTCGCTATTGTCGCGTTTATCTGTGTGATATTTCTCTTCCATGTCCGCTCCTCCCTGGTTGCCGTTATCAGCTTGCCTTTGGGTATTTTAACCGCGTTTATTGTCATGTATTGGCAAGGAATTAACGCGAATATTATGTCACTTGGAGGGATCGCAATCGCTATTGGCGCTATGCTCGATGGTGCCATCGTCATGATTGAAAATATGCATAAGCATATGGAAAAAACGCCACTGACAGCAGAGAACCGCTGGCGGGTGGTTGCCGCCTCTGCTTCAGAGGTGGGCCCTGCTCTTTTCTTTAGCTTGCTCATTATTACCGTCAGCTTTATGCCGGTATTTACCTTAGAAGCCCAGGAAGGGCGGATGTTTTCTCCGCTTGCTTTCACGAAAACTTACGCAATGGCAGCCAGTGCAGCCTTAGCGGTTACCGTTATCCCCGTGTTGATGGGATATTTTATCAGAGGAAAGGTAACACCTGAGGGGAAAAACCCGCTTAATCGGTTATTGATCGCCGGGTATAAACCGCTTTTAAAAGGCATTTTGAAATACCCCAAGACAGCAGTTGTCGGAGCGCTTGTTATCCTGGCCGTTGGTGTCTGGCCGATTGACAAAATTGGTAGTGAATTTATTCCAGATTTGGACGAGGGCGATTTGATGTATATGCCCACTACCTATCCCGGATTATCAATTGGTAAAGCAAGGGAGCTGTTGCAGCAAACCGACAAGCTCATAAAAACGGTACCGGAAGTGAAGACGGTTTTTGGCAAAATTGGTCGAGCGGATACCGCCACTGATCCGGCACCCCTAACGATGATTGAAACCTTTATTCAACTGAAACCGAAAGATCAGTGGAGAGACGGTATGACCACTGAGAAGTTGAAAAAAGAACTGGATGCGCTTGTAAAGTTTCCGGGGCTGACCAATGCGTGGGTTTACCCCATTAAAACTCGCATTGATATGCTATCGACAGGTATCAAAACGCCGGTAGGTATAAAAGTTGCCGGAGCCGATCTTAATGAAATTCAGACGATAGGGCAGCAGCTTGAAGCAATACTTGATGATGTCGATGGTACGGCTTCTGTTTATTCAGAGCGAGTGGCAGGTGGACGCTATGTCAAAGTTGACATAGAAAGAGAGCAGGCTGCACGTTATGGCTTGAACATTGAGGATGTGCAGCAGGTCGTTGCCACGGCTATTGGTGGAATGAATGTTTCAGAGACCATTGAAGGGCTTGAACGTTACCCAATAAACTTGCGCTACCCTCAAGATTACCGTGATTCGCCGGAAGAATTAAAGAAGCTACCTTTAGTTACGCCAAACGGGCAGCGTATTAGTTTGGCGGATGTGGCTGATGTCTACGTTGAACTTGGACCGCCGGCAATTAAAAGCGAAAACGCAAGACTTAATGGCTGGACTTTTGTCGACATTGAGGGAGTTGATGTCGGCACTTATGTTGAAAAAGCAATGAAGGTTGTAGAACAAGAACTCGAGTTGCCAGCAGGGTATTCAGTTACCTGGTCCGGGCAGTACGAATATATGGAAAGGGCAAAGGAAAAACTGACTTACGTGATTCCGTTAACGCTCGCGATTATTATCGTTCTTTTATATATGAACTTTCGAAACGCTACAGAAATAGCCATTATATTGGGAACTTTGCCTCTCGCATTGGTGGGGTCAATCTGGCTAATGTATCTTTTAGATTATAATTTCTCAGTTGCTGTAGCGGTTGGTTTTATAGCTCTAGCAGGTGTCACTGTAGAAATAGGAATACTAATGCTGACTTACCTAAACCAGTCCTATAATGAATATGAAAAAAGTCAGTTAGAGCATGGTAAAGCATTAACGAAAGACGGTCTCTCTCTTGCCGTAATGGAAGGGGCTGGACTTCGTGTTCGCCCCGTCATGATGACGGCCGTTTCTACAATTGCTGGTTTATTGCCTATAATGTTTAGTACAGGGACTGGGGCTGAGGTGGTTAGTAGAATAGCGGCGCCAATGGTTGGAGGAATGATCAGCGCTGTTATCTTAACCTTGCTCGTATTACCTGCTGTTTACTATTTGTGGCGAAAGAAAGACGTTAAGGTTAGATGATACCTTACTCTGTAAATATCACCTGCGCACCTTTGATCTCGATCAATGATGTGCAGGTGGTAGTATGCTAATTCATAGCATGGCAATAGGAGCGCACATATGTTTCAAGCAAAATTTTTAGTTGTGCTTATGTTAGGAATAGTGATACAGCTATCCTTCCCAGCCGCTCCTGCTTATAACAATGCTTCCAATGTACAGCACGAAAAAAGTGTTAGCCATCCATAAGCTATATGCTTTAGGGCTTTTAGGGGGGTATATGAACCTATCTAAAATTACCGCTATTTTTGATCAACTTCGACAAGACTCAGTGGAAGAGGCTCTCATCGGCCGTGGCGTTAGCGGCTTTACGCTGTTTCCTGTGCGAGGACGGGGTTACTACTTCGATAGCTATAACGATGATCACTTAGTTGATCACGTACAGCTTGAAGTTTATGTGAACAGTGATGATGCGCGTGATGTTGCCCTCTTGGTAGTTGAAGCGGCCCATACTGGGGTATCTAACGAGGGATTAGTTTCTATCTCGCCAATCGATGAATTGTTCTGGGTTCACGATAAACGAGCAGCCACTAATAAAGAGCTTTCGTTACAAAGTTAACACCGAGCAAATGTTGCCTGAAACGTATTGGTAGTTTTAATTAACAGGACAGTATTGATGTCAAATAACGATCATAGAGCAGGAGTGCGGGGAATTAACTTAGTAAACCGCACTTTAAAGCTAAACGCAGAGAGTGTGAAAGAAGTTCGCAAAGCTATCAAAGAAATTGACTTGTTGGTTGGTCTCGATAGCGTTGCCTATGACTCTGAGCGTAACTTGTTATTGGTAGCTTATGATGCCTCTAAAGTGGATCTCAATGTTATAGAGGAAAAGCTCAGGAAGTTTGGTGTTGAAATAAATAGTGGGTGGTGGACTCATCTGAAAGAAGAGTACTACAAGTTTATTGACCAAAATATTAAAGATAATTCGGAACATACACCGTGGAGTTGTCATAGAAGTCCGCCAGTTAACAAAAGCAAACGAAAGTAACGATTAATTATAGGTAAGGAGTAAAAAATGCAAATAGAAACAATCAAAGATGTGCTGAGTTGGACCGTTGATTTCCACAAAAACCTGAAGGAGTGTGTTACTCACTGCTCTAAACAAAACCAAGATGAACGAGCTCGGATGATTCTAAACTACGTGTCGGGTCATGAGGCTAGCTTAGAGCGAATGGTCGAAGGTTTTTTGAGTACAGCAAACCGAAATGCATTAGACACTTGGTGTTATGACTATATTGGGAAACATCCCATCGTTGAGCATGGACACTGTGATTCGCCTTTTAAAGAGTTAGATACTGATCACATTATGGAGAACATTGTAAACCATCATGAGCAAGTCATTGAGTTGTATGAACACCTATATTCCCGTGTTGATATAGACAGCGCAAAAGAGCTGTTAGAAACAGTAAAAAACGTTGAAGAAAATGAAATTAAACGAATGGTGCAAACTGCGAACCGATTTTCGGATATGTAGTTAGTGAAAATTTTATCGTTGGTACTTTGTGGGAAAGAGCCCTGATTTGGTTAATTTTCCATAAATAAGGAGCACTTGTATGGGTGTGAAAACTGAGGACGTTAGTAGTAGTTCCATTGAGGAACTCATTATCGAGGGAGCCGGTTGCGCGAGTTGTGTTGGCAAAATCGAGAGTGCATTAAAGTCTGTATCCGGTGTGGAAAATGCAGAGATGAACTTTGCGCAGCGAACAGTCAGTGTGACAGGAACAGCAAGTCCGAGCGCTTTAGTGAAAGCAGTAGAGAGGGCGGGGTATAGCGCTAAAGTAGCCACGTCCGAAAGTGACGGTGATGCGTTGGCAGAAAAAGAGCAAGCCGACTGGGCTTATTACAAGCGGCTGATGCGGGAGATGACCGTTGCGCTGTCGTTAGGTGTACCTCTCATGATTTATAGCCTTTTTGTTGGTGAAATGACGGTGACCACTGCCACAGAGCGTGTGACATGGTTAGTCGTAGGTATTCTAACGTTAGGTGTACTTTACTTTTCGGGCAAACACTTCTTCGTCGGTGCCTGGCAATCTTTGAAAAATCATTCCGCTAATATGGATACGCTGATCGCACTTGGTACTGGTACCGCCTGGTTGTATTCCATGGTGGTTGTATTGGTTCCGCACCTGGTTCCGGAAATGGCGCGTCACGTATACTTTGAAGCGACCGCAATGATTATCGGTTTGATCAATTTGGGGCTGGCACTTGAACTGAAAGCTCGTGGGCGCACGTCCGAAGCCATAAAACGTCTCATTGGTTTGCAGGCGAAAACCGCAAGGGTGATTCGTGACGATAAACAATTGGATATCGCTATCGAAGACGTACTCGAGGAGGACGTAGTACGTGTTCGTCCCGGAGAAAAAATCCCTGTTGATGGAAAAGTTATAGAGGGAAGTACCACCGTTGATGAATCTATGCTAACGGGTGAACCCATGCCCGTGGAAAAATCAGTTGGTGATGACGTTGTGGCGGGCACGATAAATAAAAGTGGTTCCTTTTTGTTTCAAGCGACAAGAGTCGGAAAAGATACAGCACTTGCTCAAATTATTAACATGGTGAAACGGGCGCAAAACTCTAAGCCCCCAATCGGTCGTCTTGCCGATATTATTTCAGCTTACTTTGTGCCAGTCGTTATGATTATCGCTGTTATCAGTGCTCTAGCTTGGCTTAACTTTGGGCCTGAGCCGGCACTGGCCTTTGCTGTGGTATCAGCGACCACTGTCTTGATTATTGCTTGCCCTTGCGCATTAGGCCTGGCGACGCCTATGTCGGTAATGGTGGGTGTAGGAAAAGCCGCAGAGGCAGGTGTGCTGATTCGCAATGGCGAAGCATTGCAAACAGCGTCGAAAGTATCGGCTATGATCCTGGATAAAACGGGCACCATTACACTTGGTTCTCCTAAAGTCACCGACGTATTAGTAGCGAGTGAGTACGATGAGCAAACCGTACTGCAACTTGCAGCGACACTTGAGTCTGGCTCTGAACATCCGCTAGCACAGGCGATAGTTGAGTCAGCCAGGGAAAGAGGGATTAAGACAAGTAAGGTCTCGAACTTCAACGCCATCGCTGGTCATGGCGTGGAGGCAGAAGTTGACGGGAAGTCCCTCCTTTTCGGTAATGAAAAGCTGTTGCGTGAACGTCAAGTTGAGCTCGGTAACTTTGTTGAAAAAGCCCAAGGCTTAGCTGCTGAAGCTAAGACGCCTATGTACTTTGCCGTTGATAATGAGTTAGCTGCAATTATTGCAGTTGCCGACCCGATAAAAGACGACTCCGTAGCCGCCATTAAACGTTTGCAAGATAACGGTGTGCGAGTAGTGATGCTTACTGGTGATAATCGCGCGACAGCAGAAGCAGTTGCTGAAAAAGTAGGAATTAAAGAATTTTTCGCTGAAGTTCTGCCGGAAGAAAAATCAAAAAAGGTTCAGGAGCTGCAGATGGAAGGCGAAATCGTTGGCATGACGGGAGATGGTATTAATGATGCGCCAGCACTAGCTATTGCCAATGTAGGCTTCGCGATTGGCACGGGAACGGACGTCGCTATTGAAAGTGCTGATATTACATTGATGCGCGGGTCGTTGCACGGGCTTGCCGATGCGGTCGCGGTGAGCAAGGCCACACTGAGCAACATTAAACAAAACTTATTTGGTGCTTTTATTTACAACGTAGCAGGTATTCCTTTTGCCGCAGGCGTTCTGTATCCATTTTTTGGAATGCTGTTGAGTCCGGTTATTGCAGGTGCAGCAATGGCTTTTTCTTCGCTTACGGTAGTGAGCAACGCTAACCGGTTACGCTTTTTCAAAGCCAAGAAACATTAATGCACCTTTTAACATTGGCGCATTCAGGAGAATAAATATGTTATTTATTAATATTGCTGGTATCGCTCTGATCGCACTGATCGTCTGGTGGTTTTGGCTTTACACGCCCAAGCAGATGAAGCTGGGAGAAGGTGATTGGGTGATTGCCGTCGAAAACGGCACCTACTCGCCTTCGAGAATAAACGTACCTGAAGGTAAGCCGGTTGAACTCAGGTTTCTGCGGAAGGATCAATCGCCTTGCTCTGAAACTCTGCTTATCCCTGACCTGGAAATCAGTGAAACGTTGCCTTTTAACAAATTAAAGCCAATTCAAATACCAGCACTGGAACCCGGAGAGTATGACTTTCATTGCCAGATGCAAATGTATCGGGGAAAAATCGTTGCTGGTTAAATGGCTTAAAACGTCCAGGTCACAATGAGAATTTTAAAAGTTTTCCGCTAGATTCAATGAAATTCAATTTCATCGAAGGCATTGAAGGATTCGGCAATAAATATCGCCGTTATATGAGGTCTACGTCAGCGTGGGCTCCAAGATTTAACGATAGTGAAACAAAGTAAAATTAATGAGACCAATACAATTTGGTCATAGTCAAGAGGGTAATAAAATGAAAAAAGTACTTTCAGCTTTAACTATCACAGCTTTAATGGCCTCTCCTGTCTTTGCTGATGCACAGCATAAACATGGTGATGATAAAACAGGTTCAATGAGTGGAATGATGCATCATGAAAAAATGACATCAATGAATGAGCACATGCAAGAAATGCGCGAAGCTATGGAAAAAATAAAAAGCGAATCCGATCCCAAGAAACGTAAAAAACTAATGGAAGAACACATGAAGTCAATGCAGAAGGGAATGCAAATGATGAACCATGGGATGGATAAAGGCATGAACAAAGGAGAACATAAAAAGGGAGACAAAGCAGAGCAAATGGGCAAAGAGAATATGATGAATAAAATGAAAATGATGGAGCATCGAATGGATATGATGCAAAAGATGATGGAGCAAATGATGGAACACCAAAGTGAGGAAATGAAGCAGGGTAGTTAAGCGATATAAGGCATTCGCTTAAGATTAAGTGCGGTTATTTATAGGAATAAGTAGCCGCGCTTTTTATTTGATTTTGCAATTTTTTAGGACAAATGATGAAGCTTGATGCAAGTAAATTTGGTTTAGCAGCTGGCGCCGCCTTTGCTGTAGTATGGTCCATCTGCACTTTACTCGTGCTTTTTTGGCCTTCTAGCATGATGGCGTTAACAGAAAGCATGGTTCACGGTAAATTTTCTGGTTTCGAGTGGAATTTCAGTTTTGTATTTTGGTCACTTCACTTTTTATGAAAAGAGTAGCTCTGAGCAGAGCTACTCTGGAACTGGTAGTTTACTTTTTTAATTCAACCATATCATTAACTTTAACCTCGCCAGAGACTAGCTCAACACTAGCAAAATGCTCGTTGATAATTTCTTTAATACGAACCCTACCTACCCTTTCCATTTTATAGGGATCTTCTCCCTCAATAGTTGAAAGCTTAGGATTAAATCGAATTACATTCAATTCTTGATCAATTGATGCGCCATGCTTACTGCCAACGCAAACAACGATCTTCTGATCCGTTTTTTCAACAATTTGACCTCTCATAAAAACGTCATGATATATGCCCGTATTACTGCAAGCACTTAAAAGTAGTGTCGTAAGTACTATTAAAAAAAATCTAATTTGTGTGTTTAAGTTATTCATAGTATTTCTCTGTCTGAATTTAAAAATTGATCATGGGTGGAACGAGAGTCATAGATAATTCCTGACTACTATTTAAACGAAAAAGGGCTTGATAGGAGGTCGATAAGGAAGGCTATAAATTCCGACTAGAGTAGTGGGGGATATTAATGACTTACCGCTATTAAAGAAAACCGGAGTATCGAAAAAATTATCGCTTTGAGTCACTGAAATCATTTGAAAATTGCTACAATTCAAGAAGCTGAAACAGTCGGATTTACAATATGAACAAGGTTTTGGAAGAGTCCCACGGGGAACGAAAGTGTGAACTGATTCCTTAGTTGCGTTTTCCGGGAGAAATATTAATTGGTCACATGAAGCGGTCGCTGATTCAAAGGCTATTTGTGTGAGCAAAAAAGTTGACAGAATAATGAGATAACATATCTTCATGTTGATTATCTCTCTGGGCTACAGACTTTTAACTTAACATAGAAAAAATTTTTGAGGCCTGATTTAAATCAATAGAGGTTAAATATTTAGACGGCACTGTAAGCTTTTCTAAGCACGTTCCCAAAATAAGGAAATGGGAACAAGTAAACTCACTGAAATCGGATGTTTGTCCCTTGTTATGTGAACTTACGGATATCAGAACGGACTGATGTTGCCGTAGAAATTAACCTATAGCCATCCCTCAAAGAAAATTAATGAGGCTTTTTCTGAGGAGGAGGAACCCTTGCAGGCTTTGGAGGTGGAACCTGATTGGGGATTACTCTTTTATTTTCGGCCATTCTCATCTCCAAGAGATTCACGAACGGGCTTTCTCGGTGGAGGTGGGGGAGGTGGAACCTGGACTCGGCGGCCCGGGTACCTGATAGGTTGCTCTTTTTCCGTTGGTGGAGCTTGACTCATGTTGAAAAACCTCAAAGTTAGTATTAAAAAATAAGACTATAGAGAGTAATCCGGCTAAAAGCAAAATAGGAGCTGAGAAGTGCAATAGGTTCGTGATTACACGTATACAAGAAGCGTCTTTAAAATCCTTTTTATCCTCAGGGAGGCGACCATTTTGAAGCGCTTCAATCATGTTATAACGATTGTTCAGTAGTTTGTCACATCGTCTTCTATTAAGTTTATAAATAACGCCCGACAGTGAGAGGCTAAGTACTACGCTAGCTAGGGTTAAAGCGAAGAAAATCCAACTCAATTTAAGAGTGAAGTGGCTTTGTAAACCAGATTGATCCCATAGAGCTTTGGTTAAGAAGAGAAGTAAGCTTAGTGCTAAGCTTGATATTGTTAGTATCGCTTTATCTGTACTGGGTTCTACCCCTTTATCACGGACGGTTTAAAATCGCACTAAACTGCTGATCTTGTTTTGCCAGTCTACGACGCATTCTTGGATTATGAAACCGTTCAATATAATCAAAGATGTCTGAACGTGCTTCATCTCTTGTTCGATAGCGGCGGTAATTCACTCTTTCACGCTTCAGTATTCCAAAAAATCCTTCACAGGCAGCGTTGTCGCTGCAATGACCGACTGCGCTCATACTGCTGATCAGGTTATTAAATTTGGGAGCACGCTGATAATCACCACTGGTAAATTGAGACCCGCGATCTGAATGTAAAATCACGGGCTGATTGCCTGTTCGTTGCCAGACGGCCATTTCCGCTGCGCGAATGACCATGTACCGATCCTGACGGTGATGCATGGACCAGCCCACTATCAGCTTGCTGTACAAGTCGAGCACAACGCACAGAAACAACTTGCCTTCGGTGGTTGTCACTTCGGTAATATCGGTGACCCATTTAGTTTCAGGCTCTGCCGCTGTGAAGTCACGTGCCAGATGATTTTTAAGGCCAGCGGGCCTGGCGGCCTGTCGCTTTCGGCCTCGTCTTTTCTTACGAGGCCAGCCCTGAACGCCATTGACGGCCATTAAGCGGGCAACCCGATTCAGACTCAGTCGTTCACCTTCAATAGACAGATCTTCATGCATACGTGGTGCGCCAATGACACCACCACTGTCCTCGTGGATCTCCTTAATGCGGGTCAGAATGCGCTGATTTTCCACATCACGGGCACTGGGCGGTCGTGCTGCCCAGGCGTAATATCCGCTGGGTGACACTTGCAGGCATCGACACATTAAGCGTATCGGAAATTTATCGCGGCAACGCTCTATCGCCTGATATCTCAGGACGACTCTTTTGCGAAGAACGTTGCCGCTTCTCGCAAAAAAATCCCGTTCCTTTTTAAGCCGGGCATTCTCGCGTTTAAGCCGCGCCATTTCTTCGTCGCGGGGGTTACCTGAGCCTTTGAAAGCTTCTTTAGAGGATGGCTCGGCTTCACGCCGCCAACGGCTGAGCAAATTGGGGTTAATACCGATTTCTATAGCCACCTGGCGACAACTTACACCGGGCTGTTTTGTCAACGCTACGGCTTCACGTTTAAACTCTGGGCTGTACTTTTTTCGTTTGGTCATGAACACTCCTTATGGGCATATTATGCCTCTTTATGGATGTGTCCGTAAAATCTGGGTAGAACCCGTTTAGTTATACGGGCCATTTTAGTAACACGCCTTTAGTGTATTTTGTTCTGTGTTACTAAACAGTGTACTAAAAAGTCTGGATACTACTGAACCCGAAAGGACTGCAAAAGACCAAAGTTACGATCAAGTCTTTGATTATTAAGGAGTTAAAGTACTAATAAGGACCACTAAGGAGGGGGAAGTGGTGCCCGGAGGCGGAATCGAACCACCGACACGAGGATTTTCAATCCTCTGCTCTACCGACTGAGCTATCCGGGCAACGAGGCGTATTAAACGTTTTTTTCAGTTTCGAGTCAACCGCTTTTTGTACCTTTTCTACTGTTTGCTCAGTAATTGCACATTAAGCGGTTGTTTCGGTGGATTATTCAACACGTAAATAGGTACTGCCGGCTAAACAGTGCTCGTAAAAGTTTGTCCAGCGGACACCTTCGCGTGGCGCCAGTGAACCTTTTCTCACCTGACGGTCAATTTGTTTTTTCACGGTTTTGGCCATGTACTCGGTATTATATTGCATGGTTTGCAGTACTTTTTCAGCCGATGTGCCCGGCACTACTTCTTCAATATAAAAGTCGCCCGGTTCGTCGTCGTGACAGTACACATGAACTTCGGTTAAGCGGCCAAACAGGTTATGCATATCACCCATAACGTCCTGATAAGCGCCGGTCAGGAATAAACCAACATGATAATCTTCGCCTTTGCGCAGGTTATGCATGGGAATATGGTCGCTAATATCGGTGCCTTCAATGTACTTGCTGAGTTTACCGTCACTATCGCAGGTAATATCGACAATTGAGCAGCGTACTTCTGGCTGTTCGTTCAGCCGCGAAATAGGAACGACTGGAAGCACTTGGCCAATGGCCCAGGTATCTGCCGCTGACTGGAACACCGAAAAGTTACACAGGTACTGGCTGGCGAGCATGTCTTCCAGCTCTTCCAGTT
This sequence comes from Idiomarina loihiensis L2TR, assembly GCF_000008465.1. Taxonomy (NCBI): domain Bacteria; kingdom Pseudomonadati; phylum Pseudomonadota; class Gammaproteobacteria; order Alteromonadales; family Idiomarinaceae; genus Idiomarina; species Idiomarina loihiensis. The sequence continues at coordinate 1,303,624 of NC_006512.1, read as the reverse complement.
CCTGCATTACATAGGTGTCTTTATCCAGCGAATGGTGGATATCTGCCAGTATCTGCCAGTACATGGTATCCAGTTTGGCCATTTCATTCAGCGATAAAATACCCAGTTTAAAAGCTTCATAGGCATTTTGTTTATAACCGGCCGCGTCGTTGTAACGCTCCTGCGGGTGGAACTGGTCGCCAGAGCTGTGCAGTTCGCGCATATTTTTAACCAAAATGTGTTCGTCACTGCTGGCGCTGATATCGTATTGCGTGCCCGCGGGTTTCATTTCGCCCACAATGTTAGTAACTACACAGCTATGATGCGCAGTCATAGCGCGGCCGCTTTCGCTGACTAAGTTAGGGTGGGGGACTTTTTCCAGATCACAAATTTGCTTCACGCCCCAGACAACGTCAGCAACGTACTCTTCTGTTGAATAGTTACGCGAAGAGTCGTTGGTGGTACTTGTGCCGTCGTAATCAATGCCTAAACCGCCACCAATATCGAGGTACTCTAAAGGCATGCCCTCCAGTACTAATTTGGCATACAGCCGAGCGCCTTCGTTGACGGCTTCTTTAATTTTACGAATATCGGACAGTTGGCTGCCAATATGGAAGTGCAGTAGCTTAGCGCAATGCAGCATGTCTTCTTCACGCAGGCGCTCAATAACATTCAGAATTTCGGCAATGCTCAGGCCGAACTTAGCTCTGTCACCACTGGAGCCAGCCCATTTTCCGGAGCTTTTTACCATCATTTTTGAGCGCAGACCTATCATGGGTTTAACACCCATTTGTTTGGCCAGCGGAATCAGCATTTCCAGCTCGCTGAACTTCTCAATTACGATAATCATCTTACGCTTAAGTTGGCGGCCAAGTAGCGCCAGAGTCAGATAATCTTTGTCTTTGTATCCATTAAGAATGGTCAGAGCTTCAGGGTTATCGTTGTACGCCATTACCGCCATTAACTCTGGCTTAGAGCCCGCTTCCAGACCGTAATTGTAAGGTTCGCCGGCGTCCATAATTTCTTCGACCACTTCCCGCATCTGGTTAACTTTAATCGGGAATACGCCGCAATACTGCCCCTGGTAGTTGGCTTCTTCTATCTGTTTACCAAAGGTTTCGTTAATAATTTCAACCTGCGAGCGCAGAATATCGTGAAAGCGAATAACAGCCGGGAACTGAATGCCTTCCGAAATAATCTCATCCACCACTTCTTTCATATCAATGGTCACGTCGGGTAAGCGGTGGTTCGGCCGAATTTGAATGTTGCCGTTTTCGCCGATAGAAAAGTATCCCGCGCCCCAGCGGTTAACACCATAGAGCTCTTCTGCTTGATCAATATTCCAGTCTGACATCTCAGGCTCCCGACTGTTGTAATACGAGTAATAATTCGCGCACAATTTTAGCGGCGAATACGTCAGAATTTCCGGTTGGGTCTATTTGTGGAGACAACTCAACGACGTCGGCACCGACCAGGTTTTTTTTGCGCAATAGTTTCATCAAGCTGACAAAGGAATGGAAATCCTCGCCGCCGGGTTCAGGGGTTCCTGTGCCCGGTAAAAAAGAAGGATCGAAGTAGTCCAAATCTAACGTCAGATAAACCGGGCGGTCTTTGGCAATGGCTTCCACACTGTCGAGAAAGTCTTTGCGTGAACTGCGAATGGTTTTGTGTTCTTTCATCCACTGATATTCATCGCGCGTGCCAGAGCGGATACCGTACTGTATCAACTCATGGCCAGGACCAAAGTGGTCGACTGAACGACGAATAATAGACGCATGTGAATAATGGTAGCCGAGGAAACCGTCACGTAAATCAGCGTGCGCATCCAGATGCAGCAAAACCATATCGGGGTATTGTTTTAAATATTTAACGATAGGCGCATAGGAAATAGAATGCTCGCCACCCAAGGTCAGCAGTTTAATCTGCTCTTTTGCTAAATCAAGCGAGTCAAAAATAGCATTAAAGTCGTGAACCGCATGGTGCCACTGCTTTTCTTCGTCGTCATCAAAACCCAATCGCAGGTTGCCTAAGTCGTAGAAGGTTTGGTCTTCTAAGTCAGCATCAAGATACGGCGAGTATGACTCGATGTCTTCAGAAACGGCACGTAAACCGTCAGGCCCTTCGCGGGTGCCTTTACGAAAACAGGCGGTACCATCAAAACCAAACCCCAGAATATGGGTATGTCCCGGGTGTATATCGGTGCTGTATTGCGAACCGAAAAATGGGCGGCTCGGGTCGTTTAATGGCACAGGTAGTGGCGTTAGGGGCATTATCGTTACAGACCTCTCTTACTGAGTCGATTTATTGCGATCTTTTTTGATCGGGTTAAACAGACTTTGTTGAATGTTGATGAGCTCTTCACTGAGCTTTTTACGTTTTGTCCAGGTGTCAATTAATGGTGTTTCGCTGAGCTCATTCGCTGTAACACCGGCCATAACCGCTGTTTTTCCCTGGCGAACGAGTTCAACCGCATGCACACCCAGCCGCGTTCCTAAAATACGATCCATTGCCGTAGGGCGTCCACCGCGCTGAACGTGCCCAAGTAAACAGGGACGACAAGGTAAGTTAAGACGATCCTCTAACTGTTCCGCAAGTCGAACTGCACCACCGGGCCATTGGTTTTCGCATAACACCATCACGTAGCTTGAGTCGCCGCGAACACGCTGTACCGATTCAATGTGCTTAACCAGCGCATCAACCGTTAATGGTTTATCCTTTTGCAGCTCTGGCAGAATCATTCGCTCGGCACCACAGGCCATAGCGCTGCTAATACCGATATAACCGGCGTTGCGCCCCATAACTTCGACAATAAAGACACGATCCATGGCCTCGGCGGTATCGCGGATTTTATCCAGCGCATCCATGGCGGTTTCTACTGCTGTGTCATAGCCAATAGTGTTATCGGTGCCAAAGAGATCATTATCGATGGTGCCGGGTATGCCTATAATAGGACCTTTCCAGAAATTAGCCAGATGCTCAGCGCCACGGAACGAGCCGTCGCCGCCAATAACGATAAAGGCGTCAATTTGGTGTGCGTCTAAATTCGTTGCGGCTTCCCGTCCACCTTCTTCACTTTTAAAACGCTCGCTGCGGGCGCTTTTAATAATGGTGCCGGAATATTGTAAAATGTGCTCAACGTCTTCGCGGTCAAGTTTTACAAAGTCGTTAGTCAGCAGGCCTTCATAGCCATGACGAAATCCCATGACTTCTATGCCATAGTTTTCAGCAGCGAGAACCACAGCACGGAGTGCGGCGTTCATACCGGGGGCATCGCCACCACTGGTTATAATGGCAATGCGGTTTATTGTGTTAACAGATGACACAATCTCTACTCCTTGATAATGTCTTATGCGTAGCTTAAACGACCTGCATGCCGTGACCAAGAGGAAATTTCATGAGCACTGATGTTGTACGTTTTGATTATTCAGAATTATCGGACTGGGCGCGAACTTGTCTGACCGAGGCGGGGGCTTCGGGGGAGGTCGCGCGCAATGTAAGTTATTACCTGTTGGAAGGCGATTTACTGGGGTTTAGTACCCATGGTTTAATTCGGCTGTTGAACAACTGCCAGTGGCTGCGCGACGGCAAAAGCCTGGCAAAAGGCCAGCCGGTAGTACTTCGAGAGCGCGCTGCGGTTGCTAACTGGGATGCACAGTTTCTGCCCGGACCTTACGTGGTACCGCAGGCTATTGATGCGGCTTGCAAAATGGCGAAGCAAGCCGGTACCGGCACCGTGGTTGTACGCCGGAGCCAGCATGTTGCGGCGCTCGCGGCTTATTTAAGCATTGCTACAGATCAGGGCTTGGTGGTGAGTTTAATGTGCTCGACTCCCGGACAGCGCGCGGTAGCGCCTTTTGGGGGCAAAGAAGCCGTGTTTTCACCTAACCCCTTCGCGGTTGGTGTACCCAGTTCGAATAATCCATTGTTGTTTGATATCAGTTTTTCTATGACGGCAGCAGGCAAAGTGCGTCAGGCTAAAGCGAACGGTACCCGATTGCCTTATAAAGCGTTGATAAAGCCTGACGGTGAATGGACGGATGATCCATTAACCTTCTTTGAGTCACCGGGCAGTTCAATAGCGCCGTTGGGGGGTGAGCAACTGGGTTATAAAGGCTACGGCCTCACGTTGTTCAGTGAAATTTGGTCTATGGCATTAAGTCAGTACGGTCGTAGACAGGGCAGTGACGATGGTGATGCTAACTCGATATGGGTACAAGTGATTGATCCCGAAGCCTTTGGTGAAAAACAAAAATTTTTACAGCAGGTGGATGACTTATTGGCCGACAGCCGTAAAAGCGCCCCTGCGGTTCCTGAGCAACCGGTGCGTATTCCGGGGGAAGGGGCACAGAAGCGCAAGCGCGAGCAGCTGCAACAGGGGGTTTCCTACAGCAGCGCTACTTTAAAAGTTTTGCAGCACTGCGCCGAGTTCTGTGGTGTCGATTTGCCTAAGGCTGTAAACGGGTAATACGCCAGTTTTCCCGGTCTTTGCTGTACTGGTAGCGGTCATGCAAACGGTGTTGACCGCCTTGCCAGAATTCAAATTGCTTAGGGTGAACACAGTAGCCGCCCCAGCTTTGAGGGCGCGGAACTTCGGTGTTCTCATAGTCTTTCAGTAGTGACTGATAGTGACTTTCCAGCACGTCGCGGCTTTCTACCGGGCGGCTTTGTTGTGACGCGAGCGCCGCAACCTGACTCTCTTTCGGACGTGAGTGAAAGTATCGGTCGTTGTCGTCATCATCAAGTGGCACTGCGCTGCCAATAATACTAATTTGCCGCTCTAAGGGTAGCCAGGCAAAGTGCAGAGCAACTTGAGGGTTCTCGCTTATGTCCTGGCCTTTGTGGCTGTTTTTGTTGGTATAGAACCGAAAGCCGGTATGGTCGTAACCTTTAAGCAGCACGATACGCTGGCTGGGCATGTGTTCAGCATCCACCGTAGCCAGTGTCATGGCGGTAGGGTCACTTAATAAGTTGCTGTCTATGGCCTGCTGCATCCACTTTTCAAATTGCTTTACCGGGTCGGCTTCCAGTTGCTCACGGTGCAGGCTACCTAAGCCATATTCCCGACGCATTGCTTGTAAATCCATGACCTCTCCTTAATGGACTAATGGCGCGTATCCTGTTTTTTGTCCAGGAAGCGCTGACGTATTTTTTCCATCGCATCCAGATTATCCAGCATAAGTCCCACCAGCTCTGGATCAAAGAACTTACCACTGTGCTGTAACAAATAATCTGCGGCATCCTCAGATTCTTTTGCATCACGATAATTGCGCTGCGTTCGCAGGGCGTCAAAGTGACTGGTAATACTCAGAATTCGGGCGTTAAGGTCAATTGCCTTTGCCGATTTCTGACTGGGAAAGCCGGAACCATTCCAACGTTCATGAATATCCTGCGCAATAAGAGCCGCGACTTTAGCTACTGCTGAGTCCGTTTGGCGTAAATAGTCGTGGCCCTGAATGACTTTTTGCATAATTTCTTCATATTCGTGGATACTCAATACGTCGGCACGTTGAGCTAACTCCATTTGCACCGAGACTTTACCGATATCATAAACAGATGCAGCTTGTTTTAACGCTTCGGCCTGCTCTTGCGTTGCGCCTGAGAATATCGCCAGCTGGCCAGCCATTTCGGCAGAACGTTTAACATGGTGGCTAATTTCATCAATAGAATGTTTTTCAATGGCTTCACCAACGCTATACAGCAGTTCCCGTTGTGCTTCCCGCTCGTTTTCTGTGGCTTGCAGGTTATCTATAGCAATGGAGCTATTATTCACAAAAAGCCCGAGCAGATTTTGATCCAGCTCAGATAAGTCCCTGACACCACGAATAAAAAGTAAGTACTGGCGCGAGCTGCTGGTTTTGTAAAGGCCGTAGTAATTACCGTCGACAATACGAAAATCAACATTTTGCGGGCTTTGCTGCATAGGGCGGACAATATCCCAGTCAATTTCGCCGTGTACGGGTTGCCCTACAGCCTCTTCATATTCGCCTGTGCCGCCAATAATTTCAAATGGGTCGTCAGTGTCCGAGCTGGCGGTCAGCGCATCAATGCGGCAATACATGGCGTCATCAGACAGGGTAATTAACGCGACAAGTTGCTCCAGGATGCCCTGACATAAGGCTTGCATCGAGCGGGCAGAAAACACTTCTGCCGACGCATTAATGACTTTTTCCAGTCCGCGTTTGTTGCGCTCAATGGCGTTTAAGTCGCGATAAGCTCGCAAACAGGAATACATCAAAGTAACTAGCTTACGGTATGTCAGCTCGGTTTTTTCTTTATAGTCATCAATATCATAACGGGCAATGACATCTTCTTCGGGAGCCTGCCCTGGCTGGCCGGTTCGCAGAACGATGCGTATTAGCCGGTTTTTCCGGGTTTCGCGTACCCATTGGGCAACATCGAGCCCGGCATGATCGGTTTCCATTACTACGTCCAGCAGCATCATGGCGATATTGGTGTTGTCCTGTAAAAACGCGATAGCATCTTTGCCGGAATAAACCGAGTGAAACTTCAGCGGACGACCGTCGAGTTTAAATTCACCTAACGCCATTTTGGTAATGGTGTGTATCTCTTCGTCGTCATCGACAATGAGGATATTATACGGTTCCGATACTTCTTCTTCCGCTATATCAGGCTCGTCATCAGAAAACAGAAAGTCATCGTTCATACTTATGCGTCCCTATTAATAAACTCGCTCGCCCGCTACGTAAGTTTGTTCAACCTGAGTTCGCCAGATATCACTGGCATCGACGGCAAAAGGGTCTTGTTCTACGACAATAAAGTCAGCCCATTTACCGGGTTCCAGCGAGCCCAGAGATTTTTCCTGCCAGGCACTGTAAGCGGCATCTATGGTAAAAGAGCGCAGCGCTTGCTGCAGGCTCATTTTCTCTTCAGCATACCAACCTCCGGCTGGCATATCATTACGATCTTGTCGGGTAACCGCCGCGTGCAGCCCGTAAAACGGATTAGCCAGTTCTACCGGGAAGTCCGAACCGGCAGCAATAACGGTGCCCTGATCCAGCAGTGTTTGCCAGGCATAAGCTCCTTCCATCCGTGCCGCGCCTAGACGATCCTCTGCCATATTCTTGTCACTGGTGGCGTGCGTCGGCTGCATGGAAGCTACCAAATTGAGTTGATTAAAACGTTTCAGGTCGTCCGGGTGTACAATTTGTGCATGTTCTATGCGATTACGTAAGTTACGGCCACCGAGTTCATTATAAACTTCTGCGAGGTTATCCAGTACAACGCGATTTGCCCGGTCACCAATAGCGTGAGTATTTATCTGGAAGCCATGAGGGATGATAAGCTCGTACAGGTCACGAATTTTTTCTTCTGAAGTGACCATCAGGCCATGGTTCCCATGGTCGTCACTGTAGTCTTCCAGCAAAGCCGCACCACGGCTCCCTAAAGCGCCGTCAGCGTATATTTTAACGCTACGAATGGTCAGTTTCTGGTCGACACTTTCGTATGGACCTTCTGCCAAAAGTTGCGCCAGTTTAGGCTCGGTAGCGGCTATCATGCCATAGACTCTGAGGGGCATACGGCCCTGATTGTGCAACCCCTTGTAAACGGAAATTTCGTCGGCATTAATACCGGCGTCATGGACACTGGTAATGCCCAGCTTAATTAAATGCTCAAAGGCGAGTTCGTAAGCTGCACGTTGCTGCTGAAGCGATGGTTCAGGAATAACATCCTCTACTAATTGCATTGCATTATCGACCAGCACACCGGTGGGGTTGCCTTGCTCGTCACGAACAATTTCACCGCCTTCCGGGGCGACAGTGTCCTTGTCTATTCCTGCACGGCGCAAGGCTTCGCTGTTTGCCCAGCCTGCGTGGGCGTCTACGCGCATTAACCAAACCGGACGGTCATTGACCACTTCATCCAGATGGGCTGCACTGGGGAATACCTTTTGTTGCCATTGCTCCTGATTCCAGCCTCGGCCTGTTATCCATTCCATTTCGGGTTGTTCGCCAGCATAGGCATGTACTTTTTTGACCGCTGCAGAAACGGAGTCGGTGTCGCGTAAATCCACCTGCAATAAGCTGGTGCCCAGACTCTGAATGTGTCCATGGGCATCAGTTAACCCCGGAAGAACGGTTTTTCCCTGCATATCAACGGTTTGTTCAGTGTCAGTAAAACGCTCAGCAAGTGCGTTACCACCAATGGCCTGAATTTTTCCATTTTCAACCAGCATGGTCGAAAATTGCTGCAATACCGCTTGTTCGCCAGCGGGGCTGGTAAGGGTGTAGCCTTTCATATTGGTATACAAGGTGTCGGCAATAGCTGAAGCCGATAAGCTAAGGCCTATAAACAGGCAGATAATACGTCGCATAACAAGAAAACTCCGTAGAAAATAACTTGGGCAACACTATAGCGTTTTTACTGTACAAGCGACTAGGCGTTCTCTGACTTTTTTGTTAATGAAGTTAACATTGGCTCTTTAAAAATTTGCATTGTCCGTAAAAAACTTGCTGTCTGTTATATTTTCGGTATGCTAAAAGTTAATTGAATAAGCGTTATTTTGGATCTCAAGATGAAAGTTCTAATTATTGACCCGCAGTTTTTTATGCGTGCTGGTCTTATACAAATTCTCACAAACTATGCGAATCAGCCTTCGATATACGAAGCTGAGTCGTTCGAAATTGCTGAGAACTATTTATCAGCCGATGATTATGATTTGATTTTTTTAGAAATGGATTTACCGGATGCCGAAATTCGACCTGCGCTGCAACGTCTGAAAAAAGTGGCTCCACGTACGCACATTGTGCTGTTTACGCGCCCGCGCTCAATTTCGGAAGTTCGCCAGGTACTGGCTGCCGGAGTGCGTAGCTACTTGCCAAAAGACAGTTCGGCTGAACAGGCTAAACTGGCAATTCGGGCTTTGCTGAATGGCGACCGTCACATTCCTGATGACCCTCATTTGAATGAACCAAGAGACAAGTCCAGTGGAGCCGAGAGCTTTTTGTCACCGCGTCAGCTGGAAATAATGCAACTGCTGGCTCAGGGCCTTTCAAATAAAGAAATTGCAAACATTCTGGGCATTACTGAAGGCACTATTCGTGTGCATTTATCGGCAATATTCAAAGCCATTAAAGTATCGAATCGTACTGAAGCGACGCTTTGGTATCTACTGAGACAGAAAAAGTTGGTCGACTAAGTTTCGATTTATGTCACTTAACCGATTGATTTCTGAACTAGAAAAACATCAACATGCACCAACCGAGTTGTGGGATCCGCCGTATTGTGGTGAGATCCCTATTCATATTGCCTCAAATGGCGACTGGTTTTATCAGGGGAGCCAGATAAAGCGCTCCGCATTGGTAAAATTATTTGCGTCTGTTTTAGTGGTTGAAGACGGTGAGTATTTTTTAGTAACACCTGCCGAAAAAGTTAAGATTACGGTTGAAGATACGCCCTTTGTTATCGTTGACTGGCGTCAATTAGAAGAGAATGGTCAGCAATTATTACTGTTAACCACCAACATCGGTGATACTCTGGTATTAAGCTCTGAACATGCGCTCACAATGAAAAACGGTGTGCCCTACATTGTGATGCAAAGAGGATTGACAGCGAGAGTACATCGCAATGTATTCTATCAGTGGGTTTCACACGCAGAGTCGCGGACTGTCGATGGACAAGAACAGTGGTATCTGTCCAGTGCAGGTGAAACGTTTGTGTTAGGAAATGTGAAATAGGACGTTGCGGTAAACTCGTCTATGACAAAAACAAGAATAGTCTACCTGGTTGAACAGCAGCCAGAGCGTCGTCAGCATTTTGAAACGGTATTAACCTTTATTGGTGAAACCGTTGAAGTCATATCTCCTTCAGACACTCTAAAGCTTTGTGCTGCCGATGCGCTCTGTGTGATTGCCGGTAATGGTATCGAGAATCTGCATAAATTAGCCGGCGATGCGCCGCACCTGCCTTTTATTTGTGCTACTGACGACCAGAGTAACGCTTTACAGAAAGCGAATGTCATAGGTCCTCTGGAAAAGTCTTTCGATTACTCCAGCTTGTCGAACATGCTGCATTACTGTCAGGCTTACCACCAGCAAATGCCGGCTAAAGCGGCAAGAAAGCGGCATCCGGGCGGTGGTAAACTGGAGCAAACCTTAGTTGGTAACGGCCGTACAATGAAACATGTACGTCAGCTGATAGAGCAGGTAGCTGTGACCGACGCGAATGTCCTGATTCTGGGTGAATCCGGAACGGGTAAAGAAGTTGTGGCCCGCGGTATTCATGATTTGTCAGGTCGCAGTAATGGACCCTTTGTGCCGGTAAATTGCGGTGCAATTCCGGGCGACTTGTTAGAAAGTGAGTTGTTCGGGCATGAAAAAGGCGCTTTTACCGGTGCCATAGGTGCGCGCAAAGGTCGTTTTGAACTGGCTCAGGGTGGCACCTTGTTTCTGGATGAAATAGGCGATATGCCATTGCCCATGCAGGTAAAACTGTTGCGAGTTTTACAAGAGCGCACCTTCGAACGCGTGGGGGGTAGTAAAAGTATTATTGCCGATGTACGAGTGGTGGCGGCGACTCACCGCGAGCTGGAACAGATGATCATTGACGGCAAATTCCGTGAAGATTTGTATTACCGTTTAAACGTTTTCCCTATTGAAGTTCCGGCTCTGCGCGAACGTCAGGAAGACGTGCCTTTGCTGCTGCAGGAACTGACCCAGCGTTTTAAAAAAGAACGGGGCGTTGGGGTGCGTTTTACTGAGCGAGCTTTAGAGTCGTTGTCTTATCATCGCTGGCCGGGCAATGTAAGAGAGTTGACTAACCTGATAGAACGTTTGACCATTATGCACCCCGACAGCCTGGTTGACGTGCCCGATTTACCGCCTAAGTATCAGCATGTGGAGCACGATGCACCAACCCCGGATTACCCTGAAGAAATGCTGGAGCGTGAGGCGCTGAGTGCGATTTTCAGCGAGTCAGAGGAAGAACTTGATGACGAGACGAATAGTGCTATTGACTCTGAATTGCCCGATGACGGCGTTAATCTGAAAGATATGCTAACCGAAATAGAAACGGGGATGATAGCTCAGGCATTAGCCAAATCTGACTGGGTCGTTGCTAAAGCGGCCGATTTACTCAGTATGCGCCGCACAACCTTAGTTGAGAAAATGAAAAAGTACGGTATCCAGAAAGATTAAACTCAAAGTGTCAGTCTTTTGACAATCCTGTAACAACGTAACTAACTGAAAATAAAGAATATTATACTGGCATCTATTTTGCATTACCTTCTCCATAGTTGTTAATTGGAGATGTCAGTATGGCCACCTACCATCAAATTATTGATGCCATGCCTAACGCTGTTATTTTACTGGACAGTCATGGGGTCGTGGATTATTGCAATGACAATGCCACGAGCCTTTTAGGACACCCTCTGAAAAAGTTTTTATGGCGGGAACTGGTTAGTGAACTGTTTGCTCCCAAAGCGGATGACTGGCACGAAGTGTCTCTGCGTAACGGGCGCCGGGTTCGTTTAGATACTTCGGTTGTGAACGAAAAACCGGGACAGCTTATTGTCCTGACAGACTTAACTGAGACCAGGCGTCTGCAAAATCGTATCAGTCATTTACAGCGCTTGTCTTCGATGGGAAAAATGGTGGCTTCGCTGGCACATCAGATAAGAACGCCACTCTCTGCCGCTATCCTTTATGCGCAAAACCTAAAGCAGGGCAAGATTTCAGCGGCTAAACAACAGCGTTTCTCCGACAAACTACTTTCCCGCCTGCATTCGCTGGAACAGCAGGTCAATGACATGCTGTTGTTTGCCAAAAGTGGTGAGCAACCCATGCTGGAAGAACTCAGTACCAATAGCTTGATCCAGCAGGTGTTAATGAATACAGAGAGTTATGCCGAGCAGCATCAGGTGAAAATTAATTGTAATGATCCAAACTTGGGTGTGGTGTTGCGAGCCAATCAGACCGCATTAGTTGGGGCAATACAGAATTTGGTTAACAACGCAGTTGATGCTAGCCAGCCCGGACAGGAAGTGTTGTTGAAAACCGATGTTGATGGCGGTAGCTGGAAAGTTTCTGTTATCGATTCCGGCTGCGGCATTCCGGCCGAAAAGCAAGACAGTGTATTCACCCCATTTTTTACTGAAAAGTCTAATGGAACCGGCTTAGGTCTGGCGGTTGTCCAAACCGTGATAAAAGCGCATAACGGCTTAATTGACTGGGAGAGTCAACCAGATAAAGGCTGCCGCTTTACCTTATCACTGCCGGTGTATGAATGGTCAGAGAATAAAATGAAAGAGGTACGTTATGGTTGAGCGACAGGTATTGGTTGTTGAAGATGACGTATCGCTGCGTGAAGCAATTATCGATACACTGGAACTGGCTGACTGTCAGTGCCTTGAAGCAGCCAACGGCGAAGAAGCTTTGCTTATTTTGAAAAAGGAATCGGTGGCACTGGTTATCAGTGATGTGCAAATGCCGGGAATTGATGGCTTACAACTTCTGCGCAGCATGAATAATCAGCAATACGATATTCCGGTTATTATGATGACGGCCTTTGCCAAGGTGGATGACGCAGTTGTTGCTATGCGCGAAGGCGCCGTCGATTATCTGACTAAGCCGTTCTCAATTGAAAAGCTACAAACACTGGTTCAGCGTTATCTGCCTGATGGCGCAATTAACGATATTGAACCGGTAGCAGAAGAAGATTCCAGCCAGGCAGTACTGGCTATGGCACGAAAAGTCGCGGCCAGTGAAGCGAGCGTTATGGTCACCGGACCAAGTGGCACCGGTAAAGAAGTGCTGGCGCGTTATATTCACCAGCATTCTGACCGTTCAGACGGGCCTTTTATTGCAATTAACTGCGCAGCTATACCGGAAAACATGCTGGAATCGATGTTGTTTGGTTATGAGAAAGGCGCCTTTACCGGCGCCAATCAGTCATCGCCAGGGAAGTTTGAGCTGGCGCAGGGCGGTACTCTGTTGCTGGATGAAGTTACTGAAATGGCCATGCACTTACAGGCTAAGCTGTTAAGGGTGATTCAGGAGCGTCAGGTCGAACGTTTGGGGTCACGTAAAACCATACAGTTGGATGTCCGATTAATAGCAACTTCTAACCGAGATTTACAGCAAGCGGTGCGCGAAGGGTTATTACGTGAAGATTTAATGTACCGGCTAAACGTGTTTCCACTGCACTGGAAGTCTTTACGTGAACGGCCTGCGGACATTGTTCCTCTGGCAGAGAACTTATTGCAGCGACATAAACAGCGCTCTGGTATTAAAACGCCTGTGAATTTTTCCGCTGCAGCAGAGCAGCAGTTAATGCGTTATTCCTGGCCGGGTAATGTCCGCGAGCTGGAAAATGTGGTGCAAAGAGCTCTGGTTCTGCATCGCGATGGAGAGATTCAGCCGCAGGATCTTATGCTGGAACTGAACGACATTGCGGAAACCGTTAGCGTGTTTCCAGAGCAAGTGGATACGCCCGAAGAGAAGTCAGAAAACCTCGATGAGTCACTTTTCCATCAGGAATACCAAATTATCAAAGAGGCGCTGCAACGGCATCAGGGAAAACGTCAACCGGTCGCCGATGAACTTGGGATTAGTCCACGCACGTTGCGCTACAAGCTTGCGAAAATTCGGGAACAGGGGTTGACTCTGACCGGCTCATAATACGGTCTTGAAATACCTCTTTCATTACCATTAGCCCTGTTTCTCAGGGCTTTTCTTTGTACCTTAAAGCCGCGATTAAAAGTTGGCATTTTGTTTGCATAACTAACCTTAAATAAAGTCAGTGATGAATTTTTGACGGGGTTAATTATGAAAGTGGAAGCAAACGCACTTTACCAACAGTTACAGTCTATGGCTACGCAGGCTTCCCAGCGTGATCAGCCTACGAATGTGAACGCCCTGCAAGGCAATACCGCTCAGGCTGATTTTTCCAATATGCTGAAAAATGCATTGGATAACGTCAACGAACTGCAGCAAACCTCAGGTGATTTAAAAACTCGCATGGAACTCGGTGACCCGAATGTCACGCTGGAGCAAACCATGATAGCCAGTCAGAAGTCGAGCATAGCGTTTGAGGCAACAGTTCAGGTGCGCAACAAAGTGGTTGAAGCGTACAAAGAAATAATGTCAATGCCGGTATAACCGCTGCATTACTGGAGATATAAGTCGTGGCTGAATCAACAGATTTAATGGTACAAGATACTGACTTACCGGATAGCAACAATTCTGGTAATGAAGACAGTGGTGAGAAAACCGGCATCATGACGATGCTGGGCAACTTTGACATGCTGCGTCAGGTCATTGTCGTGCTAGCGTTAGCTATCTGCGTTGCTATCGCTGTTTTTATTATGCTGTGGGCGCAGGAGTCAACTTATCGTCCATTAGGTCAGTTAGAAACGGAGGAGTTGATCAGCACCCTCGACTACATGGATGCAAATGGCATTGAATACCAGGTGGAAGGCAATACGGTTTCAGTACCTGAAGAAAACTACGATGCTATTAAGTTGCAACTGACCCGCGCTGGTGTTGATTACGGTAATTCGACCAATAACGGCTCTGAAATTTTAATGAGCGAACCGGGTTTCGGCGTTAGTCAGCGACTAGAACGTGAGCGCCTCATTCATTCCCGTGAAGTTCAGTTAGCGCGCGCTATTGAAGAAATCAAAAAAGTGTCTGCTGCCCGAGTATTGCTTGCCGTACCTAAAGAAAATGTTTTCGCCCGTCGCGAAAAAGAACCCAAAGCGTCGGTTATGCTGAATGTTCGTGGTGGTACCTCGCTCAGTGAAGAAGAAGTCGCGTCAATTGTGGATATGGTCGCGTCATCCGTTACCGGTCTGAACACCGAGAGCGTAACCGTAACTGACCAGGCTGGCCGCCTGCTCAACTCTGGTTCACAAAGTGCGTTGGCAGCGAAAAGTTCGCGCGAATACCAAATTGAACAAAAACGTGAAGAAGCCTACTTAGAAAAAATAGACAGTATTTTGATTCCTGTGCTGGGCTATGACAACTATACCGCACAAGTTGACGTGACTATGGACTTTACTCAGCGTGAAGAAACTCAGCGGCAGTTTAATCCTGATATGCCAGCCATTCGCAGTGAAATGACAGTTGAAAACCGCTCGATGGGTAGTGCAATTGGCGGTATTCCTGGCGCGTTAACAAATCAACCCCCACTGGATTCAGACATTCCTGAAGAAGCTGGAGATGGCACTGCCGGTGGCGGTGCTACGGGCAGTACTCACCGTGAAGCAACCCGTAATTATGAGCTTGATAATTCAGTCACTTATACCCGGAACCAAACCGGTACCATTAAGCGTTTGAGTGTTTCTGTTGCGGTTAACCATGAAGCAATAACAAATGAAGCGGGCGAAGGCGAAACGCAAGCGCGTAGCGCTGAAGAAATCGCAAATATTCGCCGTTTGCTGCAAGGTGGTTTAGGTTTTGATATTAATCGTGGTGACAGTATTGAAGTGGTGTCAGTACCGTTCGCGCAGTTGCCTGACTTAGGTGCCGGTGAGACGCCAGTGTGGGAAGAACCATGGTTCTGGCGGGCTTTCCGTCTGGTGATGGGCGCACTGGTTATTATGGTATTGATTCTGGCGGTGGTTCGTCCAATGCTGAAGAAACTGATGAATCCGGAATCGGGTGTGGAAGATGATGCCGATGCGTTTTCCGATGAGGAATCGATGGGCGATGAAACCATTGATCTGTTATCCTCACAGTTTGATGAGAGTGCAGTTGGGTTTGGGGCTGATGGTAGCCTGCAACTACCGGACTTGCATAAAGATGAAGACTTGTTAAAAGCGGTTCGCGCGTTGGTTGCCAACGAGCCTGAGCTGTCCTCACAAGTGGTTAAAGCGTGGTTGAACGAAGATGCCTGATCAAGATACTAGAACCAAACGCGGTAAGGTTGAGTTTGATGTCGACACTTTAGAAGGTGTTGAGAAAGCGGCTATTTTACTGCTTAGCTTATCGGAAGAAGATGCGGCTCAGATTCTGAAACATCTGGAACCTAAACAGGTGCAGAAAGTGGGTATGGCAATGGCGAGCCTGGAAGATTTTAACCAGGACAAAGTAAACGCTGTGCACCATTTATTCCTGGAAGACATTCAGAAGTTCACCAATATTGGCTTCAAGAGTGAGGAGTTTGTGCGCAAGGCACTGACCTCCGCACTAGGTGAGGACAAAGCCGGTAACCTGATTGAACAGATTGTCATGGGCGGCGGTTCGAAAGGTCTTGATTCACTGAAGTGGATGGACTCTAAACAGGTAGCCACTATTATCCGTAACGAACACCCGCAGATTCAGACCATTGTCCTGTCTTACCTTGACCCCGAGCAAAGTGCAGAAATTATGGCGCAGTTCCCGGACAAAGTACGTCTGGACTTAATGATGCGAATAGCCAACTTAGAAGAAGTTCAGCCAGCAGCCTTGCAAGAACTGAACGAAATTATGGAAAAACAATTTGCAGGTCAGGCTGGTGCTCAGGCGGCGAAGATGGGCGGCCTGAAAGCGGCAGCCAATATCATGAACTATCTGGATACCAACATCGAAGGTCAGTTGATGGACTCTATCCGCGAGCAGGACGAAGAGATGAGTCAGAGTATTCAGGACCTGATGTTTGTGTTCGAAAACCTGGTGGAAGTCGACGACCGTGGTATTCAGGCCTTGCTGCGTGAAGTGGAAGGTGAAACTTTGCAAAAAGCGATGAAAGGTGCGGACGACGCGGTTCAGGAGAAAATATTCAAGAACATGTCGAAACGTGCCGGCGATATGCTGCGTGATGACCTTGAAGCTATGGGGCCGATTCGTATTAGCGATGTAGAGGCCGCACAGAAAGATATTCTGGCAGCGGCGCGCCGTTTAGCTGACGCAGGTGAAATTATGCTTGGCGGCGGTGGCGGTGACGAATTCCTATAAGGGTTTAACGCATAATGACGGATGATAAAGACGCAACCCAGCTTTGGGATTTACCTGACATGACCTCGGAAGAGCTTAAGCAGGGCTCTCAGGTAAATGCGTTAAACAAACCCCGGCGCTGGCAATATGAGCCGCCGGAAGCGGACAACGAACAGGAAGAAGAGCTTAAGCCTCTGACCGCAGAACAATTGGAAGAAATTCGCCAGGCCGCACGCGAAGAAGGCCATAAAGAAGGTTTTGACGAAGGCCGCAATGAAGGCCTTAAGAAAGGCTATGACGAAGGTTACGAAGCTGGTAAAAAAGACGGTTTTGAAGCCGGTGAACAGCAGGGTGTTGAAGCTGGTAAAGAAGCCATGCAGGAGCAACAGCAGCAGTTAAGAGTTTTGCTGCAGAGTTTGTCTCATCCGAATGAACGTATTACCGAAGCGGTTCAGGACGAGTTGATTGATATGGTCACTGAGCTGACGCGGGTCATCTGTCTGGATTTCGCTGCTAATTCAAAAGAACTCATCGTAAAAGCCGTGCGCGAAGCTATTGCGGTCTTACCGGTTACTGATCAGCGAGTCATTATTCATCTGAATGAAGAAGACTTAGCTATTTTGCAAAGTACATTCAGCGAAGACGAACTGAAAGAAAAAGGCTGGCTGCTTAATAAAGACGATTTACTGGAACGCGGCGGTTGCCGGGTTACTACAGAAAGCTCCACCATAGATTACACCCTGACCAGCCGTATGGAAGATGTGTTCTCCAAATTAAAAGGTTAACCCATGAGCGCTTCTGAGCAGTTAGTGAAACAACTACGCAAAAAACGTGAGCGTATCCAAAAGCCATCAGTGGCTGTGTCGGGCTATCTTACCCGCGTGGTTGGTTTAATGTTTGAGGCTGTTGGCTGTCGTGCTCCTGTGGGGTCAAGCGTAGCGGTTGAGGCTGACAGTGGTGATATTGAAGCCGAAGTGGTGGGGTTTGAAGGCAACATCAGTTACTTAATGCCCACCGAAGACGCTCATGGCGTTATTCCCGGAGCCAGAGTTCGTCCACTAAACCGCAAGAATCAATTGCCGCTGGGTATGGAGCTGCTGGGTCGTGTTATTGATGCTCGTGGCGAGCCCCTTGATGATAAAGGCCCCATTTTTTCTGACGGAAAAACCTACCGAAGCAAACCCATGAACCCACTGAACCGACGTCAGGTGAAGCAGCCGCTGGATGTTGGAGTAACGGCTATTAATGCCTGCTTAACCGTGGGGCAGGGGCAGCGAATGGGGCTGTTTGCCGGTAGTGGCGTGGGTAAAAGTGTGCTGTTGGGCATGATGACTCGCGGTACCACGGCGGATGTGATTGTAGTTGGCCTGATAGGCGAACGTGGCCGGGAAGTAAAAGAGTTTATAGAAGAAATCCTCGGTGAGGAAGGCCGTGAAAAAGCGGTTGTAATAGCAGCGCCGGCAGACCAGTCGCCGCTTATTCGTTTACGTGGTTGTGAAACGGCCTCTCAGGTTGCCGAATATTTTCGTGACCAGGGTCTGAATGTGTTGCTGTTAATGGATTCACTGACTCGTTACGCCATGGCGCAACGGGAAATTGCCCTTGCTGTGGGTGAACCACCGGCAACCAAAGGTTATCCGCCTTCTGTTTTTGCTAAGTTGCCAGCATTGGTCGAAAGAGCCGGTAATGGCGGCGACGGACAAGGTTCTGTGACCGCGTTTTATACGGTTCTGACCGAGGGCGACGATTTGCAGGATCCTATTGCGGACTCCGCGAGAGCAATACTGGACGGACATATTGTACTGAACCGGGAACTGGCCGACAGCGGTCATTATCCGGCAATTGATATTGAAGCTTCTATTAGCCGGGTTATGCCACAGGTTGTTTCGGAAGAGCATATGCAACAGGCGATTAAAGTTAGACAGTGGTACTCAAGTTACCGTCGCAATCGCGACTTGATTTCCATTGGCGCATACACCCGCGGAAGTGACCCGGCTATCGATCAGGCTATTGCAATGCAGCCGCGAGTAAGTATGTTTTTGCAACAGAAAATGCGGGAAGTTGTGAACTATGATGAAAGCTTGTTGCTGCTTAATCAGCTAGTCAATCCGAAGCAGAAACAGTCAGCGGGCATGTAATTTATGGCTGAGTTGGCACAATTGGAAATGTTACTGGAGTTGGAACAGAGGCGCGAAGATAAAGCCGCACAGGATTTCTCTCAGGTACAGCAACAGGTCCAGGAGCAACAGATGCGCCTGGACGGTATGTCAAAATATCGACTCGACTACTTAAATCAGTTGCAGCATCGCGGGCAAAGCGGGATTGCCTCAATTCAGGTAGGGCAGTATCACGCATTTGTCGGTAAATTAGATGAAGGTGTTGAACAGTTGCATCACGATATTATTAAGTTGCAGCAAGTGTTACAACAGCGCAAAGATCGTTGGCTGGCGCAGCGTCGCAAGCGCGAGTCGATAGATTTTTTAATAAAAGAAAAGCGCAAGCGTGAGCAAATAGCAGAAGCCAGAAAAGAACAAAATAATCTGGACGATTTTAGCAGCCAGCGTTTTATTCGCGCCAGAAAATAGTTGGAACGAAATTTGCTTAGATACTTACTAGATATTGTTTGCTCAGCTATTGAAAATAGCGCAAGCGCATTGCGAAGTATTATTAAGCAAGGCGTCAATAAGCACTTAATTCAGGAATAAAACTATGCAACAGCTGCTTAATTTAACCGAGTCTGCCGACAACTTTGCACGTATTGGTAAAGGTAACGATCTTTCATTAAAGAGCACCGATGGTGATAGCGGTGAGTTCTCGCGGCTGATGCTACAACAAAATAGTGGCGATAAAGAGCTGCAACAACTGGCCGCCAAAATTGAAGCTTACCAGAAAGCCGGTAATGACGGTGAAGGTGAGGTTGAAGGCAAAGACATTGAACGCAAAAATATTGGCGAGCCGGTGACCCGAAATTTATGGGAATTGTTGCAGCAAATGAAGCAGGAAAGTGCTGAAGTTAGCTCTGAAGGCGAAACCGTGGTTAGTGACGAGATTGATCTTGCTGCGGGCGATGGCGAACTAAAAATGACAGATGAGCAACTGGCGGAAATGCTGGAAGCTTTAATGGCTAAGCTGGATTCTGCCGATGAAGGCGAGGGCGATGCCGTTATGACCGATGCCGAGCGGCAGAAGTTTGCCGATGAGCTGCTGGCCGGCATGACCGATAGCGATAAACAGGCACTGCAGGCAAAGCTTCAACAGTTGATACAGAGTGCAGAACAGGGCGAAGGCACTGAAAGTGCCGTTGAAGATGCCGGTAAGTTCATAGTTAATTTGCTTGAACCCCTTTTACCCAAAGCCGATGCTGATAAGTTATTAGTAGGTAATGAAAAAGCGTTAACTCAGGCTTTGAATGAGGCGGCAGAGCGAGTACTGTCTCAATTGTCTGCATCTGCGGATAAAAACACAGGCAAGCCGCAAAGTGCTGAAGAATTAACAAATTTGCTTAAGCAACTGGAGCAGCAGGTTTCCGCACAACAAGCGAAAGGCGAAAGTAGTGAGTTGAGTTTAGCGGAGCAAAAGAAACTGCAGCAGTTTACTGCCGAGTTACGCAAAATTTTAGCCAGCCAAAATGGCGGTGGAGATAAATCTCAGGCTTTGACTCAGGAACAGTCGGCTAAAGCTGAGCAATTATTGGCTGAAGTAAGGCAATTATTAAAAGGCCGTACAGGACTGAGTGAAAAGTCGGTAGGGGGTAAGGCGTCAGAGTCGGTTATTACAGCAACAGATGTCAAAGCCGGTAAAGAAAAATCTGGTTCTGGCGATATTGGTGCTAAAAGCTATGACGGTAAGCAAACGACTAAAGCTGCTTCTGTGAATACAGCTGTTGAAGCAGAAACAAAGGTAGCTGATGCGGTTCAGCAGGGACAAGTCTTTCGGAATAACACCGACGCTTTAGTTGACGCCAGTGCGGCCCGGGCCATTCAGGGGCAAATGGTGTCAACCGCGCAGGGAACTGTAGCTGCGAATGAATCCAGTCAGGCTAATACTTTGCAGGCATTGCAACGTCCATTAGACTTGCAGCAAACGGAAGCGTCGCAAAAATTGCAGGAACGCATCAATATTATGATGAGCAGGAATATCCAGCGTGCGGATATTCGTCTGGATCCGCCGGAACTTGGTAGTGTTCACATTCGCGTTAACATGAGCGGTGAGCAGGCATCAGTGCAGTTTCAGGCCCAGACACAACAGGCTCGAGATGCGTTAGAGACGACCATGCCGCGATTACGCGAAATGCTGGAGCAGCAAGGCATAAATTTAGCTGATACCCAGGTTGGAGAGCAAAGCAAAGAAGGCGGGCGCACCGCTGGCGGGCAAGCCGGAGGATCTCATGATGCGGAAGACTGGGCTGTTGAGGGCGAAATAGCTTTAGAAGAAGGCCGGGTGCTTGCTGACGGACAAGTCGATTTCTATGTCTGAAACGGTATATCTAAAGCGGCTATCAAGCTATAGTAACTGTCGGTGGGCGGTAATACAGGAAATTGAGCATGGCAGAAGATAAAGACAACAACGATACGGAACAAACTGAAGAGCAGACCGGTGGTAAGAAGAAAAAACTGATTATCTTCGGTGGTATCGGTATTGTTTTAATTATTACCGTAGTCCTGGTGTTGTGGCTATTCGGTGGCTCGTCTGAGGGTGAATCAGCTGCTGCCGAAAATGGTATGAGCAGCGCAGCGGCACCGTCATCATCGCCACGCCCGGAAATTGGCAATGCACTTTATGTTGGTATGCCCCGGCCTTTCGTTTTCATTGTCCCGGGTGACTCACGTGAGCGAACAGTACAAATTAAAGCGCAGTTAATGGTGCGCGGCGAAGAGAGTGAAGAACTGGCGAAAAAGCATATTCCGTTAATTGAAGGCACGCTGCATGAGGTGTTTTCCTCAACCACGGCTGACAGGTTAAAAACAGCCGAGGGTAAAGGTCAGTTACGTGAACTGGCTTTGACTGAAGTTCGTTCTGCGCTCGAAGAAGTAACCGGGAAACCGGTTGTTGAACAGGTTTTATTTACCAGCTTGGTAATGCAATAAGTGAGCTATTATGGCTGTGAGTGACTTACTATCTCAAGACGAAATTGACGCGCTTTTACATGGTGTTGATGACGTTGAAGAAGAGGACACAGAGAAAGAATCTGCCTCTGCGGATGCGCTCGACTATGACTTTTCATCGCAAGATAGAATTGTTCGTGGACGTATGCCAACGCTGGAAATTGTTAATGAGCGTTTTGCCCGTCATATGCGGGTCAGCTTGTTTAACATGATGCGTCGCACCGCCGAAGTGTCTATTAACGGTGTCCAGATGATTAAATTTGGTGAGTACGTGCATACATTGTTCGTACCGACCAGTTTAAACATGGTGCGTTTCCGCCCGCTTAAAGGAACGGCACTAATCACTATGGAGGCACGTTTAGTCTTTATTCTGGTCGATAACTTTTTCGGTGGCGATGGTCGCTATCATGCAAAAATTGAAGGCCGTGAATTTACGCCGACCGAGCGCCGCATTATTCAAATGTTGCTGAAGCTGGTATTTGAAGATTACAAAGAAGCCTGGGCTCCTGTCATGGACGTGGGCTTTGAGTATTTAGACTCGGAAGTTAACCCGGCCATGGCGAACATTGTTAGCCCAACCGAAGTTATCGTTATTAGTTCGTTTCATATTGAGCTAGATGGTGGCGGCGGAGATTTCCACATTGCATTGCCTTACTCCATGCTGGAGCCCATTCGCGAGCTGTTGGATGCCGGTGTGCAGTCGGATAAAGAAGATACCGACATGCGCTGGAGTAAAGCGTTACGTGACGAGATTATGGATGTTCCGGTGGAAATGATTGCCAAACTGGCGCAAACCGAAATGTCGTTACGTGAGGTGATGGATTTGCGCGAAGGCGATGTTATTCCGCTTGAGTTGCCAGACGACTTAACCGTACTAATTGAAGATTTACCGACTTTCCATGCGAAAATGGGGCGTTCAAGAGACAATGTCGCTTTGAAAATTTCAGAGAAGATTAAGCGCCCTGAAACCGTTAAGTCGGATATTCATATGTTGACTCGTGGAGGCCGCCGAATTGGTGGTGATGCCGAGTTACAACAGTTAGAAGAAGATATTGATTTATAATAATTGCTGCTTGAGAAAGTGAGGTTGCAACATGAGTAACGATGATAAAGATATGGATGACTGGGAAGCAGCAATGGCTGAACAGGAAGCTGCTGAAGATGAAGAAAGTGGCGAATCAGGAGCCGGTGAAGGCGCAGGAAAGTCGTCCAGTCATTCTGGTATGGATAACGTGCAGACTGCTGAACTCGAAGAACTGAGTGAAGATAAGCCGGTAACCGAGGAAGAAAAGCGCAAGCTCGACGCCATTCTCGATATTCCGGTTACCATTTCTATGGAAGTGGGTCGTAGCCAAATTAGCATTCGTAATTTGCTGCAATTGAACCAGGGCTCTGTGGTGGAACTGGAACGTGTTGCCGGTGAACCACTGGATGTACTGGTTAACGGCACCTTGATTGCGCATGGCGAGGTGGTTGTTGTTAATGATAAATTCGGGATACGCTTAACCGATGTTATTAGTCAGATTGAACGTATTCGTAAGCTTCGCTAGTTTGGTGCTGTTGCCCTCTGCTGCCAAGGCGGAAGAGAAAGCTGGCATTATTTCAGGCAATGACATAGGCGCCATGGTTTTGGCGCTTTTTGCCGTTTTAGCGGTGATTGTGGTTTTAGCCTCGCTGTTAAAACGCTTTAACCTCAAGTTTCAGGGCGCATCTGGTCTGAAAGTACTGAGTAGCGTGTCTTTAGGGCCCAAAGAGCGGCTGGTCATTGTGGATGTTGGGGGGCAGAAATTGTTACTTGGTGTCACTCAGCAACGCATAGAATGCCTGAAAGAGTTGCCAGGCGATATCAACCTGGAAGGAAAACAAGAACAATGAACCGCTGGTTGCTGCTTTGTATTTTAGCCGTGTTGTGTTTGCTGCCTGAGCAGGCTTTCGCCTGGCAGGATCTTACTGCGGTTACGGTAAAAACAAACCCCGATGGTAGTGAAGAGTACTCTGTAACGCTGCAAATTTTGGCGATAATGACGGCGCTGACCTTCATTCCCGCTATGGTCATTATGATGACCTCATTTACCCGAATTATTATCGTTTTAGCTATTCTGCGTCAGGCCATCGGTCTGCAACAGTCGCCTTCTAATCAGGTGCTACTGGGCATCGCGCTGTTTTTAAGCTTTTTCATCATGACGCCGGTTTTAAACGAAATAAATGACAAAGCGTTACAACCCTACTTAAATGAAGAGATACAGTCGATGGAGGCGGTCGACAGAGCAAAAGCGCCGATAAAAGCCTTTATGCTGGCGCAAACACGCTTAACCGATTTAGAAACCTTTGTCGAAATATCAGGAACCGAGGGCGTGCAAGAGCCGGAGGACGTGCCTATGTCGGTGCTTATTCCGTCCTTTATAACTTCCGAGCTAAAAACCGCCTTTCAAATAGGCTTCATGCTGTTTATTCCGTTTTTGATTATTGATTTGGTGGTCGCCAGCGTTCTCATGGCCATGGGTATGATGATGCTGTCGCCCATGATCGTATCGCTGCCGTTTAAACTCATGTTGTTCGTGCTGGTTGATGGCTGGAGTTTAACCATGAGTACCCTGGCCGGAAGTTTCGGGGTTTAGGAGGCAATATGTCACCGGAAATGTTTCTCGACATTTTCCAGGAAGCTTTGAAAACCATAGTGATTATGGTGGCTTTTATAATTATTCCCGGACTTTTAGTGGGTCTGGTCGTTGCGGTTTTCCAGGCAGCTACCTCTATCAACGAGCAAACCTTAAGCTTTCTGCCCCGCCTACTTGTCACTCTTGCCGTTATTGGTCTTGGTGGACACTTCCTGACTGAAACCGTAATGGACTTCACTATCGAGATGTTTAACCGGATACCTGAAGTGGTCGGCTAATGGATCTGGTGACTTCTGTTCTGCTCGAGTGGTTGGAACAACACCTGTGGCCGCTAACACGGGTGTCATCAATGATCATGAGTATGGCACTGTTTTCCGGCACCATAGTGAACTCCCGCGTCAAAATCTTTTTATCTCTTGCCATTATTATGGCCGTTTCACCTGCTTTGCCGGAAATTAATGCGGGCGTTGAAATGATGTCGGTAGGCGGTTTCTTAGTTACAGCACAGCAAGTCGTTATTGGGGTTGCCTTAGGGTTGCTTTCCATTTTGTTCCTGCAAACATTTGTTCTGGGTGGCCAAATTATTGCCATGCAAATTGGTTTGGGTTTCGCCTCTATGGTTGACCCCACCAACGGCCAGCAAGTGCCGGTTATTGCACAGTTCTTTTTAATGTTAGCCAGTCTGGTTTTTCTCGCGTTCGACGGGCATTTATTAATGATTCATATGGTTGTTGCCAGTTTTGACGCAATACCTGTGGGTATGACCGGGTTGGATGCCGACGCTTTATTTGCGGTTGCGGAGTGGGGCGTTTACATGTTCTCGGCGGCCTTAACGGCGATGCTTTCGGGGGTCATTGCGTTGCTGCTAATTAACTTAAGCTTTGGGGTTATGACCCGGGCGGCTCCACAGCTGAACATTTTTGCTATTGGTTTTCCTATTACTATGGTCAGTGGATTAGTGGTTGTGTGGCTAACCATGGGCGGCTTTATTTTTCACTTCGAAAACCAATGGGCGCGGGTTGTACAAACCATGTGCGAGATATTGGGTAGTCAATGTGCTTAAATCGACTTTCTCTGACAAAGGGCAGTAAGCATGGCTGAGACTGATCAGGAACGTACAGAAGACCCCACGGAGCGACGAAAACAGCAGGCCCGCGACAAAGGCCAAATTGCTCGCTCCAAAGAAATGGGAACCGGCTTTGTATTGGTGAGTGCCGCAGTTTCGTTTTTCTGGTTCGGTGGTGCTTTGTACCAGGGCGTGCGTAACGTTTTTGAAATTATGTTTACGCTTGACCGACAGCACGCGTTTGACACCAGCAAAATGTATGAAGCCTTTGCCATTGCCTTTGGTGAAATTCTCTGGCCAATACTGACCATTTTTGCCTTTATTGTGGTGTTTACCTTTCTGGGGAACAGCTGGTTGGGTGGCATTAACTTTTCCGCTCAGGCAATGGCACCTAAATTTAACCGGATGAATCCGCTTAATGGATTTAAACGGATGTTTGGTGTTCAGGCATTGGTGGAGCTGATAAAAGCCATAGCTAAGTTTATGGTGGTAGCCGTTTCTGCATACTTTCTGCTTAAGTGGAAATTTGTCGACATTCTGCAAATGTCTATGGGGCAGATGCCGACCATGATTG
The DNA here is from genome assembly GCF_000008465.1 of Idiomarina loihiensis L2TR. Lineage (NCBI taxonomy): Bacteria > Pseudomonadati > Pseudomonadota > Gammaproteobacteria > Alteromonadales > Idiomarinaceae > Idiomarina > Idiomarina loihiensis. The sequence goes on along the minus strand of NC_006512.1, from coordinate 1,277,411 downwards.
AAAACGCGCTGGACACCTTACTATGGATGTTCCTGTTGTTGTGTTTGTCGATATTTCTTATTGTCGTTATTGATGCTCCCTTCCAGGTATGGAAACACAATAAAGACTTAAAAATGAGTAAGCAGGAAGTCAAAGACGAACACAAAGACACGGAAGGGAGTCCGGAAGTTAAAGGGCGTATTCGTCGCTTACAAATGGAAATGGCAAATCGCCGAATGATGCAGGAAGTGCCTAAGGCCGACGTTGTTGTAACTAACCCTACCCACTATGCTGTCGCTTTAAAATATGACGACGGCGGCGTACAGGCTCCGGTTCTTCTTGCAAAAGGAACCGATGAAACTGCTGCAAAAATTCGTGAAATTGCTCTGGAATATGAAATTCCGCTGGTTGCTTCGCCGGGGCTTGCCCGCTCAATTTACCATACCACCGAGCTGGAAAAAGAAATTCCGAAAGGGCTGTTCGTGGCCGTGGCACAGATTCTTGCGTACGTATATCAATTACGAATGTTTAAGAAAGGACAGGCGAAACGTCCGAAAAAACCACCTATGGATAAAGATATTCCGGACGATTTACGTTACTAACCAGCCTGATTACAATGTAATTGGACTTGCATAATTTGCGCGTTAAGACGGGCTGCTATATCATTCGCCACCATTCGTGCCGATATCGGCAGTGGCAAATTTGGACTAAGCAGTTATGGCTAAACTTTCTTTGTGCCTGGCACAGCTGGACTTTACGGTTGGTGCCATTCACAACAACACCGCCCTAATTTTAAAGACGCTGCGTGAGCAGGGTGAGCAACACGACATTATTGTGTTCCCCGAGCTGGCTATTACCGGTTATCCGCCGGAAGACTTATTGTTCCGCGATGACTTACACCAGGCGGTGGATAACGCCGTAGAGCAAATCAGCGCAGCAGCTTCAGATTGTGTGGTTATTGTCGGTCACCCTCAGGCTGTTGGCGGAGAGTTGTTCAACGCTATGTCCGTTCTACACAGGGGAGAATGCCTGCACCGCTACTTTAAACAGCGTCTGCCCAATTACGGTGTTTTTGATGAACAACGTTACTTTATTCCGGGCCATCAGAGTCAGGTGTTTGAATGGCAGGGCGTGCGCATTGGCTTACAAATTTGTGAAGACTTGTGGCATCCGCAACCCTTACAACAATTATTGGATGATGACATTGATCTGGTGCTTTCAATTAATGCTTCTCCGTACGAGTTAAACAAACACGAACAGCGCTTAGGTGTGTTGAAACAGCGTGTGGCAGAAGCCGGTAAACCCATTTTGTATTTGAATAATTGTGGTGCGCAGGATGAGCTGGTGTTTGATGGCCATTCACTGGTTTTAGATGCAGAAGGTGAGCTGGTTGCCGAACTACCGCACTGTGAAATGACCACGGCAAGCGTAACTTACGAAGACAAAGGTATCCGTTGTGTCGGTTTTGAGCCTAAGGCTGAACAAAACGACTTGGCTCATGTATACGACGCTCTGGTGTTGGCGGTGCGTGACTATGTGACCAAGAATGGTTTTTCTGGTGTGGTATTAGGCTTGTCAGGTGGAATCGATTCCGCATTAACTTTGGCGATAGCAAGCGACGCTCTGGGAGCCGATAAGGTTCATGCTGTTATGATGCCGTTTCGTTATACTTCAGATATGAGTCTGGAAGATGCAGAGAAGCAAGCTGATACCTTAGGTGTTCGCTACGACGTTGTGCCAATTGAGCCCATGTTTAATGAGTTTATGACTCAGTTGGGACCGTTATTCGGAGAGACCGAAACCGATACCACCGAAGAAAACCTGCAGTCCCGCTGTCGCGGTGTATTACTTATGGCTTTATCCAATAAAACCGGTTCGCTGGTGTTGGCTACTGGCAACAAAAGTGAAATGGCGGTGGGTTATGCAACCTTATATGGTGATATGTGTGGCGGTTTTGCGCCTATTAAAGACATTCCTAAGTTGCTGGTTTATCAATTGGCCGAGTTTCGTAATACTCGGGGTGCCTGCATACCTCAAAGGGTTATAGACAGACCGCCTTCTGCTGAACTCGCACCCGATCAAGTGGATTCTGATTCGCTACCAGACTATAGCGATTTAGATCGCATTCTGGCATTGTATGTAGAGAGAGACTGGTCGGTAACCGATATTATCGCGGCCGGATTTGTAGAGGAAGACGTGCGCCGGGTGGTTCGCCTGGTTGATCTAAATGAATACAAGCGTCGCCAATCTGCAGTTGGGCCTAAAGTGACACCTCGTAACTTTGGTAAAGATCGTCGTTACCCTATTACCAGTCACTATCGCCATGAATTACAGCGACAAGGTCAATAGGATAAATACTGATGAAAAAAGTTGAAGCCATTATTAAGCCGTTTAAGTTGGACGACGTGCGCGAAGCGCTGTCTGAAGTCGGCATTGCCGGTATGACTGTGTCAGAGGTAAAAGGCTTTGGTCGTCAGAAAGGCCATACCGAACTTTATCGTGGCGCGGAGTACATGGTCGATTTTCTACCAAAAGTAAAACTGGAAGTTGTGGTTGCGGATAGTGAAGTTGAGCGTTGTATTGAAGCCATTATGGAAACCGCTCAAACCGGAAAAATTGGTGATGGGAAAATTTTTATCACTGAGATTGAACGTGTTATTCGTATTCGTACCGGAGAGGAAAACGAAGACGCGGTATAAGCTACCGCGTCATTCTTTGTAAGAACCTAGCGTGCTGAGACTAACTGATTCTCAGGAAAGTTTGCTCTCAGCACCTTCATTGCGTCTTCACGCAATTCAGGCAGCTCCAGCTGATCATAACTTTCTACCATTATAGCTAAGGCATTTTCGACTTCCGGTGTGTCTGAAAAATGCTCTAATACATACCGACCACGGTTAGCTGCGGCTAAGTAAGCCTGACGCTCCATGTAGTATTGTGCAATAGCCAGTTCTTTTTTAGCCAAACGACTTTTCAATGCAATTAAACGCTTTTTCGCATCTGCTGCATATTCGCTTTTAGGGTACTTGCGAACTAACTCAGCAAAATCTTTAAATGCCGCCTGGGCCATAGACGAGTCACGGTCAGAGCGGTCAACGCCAGCCAGATTATGTATGGCATTGTGCTCAGCACGCTGATTAACCAACCCGCGCATATAGAGTGCGTAATCGACATCTTTATGATTTGGGTTCAGGCTGATGAAGCGATCGATTGCGGCTAAGGCTTCGTCTGTATTATCGAGTTTGTAATGCAGATAAATAAGGTCTAGCTGAATTTGATGAGCAAAAGGACCAAAAGGGTAACGCTTGTTCAGGCTGGACAATTGTTCCTGCGCCAAATTCAAATTACCATTAGCCATACTCTCCTGAGCCTGGTCATACAGATATTCTATTTGTGTTTTCGACACTTGTTCTTCATCTGATTGGCTTGAGCAGCCCGCTAACATTAATCCCAGAACCGATGAGAAAACGAGGCTTCGGCTTAACTTATTACTTAACATATTATGAAGGATTCCCTTTATTTTTTTGGCGCTGCACCGGCAAACCGTTACACTAGCATATTCTTGCATTCTAACGCAGCCGTAAAGGCTTTGACAGTCGAAACCCAATATATGAACAAAAGCATTGAATTAGAAGCCATTGTTACCGAGTCTCTGGCTGGAAAAAGATTAGACCAGGCACTTGCAGAGTTGTTCCCTGACTACTCAAGGTCTCGCTTAAAAAGCTGGATAACTGATGGAAAAGTGACCATTGATACAAAAGTCATCGAAAAACCGCGAGAAAAAGTGGTCGCCGGTGCTTTAGTTGCAGTGGACGCAGAAATTGAAGGGGAAGAGCGGCACGCAGCACAGCCGGTGGAACTGGATATTGTTTATGAAGATGACGATATTCTGGTTATTAATAAGCCTGCGGGCTTAGTTGTCCATCCCGGAGCAGGAGCGCCTGACAGAACCTTGCTGAACGGTTTGTTGCATTATGATCCGCAGCTCGATTTAGTGCCGCGGGCGGGTATTATTCACCGTTTAGATAAAGACACAACAGGACTGATGGTTGTTGCGCGTAATGTGCCCGCACAGACGCAGTTAGTCTCAATGATGCAGGATCGCGATATTACTCGCGAATATGAAGCAGTGTGTAATGGTGTGATGACAGCCGGCGGCATGGTTGACCAACCTATCGGTCGTCATCCGACAAAACGTACGCATATGGCGGTGGTGCAGTCGGGGAAACCGGCAGTCACGCATTATCGTGTGTTAGATCGCTACCGTGCGCATACATTACTTCGTCTGCGTTTAGAGTCCGGCCGAACTCACCAGATTCGCGTGCATATGGCGCATATTCGCCACCCCTTAGTCGGTGACTTGACCTACGGCGGCCGACCGCGTCCGCCCAAACAGGCTGAAGATCGTTTATTGCAGACGTTGCGAGGGTTTAACCGCCAGGCGCTGCATGCGGCATCGTTGGGCTTACATCATCCCATTACCGGCGACTGGCTGGAGTTTAATGTTCCACGGCCAACCGATTTTCAATATTTAATTGAAGAACTGCGCGTTGATCATGAACGTTTCAAGTCAGCATGACGGCATTATAGTTCCTGACTGGCAGCTGCCGCCGAATGTTCATGCGGCAGTGACCACCAGAGCTTTTGGGAACCTGGCCGCGCATGTCGGAGATGACCCCGCTGCGGTTCTTCTGCGTCGCCGACAATTGCAGCGCTCACTCAAATTACCAACCGCGGTTACCTGGTTGCAGCAACAACATACCAATAAGGTTTTGCGTTGGCCTTTTAAGTCTGCTGTTGCGGATGCTGTCTATAGCGACGATCCCCAGAGTGTCTGTGCGGTTTTAACCGCAGACTGTTTGCCTATTCTTTGCTGTTCGGACGACGGAAAGGAAATTGCAGCAGTGCACGCAGGTTGGCGAGGTTTAGCCAGCGGGGTATTACAAAATGCTCTGGCAAGCTTTAAAACCCCTGCGGCTAACATTCGCATTTGGATAGGACCGTCTATCGGCGCTTCGGCTTTTGAAGTAGGTGACGACGTAAGAAATGTGTTCGTTGCACGTCATTCATCTAATGCGGAATATTTTATTTCTCACTCCGGTAAATGGTTAGCCGATTTAGCCTCAATTGCAGCGGACGAGTGTTTGCGCGCGGGCGTTGAGGATATAACCAAAAGCAGCGAATGTACTGTTCGTAATAACCGAAGCTGGTACTCGTGGCGCAAGGAGAAAGCTGCAGCTAGATTTGCGTCAATTATTTGGCGAAATTAATTTTAGTCACTTGAAAATGCGCAAAAAGTACCCACATTTAACTTAACGAAAGAATTAAGTGAGGAAGTACCAATGCGACACGATAAATTTACCAGTAAGTTTCAGATGGCAATTGCCGATGCTCAGTCAATTGCTCTGGGACGTGACCATCAATTCATAGAACCCGTCCATTTAATGCAGGCACTGTTGGATCAAAACGGTGGCTCAGTGCGCCCTTTATTTACCATGCTGGGTGTGGACATTCCCCAGTTCAGAGCGAACTTGTCGAAAGCCCTGGATGCCTTACCTCAGGTTGAGGGCACCGGCGGTGACGTTCAGTTATCGCAGAACACAGCTCAACTTTTAAACCTGTGCGATAAATACGCGCAAAAAAGAAATGATTCTTATATCTCGTCTGAACTGTTTTTGCTGGCTGCGGCAGAAGACAAAGGCAAGCTGGGCGATATTTTCCGTCAGCAGGGCATAAAACGTGATGCGTTGGAAAAAGCCATTAACGACATTCGTGATGGCGAAAAAGTGGATGACCCTAATGCCGAAGACAAACGTCAGGCGCTGGACAAGTACACCATTGATTTAACTGAACGTGCGGAGCAGGGCAAGCTTGATCCTGTTATTGGCCGTGATGAAGAAATTCGCCGGACTATTCAGGTATTGCAGCGCCGTACTAAAAACAACCCGGTACTTATTGGTGACCCCGGTGTCGGTAAAACCGCCATTGTTGAAGGGTTAGCTCAGCGTATTGTTAACGGCGAAGTGCCTGAGGGTTTAAAGCATAAACGAGTATTGTCTCTGGATTTAGGGGCTTTATTAGCGGGAGCTAAATTCCGCGGCGAGTTTGAAGAGCGACTCAAAGCCGTATTGACTGAGCTGTCTAAAGAAGAAGGTCGCATCATTTTGTTTATTGACGAAATGCACACCATGGTCGGTGCTGGTAAAGCGGACGGTGCGATGGATGCCGGCAACATGTTGAAGCCAGCTCTGGCTCGTGGCGAGCTGCACTGTGTTGGTGCTACTACGCTGGATGAATACCGTCAGTATATTGAAAAAGATGCGGCGCTGGAACGACGCTTCCAGAAAGTTTTGGTGGAAGAGCCAAACGTGGAAGACACCATTGCTATTTTGCGTGGTTTGAAAGAGCGCTACGAACTGCACCATTCGGTGGAAATTACCGATCCGGCTATTGTGGCCGCGGCGTCTTTATCGCACCGTTATATCAGTGATCGAAAACTGCCGGATAAAGCCATCGACTTAATTGACGAGGCAGCATCAAGTATTCGTATGCAAATTGACTCTAAGCCAGAGGATCTTGATCGCCTGGAGCGTCGAATTATTCAGTTAAAACTTGAACGTCAGGCGTTGCAGAAAGAAAAAGATGATGCCAGCAAAAAACGCTTGGAAATTCTGCACGACGAGCTGGACGAGCAAGAACGTAAATATGAAGAGCTGGAAGAAGTCTGGAATACAGAAAAAGCGGCAGTACAAGGTACTCAACATATTAAAGCGCAGCTAGAGCAGGCTCGCACGGATATGGATATTGCCCGCCGCGCCGGTGACTTAAACCGGATGTCAGAACTTCAGTATGGCCGGATTCCTGAACTGGAGCGACAACTGGATTTAGCCTTGCAAGCCGAAATGCAGGATATGAGTTTGCTGAAAAACCGGGTTACTGAAGAAGAAATTGCTGATGTACTGTCACGATGGACGGGTATTCCGGTTAACAGAATGCTCGAAGGCGAGCGTGAAAAGCTGTTACATATGGAAGAGCAAATCCACAGTCGGGTAGTAGGTCAAAATGAGGCCGTAGAAGCGGTTTCAAATGCTATCCGTCGTTCACGTGCGGGACTAGGTGATCCGAATCGTCCTATTGGTTCATTCTTGTTCCTTGGTCCAACCGGTGTGGGTAAAACTGAGCTCTCTAAAGCCTTGGCGAATTTTATGTTTGATACCGACCATGCAATGGTGCGTATTGATATGTCCGAGTTTATGGAGAAACATTCGGTTGCCCGTCTGGTTGGTGCGCCTCCTGGCTATGTTGGCTACGAAGAAGGTGGCTATTTAACCGAAGCTGTACGGCGTAAACCGTATTCGGTGATTTTGTTGGACGAAATAGAGAAGGCTCACCCCGATGTCTTTAATATCTTATTACAGGTATTGGACGATGGCCGCTTAACCGATGGTCAGGGACGTACGGTCGATTTCAAAAATACCGTTATTATCATGACCTCTAACCTAGGTTCTGATTTAATTCAGGAGCATGCCAAAGAGCATACTTATGAGCAGATGAAGGCCGAGGTCATGGAAGTGCTGGCGCATCATTTCCGTCCTGAATTCATTAACCGTGTGGACGAAACCGTTGTTTTCCATCCTCTTGGGGAAAGTGAAATTAGATCTATTGCGCAGTTCCAGTTGCAGCTCCTTTATAAGCGCCTGGAAGACAAAGACTATCAGTTAGAACTGGATGATAAGGCTTTATCTCATCTGGCAAGAACGGGATTTGATCCGGTATTTGGGGCGCGGCCTCTGAAACGTGCTATTCAACACGAGTTGGAGAATCCTTTAGCGCAAAAAATCTTGTCAGGGGAACTTGAGCCTGCTAAACCGATCAAAGTAAGTGTTGAAAATGAGCGGTTAGTGATCACGCAGTAACCACACAGGGCTTCGGGCATTTCCTGTTCGAAGCCCTAATGTGATAACCTGACTACTTTCTATTTAGTGACTAAAGAGTGTTTTATACATGAGTAATGACAGCTCAAATACCAATGGTAAGAGCCGCGGTATCTATTTACTGCCAAACTTGTTTACGACTGCAGGCTTGTTTTCAGGCTTTTATGCCATAGTCGCGTCAATGAACGATCGCTTTATTGAAGCGGCAGTCGCAATTTTTATTGCAATGGTTTTTGATGGGCTGGACGGCCGGGTTGCAAGAATGACCAATACCGAAAGTGACTTCGGGGCTGAATTCGACAGTATGGCCGATATCGTCTCCTTTGGTATGGCACCGGCCTTGGTCATGTATAACTATGCCTTGGCTGATCTCGGAAAAATAGGTTGGCTAGCAGCCTTTATTTTTGTGGCTGGCGGTGCATTACGGCTGGCGCGGTTTAATACTAACCTTGGCTCCTCAGATAAAAACTTCTTTCAGGGTCTGGCAATACCGAGCGCGGCGGCTATTGTCGCCGGTTTAGTTTGGGTGGGTGCTGAGTACGGTGTTGAAGGTAGTGACATGGGTGGCTTTGCCGCTGTTATTACTATTTGTGCTGGCCTGCTAATGGTCACGAATTTCCGTTATCACTCTTTTAAAGACGTTGACTGGAAAGGCAAAGTCTCATTCCTTGTTATTCTGGTTATTGTTTTGGTTTTCGTTATTGTTGCGACGCAACCATCTTTAGTGCTGTTCTCAATATTCTTCTTATATGCCTTATCGGGTCCGGTATTAACCATCAAGAATGTAAAAAAATTGAAGTTAGGTCATGTTGTTGGTGACGATGACGAAGATGACGCCGACTTTAATGACAATAAAGAGACTAAAAAAGAAGCAGAAAAAGCCGAGAAAGAAGATTAAACTAGCAAATTGGTGAAGTTCTGAGCAAACGATCAAATAGGTTCTAAAAAGATCTTGCAAGGCTCAGTGAGATCACTATAATTCGCCGCCGTTGTCATGAGTTATCTGCAAAGTGTATTTGCAACAAATTCCGACAACGGCGTTTTGTTTTAACCGGGCTGAAAAAGCTGAAAAAAATGGGTTGACGAAACGAAAGGGACGTGTAGAATACGCCTCCCTGCTTCGAAAGAAGCAACGCTCTTTAACAATTATATCAAGCCAAGCAAACTGTGTGGGCACTTGCAGAAGTTAAGCAAAACGAAATATTTGTATTGCAACTTTTGAATGAGTGTTCAGCAAGGTTTCGCAAGAAACCAAGCAAAAACGCGTAATTCATTGAGTTGATTGAACTACTTTTAATTGAAGAGTTTGATCATGGCTCAGATTGAACGCTGGCGGCAGGCCTAACACATGCAAGTCGAGCGGTAACAGAGAGAAGCTTGCTTCTCTGCTGACGAGCGGCGGACGGGTGAGTAATACTTGGGAATTTGCCTTTAGGCGGGGGACAACCACGGGAAACTGTGGCTAATACCGCATAATGTCTACGGACCAAAGTGGGGGACCTTCGGGCCTCACACCTAAAGATGAGCCCAAGCGGGATTAGCTAGTTGGTGGGGTAAAGGCTCACCAAGGCGACGATCCCTAGCTGTTCTGAGAGGATGATCAGCCACACTGGGACTGAGACACGGCCCAGACTCCTACGGGAGGCAGCAGTGGGGAATATTGCACAATGGGGGAAACCCTGATGCAGCCATGCCGCGTGTGTGAAGAAGGCCTTCGGGTTGTAAAGCACTTTCAGCGACGAGGAAGGGTGTTGTGTTAATAGCGCAGCACATTGACGTTAGTCGCAGAAGAAGCACCGGCTAACTCCGTGCCAGCAGCCGCGGTAATACGGAGGGTGCAAGCGTTAATCGGAATTACTGGGCGTAAAGCGTACGTAGGCGGCGTGTTAAGCAAGATGTGAAAGCCCCGGGCTCAACCTGGGAATTGCATTTTGAACTGGCATGCTAGAGTCCTGAAGAGGGTGGTAGAATTTCCAGTGTAGCGGTGAAATGCGTAGATATTGGAAGGAATACCGGTGGCGAAGGCGGCCACCTGGTCAGAGACTGACGCTGAGGTACGAAAGCGTGGGGAGCAAACAGGATTAGATACCCTGGTAGTCCACGCCGTAAACGATGTCAACTAGTTGTTCGTGTCATTAAGACGTGAGTAACGCAGCTAACGCACTAAGTTGACCGCCTGGGGAGTACGGCCGCAAGGTTAAAACTCAAATGAATTGACGGGGGCCCGCACAAGCGGTGGAGCATGTGGTTTAATTCGATGCAACGCGAAGAACCTTACCATCCCTTGACATCCAGTGAATTTTTCAGAGATGGATTAGTGCCTTCGGGAACACTGAGACAGGTGCTGCATGGCTGTCGTCAGCTCGTGTTGTGAGATGTTGGGTTAAGTCCCGCAACGAGCGCAACCCTTATCCTTAGTTGCCAGCACGTAAAGGTGGGAACTCTGGGGAGACTGCCGGTGATAAACCGGAGGAAGGTGGGGACGACGTCAAGTCATCATGGCCCTTACGGGATGGGCTACACACGTGCTACAATGGCGCATACAAAGGGCAGCAAGCCAGCGATGGTTAGCGAATCTCATAAAGTGCGTCGTAGTCCGGATCGGAGTCTGCAACTCGACTCCGTGAAGTCGGAATCGCTAGTAATCGTGGATCAGAATGCCACGGTGAATACGTTCCCGGGCCTTGTACACACCGCCCGTCACACCATGGGAGTGGGCTGCACCAGAAGTGGTTAGTTTAACCTTCGGGAGAACGATCACCACGGTGTGGTTCATGTACTGGGGTGAAGTCGTAACAAGGTAGCCGTAGGGGAACCTGCGGCTGGATCACCTCCTTACAAAACAGCTTATCTTTTGTGTACACAAAAAATTGCGTCCTGCATTTTTTGTCTACCTCACATCCGTGTGAGTAAGTGTCCACACAGTTTGCAGGCTTGATATAGACAGAGAAGAAACTGGGTCTGTAGCTCAGCTGGTTAGAGCGCACCCCTGATAAGGGTGAGGTCGGCAGTTCAAGTCTGCCCAGACCCACCATTTCTGCGGTTATGCTGCGTTGTTCGGGTACTCGCATACTGATGTATGCTTTGCACCCTCTCGCCTTGCCTAACCTTGAAATTCCCTTATCGGGGTGTGTGGAAAACCCATTACGGGGCCATAGCTCAGCTGGGAGAGCGCCTGCCTTGCACGCAGGAGGTCAGCGGTTCGATCCCGCTTGGCTCCACCATTTCTTCTCTTCGTAACCGTTAGCGTTAAGCACTCTTTAATAAGAATGTTTACCGGTAACTTAGTGTTACGTGCTCTTTAACAACATGAAAAGCTGATTGTAATATTAAAAGTAAGAAATGCCACTCTACTTGAACAAACTGATTTGGTAGAGGCGTATCGAACTTGTGTACAGCGAGAACAAACAATCTTGGTCACGTATGCCAGACACCTTCGGGTTGTATGGTTAAGTGACTAAGCGTACACGGTGGATGCCTAGGCAGTTGGAGGCGATGAAGGACGTACTAACTTGCGATAAGCCATGATAAGCCAGTAAGAGGCACTTGAGTCATGGATTTCCGAATGGGGAAACCCACTCTGTTTACAGAGTATCCGGCACTGAATCAATAGGTGCCAGGAAGCGAACCCGGAGAACTGAAACATCTAAGTACCCGGAGGAAAAGAAATCAACCGAGATTTCCCCAGTAGCGGCGAGCGAACGGGAAGCAGCCCTTAAGCTTAACTTGTGCTAACAGAATCCGATGGGAAGCGGAGCCACAGACGGTGAGAGCCCGGTATGTGAAGGTGCATGATAAGTGAAATCGAGTAGGTCGGGACACGTGATATCCTGACTGAATATGGGGGGACCATCCTCCAAGGCTAAATACTCCCAACTGACCGATAGTGAACCAGTACCGTGAGGGAAAGGCGAAAAGAACCCCGGCGAGGGGAGTGAAACAGAACCTGAAACCGTGTACGTACAAGCAGTAGGAGCGGGTTCGTCCCGTGACTGCGTACCTTTTGTATAATGGGTCAGCGACTTATATTCTGTAGCAAGGTTAACCGTATAGGGAAGCCGTAGGGAAACCGAGTCTTAACTGGGCGTTGAGTTGCAGGGTATAGACCCGAAACCGGGCGATCTAACCATGAGCAGGTTGAAGATTGAGTAACATCAATTGGAGGACCGAACCCACTTATGTTGAAAAATGAGGGGATGACTTGTGGCTAGGAGTGAAAGGCTAATCAAGCCCGGAGATAGCTGGTTCTCCCCGAAATCTATTTAGGTAGAGCCTCGGACGAATACCATTGGGGGTAGAGCACTGTTTGGGCTAGGGGGTCATCCCGACTTACCAACCCCATGCAAACTCCGAATACCAATGAGTACTATCCGGGAGACACACGGCGGGTGCTAACGTCCGTCGTGAAGAGGGAAACAACCCAGACCGCCAGCTAAGGTCCCGAAGTTATGGCTCAGTGGGAAACGATGTGGGAAGGCAGAGACAGCTAGGAGGTTGGCTTAGAAGCAGCCATCCTTTAAAGAAAGCGTAATAGCTCACTAGTCGAGTCGGCCTGCGCGGAAGATGTAACGGGGCTAAGCCATACACCGAAGCTGCGGCTGCATACTTAGGTATGCGGGGTAGGGGAGCGTTCTGTAAGTGGGCGAAGGTGGTTCGAGAGGACTGCTGGACATATCAGAAGTGCGAATGCTGACATGAGTAACGATAATGGGAGTGAAAAACTCCCACGCCGGAAGACCAAGGTTTCCTATCCCATGCTAATCAGGGTAGGGTAAGTCGGCCCCTAAGGCGAGGCGGAAACGCGTAGTCGATGGAAAACAGGTCAATATTCCTGTACCGATGTTCATTGCGATGGGGGGACGGAGAAGGCTAGGTGAGCCGGGCGTTGGTAGTCCCGGTGAAAGTGCGTAGGCTGAGGACTTAGGTAAATCCGGGTCCTTAAGGCCGAGACACGAGACGAGTACCCACGGGTGCGAAGTCATTGATGCCATGCTTCCGGGAAAAGCCTCTAAGCTTCAGATGAACATTGACCGTACCCCAAACCGACACAGGTGGTCAGGTAGAGAATACTAAGGCGCTTGAGAGAACTCGGGTGAAGGAACTAGGCAAAATAGTACCGTAACTTCGGGAGAAGGTACGCCACTGGTGGTGATTGACTTCGCGTCATGAGCTGCTGGTGGTCGCAGTGACCAGGTGGCTGGGACTGTTTATTAAAAACACAGCACTGTGCTAACACGAAAGTGGACGTATACGGTGTGACACCTGCCCGGTGCCGGAAGGTTAATTGATGGGGTTAGTTTTCGGACGAAGCTCTTGATCGAAGCCCCGGTAAACGGCGGCCGTAACTATAACGGTCCTAAGGTAGCGAAATTCCTTGTCGGGTAAGTTCCGACCTGCACGAATGGTGTAACCATGGCCACGCTGTCTCCACCCGAGACTCAGTGAAATTGAAATCGCAGTGAAGATGCTGTGTACCCGCGGCTAGACGGAAAGACCCCGTGAACCTTTACTACAGCTTGGCACTGAACATTGAACCTACATGTGTAGGATAGGTGGGAGGCTTTGAAGCGTTGGCGCTAGTTGACGTGGAGCCATCCTTGAAATACCACCCTTGTATGTTTGATGTTCTAACATAGGCCCCTTATCGGGGTTGTGGACAGTGCCTGGTGGGTAGTTTGACTGGGGCGGTCTCCTCCCAAAGAGTAACGGAGGAGCACGAAGGTTGGCTAAGTACGGTCGGACATCGTACGGTTAGTGCAATGGCAGAAGCCAGCTTAACTGCGAGACAGACACGTCGAGCAGATACGAAAGTAGGTCATAGTGATCCGGTGGTTCTGAATGGAAGGGCCATCGCTCAACGGATAAAAGGTACTCCGGGGATAACAGGCTGATACCGCCCAAGAGTTCATATCGACGGCGGTGTTTGGCACCTCGATGTCGGCTCATCACATCCTGGGGCTGAAGTCGGTCCCAAGGGTATGGCTGTTCGCCATTTAAAGTGGTACGCGAGCTGGGTTTAGAACGTCGTGAGACAGTTCGGTCCCTATCTGCCGTGGGCGTTTGAGAGTTGAGAGGAGCTGCTCCTAGTACGAGAGGACCGGAGTGGACGAACCTCTGGTGTTCGGGTTGTCACGCCAGTGGCATTGCCCGGTAGCTACGTTCGGAATCGATAACCGCTGAAAGCATCTAAGCGGGAAGCGAGCCTCAAGATAAGCTGTCACTAGCACTTAGAGTGCTCTGAAGGGTTGTTGGAGACTACAACGTTGATAGGCGGGGTGTGGAAGCGTAGTAATGCGTTGAGCTAACCCGTACTAATTGCCCGTGAGACTTAACCATACAACACCCAAGGTGTTTGGGACGTTACGCACAAGCGAGCGACTGTACCGAATAAGTAGCCTGATGTTCACATCAGGTGAGATAGTGAATTCAACAGAGTGGCTTTTACTTAAAAAAGCAGTCAGTTTTTACATGTTGTGACAGTTTATGTCTGGCGGCCATAGCGGTGTGGCACCACCTGAATCCATTCCGAACTCAGAAGTGAAACACACCAGCGCCGATGGTAGTGTGGGGTCTCCCCATGCGAGAGTAGGTCACCGCCAGACTTTTATTCTAAGAAGCCCTCAGCTCACGCTGGGGGCTTTTTTTATGTCTGAATTCTCCTTTCAATCAGCTACGACCAAAGTCCTATTCCCCTTGTTAACAATTGCATTTACATTTGTTATCGACCTAAAACAATAATGTTGAACAACTGGAGGGGACGTTATGGCATTCGAAAGCGAATCCCATGCCAAAGCGTATTGGAAAGAAAACCTCAGCTTGATGCTCAAGCTGCTAATTGTATGGTTTGTCGTTTCCTATGGCTTTGGAATTATATTGGTGGACGTGCTTAACGAAATCACTTTCTTCGGCTTCAAGCTGGGATTCTGGTTCGCACAGCAAGGCTCCATTCTGACTTTCATCGTGCTTATCTTCATTTATGTGAGAGGCATGGCCGCGTTAGATAACAAATACAATGTACACGAGGACTAAGGCGCTATGGATATTCAAACGCTCACCTTTATAATCGTCGGCCTGACTTTCGCGCTATACATAGGTATTGCGATTTGGTCACGTGCCGGCTCAACTAATGACTTTTATGTAGCAAGCGGCGGAGTTAACCCTATTGCCAATGGTATGGCAACGGCCGCTGACTGGATGTCAGCTGCTTCTTTTATCTCAATGGCGGGTATCGTAGCCTTTGCTGGTTATGATGGCTCTGTTTACCTAATGGGGTGGACTGGTGGCTATGTTCTATTAGCTATGTGTCTTGCTCCTTATTTACGCAAGTTTGGCAAGTTTACTGTTCCTGACTTCATCGGTGATCGGTACTATTCTCAAACGGCACGTACCATTGCAGTTATCTGTGCCATCTTGATCTGCTTTACTTACATTGCAGGGCAAATGCGAGGTGTTGGTGTCGTATTCTCCCGCTTCCTGGAAGTTGACATCGCAACCGGCGTTATCATTGGTGCGATAATCGTATTCTTTTATACCGTATTGGGTGGTATGAAAGGGATAACCTACACTCAGGTAGCACAATATATTGTATTGATGTTTGCTTACATAGTGCCTGCGGTATTCTTGTCTTTAATGATGACCGGTCACGTACTGCCGCAGACGGGATTTGGCGCCACAATAGCTGACGGGGTTCCAGGCTCGGGACAGTTCTTACTTGAACGACTGGATGGATTATCGACCGAGCTAGGTTTCGCCGAATACACTGAAGGTGTGCGAAGTAAAGTTGATGTGTTCTTCATTACTGCAGCATTGATGGTAGGTACCGCTGGTCTGCCTCACGTTATCGTGCGTTTCTTTACAGTACCGAAAGTACGTGATGCACGCCGTTCAGCTTTCTGGGCTCTGACATTTATTTCAGTGGTTTACTTAACAGCACCGACTATTGCTTCGTTTGCTAAAGTAAATATTTTCAACACCATCAATGGCCCAGACCTACAAGGTGTTGAATACGATAACGCCCCAAGCTGGATTAAAAACTGGGAAAAAACAGGTCTTATCACGTGGGAAGACAACAACAACGACGGCAAAATGTTTTACTCAGGTGATGAACGCAATGAAATGACCATTGACCGTGACATCATGGTATTGGCGAATCCTGAAATTGGCGAATTGCCGGCCTGGGTTGTCGCTTTGGTTGCAGCAGGTGGTGTTGCCGCAGCACTTTCTACGTCAGCAGGCCTTCTACTGGTTATATCAACCTCCGTTTCGCACGACTTACTGAAACGAAATTTGGCGCCGAATATAACGGATAAGCAGGAGTTGTTATATGCCAGGGTTGCAGCTGCGACGGCAATTGTCATCTCAGTCTACTTTGGTATATACCCGCCCGGCTTCGTGGCGCAGGTGGTCGCTTTTGCCTTCGGCTTAGCCGCAGCAAGCTTCTTCCCTGCGATAATCATGGGTGTATTCCATAAACGTATGAACAGCACAGGAGCGATAGCTGGTATGGTTGTGGGTATACTGTTTACCTTCAGTTATATCGTGTACTTCAAGTTCGTCGCTCCCGAGCTGAATACTCAAGAAAACTGGTTATTCGGAATTTCCCCTGAGGGTATTGGGACCTTAGGCATGATCATCAACTTTGTTGTAGCAGTTGTCGTGCATAAGTTTACTGGTGACGCTCCGGAAGAAATTCAGGAACTGGTTGAGTCTATACGGTATCCAAAAGGGTCCGGTGAAGCTAAGCCTCACTAACGAGATGTATCCTAATTGAAGCCCAGCCTAGTGCTGGGCTTTTTATTGACTAACTCAAGTTAATACACAAAACTGAAATTTGCTTCTCTATAAATTAGGATTAGCCATGGAAGTTAATTCATTTCTAAAAGACTGCCCTCCTTTTGATACGTTAGCGGAAGAGCAAAGAAGCTGGGCTGTATCGCAGTTGCCGTCGGTTTATATGAATGATCAGAACTGCAACGATATATTAAAAGATATGAAGCCGGCTCTGTTCATCGTGCGCTCAGGTGTTTTTGATTTAAGAGGGGCAGACGGGCGGCTGATAGAGCGTTTGGAAAGCGGCGATTTGTTTGGCTATCCGTCTTTGCTATCAGGCCGTGAAGTGGTTAATAAATTACAGGCGATAGAAGACGGTATTGTTTATGTGTTGCCACAGTCGGCGTTTGATCGGCTTCGCAATGTGTCAAAATCTTTCGAGCAGTACTTTATAAGGGCTCATGGTCAACGTTTATTAACGGAACAAAAAAGTGATGACGGCACTGATAGTGACTGGAGTGAGCAGACAGTTGGCAGTGTTGTGTCCATGCCTCCGGTTAGTTTATCCAGCAGCACGTCAGTGCAAGAAGCGGCTAAGTTAATGGCTAGCCATGGTATATCGTCTGTTTTGGTCGTTGATGACACCCAATTGGTCGGTATTTTAACGGACAGAGACTTAAGAAACCGGGTAGTGGCTGAAGGCTTACCGCTGGATGTGCGCGTTTCGTCGGTAATGACACAACTGCCGGAATCGGTTTACGAAAATCGCTCGTTAATGGATGCGTTAACCACTATGACCTCCAGTAATATTCATCACTTACCGGTGGTTAATGACCAGAACCAACCCGTAGGGATGGTAACGGCAACCGACTTAATTCGTCAGCAACGCAGCGATCCAGTCTTTCTGATTAGTGCCATTCGTAAGGCAGGTAGTAAGTCTCAATTAATAGAGGAAGCGCAGAAGCTTCCGGAATATCTACAGACCTTTGCCAGCCGCGTAAAGCAAACATCTGTTTTAGGTCGGCTTATGGCATCGGTTACTGACGGCATGACACGTCAGCTAATACAGCTGTATGAGCAGGAAAACGGCGCCGCACCAGCCGCTTATAGCTGGTTAGCATTTGGCTCACAGGGCAGAGAAGATCAAACTTTAAGTTCAGATCAGGACAACGGTCTTTTGCTTAGCAATGGTTTGTCCGATAAGCAAAAAGACTGGTTTGCCGGTTTAGGAAATTACGTCTGCGAAGGGTTGAATGAGTGTGGTATCCCATCTTGCCCCGGAAATATTATGGCATCTAATCCTGAGTGCCGGGGGACCATTAACCAATGGAAGGAACGTTTCCGGAACTGGATTGAAAGCCCGACACCAAAAGCACTTATGTATTGTCAGATATTTTTTGACAGCAGGCCGGTTGTTGGCCCGGGGAAATTTTATCAAGAATACCGCGAACAGATTGCGAGCTTAGCGAAGAATGAAATGTTTCTGGGAAATCTAGCCATTCTGGTTAACCGCATAGCCGTACCTTTAGGGTTGTTTAACCGCTTACGCACAGAGGATACCGATGACGGCGATACCATAGATATTAAACGTTACGGCATTGCATTAATTAATGATATAGCACGTATTTACTCATTGCAGGCCGGAATTACGTCACCAGGCACTGCTGCACGTTTAAACGCGTTAAAAGGTAGCCGCTTGTTAAATCGTCGCGATAACCAGTCACTACTGGAAGCCTGGGAGTTTTTGACGCAGCTCAGGTTGAACCATCAGTTAAAAGTATGGGGCAGCGACAAACCAAAGAATGCCATAGACCCTGATGAACTGAGCACGCTTTCAAGGCGCCAGTTAAAGACCGCTTTTAAAATTATAAAAGAAGCGCAACAAGGCGTTGGTCTGAAGTTTAGCCGGCAAGGGTACTAATTATGTCTCAGTGGCTGCAAAAACTTGCTCATTGGTACGACAGGCGACAGAAGTTAAAACAGCCGTGGCAAAGCCTGCGATACGTGGCGCTAGACATTGAGAGCACCGGACTGGATCCGAAAAAACATCAAATTTTATCGATTGCCTGGATGAGCATTCATCCGCCTGTGATGCACCTGGGTAACGCTCAGTATCATGTTTTCGCTCACGGACAAGAGCTTGAACTCGGCCAGAGCCCGACCATTCATGGTTTAACCAGGCAAGACTTTCTGCATAGCTCCGAGCCTAAACAAACCTTTGCTATGTTAAGCCGTGCTTTGAATGATGCCGTGTTAGTTTGTCACCACAAAGGTATGGACTGGCGTTTTCTGAAACATATAGAAGCGCAGTACGGTATACCTTTTAAACCCCTGGCTATATTCGACACCTTAGCGTTCGAAAAACATAAGCTTGAACGCAACCCTCATCAACCTATTTACGGCGGCCAACTGGCTCTTAGTGCCTGTCGTAAACGCTACAACTTACCTGATTATCATGCTCACCATGCACTGACCGATACCGTTGCTTGCGCTGAGCTTTTTTTGGCGCAATGTTACGGGTTCAACATGTCTAAATCTCCTTTAAATTTGTTAATAAAAAGTATTGATTAATTCATTAAAATCAACATTTTACAATTAGTAAACATATGTGTTTTTTATAGATACATTCGTTAATTTTATTAATAAAAAAGAATGCTTAATAGGCGTCAAGGTTATTTTTTGAGCAGTCAGTTCCGGCGCTATAAGAAAAGACCTAAGTGCCTATTGAAATGAACTCCTTACAGCGTTAAAAGGTTGTTACCGAAAACGGGTGGTCGAACAATTAGTAGTCAGGCTACCATCGGTTTCAGGTTGCTTTCGCCAATCAAGCAACTCAAAAATAATGTTCCAGGGAGTAATTTTAATGAATACTAATACCTTCCGTAAAAGCGTAACAGCTTTGGCTGTTACTGCGACGTTAGGCTTTCCTGCATTTGTTGCAGCACAAGACTCAGGCGCTAACGATGTTGAGCGCATTCAGGTTACAGGTTCGCGTATTAAGCGTACCGACATGGAAACCGCAAGTCCGGTTTCTGTATTCGACGCCGAAGCTATTGAAGCTTCTGGTTTTACCACTATGGAAAACTTTATCCATAATCTTCCTTCCATGAACGGAGCCATGAACGGTTCCAGTACAAACAATGGTTCTGGCGGTTACGCAACAGCAAACCTTCGCGGTTTAGGAAGTGCAAGAACACTCATTCTTATTAATGGTCGTCGCTATGCATCAGGTGACCTGAACGCCGTTCCTATGGCTATGGTTCAGCGTGTAGAAGTTTTGCGTGACGGCGCTTCCACTATATACGGTTCTGACGCCATTGCCGGTGTTATCAACTTTATTACCAAGACAGATTTTGAAGGTGCGGAGTTTAGTGCCCAGTACGACTTAACTGGTGAAGGTGATGGTGAAACCACTAAGCTTTCAGGTGTTATTGGTACGTCAAGTGGTAAAGGCAGTGTTGTTTTGGGTCTTGAATACCAAAACCGTAATGCAATCGGTCAGGCTGACCGTGATTTTTCACGCATTCCGCTCGCTGAGAAAAATGGCAAGGCCGTCTTTGATGGTTCTACAATAAATGAGTTCGGTTCTTTTGTACCAACAGGAGAAAAGAAAACATACGTACTAGACCCTCAGACTGGTGAACAGCGTTTGTTTAATGCGCAAAAAGACGGTTATAACTACGCAACTGATTCTTACTTAAAATCACCACAAGAACTATTTACCATTAACGCGGTAGCTAATTACGATATTACTCGCGATTTACGCGTGTTCTTAGAGGGTGGTTACGCGAATCGTCAATCTAATCAGCTATTAGCGCCAACAGGTACTTTTTGGGGCGCGCCAGTTGACGCGGACTTTGAATATAATAAAACTGGAAAAGACCTATCGGTTTACCGTCGACTGACTGAAACTGGTGGCCGGGAATATACACAGGACTTCTCAGATTATCGAATGGTATTAGGTTTCGAAGGCTACCTGGATAACGGTTGGTCCTGGGATATTTCATATAATTATGCTCGTTATGTAGATACAACGGTAGAGTATAATCAAGCAAACCGTACACGTTTCAATACGTTGCTTGATGAAGAACTTTGCAATAGCGACGAAGAGTGTCCGGGAATATGGAACCCTTTCGAGGCCGATTCATTGACTGATGAAATGATGGATTATGCTCTGATTGCCAATTCTCCTGTTGTTCGTGGCACCACCAAACAGTTTATGGCGAACTTAACTGGTGACACAGGTAGCTGGTCATTACCTGCAGGCTCTATTGCATGGGCTGCTGGTGTTGAAAAACGCTGGGAATCTTATGAAAACCAACCAGACGGTGCCGCCGCGATTGGTCAGATTTATAGCACGCCAGGTATTCCATCAGAAGGCTCGTATGATGTGGAAGAAGCTTATATTGAGGTAGATGCACCACTACTGCGTGATTTACCCGGTGTACAATCTTTAGATTTATCGGCTGCTGTAAGACGTTCCGATTACAACTTCCTCGACGCACAAACTACTACTAAATTTGGTCTTGAGTACGTTCCTAAAGATGGTTTATTGGTGCGTGCAACTATCGCGGAAGGGTTTCGTGCCCCCACTATTGATAACTTGAACAGTCCTCAGGTTATTTCATTCTCTAGGTACGTTGATCCCTGCACTGAGTATGGCGACAGCAGCAATGATATTCTGGATGCTAACTGTAAGGCCGATGGGTTAGATAGTGATTTCACTCCCAAAACTAGCCAGTCAGCAACCATTTTATCTGGAAATGCAGATCTGAAACCAGAAACTTCTGATAGCTTCACGCTGGGTGTAGTTTATCAACCAGAGTTTATGGATAATTTAAATGTCGCTATCGACTACTACGATATCGAAATTGAAAACGGCATCGGCGCACCAGATATAAGCTTGATTGCTGAGCAGTGTTACACAAGTGAAAACTTTTCTTCTGCATCATGCGATTTAATTCTAGGACCAGAGGCCGTTGATACGAAAAGCTGGCCTTCTTCTGATTATCGCGATGCGCAGGGTACGTTAGCTGGTACCGATGCAACGACTCAAAACATTTCAACGTTTGAAACGTCTGGTATTGATTTTGACGTTAACTGGAATGATGAAGTTGCCGGAGGCCTTCTAAACTTGCGTCTTGATGGTACATACCTGAAGGACTATAACTATCAGGTTCAGGAAGGTGCTGCTCCCTTGGAACTCGCCGGTAATTTCGGTGCTGATTCTAACTTCGCAGGTCGTATCGCTGCTTTCTCAAAATGGCGTACTAACTTCACCGCGTCTTATAAAGTTGAGGATGTTGCTGTCACTTGGATCTCACGATTCCAATCTGGAGTTGATGATGTCAACTACGATAGCAGCGACTTGAGCAGCTCAGTAGGTAGTTACATCTACCATGACATGCAAGCGTCTTACTTCTTTAATTCAGAGACAACCTTTACGCTGGGTATTCGTAACTTGTTCGACAAGCAACCTCCGTACGTATCGAACAACAACGATATGAATACGTTGAACACCTCTTACGATACAGCGGGTCAATACTGGTATGCACGTGTTGGCTTCCGCTTCTAATAGTCTTTTTAGAGCGTTATAAAACAGCAGCCCGGCTCTTTGAGCCGGGCTTTTTTGTGGTAGCATGAAAGTATCGTTGCAGTAGTACTGGAGTGTATAACAATGAAAACAACAAAAAATCCGTGGAGTGACTATTGGCAAAAAGGTGCAAAAGCCAGCTTTTTGGATGGCAAAGCACGCCTACAGGCCTACCAAATGCGAAAATTTTGGTTTGAACGCATGGATGAAAATGAGCTTAAACAACCAATTGTGGACGTAGGTACTGGTAACGGTATTGTTGTGCATTGGTTAACAGAATATTCGCAAGAAAAAGGAAAAAAGCTGGATGTGCTGGGAATAGATTCAGCAGAGCTAAAGCCTTTTAATGATACGCTGAAGCTACACGCCGAGACGCCCTATGAAGCTTTTAAACTGCCATCGAATAAAAAAGTGGGCACTTTCGTTTCTCACTTTGGTCTTGAATATGGTGATATGCAAACCGGGCTTGAAAATTTATACCTGCAGCTTAAGCGTGGCGGGAGTGTTATTGCCTTAGTGCACTCAACCGAATCGAATATCTATAAAAATAGTAAAGCACTGTTTGAATTTATCCCTTCTGTGCTTAAACAACTTAAGAAATCGGTAATGCCGCTTCAGGAAGCTTTGTTAAAACATGGCCCCAATAATTTGCCAAAATCTGCGCTACAGGAACAACACAACCTAAACCAATTCGCTAAAAAATATGAGCGATACGGCGCTTTTCAGGCTATGAACTTCGTTCCGGCAACAAAACACGCGTTGCAGGCCGCGGCAGAGGGTAAGTCAGACGAATCGCACAGAGTACTTTCGGGTTATATCAACGCGATAAATGAACACAAAGCCCGGTTGGTTAGTTTGCTAAGAGCAACCGAGCAATTAGGTGATATAGCTAATACTGCAGCACTTTTCGAAAGCGCGGGTTTTAAAAATGTAACGGTTCAGACCGTCGCCTTTCCTGAAACGGGAGTGGTTGGTAGTTGCGTTACGGCCTCTAAATGAAAAAAACAACAAGGCTTATTTGAAGCCTTGTTTAACACTTACCAAACAATAACAACAAAATTAACACTAAAAGTTTACAACCTTTTAACTTCCTGTTAGATTCTAAACAGCTTCTATAAAAGAAGCGATATAATAAAAACGTTCCAGGGAGTTTTTACTCATGAAAAATATGACATTTCGTAAAAGCTTAACGGCAGCAGCAGTAGCTGCGTCTTTAGGTTTTCCTGCATTAGCAATTGCGCAAGACGCGCAAACAGACGTGAATGCGGAAGAAGAAGTAGAGCGTATCCAGGTTACTGGTTCGCGTTTGAACCGTACTGATATGGAAGGTGCATTGCCGGTAACGGTAATTGATCGTGTTGAGCTTGAAGCCAGCGGTGATATTTCTGTTGCTGACTATATGCGTGATACTAACTTCAACTCGTTCGGTTCTTATCAGTCTACTTCGGGTAGTTCTGGTGGTGGTGCAGCGCAAGTGAGTTTACGTGGTTTAGGCGCGGGTCGAACGCTTATTTTGATAGATGGGCGCCGTGCACCGACCTCACCTATTTTGGGCTCAGGGCAGGATTTGAACTCTATTCCTATGGCAGCAGTTGAGCGTATTGAGGTATTGAGTGACGGTGCTTCTGCTGTATACGGTTCTGATGCAATCGGTGGTGTTGTGAACGTCATTACACGTAAGGACTTCGAAGGTGTCAGTGTTACTTACGGTGTTGGTCGCCCGACTAACGACGGTGGTGACACTGAAGAAATGAGCATAGTAATCGGTAGCTCAAACGCGAAGAGCCGCGTATTACTTGGTGCTTCAATGAACAAACGTGACGTTATTTTCACTCGTGACCGCGACTACTGGTATGATCCAGAAAATCCACCAGGTTCGAACTATTCTAATAACTTTGGTATTAAAGACCCAGTCACTGGGCATGCCCCTAGTGTTGGTGCCAATAACCGTTTAGAACACCCCGAATTCGGTACTGCGGTACCTGGCTTATGTACCAATGGTGATGACAGTGACTTGTTCTTCATGAAACCCAATGACAACTGTGGGTTTAACCATGCTGCAAGTTCTGCGAATTTGACTAGTGTAAAGAATACTTCACTATTTGGTCGTGGTGACTATCAGATCAACAATGACTGGAATGTGTATTTCAGCGGGAGCTTGAACAAAGTAGAAAGTTTTGGTCGTTTTGCACCACTACCTTCTTCACCGTGGCCAGGTGGCGCTATCGAGATTACTCCAGATAGCCCGAACCACCCAGGTAATTTAGACGGTTACAACTCGAATGCAGCTGATCCGTATTATCAGAGCATTGCTGACGAAACACTGTCTTTGTATCATCGTTTTGCGGCATTAGGCCCGCGTGACAACAACGTAGAAAACACCACGACCAGCTTCGATGGTGGTTTTAAAGGTATGATCGGTAACGTCGGCCTTGACTTCGGTGCTCGTTATGTAACGTCACGTGCAATCAACTTAGGTAATAACTATGTTGTTGCAGGTCTGGCGCAACCGTTAATTGCTGACGGTACTTATAACATTTACGACCCATTTACTGTTTATGACCCAGATACAGGTAACGCCGTTGAAGGTGATCCATCTGCATTGGGTATGACTACTACAACTAGCCGTGACATGTTCTCGACTGTTAAAGAGTTATACGCGAACACAAACTTTGACATGTTTGAGATGGCTGCTGGCGTTTCTTCTGCTGCTTTCGGTATTGAGTATCGTGAAGAAAAGTACCAAGATAAGTATGATTTGTTGTCTGCAGCGGGTCAGGTGTCTGGTTCATCAGGTGCATCAGCAGGGGGCGAACGTGATGTAACTGCGCTTTATGGAGAAATGTTGTTCCCAGTATTGGATTCAGTTGATATTGAAGTCGCAGGTCGTTACGATGACTATAGTGACTACGGTAGTGACTTCTCTCCGAAAGTAGCGGTTCGCTGGCGTCCAACCGACAGCGTATTGGTTCGAGGTTCATGGGGCGAAGGTTTCCGTGCTCCTACTTTGAGCGACTTGACTTCTGAACCAGCGTTTAGTGCTGCATATACCAACGATGAAGCGACGTGTATTGCTCAAAATGGTGCACCTTGTACTGGCGATTCAAGTGTCCAGGTTAATACCTATAGCTTAGGTAACGTAAACCTCGAATCAGAGAACTCAGAACAGTTAGGCTTAGGTATCGTCTGGGAAGCCAATGATTGGCTAAACATGAGCGTTGATTACTACGATATTGAAATCACTAACAGCATCAGTAGCATCGGTTTACAACAAGCTGCTAACTGTTTACGTGGTGAAGGTACCTTGTGTCCATCAGGTATCAGCCAATTCCAGCAAGGTACGACTATTCCTGACCCATCATTGGGTGTTGGTGTCGCGTTTGCTGGTAACGATGTGGACAACGCAATAGTTGGTGCACAGTTAGGTATGGTTAACATCGGTAGCGTTGAGACTGATGGCTTTGACTTCACCACACGCACTAACTTTGACTTAGGTTTCGGTACTTTAACCAACAACTTCCAGGCTAGTTATGTAAATAACTACTCGGCCAATGGTGGTGAAAACGATGCTGGTAAGTACGGGGCTCCCGAACTACGCGCGTCATTGAACAACGCACTGGCCGTTGGTGACTTTTCTGTAAACTGGAACATCCAGTACACAGATGGTACTACGTACATCGATACTTATAACATTCCAAGCTGGACTGTCCACAACGTGCAAGTTAATTATGCTACACCATGGGATGCGACTGTCTCTTTTGGTGTTAACAACTTAACTGACCGTGCTCCAGCTGATGCATCGTTGTTCGGTACTAGCTACGATTCCGAAATCTACAATCCGTGGGGTCGTGTACCTTACTTACGTTATACTCAAAACTTCTAGGAAGTTGAGTGTTAGAAAACAAAGTGAGGCTCTGTTAATTTAAAGAGTTTAGCGAGTAAAAGGCCTGGTTTCGGATTTTTTCGAAACTAGGCTTTTTTAATTGTCGTTCGATCGTGGAGTAACTAATGACGATTATTAGAGTTATAACGATGGTTTTTATAGTGGGATTTTTGTCACTTGCCTTCATGCCAACAGTTGTACATGCGGAACAACAAGACCGACCCAACGCAGTAAACGTAAAAGATTTTTTTTCAAATACTGTCTACAATGAGCTTAAAATTTCACCAACTGGTGAGTATTACCTGATTAACTCTGATGCTGGTGATCGTGACCGACTAGTCGTGATTGACCGTGCTACTAACAAACCAATTAGCAGCTTCGAAGTCGGTGAAAACAAACGAATCTCAGAAGTTTATTGGGTCACTGATGAGCGGTTTATCTTTCAAGCTCGCACGCGAGTTGGTTTGTATGATGACCGCGAAGGCTTCCCGAATTTATATGCGGCAAATGCTGATGGGCGTCTGCGCAAAGAAATTTTCACCTGGGATGTTGCGGGCTTTGAACTATTAAGCTTATTACCTAACGACCCGGATCATATTTTGATCGCTCGCTACTTTTGGCGTGACAAAGGTCAGCCGAAATCCCATATTATCAATATCCATACGGGAAAAATACGCTATATAGCTGATCAGCCAGATAATTCACAGCAGTTGTTCGCTGACAACGAAGGTAATTTGCGCCTAGGTTACGCGTACGAAGAGTCAAGTGATGATGAGTTTGGCCAAGGTAGTTCGAATTTATATTTTAAACCATATGGAGGCGATAGCTGGGAGCGGTTAACCATTGACTCGTTTGTACCCGGCGATACGCTGCGGTTTGCTGGCTTTTCCGATGACAATCGCTATACGTATATTTTTTCGGACATGGACTCAAATGTGCAGGAAGTCTATAAGTTTGACACGAAAACGCGTGCGATTGAGCAGCTAACCCATGATTCAAATTCTGATGTGAATAGTGTGGTTAAGGGCTTGGATGGTAACGTGGTTGGTTTTGAGTTTGTGCCCGATACTTTTACCCGAGAATATATCGAGAGCAGTAAAGCAACTAAATTATTGCAATCAATTAGTAAGGCCTTTGGTGGGCAACGCGTAACTATTACAAGCGCAACAAAAGATCAGAAGCAAGCAGTTATTTATACCCGTTCTGATGTGAATCCTGGTGAATTTTATTTGTTTGATACCGAGACCTTGGAAGCGAAGTTTATCGCTGCGCGGTTGGAGAACTTAAAATCGAGCCAAATGGCCAACATGCAACCTATTCGCTTTAACGCACGAGATGGCGTCGAGCTGAATGGATATTTGACCATGCCGAAGAAAAAGAGCGATGCGCCTGCACCGCTAATTGTAAAAGTTCATGGCGGGCCACACGGTGTTCGTGATTATTGGGGGTTTAACACCGAGAACCAGTATTTTGCAGCAAATGGCTTTGCCGTATTACAAATAAATTTCCGTGGCTCAGGTGGTTACGGAAAAGAGTTCCTGGAGTCTGGATACGGCGAATGGGGGCGAAAAATGCAAGATGATGTGACTGATGCAACGCATTGGGCGATAGAAAATGGTTACGCAGACGAAGGCAAAATCTGTATTTACGGAGCAAGCTACGGTGGTTACTCGTCTTTAATGGGTGTGATCAGGGAGCCTGATTTATATCAGTGCGCTGTTGGCTATGTAGGAGTGTACTCTCTTCCATTAATGTATGAGGATGGAGACATACCAGAATCAGATTCCGGCGTTAAATACTTGCGTGAGGTTATTGGCGAAAACGAATCCGAATTGAGAGCTAATTCACCAGTTTATCAAGCTGACAATATTAAGGTACCTGTGTTTTTGGTTCACGGTAGCGAAGATGTTCGAGTGCCTATGAGTCATTTTGAACAGCTTACGCAAGCTTTTGATAAGCATGGTATTAACTATAAAACGTTAGTTAGAGAAGAAGGGCATGGCTTTCAAAAGGAAGAAAATAAATTTGAGCTTTACCCTCGACTAGTCCAGTTTTTCAATAAACACCTTAATTAAGAGAAGTAATAGGCTTGGCTTTTTATAGTGAGCCAAGCCTAAACCAGTGATTAACATGTTTTTATTGAAAAGGCCGCCGTAAGAACTACGCTAAATCAAAGATTTTTCTACATTTAGCTATTAGTACAAGGAGAGTCATATGTCCCTCAAAGTTCACCCGTTAATAATAACTGCACTTAGTATATTGTTAGTCAGTTTTGCAAATGCCGGCTCGGATGGACTTCCATCTTGTGAAAAAACAGCTTGCAGTGATATTTTTCATGACAAAAAAATTGACCAAGCCACTGTGGCTGTTTGGGAGGGGGAAAGAGACGTTATTACCAGTCAAACATTTGAACTTGATAGTTCCGCTGTGTTGGTGAGCGAATCAGAATTTATTAAAAAAAGCAGGTCTTCTGGTGTCATCGATGAAGTCCCGCCAGCGCCTTGCTCGTCAGGCGCTTGCTCAGAAGCTACTACACTGGCATATGAAGCTGCAGACGAAATCATCACTGTAATAATGACCTTTGTTTATTATGATGGATACTTAATAGATGTTCATCCAGTTGATAGAAGAACGGAAAAGCCGTTTGCAGTGAAACAATAACTAAATCTTCCTCCCTGTCTGCCGATAAAGAAACATTAGCGTTTTAATTCAGGTGCGTTTATGTTTCTTCGTTCTACGTTTTATGCCTTCGTCGCAATGACTCTGTTTACAGCTAACTCTGTTTCAGCCCATGCTAACAACCCCCACGAAGCTATCGGCGACGACTTAGCAGAGCAGCTCGCGAGTCAGCTTTCGCACGACAATCATTCTCACTATGGGTCTTACATAGGTGTAACTCGCTGGGTGCTGGCGGAAACGCTTGAGCAGCCGCAAGCGGGTGACTCGTTAAACGAACTCAGCCATCAATTAAGCGAAAGCATCTATGCGCATCTTAAAGAGCGTAATTTAAGCCTGGTTGAGTTTCGTGCCCAATCTTACATCTCTGTCGCAGAAGAGGGGGCAACGCTGCTTTCCCGTGACGTAGATGAGCTTGAACAACATCCTGAAATTGACTGGGTTCTGGTGGGAACTCTGTCTCGTAAGGATGCCGGAACCATGGTTAATTTGCGTATTGTCGACCGTCGTAATCAAGAAGTGTTAGCCGCGGCTAACCGCTATGTTCCTAAGCATTTGTATTGGCCAAATAAGCAAACTGAATTAGTTAACGGTCGTTTACAGCGTAATTAGAGAGAGTCACTGTCATGAAGTTATTCATTCTTTTAAGTTTTACTGCGTTATCTCTCGGTGCTTGCACTGTGTTGCCGGCTAAGCATGAGGTCACGCAAACTGAAGTGAGCAAGGAAGATAAAGCGGCAGCAGAAGAAATTTATACTCAGCCATACAGTGCCAGATACAGCGCTGAGCTTGCCGAACAGTTGGTCAAGAACGCCAGCATCCGGTTGAATAGCGCGAAGGTGGGTATAACCAATTTAGTTGGAGTAACTGGCCAATATGACAAAAGCTCACCGTTAAGTATGGTGCTGTCAGAGCAATTGGTGCAGGAGCTACACAGTCGTGAGCTAAGCGTTCTCGACTTTAAAGCGACTGACTTTATCCGGGTGACTCCAAAAGGTGACTTTGCGTTAACTCGTGACTATCTGGAACTCGATGAGATTATGCCAATTACTCATGTATTGGTCGGTACTTTGTCTCATCACCGGGATGGCGTTATGGCTAACGCCCGACTAGTGAATATCAATACCAAAGAAGTAGCCAGTGTGGCTCAGGTATTTATTCCGGAGTCGGCGGTTAGACAGCTGGACGAAAACTATGGGCAACCGGTACTTCGCAAGGCTCCATAAATAGAAAGGGCCTGACGCTTTGTGTCAGGCCCAATACTTTCCAATGTAATACTTTCTATTAGCGTAATTCGGGCTTCAATAAAGACATAAACTCACGAATGCGCTCAGCATTTTTGCCCACATCGCTACGGCCCACACGTGACTTACTGCGAATATCTAACTCGCTACCATCTACTGTACTGCGAACTCTTATCACTACGTCGTCTTTAAAACCAAACCAAGTAGTGGTTGCCGTAGCTTCAATTCTGCCTTCTGTTTCTGAGCTTTCCACTAACTCCCAGCCCATTTTATCGACAGCCAACAATGCAGCCGAGAAGAGTTCATTCGGCGACTCCAGTGACTCGTAAGTTCTTAACTCAGGATAAGCCTGACGCTGTTTTTTCGCGGTCTCTTCTCCGGCATATTTAACCGGGTTGGATGCATCTGCACGTAGCGGGGCTATGGCAACAAACTCAGGCGGGTTTTGTGTGTCAGTTGTTATGTCGTGAATGGCAGGGACATTCTGTGCTTTCAGGTACTGACTGAAAGGCATATAAAAAGCAAAGCCTCCGGCAATAATGGCTAAACCACTAAGGCCAGCAACCAGCCCTTGTGGGCGACGAATAAAGTACCAGATAATGTTAAGCACGAAGGTTGCCGCACCAATATAAGCAGCCCAGCGCAGTAATAAGAATGCCGTGCCTAGCTCGGCTGTTCCGCTTTTGTATAAAGGCCCTGATATAGCCAGCAGCACGACAGATAATAAACCCAGAAGAATAAATAAACCGTGTAACGCTTTCATAAAGACACCCTTAAAGTAATGTTGCCTGCTATTACGTCACCACATTGGGTTTGGGTCAACGGAAATTTAACAGTTTGACATTTTTAGCGGTTTTCTAAGTTATTTAACTTCCAGTTATAATCAACAAAACGAATATCTAAAGACTGGAAGTTCATATTATCACCGTTACCTGAACCATCGGAAAGAGCCCCTGAATAGGTTCTCAGGTAGTTTCGAAGCCCGTCAAAATCCTCCCGGTACCAGTCAAAAATCTTCGACAGATAAATGCCTTTATCATCAATACCGTTTTTATCTCGGTCGCTTAAAAAAGTGACCATCTGGTTTTCTAGCTGAGCCTCCAGATTCTTACCAGTAAAGGCTTCTGCGCGCAGCTTAGGGCAGCTTACTGCTGCGCAGACTAAAGCGGCATGTATGCGGGGCTCGTCAAAATCGACCCGAATTTTTTCGTGCTCAACCCAATCCAAAGTACGCTTCTCACTTAGTAGTGTAAAAAACGACTTCTCCCATGGGCTGGAAAATAGCCCGCCTAAATTGCGAATAGAATCAGCCTCGCCGGACTCAAATTTATCGATATTGTCGATAATAAGCTGCAGGGTGAAACCGTTGTATGCATTGATTAAAAAGGCCAGTTGCTGCTCCTGCGTCCAGCTTTCATACTGTACGGGCTCAACTGCAGACAGCGATGCGAGATAATTGTCCAGAGGCTGACGGTTTTTAGCCAAATCGCGATAATTAACCGCAGACTTTAAACCGTCATCATACACCTCAACATGATCATTCAGAACATCAGTAAAGGCGGTATGGGACGGGTCAAATGACTGCGCGGATGCAGCCACTTGCCAGCTCATAGCCAGAACAAAAAATATGACTCGCATAGTCGCTCCATCTTAAAGGCTCAGTTTGGTATCATACTCGCGTAGCATAAAGAGTGCGATACAAGCGGCTAACATTGGCCATGCCGCAAAAAACAAAAGGTTGTTAAAGGCGTCCAGGTATTGTGGAAATGAGGAAAAAGTCGACACGGCATGCATAATTAATATTAAACCGTAGGTTATCGTTTTCCATAATCCAGCAATAAAAGCCAGACAAAGAGCCACTTGAAGTCCGCCCAGTACAGCAGCTAAAGTCGAAGACAAACCACTTATTCCATAAAAGCCTTCGAACACTGCGGCGGTATGCCCCGGGTTCACAAACTTATCCAGCGCCCACACAAACATAACAATAAAAATACCGACCCGCAGCGCCAACAGCGCCCACGGAAATTTTTGTTCTAGTGACTGACTCATAGTTGTTTCCGTTGTTGGTTTTAGTGTTTCACCTGGTGCCATCGCATCTGGCTAGGCGAACTTTTTAAATGGTTCATCTATAGGTGTATTTGCAATGTGGTTTGTAAAGTTGCTCATCGTTTTCTGAGCAATTCCCAAAGTAACCTCAAGGGCCTGACGCTGTCCGTAGCCGGCGTTATAAAAAGACTCAAGCTCACTTTCGTCGGCGTTACCGCGCTTTTCAAGCATGACTAGAGTAAACTGGCGCAGTGCTTCCAATTTGTCATCGCCTAAGGGCTTACCGGCTTTAATGTTGTCAGTAATAGAATCATCGGCCCCCATATTTTTTGCAATAGCAGTATGAGCTGGAATGCAGTAATGGCATTCGTTGAAAACATTGATGGTTTGCCAGACAACCGTTAACTCGTCTTTGTCAAAGCTACTATTCACGAAAAGCTCGTGCACTTGTTGGTAAGCGTTCAGAATACCGGGTGCTTCAGCCATGACAGCGTGCAAATTGGGGATCATACCGAAAGCTTTTTCAGAGCCTTCTAGTAACTTCTTGCTTTCCTCGGGGGCTGATTCTTTGTCATGCAGTTTAAAGTCACTCATATTTTACTCCTGCGCTTTTAAGTTGTATTTAATGTTGTGAGTACGAATATAGAATAAAAGCTCAAAAATAAAAGTAGACTAAACCAATTCCCGCTGTTTTAGTCATGAAGACAGGTGTTTTTGCGTGCTAAGACGAATTAACTAATAGTAAGTTTGGTGGCGGTACTCTGCAGGGGAGAGACCCGCATACTTTTTGAAAAAGCGGCTGAAGGCTGTTGCCGATTGATAGCCAAGTTGCTCTGCAATCAAGTCCATCGATAGCTGCGAGCTACTTAGCATTATGCGTGCCCGTTGTAACCTGAGTTGGTCGACGAGTTTTTTGGGGGTTACGCCTGTTTTCTTTATACACCTTTCTGCAAACGCACTGACTGATAAATAAGCGAGTTCTGCCAGTCGTTCTACAGTCCAGTCCGCGCCCGGCTCGTTAATCACGGCCATAATGACTGTACGCAACTGGCGATCACTCAGAGCAGCTAAAGGGCCTCGAAGAGATTCATCCTCATCAATGACTTGCCGCAGCAGATTCAGGGAGAGAACGTCACTTAGCCGACTAATCACGGTTTGGTATCCGGGAGACTGATTAATTGTCTCAGCTCTGATTAATTCAATAATATGTGATAGCTGCTGATGTTGGTCTGCTTGTTTTAGAATGAGCCAGGGAGGGAGAAGTTGAAAGAGAGTATCATTTGCTCCTGGAGCGGAGTTAACGTCGTAACAAACAACACCAGATTGCTCATGGTCGCGCTGACAATACTTGGGAATATCGGATTCGCTTATGTCAGAGGGAATTTGAGTCTTACTCAGAAAGTGAGAAACGTCTTTATTAACGAAAATAATGTCTGACGCACTTAGTTTTATTGGTTCGACCGAAGAACCTGGTAAACCAAACCAGCAGTCTCCATTTGTGACAACATGAAACGCTACTTTTCCCGGCTCTTTGGCCATTAAGGTCCAGTGGCCGCAAAGGCCTGATTCAAAGTGCAGTTCGGTACCCCGGGCAACTTGCTCTAGTAGTTCGTTAAGAGCTTCCGTTGTTTGAGTTGGGTTTCCTGTTGTTTTTGTCATTCCGCTATAGGCTTAAGTAGTGAATACTGACTATTATGCGTGATGCGTTTCAAGAGTAAAGGTTTTGAGCCTTTGCCATTGATTTCTGAAGGTTAATATCTTCAGAAGAACGATCTTATTTCTGGCGATAAACGTAACTGACTGGCGCAACAAATAACGCTTTTAGTTTCGTTTAGTAAGTCATTTGGTTTAATAAGGAAATACAAGAATGAAAAAGTGGTGGTGGCTGGGGTTCTTGCCGTTAACGGCGGTGGCACAAGAAAAACCAATGGAAGTTATTGAAGTTATTGGTCGCGATGACGGAAGTGTCGTGCTGCCATCGGAAGAAACAACCGAGGGTTTGTTCGGTTTAGCGGAAAGCCTGCAGGAAATCCCCCGCGCTGCCACGGCTATTAGTGCGTCGTTAATGGAAGAAGCTGCCATTAATGACTTACATGATATTGCGCGCTTTGCGCCTAACAGTTTTGCTGCGGCGGGTTTTGGTAATCCTTCGCTGCCGACCATTCGCGGCCAGCTTGGCGAGTTATTTGAAGCGGGCATGCGCCGTCAGGCCGGTAACAATGGGCTTGGTATTCCCATGTCGTTTAACGCCATTGAAGGTATCGCTGTTGTTAAAGGCGCGCCACCGGTCATGCTGGGCACCACACAACGCGTGGGCGGTTTTGTCAATTTGCAGCCCAAAACCGCTCGTCTGACTGAGTCGGACTCAACCTTGAAAGCCCAATTTGGCGAGTGGGAGCAGTACCGGTTACAGCTAGACCATAATTGGGTGTTAAAAGAGGGCGAGCAAGGGCTGCGAGTAAGCGCCGAATATGTGGATGAAGACAGTTTTTACGACTTTCATCAGCACCGCAGTAATGACCTTTTGCTGGCGTATAAGTTTGCGCCTAACGACGACACGCTGCTGGATATTTCCTTAGAGTATTACGATGTTGACTGGACAGACAACGCAGGCATTAACCGGCCGACGCAAAACCTGATAGATCATAATTTGTACATTACCGGGCAGGGTGTTCAGCCAAATGGTTCGAGGGTTCCGGGGGCCGGGGCTGTTGTCAGCCCAACCGGAGAGGCTCGAATTGACCGCAGTACCACGTTAACCGACCCGCTCGACACTAATACCGCTGAAACTACTCTGTTACACGCAAAGCTTCAGCATTGGCTGAACGATGACATGGTGTTGGTTAACCGCACGTATTATCAGTATTTAACTCGCGAAGGCATTAACCAAAACAGCTTTGTTGAAATTATTGATGACGCTCACACCTTTGAAAACCGCACCGAGCTGCACATAAACAAGAAAACGGTAGTAGGCGTTAACTTACGAATTAACGATGTACTGGGTTACAGCCAGTTTTCAACCGAGGCGGATAACCCTATTGACTTGACGGGCCCGCTCAGCAATCGGCGTATTCCGTTAACCAATGAACAAAAGGCGCGTTTAATTGAGCTGCGTCCGGCTCTCTGGGTATCACCGGGTAGCCAGTACGATATTGACGGCGATGGCGCGGGCGATTTTATTACGTCAGACACCACCGACTCAAAAAGCTACCAATGGGGCATTTTTGCACAGCATGAACTGGATATTACGGACAAATGGCGCGTTACCGGTGGCGTCAGAGCCGATTATTACGACGTGGACGCAAAAGACCCAATTCCACCACAGGGTGTTCAGGCGGCAAGCGATACCTACAGTGACTGGCTAACGGCGATGAGTTTATCAACGCAGTATAACTGGACGCCGGATCTGACATTCTACGCAACCGCATATGAGAGTGACTCTACGTCTAACGCGATGGCGGGCGGTACGGTATTAAATGCCGACGGTGAAATTGATTCGCAAAACTTTGCCACAGAGAACTCGCTTTATGAACTGGGTGTGAAATACGCGCCAAGTGATGCCCGCTGGTACGCGGATGCTGTGGTCTTTGACCAGAAGCGAAGCTTACGCAACCGTGATGGCTCTAACAGCGGTATTCGCACCGAGGGTTTCGAGACTCAATGGCATTTCTCTTCAGCCACAGGAACGCACGAAACCGGTTACTGGTTAACTCTTGCAGCCAGTTATATTGATGCGCACTATGACAACTCTACGGCATCGCAGGGTACAGGTCAGGTGGCTGATGTGTTTGATGATTCACGCTCCGATATTATTGAAGGTACAGGTGTTGGCTCGCCTAATTTCACCGCGTTTCCTGCGTCAAACAAGCAATTACAGGGCATTCCCGAAGTACAGGCGTCAGCAGTTGCCGGTTGGCGGATAACGTCCGAATGGTCGGTAGGTGGCGATTTAAGCTATACCAAGCACTACCCGTTAGATTACCTGCAAACGGTATTTATACGCGACCAGCATACGCTAAACCTGAACGCACGTTATCGCTTTAATGAACAGTTAAGCGCCCGTATTGACGTGTTTAATGTAACAGATCAGGACAACTGGTCACCGGTATTTGAAGGCGGTTATTTTGGTGCAACCCTGGCCTTTCCGTCGCAGCCAAGACACGCGCGTTTGAGCGTTGATTACAAATTTTAAAACTGGAAAAGCAGATTAAATGACCTATAATAAGACCTGTTAAAAGTCTTTTAGGAGGTCTTATGAAAACGGTTAGACCCATTTATGCACGCAACTCAACTAGCATTAGTGAGTTGAAAAAGAACCCAATGGCGGTTGTTGAAGAGAGTCACGGTGAGCCGGTGGCTGTACTGAATCGGAATCAGCCCGCATTTTATTGCATTCCGGCAGCAACCTATGAAGCGTTGATGGAAGAGCTGGAAGATAGGGATTTACTGGAGTTAGTTAAAAAACGCCAGCATGAAGATGAAGTCGAGGTGAACATCGATGAGTTATAAGCTGACGTTTAAACGTTCAGCTTATAAAGAATGGAAAAAGTTGAACAAGGATGTTCAGGCGCAATTTAAAGCCAGACTCAAGCAGAGGCTTGAATCACCTCATGTCCCGGCGTCTCGCTTAAAGGGAATGGATAACTGTTACAAAGTGAAATTGCGAAAACTGGGTTATAGATTGGTTTATCAAGTAAGAGATTCCGAGCTTGTGGTTACGGTTGTAGCTTTAGGCAAACGTGATAAAAACAGAGTGTATATTAGCGCTCAGAAACGACTGGATTAATCTTTATGTCATTGAAAAAGCTGTTGTTGCTGTTGATTATTGTTGCACTATTTATCAGTGCGTTTGCGTTCGACCTGACGCAGTACTTATCTCTTGATGTTTTGAAAGAAAAGCAACAGCAGCTTAATCAGCTTTTTGTTGATTACCCATT
The DNA here is from genome assembly GCF_000008465.1 of Idiomarina loihiensis L2TR. NCBI lineage: Bacteria > Pseudomonadati > Pseudomonadota > Gammaproteobacteria > Alteromonadales > Idiomarinaceae > Idiomarina > Idiomarina loihiensis. The sequence goes on along the minus strand of NC_006512.1, from coordinate 1,240,353 downwards.
TCAGGTATTCGCCATTTATTTTGTTGTTTATGTGGCTAGCACGGCGTTATCATTGCCCGGTGCGACTATTCTGACTCTGGGCGCGGGCGCTATATTCGGGCTGGGTTGGGGCTTGCTGCTTGCAAGCTTTGCAGCATCTCTCGGTGCCTTTCTGGCCTTTTTAAGTGCCCGCTTTATTCTGCACGACTGGGTTCAGGAAAAATTTGGAGATCGCTTAACCGCCATTAATCGCGGAATGGAGCGCGATGGCGCGTTTTACTTACTCAGCCTGCGGTTGGTTCCTCTGTTCCCGTTCTTTGTTATTAATCTGGTTATGGGTCTGACCAAAATAAAAGCTTGGACTTTTTACTGGGTAAGCCAGGTGGGTATGCTGCTGGGTACCGCTGTGTACGTTAATGCGGGAACTCAGTTGGCGCAGATATCCAGCCTGGGTGACGTTATCTCGGCCGACTTAATCGGTGCTTTCGTACTATTGGGCATATTCCCGTTAATTGCCAAAGCGGTACTGGCCTTTGTGAAACGTCGTAAAGCCTTTAAAGGCTATAAAAAGCCTAAGTCTTTTGACAATAATCTGGTGGTTATTGGCGCCGGTTCAGCAGGGTTAGTCAGTGCTTACATAGCGGCCACAGTAAAAGCAAAGGTTACCTTAATTGAAAAGCACAAAATGGGTGGTGACTGCCTGAATACCGGTTGTGTACCTTCAAAAGCTTTACTTCATGTGGCCGAACTTGCTCATAATGCGCGTAACGCCTCAAGTGCGGGGGTTCACGTTGGTGAGGTCTCGGTTGATTTCAAACAGGTTATGCAACAGGTGAAGTCAGTTATAAAAGACATTGAGCCGCACGACTCGGTTGAGCGCTACACCAAATTGGGAGTAGACGTTGAGCAAGGCGATGCGCGCATTGTTTCACCCTGGGAAGTTGAAGTGACCAGCAATGTCGAAGGTAAGAGTGAAACCAAACGCATAACCACTCGCAGTATTATTATCGCGACCGGGGCGAAGCCGTTAGTGCCAGATTTTGAAGGGCTGGATAAGGTCGACTATTTAACCTCAGACACGCTCTGGGAGTTAGATGAACTGCCTAAACGCTTATTGGTATTGGGCGGCGGGCCTATTGGTTGTGAGTTATCTCAGGCGTTTCAGCGTTTAGGTTCACAAGTTACTCAGGTGGAAATGGCCGAGCGGCTTATGGGCCCGGAAGATGCCGACACAGTAGAACTGCTAACGCGGCGTTTAACGGCAGAAGGCATTGATATTAGGCTGAACCACAAAGCGTTGCGTTTTGAACAACATAATGGCGAGTCGGTGCTTATTGCTGAGCAGACGGTTGATAACGAAAGTGTTGATAACCAGAATGCCGACCAGAGCAAAGACGTTGAGATACCCTTCGACAAGGTGCTAATTGCGCTGGGGCGGCAACCGAATATAACAGGCTTTGGTTTGGAAGAGCTTGGCGTGCAAACCAATAAAACAGTCAGTACCAATGAGCTTTTGCAAACCAACTTCCCTAATATTTACGCCTGTGGCGATGTAGCAGGGCCTTATCAGCTCACCCATGTTGCCTCGCACCAGGCCTGGTATGCCTCGGTAAATGCCTTGTTTGATCCTTTCAAAACTTTCCGGGCAGATTACTCTGTCATTCCCTGGGTAACCTATACCTCGCCGCAGGTCGCCAACGTGGGTTTAACCGAGCAGCAGGCGAAGAAAGCCGATAAACCTTATGAAGTGACTGAGTATGATATAGGCGAGCTAGATCGCGCCATTGCCGATGACAGCGCCTACGGCCGGGTGAAAGTACTGACTAAACCCGGTAAAGACGAATTGCTGGGTGTGAATATTGTTGGCCCGCAGGCCGGTGAGCTGCTGGCTGAATATGTGCTGGCCATGAAATACGGCATTGGCCTGAATAAAATACTGGGCACCATACACAGTTATCCGACCCTGGCGGAGGCGAATAAATATGTGGCCGGTGAGTGGAAGCGCGCCAATGCGCCGCAGAAGTTGCTAACATGGGTTGAGAAGTTTCATCGCTGGCGCCGGAGTTAAAATGCGTTTTACTGCTGCCATCAGTTTATTGCTAGTGACACTTTTTTCCGCCTTACCTTTAAAGGCAGAAGTGGTTAACTTTTATGCCTGGGGTGGCTCGCCGGAAGTAAACAGTTACTTACGTTGGGCGCAAAAAGAACTGCAAGAGCAGGGCATTCAGCTGCGCCATAATAAAGTGGCGGACGCCTCTGAGGTGGTTAAGCAGATTATCGACGGTCATTCCAATGCGGATATTATCTGGATAAACGGTGAAAATTTCCATGCACTTAAAGAAGCTGGCGCTTTGCGTTCCATTGCCGGTGAAATTAAGGCAATGAATAATATTAACCCGGAGCTTAACTGGCAAACTGACTTCGGCGAACCGGTGAATGGGCTGGAAGTGCCCTGGGGCGTTGGGCAATTTAACCTTATTAGCCGCCCCGGGCTTTTCGCCAAAAAAACGGTGAGCGCCGAGAGCCTACTTAACGCCGCCCGGGAAAATAAAGGGCGCATCAGCTACCCCAAACCGCCGGACTTTCATGGCACTACCTTATTAAAATCGTTGTTGTTGTCTCTGTGTCCGCAACAGCGCGACCTATTTCAGCAGCCGGTGAATAGCACCAATGCAAATGAACTAACAGAGCCTTTATGGCGCTATTTAGACAAACTGCACCCATTGTTATGGCAGCAGGGCGAGAATTTTCCTTCCTCAGCTGGTGAGCAAATATCATATCTGGCAAATGGCCAGTTACTGATGGCGGTCAGCTTTAATCCCAATGATTATAAAACCCTGGTAAATCATGGTCGGTTGCCTGCGGGCGTTGAGCGTCATACGTTGTCAGACAAAGCCATAACCAATAACCATTATTTGGCGGTGCCGAACAGTTCCAATAACCCCGAAACCGCGAAAGCGGTTATCGAGTTTTTATTGTCTGAAAAAGCGCAGCAACGAAAAGCCGATATCAATCGCTGGGGTGATCCTTCCGTTCTTAAAAGTGCGCAAGGCTCTTCGCTGCTGGAACCCACCGACGACTTTCATGCCAGTTGGCAGGAGTATCTGGAGCGGGAATGGTCCGCACGTTATCAGTAGTTGTCTGGTTATTGCTCATTATTCTGCCGGTTGGCAGTGGTGTGCTTTTTCTGCTGATTAGGTCATTTGACCCTGAAACCGGCGTCAACTTAGTAGCCTTAACTGAGCTGCTGGCAGATTACGATTCAATAGCTTCAAGCCTTATACTCGCCGTAGCCGCGCCACTAGTTGCTTGCTATTTAGCGCTGTGGATGGCTCCGGTATTATTAAAAAACGTTCGTCTGCAGCAACTCCTGTCTCCACTTTTGTCCATTCCGCATGTGGCCTTTGCGGTCGGCCTTATGTTGTTAATGAGCCCGTCCGGCTGGCTGATACGTTTAGTGGAAAGCGTCAGCGGAGTGTTCCCGGCACCACCGGCAAGCTGGCCATTATCCGAAAAGTCGTTAGTGACGGTTATGGTGGTTCTAATTTTAAAAGAGCTGCCATTTTTACTACTAATGATATCGGCTCAGCTAAAACAGTTGCCCGTTAATTCATGGATGACGCAGGCGCAAAGCTATGGTTACAGCGAACGGCAAGCCTGGTGGCGCATTGTTACGCCGGAACTTTTACGGCGTTTAACGCTGCCTATGGCGGCTGTCATTATTTACTCGCTGTCAGTGGTCGATATTCCGCTGTTAGTGGGCAGTAACACACCGGGCGTGCTTGCGCAGCGTGTGTATGAATGGAGTTTTCAGTTCTCTGCCGGTAGTCAGGTTAAGGCAATAACCGGTGCATGGGTTTTAATGGTTATGGCTTTGGTACTTCTGCTAATCAATGCGCGGCATTATGCTCTGTACCGTCGCTTCGTACTAGGTAAAAAAGTAACCCAACGGGCAAAACTCAACACACATAAAGCCAGCCGTTATACCTGGATTCTTCTGGGTGTACTGTCGTTGGGGGTTATTGTTGTTTTAGCCATGCAGAGCTTAGCGACACACTGGTTTTACCCAAACTTGTGGCCGGCTGAATTAAACCTTGAGCGCTGGCAAACGGAGTGGGCTTACTTAGCAGAGCCAACAGTGAATAGCTTATGGCTGGCGCTGCTCAGTGCGTTGGTTGGTACGGTAGCTGCAATTGTTCTGCTACAACGGCAACGACAGAAAGCCGCCGCTTCGTTTTACTGGCCGGTGCTTGTGGCTTTGTTTATTCCGCAGGTGCCTCTGGTGCTTGGTTGGCAACGGCTAGTTGGCGGGCAATTGAGTAGTGGCTGGCAGCCGTGGTGGGTGTTCTGGTCACATGCTGTATATACTCTGCCTTACGCCTACCTGGTTTTGCACGGGGCTTACACCCGCTTTAACGAGCAGTGGCTAACCCGGTCTCAAAGTTTGGGGTATAGCTACCGGGCCGCCTGGTGGCGAATTATGCTACCCATGCTAAAGCAGCCCATAGCAGTGGCTTTTGCGGTCGCCTTTTCGGTTAGTATTGCTCAGTACCTGCCAACGCAATGGCTGGGGCAGAGCTTAACGCCCACTTTAACCACCGAAGCTGTTAGCGTTGCCAGCGGCGGGGACTGGCGTATTGGCAGCCTTTATGCGCTGCTACAAATGCTACTGCCACTGGTGGTGTTTATTGCTGTCGGACTCATCAGGACAAAAAGTTATGCTGAACATTCGTAACCTCGAAATAAAAAGGCGCACAAAAAATGGCACTGAGCCTTTATTCAGTCTGAATGAACTGACGGTCGAAAAAGGTGAAATTGTCACGCTGATGGGCTCCAGTGGTGTGGGGAAGTCGACCTTGCTGCGCTGGGTGCTTGGCGAACCCTTGCCTAACTTTCATATTCAGGGCGAGTTAAGGTTAAACGGCGAAGATATCGGCGAGCACTCAATTGCCGCACGCCAACTGGGCATGATGTTTCAAAAAGGTGGTTTATTTCCGCACTTAACGGTTGAAGAGAACTGCTATTTTGCGCAAAAGCCCCGTTCACTATTAAACCGTCAGCAACAAAAAGACAAAGCTCTCGCCATGCTGAACAATCTGGGGCTAACGGATAAATGGGCTGTTTACCCCGACAGCTTAAGCGGCGGGCAGTATGCGCGAATCGCATTAATCTGCTCATTATTAGCAGAACCGCAGGCTATGTTACTGGACGAACCGTTTTCATCATTAGATACCAGTCTGCGAGAAGAAGTCAGGCAGTGGACCTTTGCACAACTCAAAGACAAACAAATGCCAACCTTATTAGTCACCCATGACGGCGCCGATGCTTGCGGTCGTGTGCTTGAAATACATGGCACTGAGGTAAAAGGAGACGTCGCTAATGTTTGACCCTAAGCTACTTCCGGCAACCCGAAAAATTCTCGACCTCCCGGCGCGATTATTAGTTCGTGTCGGCGTTAGCGCTGATCAGGTCACCATAACGGGTTTTATCATCGGTTTGCTGGCAGTGCCATTTTTAGCTTTTGAGCTTTATGAATTCGCGCTGGCCGCTATTTTACTAAACCGCCTGTGCGACGGTCTGGACGGCGCCGTAGCAAGGCGCACTCAGTTAACCGATGCCGGTGGTTTTCTCGATATTGTGCTGGATTTCATTTTTTACAGTGCTGTGGTATTTGGTTTTTTATTGGCGTCGCCCGAACAGAACGCCATTGCCTCAGGCTTGTTGTTAGTCACTTTTATGGGGACTGGCTCTACCTTTCTGGCCTTTGCCTGCATTGCCGGAAAGCGCGGTATTGAAAACCCGGAATATCCGAATAAGTCGCTGCATTATATGGGCGGTTTAACCGAAGGTTTTGAAACCATTTTAGCTTTTGTGGCGTTTTGTTTATGGCCACAGCACTTTTCCGTACTGGCCTATATATTCGCTGCCGCCTGCTGGCTTACCGCAATAACCCGCATTGTTGCCGGTTACCGCACACTGAAACAGCCAGGGGCAAAGCCGGAGAGCACCAATGTCTGAAACGGCCTGGCGCTTAACTATTTTTCTTGGCGTATTGCTTATTATGGTGTTGTGGGAATTTTTCTCGCCTAAGCGCAAGCCCCGCTATAGCCGTAAACAGCGCTGGCCGGCAAACCTCGCCATAGTTGCCGTCGATACGGTATTGCTGAGAATTATTGCGCCCGTTGGCCTGACCGGAGTGGCGCTTGTCGCATCAGAAAACGGCTGGGGGCTTTTCCATTACTTAAGCAAGGCGGGCACAGAAATGCCCTTTTGGTTGGCGATGGGAGTCAGCATTGTCTTACTGGATATCGTTATCTATTGGCAGCACCGATTGTTCCACCGCATTCCTCTATTATGGCGAATGCACCGGGTGCACCATGCCGATCCGGACTTCGACGTTACCACCGGGTTGCGATTTCATCCGGCCGAAATTGTGCTGAGTTTTTTCATAAAGGCGGCCGCCATTCTTGCGTTGGGCGCTCCGGCGTTAGGCGTTATTGTATTTGAGATTATTCTTAATGCCTGCTCCTTGTTTAATCATGGCAATGTGGCACTGCCCAAACCTGTGGAAAAGCTCGTGCGCAAAGTACTCATTACCCAGGAGCTGCACCGCATTCACCACAGTACAGAAAAAGAAGAAACCAATAGTAACTACGGTTTCAGTGTCAGTTGGTGGGATCATCTCTTTCGTAGCTTCACTGCAAAGCCAAAGGCAGGCTCCGACAATGTCGATATTGGCCTGAACGAATACCGCGACGCAAAACTCACCACTAAACTTTGGGGGTTATTGAAGATCCCCTTTACCCGGAATTAATAGACATGGCGTCCCCGGCAGGAGTCGAACCTGCGACCTGCCGCTTAGGAGGCGGCTGCTCTATCCTGCTGAGCTACGGGGACGTGCCGCGAATTATGCCAGAAGCTGTCGCTGGTTTCACCCTCAGTTAACCGGTACCACCCAGTCGTTCACCTGAACGTTGTGCAGCATGTTCCCTTTCGTCAACTTAGCGACGGCGGTGGACTGCTGCACCTGGGACACCTCAACTTCAAATTCACTCACCTGCCACTTCTGACGATAACGTCCCTGATCATCGGTAAAATGGCTGGGTTGCACAATTTTTAGCTTATCGCCGGTGTGTACGCCGTGCTTTTCACCTAAGTTGAATTGAACGGTGTTTTCATCAACGGCAATAATTCTGGCGCGCACCGGCTTACAAACCACCTGTTCTTTTACGCCGGAAGCTAAGTCGCGCAGGCCGCTATCCAGTGCTGCACCAAAAGGTTCATTCCAGAATTGTGCAGTAGCAACATCCACATTGGTGGTGCGATCAAAGGTCCAGGGTTGGGTGTTCTCAACTCGTGCACGGGTTACTAGCTGCCCGGTGGTGGCATCGAGAAGGTAAAGTGTTAATGCGTAATGGCGATCGGGGTCGCTGGACCAAAACCAGCTAGATTTAGTATCCATCATGGCCAGGTCGTCGAACATGCCGAAAATAACAAACTGACTGTCGTTGGCTAAACCAATGCTGCGGGACATACGACCTAATTCTTCCAGGTTCAGGCCGCTGAGAGCCCGGTCTAAACCGGCGTGACGGTGCAGGGTGTGGGCAATCTGCAACTGGCTGCCAACACCGCCTAATTCACGGGCTAAACGCTCGGCCGCTACTTTGCCTATTTCCCAAATTTGTCCCCAGGTACCATGGGCGCGGTCGCGTAGTTCAAAAGGAACAACGGTCACGGAGTTTTTGTAGCTGCTGCGGGTGCAGTCGCCTTCGCGGTTCCAGATGTCCGCACGAAGCAGAACAATAACGCGGTCGTCGCGAACTTCTTCGCGAACTATGGTCACCTGGTCAACATTGCCCTGGCTATTCCACTGGGTTTCGGTGTTTTGTAAAACGCCGTCAACCACTTGCTGAATACTGGAGATGTTACCACCAGAGGTTAACAATGCCTGCTGAAGGGCGTTTTCGATGGCTTTTTCGCGTGCGGCATTGGTGTCACCATTAATAATGCGGGCAGTGCCCTGAGCTTCCACCCAACGCGCTTCGCTTGGCATAGCAATAAAGAAAACAGAGATGATAAGTAGCAGGGTTTTCCAGTTCATGGTGTTAATGCATCCCAAGTGTCAGTTTTTAGTCGTTACTTTACTATCGGAATTAACTGCAAAAACCCTGCCATGTTTAACTCAATAAAAGTGGCGCTTAATAATAGACAACGCGTTTCACTTTCTGCTGACGGTTGGTGCTTTGATACAGGCGGTGAACCTTTTCGAAATCAAGACGCAACTCAGTCGCGTAGTAGTCTCCAACAGTATAGGTCTTAACCACTTCTGCACCACGAATCACTCCGTCTACAGAGGCCTGAAAACTGTCGCGGTTTAAGGCCCAGTCTTCCACCGAGCTACTACCGGCGATGCGTTGGCCATAGACTTGTTCAGCAAGCTCGCGGTAAGCGGCTAACTTAGAGGCGCGCATGGCGTTTAAGTCTTTTAGCTGTGCATTTTCGCCTTGCTGAGTTTCAATAGGGGCGTAGCCAACCGCATTCAGCACTGGAAATTCACTTGGGGTTTGGGTTTCCCATTCAACGTGCTTTTGATCGTACACAATTTTGTTGTAAGCACTACAGCCGCTTAATAACAGCGCAGATGCAAGTAGAGCTAAAGAGAGTAAATGCTTAGCCATAACGACCTCTGATTGAACAAAGTACTTATGGTTATAACGGCTGGACTGGCAAAATCTTTAACGGATTTTACCTTTACTATTGTAGGTAAGGGTATCTTTTCGTGCGGACTGTAAAATGGACTGTTTTAACTGCTCAATACTGTTTAGCGTTGACTGCACCACGCGTTCATTAACCTGACTTTGATGCTGAACGTCAGAGAGGGTGGCCTTAATAGCAGCAACCGCTTCAGCTAAGTCCGCGTCGTCTTTTAACTGTTCGTTGTCAGGGTGTTGAGCCAATTGCTGGTCGAGTTCGCTAATATGGATAAGCGTTTTTTCTTTGGCGTCGGCAATAGCATTAACATCAGCGTGTTGGCGCTCGACAATGGCATTAAGCTCACGTTGTTGTAACAACGCAAGGTTTTCCAGCGAGTCTGCCATATCCTGTAATATATCGTTAACAGGCGCCAACACGGTCATTATTCGTTGCTGCCGTTACTGAACAGGTCAGACTCAAACTGAGCCAGTTTATTGGCCAGTTGTTCAACGTTAATTTTGTACGAGCCGCTTTCAATGTCGGCTTTAATTTTATCAACTTTGGCCTGGTCAATGCCGCTGCTGTTCATTGCTTTTTCCTGTAAGCCACTCAGTTGTTGCGCTTCGCTGGTTAACGAAACGGCCTCACCACCTTTTTGCGAAACCGCAGCAGGCTTAGCCGGAGCATCGCTCTGTACTTGACGGTTGCTGGATTTGCTATCAATGTTGGCATTTTTCAGCCCGGCATTGTTAATGTTAATTGACATGGTTTTTAGCCTCGCTAGATAATATGTCTCGGTTACTTATCGACCACACTTAAAAATACTTTAATAAAAATTTTAGTACGTAGCCTGACGCTCACGTCAGGTTCTGATTAAGCATTTTATAAATTAACAGTCACTTCGTTTAGTCCTGTGACAACCGCTTGTATTGATTTGTTCGACCGTGCGTTCTCAACAACAACCGATTCACCTTTGAGACCATCAGCCAGGGCTCTTCCGGCGGCAGTAATTCGCAACGTTTTATCTTGTGCAACTATTGTAACGCTTTGCCCCTCACATACAAGACATGTATCGCTGGCACTTATTGCCTGACCTGCAGCAATGCGCTTTTTAATGCGGGCTCCAACTAAAGCCGTCATGTCAGTAAACACATTTGAGCGAACCCGGTTAAGGTCAACTTCGGAAAACACTAAATCACTCTCGCTTATCATTTGACCCGGAGCCATAGGTGAGGCTGCGGTAACAACATTTTTGTAGCGATAAATTCGAACAGGCACATAGGTGCGCCAGTTAGTTTTGCCTACACATTCAATTTCAATGGTAGTGTAGCTGTCGAGGTTGGCGTTAGTTGCCAGGCCTACTTTTGGTGGCTGCGAACAAATTTTGGGAGCCATGCGCGGGTCGAGGTTATTGGCAACGACTTCCACACGACCATTATCCGGCGCTGAAACCCGTTGTTCCACATAATTGTGAGCCAGTTCCTGTAACGCTTTGTAATTAAAGCGCAGACTTTCATCTGAACCGCTCGTTTTTGCGTTAACGGAATTAATGCCACAAGTTATAAAAAAAATCGAACTGATCAGCAGCGATTTACGTACTATCATAAAAATTCCTGATGTTATCCGTTAAGGTTATCTGTTCGAGTGCCGAAAAAAACGGTATAACGTCAAAAGATCGGCAGTTCGATGGTTTCAGTATGGTTAATGTAGATGTAAGCAAATACCGTGCCGAAGTAGAAGTAGCCTGCCACATAACAGGAGTGAACAATGGCTAGCATTCTCGATTCAGTGAATCAACGCACACAAATGGTCGGTCAAAACCGGCTGGAACTATTAATGTTTCACCTAAATGGGAAACAACGCTTCGGCATTAACGTATTTAAAGTACGCGAAGTATTGCCATGCCCTAAACTTACCGCAATGCCTAATCGTAACCCTCTGGTTCGTGGCATTGCGCACATCCGTGGTCAGGCTATATCTATTATTGACTTGAGTATGGCGACCGGTGGTCGGGCGCTAACCGATATTCAGAATCGTTTCGTCATTATTGCTGAGTACAACCGAACCATTCAGGGCTTTTTGGTTGAAGGGGTTGATCGCATCATTAACATCAACTGGGAAGATGTGATGCCGCCGCCCAAAGGTACCGGAAGAGATGCGTATCTTACCGCGGTGACCAAAGTGGAAGATGAATTAATTGAAATTATTGATGTGGAACGCATTTTAGCTGATATTATGCCGGCTAATATGGATGTCAGCGAAGAAGTTGCGAATGCACCTATCAATGTTGCAAAAGAAGATTTAACCATTTTGATTACGGATGACTCTTCGGTTGCCCGTAACCAGATAAAACGTGCATTGCAGTCTTTGGGTATTACGCTCGAAGTTAAAAAGAACGGTAAAGAAGCGTTAGATTACTTAAAAGATAAAGCCAAGGAAGTGGGGGGCTTAGTGCATCCTCATGTGCCCGTTTTGGTCTCCGATGTAGAAATGCCGGTTATGGACGGTTATACGCTTACCGCCGAGTTAAAAGCTGACCCAGATTTACGTGATATCCATGTTATTTTGCATACATCATTGAGTGGTGTATTCAATCAGGCTATGGTGAAGAAAGTGGGCGCCGATGACTTTATTGCTAAGTTTCATCCCGATGAACTGGCGACCGCCGTACAAAAATGGCTTAATACAGAAGTTATTGCGTAGCCTGATGCTATTGCATCAGGTGCGATATTCGACCTGACGTGAACGTCAGGCTACGGTCTCGTAGCAAACTTAGGTGCCGGGTAAGAATATTGAACCTGACGTTAAACGTCAGGCTACGAAACGAATGAAACTGAAACGGAAGTTGTTTATATAACGTGATAAATCGCGAATTAAGTTTATCGGAGTATCAGGAATTTCGTCAGTTCCTTGAGCATCAATGCGGTATCGTGTTGGGTGAGAGTAAACTGTATCTGGTGAAGAGTCGGTTAGGCCCTTTAATGGGCCGGTTTAATATCGATTCGCTGGCGGAGCTTGTAAAACGTTCAATGAAGCTAAGTGAACGGGCTTTGCGGGCGGCTGTTATTGATGCCATGACAACCAACGAAACCTTATGGTTTCGTGACACTTACCCGTTTGAAATTTTGAATGACCGTATTCTCCCTGAATATAAAAATCACGCCGGGCCTTTAAAGATTTGGTCTGCCGCCTGTTCCTCGGGGCAGGAGCCTTATTCTATTGCCATGACGTACTTAGAGTATAAGGCGAAGAACCCGGGTGGGCTAAGAGCTGGCATAAAAGTAACAGCAACCGATATTTCCAATAAGGTACTCGAGCAGTGTGCCATTGGCGAGTACGATAGCCTGGCACTTGCGCGTGGTTTGTCGGCTGAACGGCGAAAGAAGTTTTTTACGGACGCCGAAACGAAAGCCGGCTCCATGAGAGTAAAAGACGAGCTTAAACAGTTTATTCATTTCCGTCATTTGAACTTGCTGGACAGCTATTCTCTGCTGGGCAAATTTGATGTTATTTTTTGCCGCAATGTCCTTATTTACTTTGCCCCTGAAGTAAAGCGGAAAATTATTGCCCAATTCCGGCAATCGCTGAACCCCGGCGGTTATCTTTTCCTTGGTGCTTCTGAGTCTATTTCCGGACTTACTGAGGATTTTGAGATGATCCGCTGCCAGCCAGGTATCATTTACCGAAGAAAATAGTTTCCTACAGGAAATATCCGCCTGAAAAAGTAATAACCCCTCTTTAAATTGGCACACTTCCTGCATTGTCTTCACTATCGAACACTGTGGAGACAAAAATATGGCACTTTCCATGGACAAGCTTATGGGAATACAGCAACACACGCTGGGTGTACGCACTCAGCGGGCGGAGCTTATTGCCAACAATATTGCCAATGCCGATACCCCCGGCTATAAAGCCAAAGGCCTGGACTTCCAGCAAGCGTTGCAGCAAGCGCAACGCGGTATGGAAAACCACAAAATGGCGCGTACTCACGAACAGCATTTCAGCGTTGAAGTAAAACCCCAGGGAACCGAGAAGTTCCGCACTCCATCTCAACCGGATACCGGCGACGGCAACACCGTTGATGTGCAGTTGGAACAAAACTTGTATGCCCAAAATGCATTGGAGTATGAAATGACCATGAACTTTCTTGACGGCCGCATCAGCGGTGTGAAGAAAGCCCTGGGCGGACAAGGGAGATAATAAGTCATGAGTCTGTTTAATATTTTTAATGTGACCGGTTCTGCCATGAGTGCGCAGTCTGTACGGCTGAATACAACGGCCAGTAACCTGGCAAACGCTAACTCAATTAGCAGCAGTATTGATGAAACTTACAGAGCCAGAAACCCAGTTTTTGCGACCGCGTTAGCCGATGCCAGCGGCAATTACAAGGGCAACAGCCTGACGAACCAGACTCAGGCGGGTCAGGAAGCGGGTGTTAAAGTTATGGGAATAGTGGAAAGCCAGGACCCACTGCAAATTGAATATGCACCAAACCATCCCATGGCGGACGAAAGCGGTTATATCTACCGCCCCAACGTCAACACCATGGAAGAGATGGCCAATATGATTTCGGCTTCGCGTTCCTACCAGACCAACGTGCAGGTAGCGGACACTGCCAAAACAATGACACAGCGTTTATTACGTCTGGGTCAAGGATAAGCAGGAGATAACAAATGGAAGGCGTAAGCAGTAATTCCTATATAGATGATATGAAATGGAAGAAGGAAGACGATGCCAGATATGCTGATCCAGATGAGCGGAGCAAGCTTGAGCAGGAAGATTTTTTCAGGCTGTTAACCGAGCAGCTTAGCATGCAGGACCCGTCTAAGCCGGTCGAAAATGACCAGATGATTGCTCAGATGACCAACTTTACTATGGCAGAGGGAATAACCGGGCTTTCAGAGCGTTTTGACCAGTTCGCCAGTGATATGACGTCAAATCAGGCGTTGCAAGCGTCAACTATGGTCGGGCGTAAAGTGTTGGTACCGACTGACCAGGCTAACCTGGAAACCGGAGCCGGCGTAACAGGCATGATTGCAACCCCCCAGTCTGCACAAAACGTGAAGATTAATATCAAGGACTCAACCGGTGCTACGGTCAAGACCATTGAGATTGGCGATATGCCCCAGGGCACGAAAGAGTTTGAGTGGGATGGAAAAATGGCTAACGGCGACGAAGCGCCTGCTGGTAATTATTCGTTCTCGGTGAATGCTCAAGTTGGTGGCAAAACTGAAGAATTGCCTATACAGATGCACGCTCGTGTACAAAGTGTCAGCACCGGCGGTGACCGCGGTGTGGTTTTGAATCTTAAAGGATTAGGTGGCATCAAGCTTTCTGATGTAACTGAAATTAGCTAACAAGAGAGGTGACTTATGTCATTTAAAATTGCACTCAGCGGTATCAACGCATCTCAGAAAGATCTAGATGTAACCGCTAATAATATTTCAAACGTAAAAACGTCCGGCTTTAAACAGTCGCGTGCGGAATTCGCTGACGTTTATGCGACCAGTATTTTCAACGCCGGTAATACGAAAGTGGGTGACGGTGTTTTGACGTCATCAGTGGCTCAGCAGTTTAGTCAGGGCACATTAGAGTTCACGGAAAACTCGCTGGATATGGCGATTTCAGGCAACGGCTTTTTTGCCACTACAGACGGTTTAGGCTCTCGCGATATGACTTACACGCGCTCAGGAGCGTTCAAACTGAACGACGATAAGTTTATTGTGGATAACCAGGGTAACTATTTGCAAGGGTATCAGGTTGACCGTAATAGCGGCACTAACTCCTCAGTTGCTTTGGCAACCACTCAGCCAATTCGTATTCCTGATGTCGCCGGTGCGCCGCAAAGCACTGATAATGTATTTACCGCATTTAACGTCGATGCGCGTCGTTCGCCAATTGATGGCGCAGCGAATCCGTTTGATCCGGAAACACCAAGTACTTACCAAAGTTCTACATCGGCTACCGTTTATGATTCATTAGGTGAATCGCATACGTTGTCTACTTATTATGTGAAGCGCGATAATAACCAGTGGGATGTCTACGCGACTTTTGATGGTGACGAAATTGACATGACTCCTACAGGCACAGCAACAGCCTCGCCGGATGCGTCGGTCAATGGTTATGCCGGTTTACGAGTAGAGTTTTTAGGCAGTGGTGATCCGGATGTCGCGGCAGGCCAGAATACTTTTGACCCAGGCTCAATCGACTTGTCAGGCAACAACGTTGATGGCGACCCGTACCTGAATAATGGTGCTGATGCGCAAACTATCCAGTTTAACTTTCAGGATTTAACAGGAACCACAACGCCGACTCAGTTTGCGTCAGATTTTGAAGTAACTGCTTTGGATCAGGACGGTAGCACCGTAGGCCGTCTGACTAACGTTGATATCGACAAGTCAGGTCTTATTGCGGCAACCTACTCAAATGGTGATGTTCAATACTTAGGCCAGGTTGCTATTGTTCGCTTTGCCAATGAGCAGGGCTTAACGCAAATTGGCGGTACCAAGTGGCGTGAAAGTATTGACTCTGGCGAGCCGCTTTCTGGTGAAGCAAATACCGGAACTTTCGGTGGTATTGAAGCTTCAGCGCTGGAAAACTCTAACGTTAATCTGACCAAAGAACTGGTTGATTTGATTACCGCCCAGCGTAACTTCCAGGCGAACTCGCGTTCGTTAGAAGTTAACAACACCATTAACCAGACGATTCTTCAGATTCGATAATAACTTCTCGGTTATTAGCTTAAAAAGACGCCTTCGGGCGTCTTTTTTGTTTTTGGCACGAAATCTGCATTGTCTTAATAATAAACCGCAGATGACAAAATTTTGGCTGGAGGTCAGCTATGGACAAGATGCTATGGGTAGCAATGAGCGGCGCGAAGGAAAATATGAACGCCGTCGCTGTTCGTGCCAACAACTTAGCTAACGCCAATACCACGGCGTTTAAAGGCGACTTGCAACAGGCGCGGGCCATGCAGGCCTTTGGTGAAGGTTTGCCAACTCGGGTATTTTCTATGACGGAAAGCCCCGGGCAAAATTTTGCCAGTGGAGCAATACAAACAACCGGCCGGAACATGGATGTTGCCATTAAAGATCAGGGCTGGATTGCAGTCGACGATGGCAGCGGTAATGAACGTTATACCCGCAATGGTAGCCTTGAAGTCGGCACTGATGGCTTGTTGAAAAACTCAACAGGGCAGACAGTGCTCGGCAATAACGGCCCCATATTTGTTCCTATGCCGATAGATAATCTGGTTATTGGAGCGAACGGGAATGTCTCTATACGTCCGATGGGAGCTCCGGCGAACGCGATGGAAGTGATTGACCGCATTAAATTAGTAAACCCGCCGAACGGTAATATGGAAAAAGGCAACGATGGCCTGTTTAAGTTAAAAGACGACCAACAAGCTTTCGCCGATGCCAACGTAAAACTGCAAATTGGCGCTCTGGAAGGCAGTAATGTAAATAGTGTCGAAGAAATGACGCACATGATTGCCTTGCAGCGCCAGTATGAAATGAACGTCAAATTAATGAAAACGGCCGACGAGAATGCTCAGCGTTCTGAGTCGCTGATGAGAATGAGCTAAGTTTAGCCCAGGAGAAAGACCATGAACCCAGCATTATGGATAAGTAAAACCGGATTGGACGCGCAGCAGCGCGATATTTCAGTTATTTCCAACAACCTGGCGAACTCCAGCACTATTGGCTTTAAAAAGAGTCGGGCAGTGTTTGAAGACTTGCTGTACCAGAATATTAACCAGCCGGGCGGTCAGTCTGCACAGGACACCGAATTACCTAATGGTTTAATGCTGGGCGCCGGTACCAAAGTTGTTGCAACGCAAAAGTCTCATACCCAGGGCAACGTGCAGACCACCGACAATTCGCTTGATGTGATGATTGACGGAAAAGGTTTCTTTCAGGTGCTAATGCCGGATGGCAATATTTCCTATACCCGTAATGGTCAATTTTCTTTAAATGAAGAAGGGGAAATTGTGACTTCGGGTAATGGTTATACCATTGAGCCTGCTATTCAGATACCGGAAGACGCTATGTCGGTCAGTATTTCACAAGAAGGTGAGGTTACTGTTACGCAGCCTGGTAACCCGGATAACGTAGTGGTTGGTCAGATTAACCTGGTTAACTTTATTAACCCGGCCGGTTTACAACCTATGGGACAGAACCTTTATAAAGAAACCGCAGTAAGTGGTGCTCCTTTAGAGGCGGTTCCGGGTGTTGACGGAATGGGTAACACCATTCAGGGCGCGCTGGAAACTTCGAATGTGAATGTGACTGAAGAGTTGGTGAACTTAATTGAGAGCCAGCGCGGCTACGAGATGAATTCTAAAGTGATTTCGTCTGTGGATCAGATGCTGAGTTACATTAACCAGCAGCTTTAATTGTTGTCGTCATTAAATAATAGCGGGTGACTTTATGCGTTCTTTACTTTTCTCTTTAACCGCATTGGTTTTAGCCGGTTGTGTGCAAACGCCGCATAAACCCATGCCGGATGACCCATATTACGCACCCGTATTGCCGGAAGAGCGTGCTCAGCCTGTGGTGCCAACGGGTTCTCTGTTTCAGGATGCTTACGCGGATAATTTGTATTCCGATATTAAAGCTCGCCGGTTAGGTGACATTATTACGGTCACTTTGCGGGAACAAACGACAGCCAGCAAAACGGCTACAACGGAAACATCAAAAGAGAGTACAGCTGAATTAGCTGCACCCACGGCGTTTGGACGTAATATTACCGTCGGCGGTAATCCGCTGTCTGCCGGTATTAATGGCACTCGAGAATTCAGTGGTGACGGCAGCTCAGACCAAAGTAATCAGTTGAATGGTGAAATTACCGTAACAGTTATAAAAGTGCTGCCAAACGGTAACTTAATTGTTCGTGGTGAAAAGTGGATGCGCATTAATACGGGTGACGAGTACATTCGTTTAACCGGCATGATCCGTCCCCAGGATATAACAGCAGCAAACCAAATCCCGTCAACCCGTGTCGCCAATGCGCGCATTGAATACTCGGGTACCGGTAGTCTGGCTCAGGTTCAGGAGCAGGGGTGGTTAACTCGCTTCTTTAACAGCCCGATATGGCCATTCTAAGGAGTAAGGTATGAGAACGCTTAAAATTTTTGCGCTGGCGGTAAGTTTATTGTCAATGCTTGCGGCACCGGTACAGGCTTCGCGTATAAAAGACATTGCTTCGGTTCAGGGAGTTCGTTCTAACCAACTAATTGGTTATGGTTTAGTAGTCGGTCTGCCTGGTACCGGAGAACAAACGCCTTTCACCGATCAGACTTTCCGTACCATGCTGGGCAACTTCGGTATTAATATTCCGGCAAATGAACGTCCAAAAATTGATAATGTCGCGGCAGTTGCCGTGCATGCGGAGTTACCGGCCTTTGCTAAACCCGGACAAAAAATTGATGTGACGGTGTCTTCTGTCGGCAGCGCCGATGGTCTGACCGGCGGCACTTTGATGCAGACTTTTTTAAAAGGCGCCAATGGGGAAGTTTATGCGGTAGCGCAGGGCAGTCTTATTGTAGGTGGCCTGGGGGCTGAAGGTAACGACGGCTCTCGTATAGTTATTAATACGCCGACTGTCGGTCGTATTCCTAATGGTGGCGTTGTTGAGCGTGAAGTGCGCTCTGGCTTTGGCTCTTCCGATTATCTTACCTTTAATTTGCATCAGTCCGATTTCACGACCGCGAAGCGCATGGCTGAAACCATTAACAATTTAGTTGGCGATGGTACAGCCCAGGCCGTTGATGCGACTTCGGTTCGGGTGCGAGCTCCCCGAGATTTAAGCCAACGCGTAAGCTATATGTCGACGCTTGAAAATCTGGAAGTTCAGCAGGCATCTGCGTCAGCGAAAATCATTGTGAACGCGCGTACCGGCACCATTGTCGTGGGTCAGAACGTCGAGTTGAGACCGGCAGCCGTGGCTCACGGTAACATGCAGGTTACCATTGCTGAGAATGTGAACGTCGATCAGCCGAATCCATTCGCCGATGGCGAAACAGCGATTACTCCTCAGAGCATTATTGACGTAAATCAGGAAGATGCACGCATGTTTGTATTCCAGCCGGGTACAACATTGAATGATTTAGTGCGAGCGGTGAATCAAATTGGTGCCGCCCCGGGCGACATGATTGCCGTGCTGGAAGCATTAAAGCAGGCCGGTGCATTATCCGGTGAACTCATCGTTATTTAACGGCAGTTAATATTATGACGGTTTCAGATTCTCATCTAAAACAAGCGCAACACGCTATGGATACGCACAGCCTGGACGGGCTGCGTCAGCGTGCGTTTAAACCAGGTGATAAAGAAGCGCTGATGGAAGCCGCGCAGCAGTTTGAAGCCATATTTCTGAACATGGTCATGGGCAGTATGCGTAAGGCCAATGCGGTGTTTGAGAAAGACAATTTATTGGACAGTCGTTACACCAATATGTACCGCGATATGTATGACCAGCAGCTGACTTCAGAACTGTCCAGCCAGGGAACCCTGGGCTTGGCTGAGTTGATGGTAAAGCAGTTAGGCGGTGACGACAGTTATGTTCCGGCGTCAATGAATCGCAATGGCGCGAACCTCGACGACCCGCGCATGAAAAACCGCGCCGACATGAACAGCGCCTCGCAGAAAGTCAGTGACCAGGGCGGCATTGATGCGGGTCTGTATTACGGGAATCAGCGAGTGAATACCGCCAAGCTGAGCGATGGCGATGCGACTTTTAATTCCCCGCAAAGCTTTATTGCTGCGCTAAAGCCTCATGCCGAGAAAATCGCCAAAGAAGCCGGTTTAAATCCGGATGTTCTGATGGCACAGGCGGCACTGGAAACCGGCTGGGGCAAGCGTTTGGTACCAGGGCGTCACGGCGGTTCCAGTAACAACCTGTTCAACATTAAAGCGGATACGCGCTGGGACGGTGACAAGTCTCATGTCAGCACCCTGGAGTTCGATGGTGAAGTCGCCCGCAAAGAGCGCGCAGCGTTTCGTTCATACGCTAATGTGGAACAGAGCTTGCAGGACTACGTTGACTTTATAAAGGAGCATCCGCGTTACCAGCAGGCCCTACAAGTAGCTGATGATCCGGCTCAGTATGCGGAGGCTTTACAAAGTGCGGGTTACGCAACCGACCCTCAATATGCACAGAAGATTCAGTCGGTGTTAAACAACCCGGCTTTTGTAGATAAAGAAATTTAGTGGTGCCGCAGGCGGCAAAAAATTGCCGCCTATACTAAATAATATTTGCTAGGTGCCGATAACGGTCACAGAGTAACTGGAGAGTCATTAATGAGTTTTGACTTATTAAATATCGGTAAGAACGGCATATTAGCGCATCAGCAAAGCCTGCAAACCACCGGTAAAAACATTAATAATACGAACACGGACAGTTATGTTCGCGAGCGCACTGAATACTTCGAGTCTTCATACGGTGGACTTGAGCGTGTGCGCGTGGAGCGGATGATTGATCAGTTTGCTAATCGCCAGTTACGCACCGATATCTCCAGGGTCAGTTACTACGAAGCTAACCTTCAACAGGCTGAGCAGCTGGACACCTTACTGGGTGACAGTACCACTAACGTAGCATCTTCTGTAGAGAGCTTTTTTAACACTTTACAGGACGCAAATAATGACCCTGGCTCAGTTACTGCCCGGCAGTTAGTTCTTGCCGAAGCTGACGCTATGGTAACTAAGTTTAATGACTTTTCCAGCTATCTAAATGATCAAAAAAGCATTATCAACGACAGACTAAAGCTATCGACTGACCGTATTAACTCGATATCAGAAAACTTAGCCGAGCTAAACTCGAAAATTCAGTCGTCAGGTGGCGAAAACTCCGCTAATGGCAATATCAACGCCCTGTTGAACAAGCGTGACGAGCAATTGCGAGAGCTTGCCGAGTTAGTGCAGTTCAGCACGGTTGAGCAAAAGAACGGTGCTATTGCTGTTAATTTAAAAAATGGACAGCCACTGGTTTTAGAAGATGGTCGCTTTAATGCCGTTGCAGTGAAAAGTAACCCAGATACTGAACGCTTAGAGATGGTGCTAAGAAAAGAGCACAGCGGCGGCAGTATCAGTGAGTTTTACGTGCCAACCGATGAAGTCGG
Source organism: Idiomarina loihiensis L2TR (assembly GCF_000008465.1). Lineage (NCBI taxonomy): Bacteria > Pseudomonadati > Pseudomonadota > Gammaproteobacteria > Alteromonadales > Idiomarinaceae > Idiomarina > Idiomarina loihiensis. The sequence goes on along the minus strand of NC_006512.1, from coordinate 1,219,565 downwards.
TGGCTCTGTCGGTGGTTATCTGGAATATCGCGATGAAGTGTTAATGCCCACCCAAAAACGTTTGGGGCAGTTGGCAATTCGTATTGCCGACTCAATGAATACTCAAAACCAGAAAGGCATGGACCTGGATAATCAGTTAGGCAGTAAAATTTTTGATCTAGCTAAAACGGAGTCACAAGCGCTGCCTTATTCTGATAATGGCGGTACTGGCGAAATTAGCGTCAGCGTGTTGGAAGGAAACAGCAAATCTTTTCCGTCAGAAAATTTACGTATTACCAAAACAGGTAACCCGGACGAATATGAAATAGTTCCGGTGAACAGCGACGGCACCGTCGTCAGTGGTGCCGATACGATTACTGTCACTCAGGCATCGCCCGGCACAGTGGATATTGTTGAGCTGGGAGTTTCTTTAGATCTTTCCGGGGCTGCGAACGCTGGCGACCAGTTCCTGGCAAAGCCGGCTGAAGGTGCGGCGTCTGAAATTAGCCTGGCAATAAGAAGACCCGAAGACATTGCTCTGGCTAACCCTATTCGGGTGAAAGACGGGCTGGATAATCAAGGTGCTGCGAGTATTGAAATTAACTCAATTAACACCCCGGACGATTATTACGATACCGCTAATAACACCTTACTTGGCAGTGCTCCGGCTCGTATAGAAATAACCGGCCAGACAGGTAATGCTTATGACCTGGAAGTTTTCGATAAAGATGGTAATAGTATAGGTACTGTTACTGGAACGACCGATCTTAACGGTATTTTAAGTCAAGCCGGTTTAGCCGACCCTGACTATGAAGTCGATATTAATGGCGAGCCAGCGGTAGGTGATGAGTACATCATTGAGTACAACACCAACGGCTTTGATGACAACAGCAACGGGCAGTCTATGGCCGACTTGCAGCGTCAGCAGCTGGTTCGTCGTTCTGGTGGTGAAGAAGCCGAGCCCACTATGACTTTCAATGAAAGTTACGGTCGTTTGGTATCGGATGTGGGAAGTCGAGTCAGCCAAAATCGAGTGTTGCGTGATTCAGCCGAAGCAATTAGGTCACAAACTGAGGCGCTTTATGAATCGCAAGCGGGTGTGAATTTAGAAGAAGAAGCGGCTAATCTTATTCAGTATCAGCAAGCTTATACTGCGTCTGCCCGAATCATTACAACGTCACAGGCTATTTTTGAGACGTTGCTGACGTCCTTGAGGTAATTACTATGCGATTAAGTACAAATTTATTTTTTCAGCGCGGTCTGGACAGCTTACAAACCTCACAAAGTCAGCTAGATAGAATTCAACTGATGCTGACTAAGCAGACTAAGATATTAAGTCCTGCAGACGACCCTATTGGTAACTCGCAAGTGTTGGCGCTGAATGAAAAAATTGGTCAGAACGAACAGTTTGAACGTAACTCCGTAACTTTGGAAAACAATTTGCGCCGTGAAGAAAGTGTATTAAACAGCATTACGGATGCTATTCAGAAAGCCCGTACGCTGGCGGTACAAGCGGGTAATGGTAGCTACGACCAGACGAACCGAAAAGCCATAGCTGCTGAATTGCGCGATATTGAGAGCTCAATTTTCGACTTAACTAATGCGCAGGATGAATCGGGTGAATATATTTTTGCGGGTTACCAGAACCGAACCAAGCCGATGGAGTTTGATGATGCGACGCAGTCGTACCAATATGTTGGTGACCAGGGGCAGCGCACTATTCAATTGTCTCCAACCCTTTATCTGCCAGCTAATGACCCAGGGAATAAGGCGTTTTCAAATGTGTCTAAGCGAGTCGATTTTGAACTGACAGGTGGCAATGACTATATTGAAAAAGTAGAGGTAACCGATCGTAATACGTTAATTGCCGATACTGAAGCGCGTATTGCAGCCGGTGATCCCACGAACTTTACTGTTAATTTTACGGGTCCGGATACCTATGAGATTGATGACGGTGTGAATCCAGTGGTAGCGGGAACGATTACTGATGGTAAAGTTGAATATAACGGTATGAGTCTGGAGCTGGATAAAGATAATATGCCAGCAGCCGGAGACTCTTTTAGTTACAGTATAGGCGAGCCGGTTTCCCGTAATTTATTGACTCAGTTGGGTGATTTAGCCGACGTTCTGGAAGAGTCAGGGCCTGAAAGTAAAGGTTTCCATGAAAGCGAAATAGCCTTTGCCCTTGATGACTTTAATACAGTCATTGGTGACCTGACCGATACGCAAGCATCGGTGGGCGCACGTTTGAATGTTATGGACAATGCTAAACTCAGTAACGCTGATATCGAAATAGTGAATAAAAAGGCGCGGTCGGATATTTCTGACGTAGATTACTCCGAAGCGATGACCGACTTAGTGAAAAATGAAACGATCTACTCAGCCGCTCAACAGGTGTTTACTCGTATCAGCCGCTTGAGCCTGTTCGATTATATCTGACCAATGTTGTGTAGCCTGACATTCATGTCAGGCTACACAACAAATATCTAGCCCACATAAAAAATTCAAAATTTTTCAAAAAAATCCTAAAGCTCCCCAAACCCCGGCCGATACCCTTTGTGAGAGGAAACTTTAACCAGGCGAAACACGAAGCCGAACACTTCCTCCAGCTTGGCAACAACGATTGAATCCAAGCTTAGGCCAGAAACTGAGGAGCATTATTATGCCTTTATATGTAAACACTAACGTCAGCTCATTGAACGCACAGCGTCAGCTGATCAGCTCAGGTAACTCGCTTGACCAAGCATTTCAACGTTTGTCGTCAGGCTTCCGTATCAACAGCGCTGCAGATGATGCTGCGGGCTTACAGATTTCAAACCGTTTGAGCTCACAAGTTAACGGCTTGAACCAGGGTAACCGTAACGCAAACGACGCTATCTCTATGGCGCAAACTGCAGAAGGTGCACTGGATGAGTCAACGACTATCCTGCAACGTATGCGTACACTGTCTATTCAGTCAGCTAACGGTTCTAACTCTGATGTTGACCGCGGCGCACTGCAAAAAGAAATTGGTAACCTGCAACAAGAGTTAACTCGTATTGCAGAAACAACCAGCTTTGGTGGTAAAAACTTGCTTGACGGTAGCTTCGGTACTGAAAAATACCAAGTAGGCGCGAATGCAAACGAAACTATCTCTGTTAGCCTTCGTGACGTTGCGTCAAACGCTATCGGTAACAACAAAGTTACTGGTGCGGGTACTACTTTGGGAACACAAACAGCAGCAGCTCAAGCTGACTTCACCGTGGGTTTGACTGCCGGTGATATCACTTTAGGTGGCCCAGACGGTAACGCAGTTATCGGCGTAACTGCTACTGACAAAGCAATGGATATTGTTAGTAAAGTTAATGGTGCAGGCACAGGTGTTACTGCTTCGACAGAAGTTGAAGCTAAAATCACTAACTTCCAGAGCACCGACGTTGGTACATTAAGCATTGGTGATGAGAGCTTTGATCTGGCTAAATACAACGGCTCACTGACTAAGTTGTCAGAAGATCTGGGTAAAGCCGGTATTGACGCAACCGTTGACAATGGTGAGTTAACCATCAATGCCGAAGATGTTAACGGTGTTCAAATTACGGGTGGCGTAGCCGGTAACACAGTTACTTTAGCTGGAGCTACTGGCGCTGGAGTTGCGGTCGATGGTACTAACACAAGTGTAGTTGTAGATGCTGAGTTACAACTAGAGTCACGTGACGCGTTTTCTATCACTAACGATGGAACAGCTGATGAAGCTGAGATATTTGGTGCTAGTGCTTCAACTTTAAGTCAAGTTGGCCAAATCGACATCAGTACTTATGACGGCTCTCAAGACGCTTTAGGTACGATTGATGCGGCGATTGCTCAGATTGATGCGCAACGTGCAGATTTAGGTGCGGTTCAGAACCGTTTCCAGTCAACGATTCGTAACCAATCGAACATTGCTGAAAACCTGGAAGGCGCGAAGTCTCGAATCAAAGACGCGGACTTTGCTGCTGAAACAGCTAAACTGACTCAGGCTCAGATTCTACAGCAGGCATCACAGACTATCCTGGCGCAGGCAAACCAGCGTCCACAGGCAGCACTGCAGTTACTGGGCTAATCCCCGAGTTAACTCAATAGTGTATAAAAACGGAGCTTCGGCTCCGTTTTTTTATGCGTGAAAGAAAATTTTTGCCCGAAAAAAGTATTGGTTAAAAAAACTTCAAATAAAAACTAAAGTTTATAGTAGTCTATACCGATAACATACAAGGACAGATGTTTTCATGGTCCGTTAACAACTTAATTGATGTTTTGATAGGGAACAGGTGATTATTATGGCGGATATATCAATGGATACCCGCGATTTCAGCCTCCTCTCAACAGGGAAAGGATCGGTTCAGACACAACAGCCTCAAAAGCAAGATGTGATCGATGCCGTCAGTGAGGTACAGGACAAGGTAGCTGAACGTACAGATAAAGCTCAGTTAAACCCGCAGTCGGAAGAACCGAATGTTGGAGAGATGGTTGCAGAGATAAATAAATCTCCGACGATTCGTAACACCAGTCTGCAGTTTGTCTTTGACGAAAAAGGCGATCCGCCGGTTGTCGAGGTTATGGACACCGAAAGCGGTGAGAAAATTCGGCAAATACCTTCCGAGCTTGCGGTTAAGTTAGCTAAAGCTATAGAAGATATGGCCGATAACCAAGAAAGTCGGGCAGGATTATTGTTCGATAACGAAATTTAAAGAGGTGACGATATGCCATTAGTTTCATCATTAGGTGCTCGTTCAGGTTTAGACCTGGAAGGTATCGTTAGTGCGACACTTAACGCAGAACGAGTTCCAAAACAAAACCGGCTTGACCAACAAGAAGGACGGTTGCAGGTAGAATTGTCTGCAGTTGGTGAAATGAAATCGGTATTATCAAAGCTTCAGGAAGCCGCAGAGAAATTGTCGAGTGGCGAATTATTCAGCGCCATGAAAGCTTCCGTTAAACAACCTGAGTCAGGCGATGTTATAACCGTTGAGAGTACAGAAGATGCCGGTGTAGGTAATTTTGATATTTCTGTGACTCAGTTAGCAAAGGGAAGCCGAGCAGTATCTGCGGATGGCGCGTTTGCAAATTCGGAAGATGAAGTAAACACCAACGCAGGCTCATTGACTTTTGGTGCTGGTGACGAAAGCTTCACGCTTAATATAGAAGCAGGTTCAAGCCTGGAAGATATTCGTAAGGCTGTCAATTCTTCTCAGGATAACTTTGGTGTAACGGCTGATATTATTAATACCGGAACCGAAGCTAAATTGATTTTTCGCTCAAATGTGAGTGGCGAAGGCAACGACTTAACTGTTACGAATGATAACGCTGAGTTCGATGCGATTTCTACGCAGGCTAATGGCGGTGGCGCCGGCGGTATGAGTATCGCTGCAGCAGATAAAGCAACGGATGCGATTATTGAAATTGATGGTATACAGGCAAAAAACGATACCAATATATTTGAAGATGTTATTCAGGGCTCAACCATAACCGCGGTTAAAGAAAGCGAAGATGCAGAAACGGCTAAACTTTCTATTGCACGTGACGAAGATGGCGTTAAAAAATCAATTGATGCGTTTGTTAAAGCTTATAACGGTGCTGTTGCCTCTTTAAATGAGATTGGTGGCGAGAATAGCATGCTTCAGGGCGATGCAACGGTTCGTAATTTAAAGGGCCAGTTAAACAATGTGTTGACCTCAACATTTGGCGAGGGAGGCCAAACGTTGTTTGATTTGGGTTTTGGTCTGGATAAAGAAGGAAAGCTAGAAGCGGAAAATCCAGTCACGAGCTTTAGCGAAGTGTTGAAAAACAATCCGGCAGCTTTAGAGTCTGTATTTGGCGGTGAAAATGGTTTGGCTTCCCGTATGGATAGCTTTTTAGATGGTTACGTTGGTGGTGGTGGTTCGTTAGAACTGCGCAAGGATACTATTAACCAAAGCCTGGATCGCGTAGCTGAAAGCCGTGAAGATCTCAAGCTTCGTATGGAATCCATGGAAGAAACGTTGCGCGCGAAATATCAGGCACTGGATTCTTTAGTAGGCCAGTTACAAAGCCGCGGAAATGCGGTAAGTGCTCAGCTTTCTAACCTTCCTGGGTTCACTAGAGACAATGATTAATTAGAGGTAATATCGTATGAATGCCAAATTGAAAGGCTACACTAAAGGTTCTCTGCAAACTCGCGTAGCAGGGGCAGACCCTTATCAACTGGTACAGATGTTGATGGCGGGTGTGTTAGAGAATCTGAATTACGCCAAAGGTGCTATTCAGCGAAAAGACTTGGAAAAGAAAAGTCATTATCTAAGTAAGGCTCAGGCTATTGTCGACTCTTTGCGCTATAGCCTGGATGACACCGCAGGCTCTGATGCTGCCGGTAATTTACGTGAGCTTTATATGTATATGAGCACGCGTATTGCTGACGCATCGATTGAACTGGATATTGAGATTATTGATGAAGTAGCACGGTTAATGATTGATATAAAAGGTGCCTGGGATCAAATACCCATGGAGCAACGTGATGTTGCTATGAGCCAGATGCAACAGGCTTCAGGCGCGTAAGTGCGAAAGAGATGATGCAGCCTGAAAAGTTAACAGAGCTAAGCGACCAGCTGAAGCAAGAGATAGCAGATTCAGAATTTGAATCTGCTAATGTAACGCTGGCTGAACTGATTAAAAGCCTCAACCATCTTCCTGACAATTGGCAAAAATCCGAGCAGTGGGTAACTGTCGTTGCTGAAGCAGATAAATACCTTACGGACATTCAGCCAACACTGGAAGCTGAACAGGAAAAAGCCCGAGCAGCTATGAGCAAAATCACCAAAAGTAAAAAGGGCGTTAAGGCTTACACGAAGTAAAATTAAGCTAAATAGCGCAACTTTACTGTTATTACAGATATAAAAAAACCGGCATATGAGCCGGTTTTTTCGTTCCCTGCGCCTAAGCCCAGGTGAGTAATTCTTCTTACAGTGCTTTGATCTTAGCATTCAAACGGCTCTTATGGCGTGCCGCTTTGTTTTTGCTGATAAGACCTTTAGTCGCGTAGCGATCCAGCATTGGAGCTACGTCTTTCATTGCAGTGTTTGCTGCTTCTTTGTCTTTTGTCTCAATAGCTGCGTTTACACGTTTAAGGTAAGTACGCATCATTGAACGACGGCTTGCATTGTGGCGGCGATTTTTCTCGGCCTGGATCGCACGCTTTTTAGCAGACTTAATGTTAGCCAAGGTGAACTCCTAAATTCATTAACAGAACGCTTCTCTTATAAAGGCCGCAGATTATGCCTTTTCTGCTGTAAAAGTCAACAGTGAAAAGGGAAAAACTCAGTGCTTTAACTGACGTTTTGATAAAATAGCATCCGTCATTGGTCTCAGTTACAATCAAAAACAGAAACTTAGCTGTCAGCCGAAAGGATCTCTCGTGTCAAAAGCTTTACTCCGCTCAGGTTTTATCGTCAGCGCGATGACCCTGATCTCGCGCGTATTGGGTTTAGTGCGCGATGTGGTCATTGCTAACCTGATGGGAGCCGGCGCTGCGGCAGATGTGTTCTTTTTTGCTAATAAAATTCCCAACTTTTTACGTCGGCTATTTGCTGAGGGCGCTTTTGCCCAGGCTTTTGTGCCGGTGCTCACGGAGTACAAGCAGGGCAAAGAACTGCCCGATCAGCAATTACTTATTGCCCGGGTCTCGGGCACCTTAGGCACCATTGTGACGGTGGTCACCATTTTCGGTGTGGTAGCTTCCCCGGTTGTGGCTGCGCTTTTTGGTATGGGGTGGTTTTTAGACTGGTGGAATGACGGCCCGCAGGGACAAAAGTTTGTCCTTGCCAGCGACTTACTCCGCATTACTTTTCCTTATTTATGGTTTATCAGTTTTGCCGCTATGGCCGGAGCTATACTCAATACGCTGGGCAAGTTTGCCGTAGCCGCTTTTACACCGGTATTTTTGAATGTAGCTATTATTGCGGCGGCTATCTGGTTGGCTCCGCAGCTTGAGCAACCGGAATATGCACTGGCCTGGGGCGTCTTTTTCGGTGGTTTTATCCAGCTGTTATTTCAGCTACCGTTTCTGAAAAAAGCGGGGTTATTAGTTAAACCACTGTGGGGCTGGAAAGACCCGGGCGTTACCAAAATTCGCAAACTAATGCTGCCGGCTATTTTTGGTGTGTCGGTTAGCCAAATCAACTTACTGCTGGATACCCTCATTGCCAGCTTTTTAATGACCGGTTCCATAAGTTGGCTGTACTACTCCGACCGATTGCTGGAGTTTCCGCTGGGCCTGTTTGGCATTGCCATTGCTACGGTTATTTTGCCCGCGCTTTCATCACGTCATGTGGATAAATCGACTGAAAACTTTAGTGCTACGCTGGATTGGGGTATTCGCATGGTGCTATTACTGGGTGTACCGGCCATGGCGGGGCTTTTTGTATTAGCAGAGCCGATGCTTATGGTGTTGTTTATGCACGGCGCCTTCAGCCCGGACGATGCGCGTATGGCATCGTACAGTCTTATGGCCTATTCCACCGGGTTGCTAAGTTTTATGATGGTAAAAGTTCTGGCAACGGGCTTTTACTCCCGCCAGGACACTAAGCGCCCGGTTAAGTACGGCATTATTGCTATGGCAGCCAATATGGTATTTAACATTGCTTTGGCTATTCCATTCAGCTATGTCGGGTTGGCACTGGCAACGGCGGCGTCTGCGGCTATTAACGCCGGGTTATTGGGTGTTACTTTATGGCGAGAAGGGGTTCTGAAGAAACAACCCGGCACCGGGCGTTTTATTCTACAGGTACTTCTCGCAACAACTGCGATGATAGCGGGTGTGCTGTGGTTAAGCCCGGACATTGACGCTTGGCGTACCAGCTCGTTGGTTGAGCGGCCCTGGCTTTTGGCTCAGGTGATAGGATTCGGCGCTGCCATTTATATTGGCGTGTTGGTTATCACTGGCATGAGACCGAGACATTTCCGTGCGCGCGAGTACTGATTATCACCTCGGTATCAGTTATAATCGTGTCTTTTCCGGAAAACATTAAGATTGTGTGGGCATGGAACTGATTCGCGGTACTCATAATCTCAGAGCTGAACATTGTGGTTGCGTATTGACCATAGGTAACTTCGATGGTGTTCATCTGGGGCATCAGGCGGTGCTGAGTCAGGTTCGTGAAAAAGCTCAACAGTTAGGTATGCCTTCCGCGGTTATGACCTTCGAGCCTCAACCGCAAGAGCTTTTCCAGCCTGAAAAAGCGCCTGCACGGTTAACCAACTGGCGCGAAAAATATCTCGCGCTACAGGCGCAAAATGTCGACCGGCATATTGTTGTTGAATTTAATAAGAAGTTTGCCAGCCAGCCAGCCCGCGAGTTTATTGAACAGACTCTGGTGGGTAAGTTGGGCGTTAAGTTTTTGGTCGTGGGCGATGACTTTCGTTTTGGCTATAAACGAGAAGGTGACTTCGAGCTACTGCAAAAAGCCGGTAAAGAACTGGGGTTTGAGGTGGTCGATACCCGCAGTTATCGTCAGCAACAACAACGCGTTAGCAGTACCGCTATTCGTCAGGCACTAGAAGAAGGCGACTTTGAACAGGCCGAACAAATGCTCGGGCGGCCTTATCAAATATGCGGAAAAGTCGTACATGGACGCAAAAATGGCCGGACTATTGGTTTTCCTACCGCAAACGTGCCGTTAAAACGTTTAAAAAGCCCATTACATGGGGTATTTGCAGTAACAGCTCAGTTTGGTAAAGACGAAGAAATACATTCCGGCGTTGCCAACCTGGGAACCCGGCCAACATTAAATGGCGACGAAGTACAGCTGGAGGTGCATTTGTTTGAGTTTTCAGGCAATCTGTACGGTCAGCAGATGACGGTCACACCGGTGGCCAAATTACGTAATGAGCAACGCTTTGCGTCGTTGCAGCACTTACAAGAACAAATTGAAAAAGATGCCGCCCGCGCACGTGAAGCATTAGCGTGCCGGAGTCAGTAACTATGCGGAAATGGAAACAGTGACCCATGAGTGATTACAAGCACACCTTAAACTTGCCAGAAACAGCATTTCCAATGCGCGGTAACCTGGCTCAGCGCGAGCCAAAGATGCTGGAGCAGTGGTATGAAACTGACCTGTACGGTCAAATTCGTAAAGCTAAAGCGGGCAAGCCAAAATTTATTCTGCACGACGGCCCTCCGTATGCGAACGGGCAAATTCACATTGGTCACGCCGTAAATAAAATTTTAAAAGACGTTATTGTTAAGGCAAAAACCTTAAGCGACTTCGACGCGCCTTACGTACCGGGCTGGGACTGTCACGGCCTGCCAATTGAACTGCAGGTAGAGAAAAAACACGGCAAGCCGGGTAAAAAATTAAACCTGGCAGAATTTCGTGAAAAATGTCGCGAATATGCCATGACCCAAATTGACCAGCAACGCACCGACTTTAAACGTCTGGGCGTGCTTGGCGACTGGGACAACCCCTACCTGACTATGAACTTTAAGCAGGAAGCTGACAGCGTTCGGGCGCTGGCAAAAATTATTGATAACGGTCATATGCATCAGGGCTTTAAACCGGTTCACTGGTGTACAGACTGTGGCTCCGCGCTGGCGGAAGCGGAAGTTGAATATCAGGATAAAAACTCGCCTGCTATTGATGTGCGTATGCCGGTTGCGGCTACGGCTGAAACGGTTGACCGTTTTAGCACGCCGGAAGGGCATGTGGGTGAGGGTAATGTCAGCATGGTTATCTGGACCACCACGCCGTGGACCATTCCTGCTAACCGTGCGGTGACTCTGGCCGAAGGACTTGAGTATACCTTAGTACAAGTTGAAGCCAGCGATGATCAACCTGCCGAGCGTGTGATTCTTGCGGACGACTTGGTTAATGACTGCATGGAGCGCTGGAACATTACCCACTACCACAAGCTGGGTTTCTGCAAAGGTAAAGATTTGGAAGGCCTGCAATTGCAGCATCCGTTGTTTGAACTGCAGGTTCCGGTTATTTTAGGTGATCACGTAACTACCGAAAGTGGTACCGGTTGTGTGCATACGGCGCCGGGCCATGGTGTTGACGACTTCTTAGTGGGTCAGAAATACGGCATTGAAGTTTACAACCCGGTGGGTGATAACGGCGTGTACAAAGACGATACGCCACTGTTCGCCGGACAGCATGTGTTTAAAGCGAACGAACCTATTGTTGATAAGCTACGCGAAGTGGGCAATTTGATGCATGCGGAAAGTTATCGCCATTCTTATCCGCATTGCTGGCGCCATAAAACGCCCATTATTTTCCGTGCGACGCCGCAGTGGTTTATTAGCATGGACAAGAAAGGTTTGCGCGCAGGTGCTTTAGAGCAAATCAAAAAAGTTGACTGGTTCCCTGAGTGGGGACAAAGCCGCATTGAGTCTATGGTCGAAGGTCGGCCGGACTGGTGTATTTCACGTCAGCGTACCTGGGGTAACCCCATTGCCATTTTCGTGAACCGTGAAACGGAAGAGCTGCATCCAAACACGCTGGAGCTGATGGAAAAAGTGGCTCAGCTAATTGAAAAAGACGGCGTGCAAGCCTGGTTCGACTTAGAGCCAGAAACCTTGCTGGGTGACGAAGCTGACAAATACCGCAAAGTTACCGATACTTTAGACGTTTGGTTTGACTCCGGTGTGACGCACCATTGCGTATTGCGTGAGTTTGACGGCTTACGCTGGCCTGCCGATTTGTACCTGGAAGGCTCGGATCAGCACCGCGGCTGGTTCCAGAGCTCGCTGGTTACCGGTGTTGCAATGTATGATGAAGCGCCGTATCACCAGGTATTAACCCATGGCTTTACCGTGGATGCGCAGGGTCGGAAGATGTCGAAGTCTATCGGTAACGTGGTTGCTCCGCAGGACGTCATGAACAAACTCGGCGGAGACATTCTGCGTTTATGGGTCGCGTCAGCAGATTACTCTGGCGAAATGACGGTTTCTGATGAAATTCTTAAGCGTTCAGCGGATGCGTATCGTCGTATTCGTAATACCTCGCGCTTTTTGCTGGCGAACTTAAGCGGTTTTGATCCTAAACAGGACTTGGTTGCCAAAGAAGATATGGTTGAACTGGATCGCTGGATTGTCGGGCGGGCGGCAGACTTACAAAATGAATTGCTGGAAGCCTACAATAACTACCAGTTCCACAGTGTGGTGCAAAAACTCATGCATTTCTGCTCCATCGAACTGGGCAGCTTTTATCTGGATATTATTAAAGACCGCCAGTACACCGCAAAATCGGAAGGTTTAGCGCGGCGTTCGTGCCAGACGGCGCTGTATCATATTGCCGAGGCGTTAGTGCGCTGGATGGCACCAATATGCAGTTTTACCGCTCAGGAAATCTGGGACTTGTTGCCAAACGAACGCAGCCAGTATGTCTTTACTGAAAGCTGGTATCAGGGTTTTGATGAGTTTTCTGGTGTTAAAGACGCTGAAAACGAGTTCTGGATGCAGTTACTGGAAATTCGTGATGTTGTTAACCAGGCGCTGGAACAGTCACGCCGCGACGATGTTATTGGTGGTTCGTTACAGGCTGAAGTCACCTTGTACGCTGATGATGAACTGGCGGCAGCCCTGAATCGTTTAGGCGAAGAGTTACGCTTTGCGCTGCTGACCTCGGAAGCGCAAGTGGCGTCCATTAATGACGCACCTGCTGACGCAGTTAAAGCGGAAAAAATGGCGTTGGCCGTTAGTGTGACAAAATCTGAATACAAGAAGTGCGAGCGTTGCTGGCATCATCGCGAAGAGGTGGGGACTTTAGAGAACCACTCTGATTTATGCCAGCGCTGCGTAACCAATATTGAAGGTGAAGGTGAGGAGCGTCGTTTTGCCTGATTTTTCTAACCAGACTAACCGTGCAACTGGGCTGCGTTTTTTGTGGCTGACCTTGTTGTTGGTGGTTATTGATCAAATTACTAAAATTTGGGTGGCCGCTGAGTTTGAGCTTTATGAAAGCCGAGTTTTAATTGACGGGCTATTCAACTTAACTTACGTGCACAATTACGGTGCGGCCTTTAGCTTTTTAAGTGACGGTGGCGGTTGGCAACGTTGGTTCTTTACTGCCATTGCTATTGCCATCAGTGTGGTGCTGCTTATCTGGATGCGTCGCAACCCGGTGGGTTTATGGCGCCAGAATTTAGCCTTTTCTCTGATTATGGCCGGGGCTATTGGCAACGTAGCTGACCGTTTAATGTATGGTTATGTCATCGACTTTTTTGATGTTCATTATCAGGGCTGGCATTGGCCTGCCTTTAACGTAGCCGATATGGCTATCACTATTGGTGCCGCACTCATGTTGTTGGAAGCTTTTTTTGATAACCGTCGGGACAAAGTCGAGAACGGTCAAGGGTAGTAAGGAGTTTCATTTGAGTCGTTTACCTATAGAGCACGGACGGGAAGTGGTTATGCACTTCACCATTAAGCTGACCGATGGCTCGGTTGCAGACAGCACAAAAATGTCAGGTAAACCTGCCAGATTTCGAATGGGCGATGGTAATCTGACCGAAAACTTTGAAGCGTGCCTGGTGGGGCTGCGCGAAGGGGCGGAACGTGAGTTCACGTTAGAGCCTAAAGACGCCTTTGGTGAACCGAACCCGGACAACTATTACTATGTTGATTCGGCAAAATTTAACGATGAAACCAAACCGGAAGTCGGAGCCATTTTGGCTTTCACTCAACCGGATGGTACCGATTTACCGGGAATTGTTCGTAAGGTTGAAGGTCCAACAGTCACCATCGATTTTAATCACCCGTTGGCCGGGCAAACGGTGATTTTTGAAGTAGAGATTATTAGCGTTGAGCCATAATTGGTTAATAGACCGAGCTGAACGCAGGAGGAACTGATGCAAATTTTGTTAGCGAACCCACGGGGCTTTTGTGCCGGAGTTGATCGCGCTATAACTATTGTTGAGCGGGCTTTGGAAATATTTGAGCCGCCAATTTACGTGCGTCACGAGGTGGTTCACAACAAATACGTTGTCAGTAAACTGCGCGAGGCCGGGGCGGTCTTTGTGGAAGAATTGCACGAAGTACCGGACGATCAAATTGTTATTTTTAGCGCCCATGGCGTTTCTCAGGCGGTTCGTCAGGAAGCCAAAGATCGTGGTCTGCGGGTATTTGATGCGACCTGTCCGCTGGTGACCAAAGTTCATATGGAAGTTACCCGTGCCAGCCGTAAAGGGCATGAATGTATTTTAATTGGGCACGCAGGGCACCCTGAAGTTGAAGGGACTATGGGGCAGTATAACAACGATGAGGGCGGTATTTACCTTGTGGAGTCGCCGGAGGATGTCGCCAAGCTCGAAGTGAAGGACCCGGGTAACCTGCATTACATGAGTCAAACCACTTTATCTGTTGATGATACAGCCGATGTAATTGATGCTTTGCGCCAAAAATTCCCTGACATTAACGGTCCTCGTAAAGACGATATTTGCTATGCCACTCAAAACCGCCAGGATGCGGTACGTGAATTAGCCAGCGACGCCGATGTCATGTTGGTAGTCGGCGCGCGTAACAGCTCAAACTCAAATCGCTTACGCGAGCTTTCCGAGAAAATGGGAACCCCGGCATACCTAATTGATGACGCCAGTTGTATTGATAAAGCCTGGTTAGAAGGTCACGAGAAGGTCGCTGTAACCGCTGGCGCTTCTGCCCCCGAAGTGTTGGTCAAAGAAGTCATTGCTAAGCTACAGGAATGGGGTGGTAAAACCGCAGTAGAACTGAGCGGTCGCGAGGAAAATATCACCTTTTCAATTCCTCCGGAGCTAAGACCGCACCCGGTGGGCTAAACTGGTTACCGGGAAAGCCAGAATGTCTGGGTCAGTTCGTTATCTCTACCCCAGGAAACGGTTACCTCGGTGGTCGCGTTGAACTGATCGATAGAGATCAGCTCTGCTTTTAAATCAAATTCTCCTGATGTCCCGGATAGTTCAGGATTATTTCCTCTGTGCCAGGTTTGTTGAGCCTCACTTAAATAAGTCATCAAAACCTCCACAGCCTTTGCTTTTGTGTGGGCACGGTCAATCGCCGATAATCCAACTTGTAAAACCTGCAGACTGCTCACAGACCAGAGCGCCACCAGGGCAGCTCCCGCCAAAACTTCAAGCAGAGAAAAGCCTTTATTCTTGTGCCAATTCATAAGCTGTGCGCTGTGCTTCTAAGTCTTGCTGAAGTTGCTGAGAAAGCTGTTGCCATTGATGATGTTGCCGGGCTTCTGTCATTTGCGCGTAAAAAAGCAGCGCAGCTAAGCTGACTGAACTCAAGCTTATGAGTGTTACTAAGGTGAGTATTAGAGCGAATCCTTTCGCGTTCATAGTAAGCTCCAGTTAGTTAACCTGAGGAGTGATTGTTCGTTTGAAAACATGTGTCTGTGCATTGTTGGTAACGGTAAACGTTACAACAAGCTTTGATAACCCACTACCGGATCCCGGAGAGTATGAATCAGCAGCAAAATGAGTGACTTTAAATTGAGACTTATCGGTTAGGGATTGCCAGCCATATCCGGCGCAATCGAGAGTCATTGAGTTATGCTGTAGCTGTTCATTCCTGACTCGGAAGCCAACCGAGCCACCGTTTTGCTGAGGAAACAAATAGCAATTGCCCTGAGGGTTCGAAATTTGCGTTGCGACGGTATTTTTTAAAGTTTCAAAAAACTGATTTGCGACTGACTGAGCACTTAATAGTAAATTTACCCTCAATAACTTGTGGTGTTGCACTCCTGTTTGCCATTGCATTTGCTGCTGCGCCGCCATGACAACTATCGCACCAATAGCCGATGCTATAAGAACTTCCACTAAACTGCTGCCGCGCTCAGACACTATTAACATGAGGGGATTCCCGGAAGTGAATTACCCTCACTTAAGCACAATCGAATACGACCAATACTGCTGATGATGATTTTCACCTGTTTGCTTTTGCCTATTAGTCTGATGTGCCCTGGTGTCGCGGCAGCTGACTCTCCATAAAAAGTAAGCGACGCGGAAGGGCTGTAGGTGTATTTGGTTTGAATATCTGAGGCTTCTGAGCCATTGCTGAATGTGACTAAGTCGATTTCAATAGATTCCTTATTCGCTATGGACCTGGCTTTTACAAGCTGCAAGTAAGACAGCCAGCGCCCAGCCTCTTTTTGAAGCAACAAAGATTCTGTCTGCTGAGTAAATATTGGCAGGGCAGAAGCACCAAGCACCGCACTAACAGCCAATGCTACGACCAATTCCATAAGAGAGTAACCGCGCATAAAAACACATTATTTTGAAAAAGAGCAACGAGTATAGAAGCTGCTTAAGCTTTGTCTGTAAGCCCCAACTGAAACGAATGTAAGATAACCTCCGAATAAAACTAAAGCTGGCTCGATTCTTGAATAAAACACCGC
The DNA here is from genome assembly GCF_000008465.1 of Idiomarina loihiensis L2TR. NCBI lineage: Bacteria > Pseudomonadati > Pseudomonadota > Gammaproteobacteria > Alteromonadales > Idiomarinaceae > Idiomarina > Idiomarina loihiensis. Next base: position 1,203,225 of record NC_006512.1, on the reverse strand, counting down.
AGGTTCAACTTTTTGACGCAACAGGAAGACGTATGGCGGGCGGTGCCGAAAAGTTAGTAAATTTTAGAAATTTCACGCAGAACAATGCGCATCTGATCAAAGGTTTTGGAACGCCGTTGGCCATTATGGCCATTCTGGCGATGATTGTTTTGCCAATTCCGGCTGTGGTGCTGGATGTTCTCTTTTCATTTTCAATTACTTTGTCACTGGTAGTTATGCTGGTGGCTGTTTATACCCAACGTCCGCTGGATTTCGCCGCTTTTCCTACGGTTTTGCTTATTGCTACGGTACTACGCTTAAGCCTTAACGTTGCCTCTACGCGTATTGTTTTATTAGAAGGGCATAACGGGCCCGGTGCTGCAGGCTCTGTTATTGAAGCCTTTGGTAGCGTGGTCATAGGTGGTAACTACACTGTCGGTCTGGTGGTGTTCGCCATTCTGGTTATTATTAACTTTGTGGTTATTACTAAAGGCGCCGGCCGTATTTCAGAAGTAACCGCTCGCTTCACCCTTGACGCTATGCCTGGTAAACAAATGGCCATTGACGCTGACCTTAACGCGGGCCTAATCAACCAGGAAGAAGCTAAAGCACGACGCAGCGATGTAACCCGTGAGGCTGATTTCTACGGCTCCATGGATGGTGCCAGTAAGTTCGTAAAAGGGGATGCCATAGCTGGTATTTTAATTCTTTTTATCAACATTATCGGCGGATTGCTGATTGGTATGATCCAGTACGGGCTGACCTTTAATGAGGCAGTGGAAGTTTATACGCTGTTAACCATTGGTGATGGCTTGGTAGCTCAAATTCCCTCATTGTTACTGTCAGTTGCGACAGCCATTATCATTACTCGTGAAAATAACAGCCAGGACATGGGTGATGCGGTTGTTCTGCAATTGCTCGATAACCCTAAGGTTTTGGTCATTACCAGCGCGGTATTGTTTGCCATGGGCGTTATTCCCGGTATGCCGCATTTTGCCTTTTTAAGCATGTCTGCGGTGTTAGCCGGTGCGGCTTACTTTAAACTTAAGAAAACCAAGACTGAAGAAGGTGAACTGGTCGAGAAAGAACAGGAACAGCAAGTTCAGCAGGCGCAACAAAAAGAGCTCAGTTGGGACGACGTACGCCACGTTGACACTATAGGTCTGGAAGTTGGTTATCGCTTAATTCCTTTGGTGGATAAGCAGCAGGGCGGTGAATTGCTGTCACGCATTAAAGGTGTACGTAAGAAGCAGTCTCAGGAGTTTGGTTTCCTTGTTCCGGCCGTACATATTCGGGACAACCTCGATTTAGGCCCCAACAGTTACCGCATTACTCTTATGGGTGTGACCATGGGTGAAGCTGAAATTCGTCATGACTGGGAGATGGCGATTAACCCGGGCCAGGTGTTCGGTGAGCTGGACGGTGAGAAGACAAAAGATCCGGCCTTTGGGCTGGATGCTGTCTGGATCCGTCCTGAGCAACGCGAGCACGCCCAAACTCTGGGTTATACCGTGGTTGACGCTGCAACCGTAGTCGCTACGCACTTAAGTCAGATTGTAACCAACCATGCATCTCAGTTGCTGGGTCACGAAGAAGCACAAGAATTGCTGGACCGTCTGGGGCGTACTCATCCTAAGCTGGTTGAGGGGCTGATTCCGGATTTATTGTCACTGGGTAACTTTGTGAAAGTACTGCAAAACTTATTGGACGAGGGCATCGCGATTCGGGATATGCGCACCATTGTACAAACTTTGGTTGAGTATGCAGGACGCAGCCAGGACCCAGAAGTACTGACGGCTGCAGTCAGAATTTCACTGCGTCGGTTAATTGTTCAGGACATTGCTGAAGGGGCGGCGGAATTGCCTGTCATAACTTTGGCACCAGAGTTGGAACAGATGTTGCATCAGTCACTACAAATGGCTGGTAATGACGGAAATCAGCAAGGCGCCGGAATCGAACCTGGTTTGGCCGAACGCCTGCAACAGTCATTACGCGAAGTGCATCAGCAGCAGGAAATGAATGGTGAGCCTTCAGTACTGCTGACCTCGGGGCTTTTAAGGTCAACCATGGCGCGTTTTGCGCGTCACGCTACCGATGGTATGCGCGTGTTGTCCTATCAGGAAGTACCGGATGATAAACAGATTCGCATTGTCAGCTCAATTGGTGGACAACAAAACGGTGGTGAACAAACCGCCACACAAGAGTAACGGGAGTCGCTTGTGAAGATTAAACGCTTTTTTGCCGAAGATATGCGCCGTGGTTTACAACAGGTTAAAGAAACCTTAGGTCCGGATGCGATTATCCTGTCCAATAAGAAAGTAAACGGTGGTATTGAGCTGGTTGCAGCCATTGACCCCGATGCGCAACAGGCACAGCCAATGGCTGAGCAGGCCCCAAATGAGCCGGCTGCGTCAAAGACGCCAGAAGTGCCGGCTGAATCTTTGCAGGAATTGTTACAGCGTCAGGCACAGGCTGAACAGCCTGCGCAACGCTCTGCTACGCAAGCGGTTGCTGAAGCGTCCAAACGGCCAGAACCGAAAGCCGAGCCACAAGAATTTAACGCTTCTCAACTCAGCGACGATATTTTTCCTGAACAAGTAAACGCACCGGCAGCCGACGACTCCCAGGCCATTGCTGAACTGCGCTCTCAGGTCAATGGTATTCGTCAATTGCTGGAACACCAGTTGAGCGGCTTGATGAAACAAGAAATGGATCGTGAAGAACCAACCCGCTCTATGCTGATGAATCGGTTAATGGATATGGGCTTGAGCGAACGAGTTGCCGACCAGATTGCGTGTTTTATTCCTGAAGGCGGATCAGATGATGAAGCCTGGGAACAGACTCTGCATTTATTAGAAGGTCAGCTGAATACGACCTCTGACGACATTTTGACGCGCGGTGGAGCGGTTGCGTTAGTCGGCCCTACCGGTGTCGGTAAAACCACGACCATTGCGAAGTTAGCCGCTCGTTATGCGCAACGCCATGGTGCCGATAAAGTGGCTTTAATTACCACCGACACCTTTCGTATTGGTGCCAGTGAACAATTACAAACCTATGGTCGTATCATAGGGTGTCCGGTCAAAGTGGCAAAAAATGCACAGGAACTGGCAGATGCTTTACTTGCGCTACGTCAAAAAAGTCTTATTTTGATTGATACGGCAGGCATGGGTCAACGCGACAAGCGTTTGAACGAACAGTTAAGCCAGCTTATTCAGAATTCACGATTGCGGATTCGTCCTTACCTGGTGTTGTCTGCAACATCACAAAGCCAGGTGCTGATGGATGCTGTTAAGCAATTTAAAGCACTGCCTTTGTCTGGCTGTATTTTCACTAAGTTGGACGAATGCTTAAGTTTAGGTGAGAGTATCAGCGTAGCTATAGAACATGGCTTACCGGTTGGTTATTTAACAAATGGCCAGCAAGTGCCTGAAGACATTCGGGTAGCGGATGCGAACTTTATGGTTGCCGAGGCCGAGCGCCTGCTTGATAAAAGCATTTGTTCCTCAGTGTCAGACGTGCCAAAATCGTACTGGAATGAGGCGTTTTCTCGCTGAATGAGTCAATATAATATGAAGCTGTTATCAATCTAGTCAGAAAAGAGATACGCCCGATGGATCAAGCAAGCGGTCTGCGAAGAATGAAACAATCGAAAGTAAAAGTTATTGCGGTAACTGGTGGTAAAGGCGGCGTTGGGAAAACCAACGTGTCGCTGAATATGGCTATCGCAATGGCAAAGCAGGGCAAACGAGTATTAGTGCTGGATGCCGACTTAGGTCTGGCTAACGTCGATGTTATGTTAGGCCTGCGGGTTGAGCGCAACCTGTCTCATGTGTTGAGTGGGCAGTGCGAGTTAGAGGATATTCTGATTGAAGGCCCGGCGGGAATCAAAATTGTTCCGGCAACATCGGGAACGCGCTCTATGGTGGACTTGAGCGAATCTGAACACGCCGGGTTAATTAGAGCCTTCAGCCAGCTTCAGGGGAACTATGACGTATTAATTGTCGATACTGCAGCGGGTATTGGTAATACCGTTGTCAGCTTTGCCAGAGCATCACAGGATGTTTTATTAGTGGTTTGTGATGAACCCACATCAATTACTGATGCATATGCACTGATAAAAGTATTGAGCCGGGAGCAGGGCCTGTTTAAATTCAAGGTGGTTGCCAATATGGTACGAAATCTGCGCGACGGACAAGTATTGTTCAATAAATTAACTAAAGTAACCGATCGGTTTTTAGACGTTGCTTTAGAGCTTGCCGCGATTATACCTTTTGATGACAACTTGCGTTTAGCTGTTAGAAAACAACAACCTATGGTACTGGCTTACCCAAAATCGCCGGCTTCTTTAGCGATAAAAGCTTTGGCTAAGAAAGCCATTGACTGGCCTGTTCCCGCTCAAGCCGGCGGGCATTTAGAATTTTTTCTTGAACAATTGATAACTTCTGCCGATAACGAGAGTAAGCGGGATGTTGCCAATGAATAAAGCTGCCGTTTATGCCGCCACTGCTGACAACCGGAATGCTATTATTGAACAGCATACCGGGCTGGTTAAGCGTATTGCACACCATATGATGGCTAGACTTCCAGCCAGTGTGCAAGTGGATGATTTGATCCAGGCAGGCATGATTGGCTTATTAGAAGCTGCGCGTAACTTTGATAACAGTAAAGGCGCCAGTTTCGAAACCTTTGCCGGCATTCGCATTCGTGGTGCTATGTTGGACGAAATTCGTCGTGGTGACTGGGCTCCGCGCTCGGTTCATCGTAATCATCGGCGCGTACTGGAAGCCATTCGTCAGGTTGAAAATGAAACCGGACGCGATGCAAAAGACACGGAAGTGGCCGCAAAGCTGAATATGGGTATGGATGAATATCATCATATTTTGCGGGATGTCAGCACGGGACGAATCGTTGGTATTGAAGATCTTGGTGTATCAGAAGATGCTATCATGCCAGAGCAGGTAACGGGTTCAGCTTATGAACCGCAAAAAGATGTTGAGAATGCTGCGTTTCATAAAGCGCTGGTTTCGACAATATCTTCGTTACCAGAACGTGAAGCTTTGGTGCTTTCGTTGTATTATGACGAAGAATTGAATTTAAAAGAGATAGGTGAAGTGCTGAGCGTGAGTGAATCACGAGTCAGTCAAATTCACAGTCAGGCAATGTTGCGACTGAAGTCGCGAATGCAAAATTGGGTTGAATAAACTTTGGTTGTAATCGAGAGCCTCAGTGGAGGGTGCTTTGGATAAAAATATGAAAATTCTCGTTGTGGACGACTTCTCTACAATGAGACGAATCATTAAGAACTTACTTCGTGATCTTGGCTTTACCAATATACAGGAAGCCGATGACGGTAATACCGCATTGCCCATGTTGCAGAACGGTGATTTCGACTTTGTCGTAACCGACTGGAATATGCCGGGTATGCAGGGAATCGACTTGCTGCGTGAAATTCGCAAAGACGATAATCTGGCTCATTTACCGGTGTTAATGGTAACGGCGGAAGCCAAACGAGAGCAGATCATTATGGCAGCTCAAGCTGGAGTAAATGGTTACATTGTAAAACCATTTACAGCCGTAACGTTGAAAGAAAAGCTCGACAAGATTTTCGAACGAATCAGCTAAAGGGCGAACGACTATGTCTGATAACGCCCATGATATTTCTCTGGAGCAAGCCAAGGAATTAGTAGCCTTGCTTGAAGACGGGAAACAACAGCAGGCTAACCAATTACTGGAAGATGTTTACAACCGTCGTAATGACAAGTTGTTTACCTCTGTAGGCCAGTTAACACGAGACCTCCACGAAGCGCTCCAGGATTTTCAGGTTGACCCTCGCATTGTGCAAATGACGCAGGATGATCTTCCTGACGCGCAAAATCGTCTGCTGTATGTCATTGAAAAAACTGAAGACGCCGCGAATCGCACCATGGATGCCGTAGAAGCCTGTCTACCACTTGCAGACGATATGCATCACCGTGTCGAGAAAGTGATGCCGGCCTGGAACCGGTTAATGAGCAACGATATTCAGTTAAATGAATTCAAGTCTTTATGTCATGAGGTCGATGACGTACTTAAGCGCTGTGGCGAAAATATGCCTCAAGTGCATGGGTTAATGACTGAAGTGCTTATGGCGCAAGATTTTCAGGATATTACCGGGCAAGTGATTCGCCGGGTTATTCAATTGGTCGAAGACGTTGAAAAGAACCTGATTGAACTACTGAAGATATTTGGTAAAGAAGAAGAACGTCGTAACGCGGAAAAAGCAGGGCTTGCGCCTAAGAAAGATGCAGCCCATGCCGAAGGCCCAATTATCGATGCTGATCAACGCGATGACGTGGTTGGCGGACAAGACGAAGTGGACGATTTGTTGTCCAGTTTAGGTTTCTAGGAGCATCAGTCGCATGAGCTTTGATATGGACGAAGACATTCTGCAGGATTTTTTGATCGAGGCTGGAGAGATCCTCGAGCAACTGTCTGAACAGCTAGTTGAACTGGAAAATGATCCGCAAAACAAAGATCTGTTGAATGCTATTTTCCGTGGCTTTCATACGGTTAAAGGTGGTGCCGGGTTCCTGTCTCTGGGAGCTCTGGTTGATACCTGTCATGGTGCGGAAAACGTATTCGATACCCTGCGTAATGGTCAACGTACTGTCACTTCCGACCTGATGGACGTGATTCTTCAGTCTTTGGATACTATCAATACTCAGTTTGCGCAGGTGCGCGCCAAAGAAGAACCTGAAGCAGCTTCACCGGAGTTGCTGGAATTACTGCATAAGTTGAGTGAACCAGAGTCTGAGGACGAAGCGCCTATAGAGGTTCCAAAAGATGAACCTGCCGAGGAAACAGATCCGGAACCAGAACCTGCAGCAGAAGAAAGCAGCAGCGACAGCATTGATGAAATTCAGGACGATGAGTTCGAAGCGTTACTGGATGAGTTGCATGGTGAAGGCAAAGGTCCCGGAAAAGAAGACAAGCCAGCGGCGTCCAAGCCCAAGGTAAATGAAGACAGTGATGAGATTTCAGATGATGAATTTGAGTCATTGCTGGATGAACTTCATGGCAGCGGGAAAGCGCCTCAAAGTGCTGAGAAAAAACAAGAAAAGCAGAAAGAGCCTGCAAAAGACGACGAAATAACAGACGACGAATTTGAATCCTTGCTGGACGAGTTGCATGGCAGTGGCAAAGCGCCGACACCGAAAGGTGATAAGCCTGCTAATGAGCCAGCACCGAAAAAGCCTGAACCCAAAGCGCAGCCGAAACCTGCGGCAAAACCAGCATCCAAACCAGAACCGAAGCCTGAGCCGAAATCAGAGCCTAAAGCGAAACCAGCAGCGGCTCAGCCGGTAGATAAAAAGCCAGCTGCACCAGCGCCTGCTCCGGTTGAAACTACTGTGCGGGTTGATACCAAGCGCTTAGATGAAATTATGAACATGGTCGGCGAGCTGGTACTGGTCAGAAACCGTTTGTTGAGCCTGAGTAATTCTGATGAGTCAGACAGTGCTGAAATGGGCAAAGCTATTTCGAACCTGGATGTTGTCACTGGCGACTTACAGGGCGCGGTGATGAAAACCCGGATGCAGCCAATTAAGAAAGTGTTTGGCCGTTTCCCTCGGGTTGTCCGTGACCTGGCTCGTAGCCTGAAGAAAGAAATCAATCTTGAGATGTACGGTGAAGAAACCGATTTGGATAAGAACTTAGTTGAGGCTCTGGCCGATCCTTTGGTGCATTTGGTTCGTAACTCTGTTGACCATGGTATCGAAATGCCGGATGAGCGTGAAGCCAATGGTAAGTCGCGCTCAGGAACCGTTACCTTGTCGGCGTCTCAGGAAGGTGATCATATTATGCTGTCGATTAAAGACGATGGCGCTGGTATGGACGCTGAAAAACTAAGAGGCATAGCCGTTAAAAAAGGCATTATGGACGCAGACTCCGCTGCACGTTTAAGCGATGAAGATGCTTATAACTTGATTTTCGCGGCGGGTTTTTCGACCAAAGAACAAGTTTCGGATATTTCCGGTCGTGGAGTTGGCATGGACGTGGTTAAGACCAAAATCAGCCAGCTCAACGGTAGCGTTAAAATTAACTCAGAGTTAGGTAAAGGTACTGAACTCTTGATTAAAGTGCCGCTGACTCTGGCAATATTGCCGACACTAATGGTCGCCGTAAAAGATCAGACTTTTGCTTTGCCGCTTGCTGTTGTCAGTGAAATTATCGACCTGGATATGAAGCGCACCAATACCGTAGACGGACAGTTGACTCTCATTGTACGTAACCGTGCTATTCCGCTGTTCTTCTTAGAAAAATGGCTGGTACGTAATCCGGATGGTTCTGCCCGCAATGAGCAAGGTCACGTGGTGGTAGTGCAAATAGGCAACCAGCAAGTAGGCTTTGTGGTGAACGCACTGATTGGTCAGGAAGAAGTGGTTATTAAACCCTTAGATAAGTTACTGCAGGGTACGCCAGGAATGGCCGGGGCAACAATTACCAGCGACGGTGGTATTGCTCTGATAGTCGATGTGCCCAGCATGCTTAAGTATTACGCCAAAAGATAACGGGACAAACCGTTCATGACTGTAAAAGTTCTCGTGGTAGACGACTCGGCGTTCTTCAGACGCCGGGTGACTGAGATTTTAGAAGACAATACCAACATTAAAGTGATTGGTAGTGCGAATAATGGCGAAGAAGCGGTAGAACAAAGCCGAACCCTTAAGCCGGACGTTATTACCATGGACATTGAAATGCCGGTAATGAACGGCATTGATGCTGTAAAAGCCATTATGAGCAGCAATCCTTGTCCTATTTTGATGTTCAGCTCCTTGACTCATGAGGGGGCGACAGCAACGCTGAACGCACTCGAGGCGGGAGCCGCAGACTTTCTGCCGAAGAAATTTGAAGATATCGCCCGTAACCGCGACGAGGCAGTAAAAACTCTGCAGGATCGCGTTATAGCGATTGCGAGGCAGCCGGTAAGCCGAACGTCTGCGCGAGCATCAACACCGCCGCCTGTTGCGAAGCAACCTGAACGTTCGTCTGAACCTACTACAGCGCTGGATCGTATCCGGCAACGTAATAATGAACTGCAAAGTCAGCGTGAAAGTGATGCACGGACAGCGACATCGGCTGGCGCATTAACAATAAACCGGGCTTATCAATTACTGGCGATAGGAACCTCAACCGGTGGTCCTGTTGCATTGCAAAAAATATTGACTCAATTGCCCGGCAATTTCCCTTATCCTATCGTTATGGTTCAACACATGCCTGCGGCTTTTACCAAGGCCTTTTCACAGCGTCTGGATGGTCTGTGCCAAGTGCATGTTAAAGAAGCTGAAGACGGTGATGTGCTAAAGGCCGGAACCGCGTATTTAGCGCCGGGTGGCAAACAGATGATGGTTGAAGGCCGTCCGGGTAGCGCCAGATTACGGATAAAAGATGACACTAGCGGGCGTATTACTTACAAGCCGAGTGTCGACTTAACCTTTGCCAGCTTATCGAAAACCTACATGGGCAAAGTGCTGGGTGTCATTTTAACCGGCATGGGTGCTGATGGCCGTGATGGTTCACGAATGCTGAAGGATCAGGGGGCGACTATCTGGGCTCAGGATCAGGCCAGCTGTGTTGTGTACGGAATGCCACAAGCGGTTGCCCAGGCGGGCATTTCAACCCGCAGTATCAGCCTTGAAGGAATGGCCAAGGCTATTATGAAAGAAGTCGGTTACAGCGGCTTGTAGCAGGATGAGTGAATGATCGTATGGACGGTAGCTAATCAAAAAGGCGGGGTCGGAAAGACCACCACAACCGTTGCGCTGGCAGGCCTATTGGCTGAACAGGGTAAGCGAGTCCTTTGTATTGATACTGACCCCCATGCGTCATTAACCTACTATTTTGGGATTGATTCAGAATCGCTGGAGTCCGGCTCTTTTGATGTCTTCAGTGCTGGTAAAGCTGTAAGTGCAGATTTGATGCGCCGCAGTATTTTGCCTACCCAGTTTAAGCATCTGAGCGTTATGCCTGCCACTATGGCACTGGCGACGCTGGATCGTAAACTCGGCACTCAGGATGGTATGGGACTGGTCTTAAAACGTGGACTGGCAATGGTCGCTGATGATTTCGACTATGTTCTTATTGATGTGCCGCCCGTGCTGGGGGTTCTTATGGTCAACGCCCTTGCCTGTTGCCAGAGAGTATTGATTCCAGTTCAAACTGAGTTTTTAGCGCTCAAAGGGCTAGAGCGCATGATGCGAACCTTAACGTTAATACATAAGTCTCGCGGTGAGAATTACGCTTATACTATTATCCCGACACTTTATGACAAGCGAACCAATGCGTCTTTGCAAACGTATAAGAAGCTCATTGCACGTTATGGTCGCTCGGTCTGGAATGGCATGATCCCAATAGATACAAAATTCCGCGATGCCTCTAATGAGCAGCTCACACCTTCTGCTTATGCACCGAAATCGCGAGGGGTGTTGGCTTACCAGTCACTATTAACTAATTTGAAGCAGCTGGAAGAGCGTTGATTTATGACGACTAAACGCGATAACAGTGAAGCCGCTATGGCAGAATACCTCAATGCTTTACTGCTTGAGGAAGAAACGGTTGAGTTTGACAATGAACCGGTTAAACGGCTATTAGAGCAAGCGGCACCGAAAATTCAGGCGGTTGCTGAGGAAGAAACGGTTAGCTTAAACCGTGAGCAGGATTTATTACCTTTAGTTTCTGCAAAAGCGGACGATAGCTATAAAGAACCAGAGGTTGAAACGGTTACGGAAACAGAAGTTGAAACAGAAACTGTTGACCTGACAACCACTGAGACAGACATTGATACGGAAGTACATACTGATACCGAAACGGAAGTGGAAACTGAAGTCTTTGAGGTTTCTGAGCCTCCAGAGGAGCCACTTCCCGATGCGATGTCAGAGTATATGGAACAGGACTTTCAGGCGTTATTTTTTAAAGTGGCAGGCTTAACTCTGGCCGTGCCGCTAAAAAGCCTGGGAGGCATCCATCAACTGGGCAAAATTAGTCCGCTGATGGGAAAACCTAAGTGGTTCCGCGGTATTATGACTGAGCGTGACAATAAACTGCAGGTGGTTGATACGGCTCGTTGGGTCATGCCGGAAAAATGTACACCGGAGCTGGAAGAAAGTTTAGATTATCAGTATTTAATTACTTTGAATGACAGCCCATGGGGACTGTTGTGTGAAGAATTAGTGACCAGTGAACCTTTGCAGCCGCAATCGATTCAGTGGCGTAAGGAAACAAATAATAAGCGACCCTGGCTTGCCGGGGTTGTCCGTGACAGAATGTGTGCATTGCTGGATGTTAACGCATTGATTACACTTCTGGATAAAGGTCTGGGACATATCCAGCAAGATTAATAACGCATGGCGGAGTAAGAGATGAGTAAAGACAATCGCGCTATCAAGAATGAAACTGACGTTGATGGGAATGACGAAGTTCTGCAGTGGGTAACTTTCCAGCTGGAACAGGAAACTTACGGTATCAATGTAATGCAGGTTCAGGAAGTGCTGCGCTACAGCGAAATTGCTCCCGTACCCGGCGCACCCAGTTACGTATTAGGTATTATCAATTTGCGCGGTAACGTGGTTACCGTTATTGATACGCGCCTGCGCTTTGGCTTGCAGACGACCGAAGTCACAGACAATTCACGTATTGTGATCATTGAGTCTGAACAGCAGGTTATTGGCATACTGGTCGATAGCGTTGCCGAGGTGGTTTATCTGAAAACCTCAGAAATTGATAGCGCTCCGAATGTGGGTACTGACGAGAGTGCTCGCTTTATTCAGGGCGTAAGTAACCGAGATGACGAACTCTTGATTCTGGTTGACCTGGATAAAATGCTCACCGATGAAGAGTGGGATGAAATTTCCCGTCTGAGCTAAATGATGACGAACTGGTTATTTGCTATTTCAGCGCTGGCTCTTGGGCTGGCGCTTATTGCTTTAGTAGCGGTGGTTATTACCTCGCGGCGGCAAGCTGAGCTCATTGAGCGTCAGCAGCAGCGCTTGCTCATGCTGACCGAAACTGCCAGTGAAGTGTTGTCCTTACGTGAGCAGTTCAAACAGCAACCCTCTGAAGCACCCTCGAAGACTGATTTTGCTCAGCAGCAAGTCGTTGCTCAGTTGCAACAGCAAGTTGCGCAGCTAAACGAGGAGCAACAGCAGTTACAGCAAAGGTTGCAAGAAGTTGCGGAGCAGGACCCGGGTAGCGCGCTTTATCAGCGCGCAGCTAAGTTAGTGGCGAGCGGAGCCAGTGTTGAAGAGCTGATGCAGGAATGTGACCTGCCGCAGGCTGAGGCTGAGTTATTAACCTCGTTGCATAAGAAAGGCGCATAAAGCGGCTTAACCCTCTTCCCATTGTCTTGGGAATTTGCCATCCAGTAAGTACGCGAAAGCGATAATTTCCGCAATAATAATGTACAGCTCGCGTGGAATTTCATCGCCCACATTCAGTTTGGCCAGCGAATCGGACAGCAAAGGATCTTCATGGACTAAAACGCCATGCTCTTTTGCAACGGCAATAATTTCTTCAGCAAGTTCGTCAAACCCCCGGGCTATGACTTTGGGCGCATTAAAACCGTCGTAAGACAAACCTATCGCTTGTTTTTCTTTCTTGTCACTCATACGGTCACCCGAATAATACCGCTGTGCTGCTGTGCCAGATTGTCCGGAATTTTGCCTTGCTGAACCCGAAGTTTAACGCTGTTAACCTCCAGCTCGGCAAGCCTTTTTTCAAGCTTTTCGACATTACTCTCAACCACTTTTTGCGCCGCTTTCGTTTCGGTATAGAAGTCAACCGATGACCCTTGTGGGTGATAGCGACCTTTAACCAGCAAAGGCCCGGTGCTTTCAAGTTCAAAGCGCAGAGTAAATAACCATAAGGTGCGACCGTTACTCTCTTTATTGCTGCTTTCGCGCTCACTGCGAATAAGCAGTTCATGCTGCTGTGGTTTTTGTGTATCAGCGGGTAGCAGAATGTAATATTCCGGTTGTTGGGCAGGCGAGTCCTGAAGCCTGGCCTGACTGCTCTGCGCTGAATTAAGGATACCGGTAAAAAGTTGTAATAGTCGCTGTAGCTGTTGCTGCGGTAATTGTTGCAGCAGGGCATTAATACGTTCGCGTACTTCGCCTGCATTTTCAGGGGCAGGGTTAAGCACCTGCTGAATAAAGGCCTGAGTAAACTGATTTGGTGAGGTTCTCGCTGCTGAACTATTGCTGGTCGTTTCCGGTTGCTGCTGCATTGCCAGCCCCAGCAGCGTCATTAGCATTTGCCCTAAACCTCCCATTTGCTGGCTGGGTTGAGCGCTGACCGGGCGCGCCGCAAACCATTCGCTGACCCAGCTCTGCAAGGCCTGGGGGCGCTGCATGGAATCCGCTGTTGGCATTTGCTGAAGTACTCTGACTAAAAGCTGTTGTAAGGCCTTAGGTGGCGACTGCAAGGCTTCTCTTGCTGCTTCTGCTGATAATCGCGCCGTTGGCTGCTGAACGCTTTCAGTCGTGCTTGTCGATGAGGGCGAAGGCCGCAGGCTTTCTGGTATAAAGTTCTGCAATGCCTGTTGAAATTGTTTGGGTGTTATTTGCTGAGCCTGTTTTATTGCTAATCCGGTAGCCGTTGGTATCGACACTTTTTGTGCCTGCGAGGGCTGGGCAGCGGCGTTTGGCTGACTCACTGGCTGGTTAATGGGTTGAGCGCCTGGCTTTGATGTTACCGGCTGTTGCGGTGTCGGTTGCACCGTAGCAACCCGACCTTGCTCAACAAAGGCTTTAACCAGTTTGGGCGGCAGTTGAGTTATCGGCACCTCTGCAACAGCCACAGGCTTTGTTGCACCAGTGCTAAGAGCTACACGAACTATCGGCTGTTTAGGATCTGGCTGAGTTATTGTCAGTTGCAATTTCGTTGGCGCCGTTAATGGCGGCTGAATATTTTTGGGTGGGTTAGGCCATTGCCAGTTGTTACCCTGAATACGAGCTGGTTGCTGGCCTTTCGCTGGCTCAAAAGTTACCGGTAAACTGATCTGGACCAATAATTGAGCGAGTAACCGAGTTGTATTTGCCTGATTCAGCAGGCCAGCGTTAATCGAAGGCGTTGGAATATTACCCTGTTGCGGAGCCTGAGTTGCGGCTGCGGTTGCGCTGCCATTAGAGGCGGAGCCACTGAAAATACGCATTAGACTGGACAATTGCTGCTGTTCGGCACGAGCTAAGGTTCGTTCCGGAGAGGCCATCATTTGTTGTAACAGTTGCTTAATATCAGCCATGCGCTTTACCTAATTTTTATGGTAGAATCTTGGGCATTTGCGTCAGCTTACCAGTAAGGTTCCGGTTGTAAAATCCGCATGACACAAGTTGCTTCCACCAACAGCCCACTATTGCACGCAGAGCAGCTAAGCTCAATCCGTGGAGGGCGGGTATTATTTGAAAATCTCGACTTTTCCGTGAGCGCTGGTCAGTTATGGCAGGTTAGCGGGCCTAATGGTGCCGGAAAATCGTCGTTACTGCGAATTCTTACCGGATTGCTGGAGCCCTCCGACGGTGTTGTTTCTTTTGACGGTCAGCCGCTGAATCAGAACTGGTCGGAATACTGTCAGCAGTTACTGTTTATTGGCCACAAAGCCGCGGTTAAAGGCGAGCTAAGTGCGCTGGAAAACTTTCACTGGCAGCAACAGTTATCCTCGGTGCAAGACGTGGATGCCTGGGATTTGCTCGAGAAGCTCGGACTGCTGGGGTTAGAAGATGAATTAACCACGCGACTGTCTGCCGGCCAGCAACGACGAGTTGCATTAACTCGATTATGGGCGACGCAGGCTTCGCTATGGATATTAGACGAGCCCTTTACCGCTTTGGATGTACAGGGAATAGCTTTATTACAACAACGCTTTGTCGAGCACTTAGATGCAGGCGGCACCATTATTTTTACCTCGCATCAGTCGCTGACTTTGTCAGGTTTAACGCCCGAAAAACTGTCTCTGGAATACCGGGGTGAGGTGCTATGAGTCAGCTTTCGAATAGACAAACCTGGTTAACCCTGCTGAAGCGGGACTTGCGAATAGCCGCAAGGCGACGCAGCGATGCCTTAAACCCTCTGCTCTTTTTATTAATGGTCGTGACGTTGTTTCCGCTAGGCATTGGTCCCGGTCCTGATATTCTGGCTCGTATTGCCCCCGGAATTATTTGGGTAGCCGCTTTACTCGCCAGTTTGCTGGGGCTGGAACGCTTGTTTCGCGATGATTTTCAGGACGGCACCCTGGAACAGCTGTGTTTATTGCCGCAGCCTCTGGCCTTTACGGTTACGGCGAAAATGACAGCGCATTGGCTGTTAAGTGGTTTACCGCTGGTTATTCTGTCACCCGTTCTGGCTTTGTTGCTGAGTTTACCGTTGCAGGGTTGGTGGGCACTGGCGTTGACTTTGTTGCTGGGAACTCCGGCATTAAGTGCGTTGGGAGCTATTGGTGCAGCGTTAACTTTGCAGGTTCAGCGCGGAAGTTCGCTGGTCAGTTTAATTTTAATTCCGCTTTTTATTCCCTTATTGATATTTGCCACGGCGGCAGTCGAAAATGCCTCAATGGGGCTTGCAGTTCATGGTCAGTTAGCGATACTGGCGGCAATTTCAGTTTTAACCGTAACATTGGCTCCGCTGGCTGTAGCAGCTGGCATTAGAATGAGTGTGAATTGATATGTGGCGATGGTTACATCCGTACGCAAAACCCGAAGCAACTTATAACCTGTTGCAAAAGCTGCTGCCATGGTTTGTGGCATTAACGCTTGTAACTCTTATTACCGGCGTAATTTGGGGGCTGGCATTTGCTCCGGGAGATTATCAGCAAGGTGACAGTTACCGAATTATTTTCCTGCATGTGCCTGCAGCGATTTTTTCTATGGGCGCTTATATGGGTATGGCCATCATGGGAGGCATTGCACTCATTTGGCAGATTAAGACCGCAGAGTGGGCTATTCCGGCAATTGCGCCGGTTGGTGCGGCACTCACAGTTGTTGCTTTGTTAACCGGGGCTATTTGGGGAAAACCCATGTGGGGAACCTGGTGGGTATGGGATGCACGGCTGACCTCTGAACTGATTTTGTTGTTTCTTTATGTCGGCGTTATGGCCTTGTATTTTGCTTTCGATGACGCCAGAACCGGTGCCAAGGCTGCGGCTATTTTATCTTTAGTGGGTGTTATCAATTTGCCCATCATCCATTTTTCGGTGGAATGGTGGAACACTCTGCATCAGGGCGCGACCATTACCAAGTTTGAACGGCCTTCAATAGCGGCCAGTATGCTAATTCCGTTATTAATCTGTTTGGCCGGTTTCGCGTTTTTAACCGTATCCTTGGTGATGATGCGGTTAAAAAATGAGATACTAAGACACGAATTACACCGCACCTGGGCACAGCAACGACTGGAGCAAGACTAATGGCTTTTGACAGTTTTACTGACTTCGTTGCTATGGGTGGGTACGGACTTTATGTCTGGTTGTCATTCTTTTTAAGTTTTGTTGTTCTTGCCGGAGTTGCTTTAGAAACTTTATTGGCAAAACGACAGTTGGTTAAGAAAAGCCGGCAGTTACAACAGCGTCAACAGCGCTTAGCCAGACGCACAGCCAACCGTGCAGCAGTAGGAGACGGTAATGAACCCAAGACGTAAACAACGCTTAACCTGGGTCGCTATTTTAGTGATTGGGGTTTCGGTAGCAACGGGACTGATGCTGTATGCATTGAGTCAAAGCATCGATCTGTTTTATACACCGACGGAACTGGTTGAAGGCAAGGGCAAGGATAAACAAAAACCTCAGGTTGGCCAGCGGATGCGAGTTGGCGGTATGGTGGTTGAAGGTTCGGTAGAGCGTGACCGCGAAACTTTAGAAGTTTCCTTTAAAATTACAGACATTGGCCCCGAAGTCACTGTGTTATATCAGGGGATTTTGCCGGATTTATTCCGCGAGGGACAAGGTATTGTTGCTCAGGGAGAACTGATTGAACCTACCGTGTTAAAAGCCAGTGAAGTTTTGGCCAAGCACGACGAAGAATATATGCCGCCGGAACTGGCAGAGCAGATGAAAGGCATCAAACATGTAAACCCAAATACAGTTGAAAAAGGTGAAGGGCAATGATTGCTGAAGCAGGACATCTTGCCATAGCGATTGCGCTGGCCTTTTCTGTATTACTGGCGGTTTATCCTTTATGGGGAGCGGCGAAAGGAAACGGCGGCATGATGGCTTTAGCCCGGCCGTTTGCCTATGGCCAGTTTTTCTTTACCGCTATCGCTTTTGCTTTATTAGTCTGGGGCTTTGTCAGTAACGACTTTAGTATTGCTTATGTTGCGGCAAACTCGAATAGTCAGCTACCGGTTGCGTATCGGGTTACCGCGGTGTGGGGGTCACATGAGGGCTCTTTTCTTCTCTGGATGCTAATGCAGGCAGGCTGGATAGCCGCAGTTGCGATATTTTCCCGCTCTATGCCATTGCCGATGATAGCCCGGGTGCTTGCCATTCTGGGGCTGGTCAGCATTGGCTTCTATTTGTTTATGCTAACGGTTTCGAACCCCTTTGATCCCAGTTTGCCTCTCATTCCTGTTGACGGTCGCGATCTCAATCCGCTGCTGCAAGACCCGGGAATGATCATTCATCCGCCATTGCTGTATATGGGCTACGTCGGTTTCTCTGTTGCTTTTGCTTTTGCTATTGCCGCTTTAATGTCAGGCAAGCTTGATGCAGCCTGGGCTCGTTGGTCTCGTCCCTGGACTCTCGCAGCATGGATTTTTCTGACACTGGGTATTGCCATTGGTAGCTGGTGGGCATATTACGAACTTGGCTGGGGTGGCTGGTGGTTCTGGGACCCAGTTGAAAATGCGAGCTTTATGCCATGGCTGGTAGGAACGGCATTACTGCACTCACTTGCCGTAACTGAAAAACGTGGCAGCTTTAAGTCCTGGACGGTATTGCTGGCTATATCCGCTTTCAGTTTGAGCTTATTAGGCACCTTTTTGGTACGTTCCGGCGTTTTAGTGTCAGTGCATGCGTTTGCAACCGACCCCGCCCGAGGCTTGTTTATTCTGATACTGCTGGGGCTGGTTGTCGGCGGTTCGCTTATTCTTTACGGCCTGCGCGCCGGAAAGATGCAAAGTTACAGCCGTTATGAACTGCTTTCACGAGAAGTGATGCTGCTGGGTAACAATGTCTTGTTAATGGCGGCTATGATAGTTGTGTTTCTGGGCACCATGCTACCTCTGGTTCATAAAGAAATTGGTCTGGGTACCATTTCTATTGGGGCACCTTTCTTTAATGAGCTGTATAGCTGGCTGGTTATTCCATTTGCATTAATGCTGGGTCTTGGACCCTTAATGCGCTGGCGCAGACAAGCTATGCAACCACTTCTGAAACCGCTGGCCTTAGCACTTTCTTTGGCGCTGATTCTGGCCTACACGCTGCCGAAGATTTGGGCCGACGAATTACCCGCGTTGGTGGTTATTGCGCTGTTTCTGGCGTTCTGGGTGGCTCTGGCTACACTGACCGAAGTCCAGCAAACGGTAAAACAACGCAAGCAGGGTTGGGCCGGGCTGACCAAAATTTCAGGTAGTCATTGGGGAATGGTTCTGGGGCATTTAGGTTTTGCCGTAACGCTTATCGGCATCACCCTGGTTTCAAACTATGAGCAGGAGCGCGATATTGCGCTTGCGCCGGGGCAATCGGTTGATGTTATCGGTTATAACGTTGTGTTCGAAAGCCTGCAGCATAGGGAAGGACCTAACTACGATGCCGATCAGGGAGTATTTACTGTCTACAAAGACGGGCAGGAAGTAACGCAGTTAACCAGCGAGAAACGTTTTTACCGGGTACAACGCACCAGTATGACCGAAGTTGGGCTCGATGCGAGTTTGTTACGCGATATCTATATTGCTATGGGCGAGCCGCTGGATGATGAAACCTGGGCCATTCGTTTCTATATCAAGCCCTTTGTCCGCTGGGTTTGGCTGGGCGCTATTATCATGGCAATAGGCGGCGCTATGGCATTTGCTGATAAACGTTATCGTAAGCGTGGCAAAAAGGAGATGGCCAATGACTAAGTTTCGCTGGTTTATCTTATTTGGTCCGCTGGTTTTATTCATCGGCTTGGTGGGCTTTTTACTTAAAGGCCTTGGAAGCGACCCAACCGAGCTGAATTCGGCGTTAATTGATGAGCCGGTGCCACAGTTTGAAGTGAGTGATCTTTATGACACCGAGGTGACTTACGACCAGTCAGTGTTACACGAGGGCCCTTTGCTGCTTAACGTTTGGGCTACCTGGTGCCCAACCTGTCGCGCTGAGCACGAGTTTCTCAATGAGCTAGCCTCAAGAGGTGTACCAATTGTCGGCCTTAACTATAAAGACGACTCCCGGGAAAAAGCCGTTAACTGGCTAAATACACTGGGTGACCCTTACACGGTGAATTTATTTGACCCGCAGGGCGAGGTTGCGTTTGAATTTGGTGTTTACGGTGCCCCAGAAACCTATTTTATTGACCACAAGGGCGTGATTCGTTATCGCCATGTGGGTGACGTTAATGAACGCAACTGGTCGAATCAACTGCAAGGCATTTACCAGCAATTGCTGGAGGAGGCCGAATGATCCGTTCATTGCTATTAGCTTTTGTCGCAGTGTTTGTATTGACTTCCACGGCATCAGCAGAAAATGAGAACAATTACCAGTTTGACAGCGAACAACAGCGTGCAACCTACCAGCAGTTAACCAAGGAGTTACGTTGCCCCAAGTGCCAGAATCAAAATATTGCCGATTCTAATGCGCCTCTGGCAGAAGATATGCGTGATCGTAGCTATCAGATGTTAAAAGAGGGCAAGTCACGCGAAGAAATTATTCAGTTTATGGTCGCCCGCTATGGCGATTTTGTGCATTACCAGCCACCTTTTACAACGGCTACCAGTATTCTTTGGTGGGGCCCTTTACTGATAGTTGTTATTGGCATTGGTGTAGCCATTGGCTTGACTCGCAAGAAAAAAGCGGCGGTTGAATTAACACCACAAGAACGAGAGCGTTTACAGCAATTGAGGAAGTCGGGCGATGAGTAGTTTATGGTTACTAATGTTGTTGATGTTGCTCGTTGCAGTGGTGTTCGTATTTCTTGCTACAGGAAAGCAAAGACGTTATCAGAAACGTCAGGATGAAAATCAACGCTGGTACGAACAACGTTTGTCAGAGCTTAAAGAAGAGCGCTCTCAGCACGGGCTTCCGGAAGAAGATTATCAGCATGCAAAGCAGGAGCTGGATAAAACCTTTTTGAATGACAGTCAGGATGTTGAAGAAAGCGTTAACTGGCAAAGAGCACCTGTGATTGTGCCGGTAATACTTTTGGTGGTTATATCCTCAGGCCTTTATTGGGCATTTGGCAGTTGGCAGTTACAATTGCAGGCTGAAGATGCACGCGAGCAGTTACCTGAGCTGGGGAAAAGATTGTTGCAGCAACAAAACCAGCAAGCCAGCCGCGAAGACTTAAATACCTTTGCGTTGGGTTTACGGCAAAAGCTGATGCGGGAACCGGATGACGCGGTTGCCTGGTGGATTTATGCTGGGTTAATGGTTGATCTGGGAGCAGGTGAAGACGCCGATGAAGCTTTTCAGAAGGCTCTGGAACTTGAGCCTGACAGAGTGAACACCTTAGTCAGTTACAGCCGGTTTTTATTAATGTCCGGAACGGAAGGCGGGCAGCCTAAAGCGGCTCGTATGCTAGCCCATGCGCTGCAACAGGAGCCCGACAATATCGAAGCTTTATCATTACTGGGTTTTGTGGCCTTCGAGCGTCAGGACTGGGAACAGGCTATTAATGCATGGCAATTATTAAAACAGCGTTTACCAGAAAATTCCAGTAGGTATCAGGCAGTTGTTAACGCGCTGGAAAATGCAAAGAGCCAGCAGGAAAAATCTGAAGTTGAGCTAAAGGTTACTGTTAAGCTAAGTGATGAAATGCGTCGTTACTTGCCTGCTGAAGGTACAGTTTTTGTTTACGTTACAGGCTCAGAACAGCCTATGCCTGCGGCGGTTGTCCGGCAGCCCGTGAGTGAGTTTCCTATGACTGTGACCTTGTCGAATAGTAATGCCATGTTACCGGATTATAAGTTGAGTGACCTTGACGAGTGGCTGGTGCATGCACGTATTTCGCAGGATGAAAAAATCGATCGCCAGATGGGTGATCTGGAAGCTGAGACTGTCGCTATACAAGCTGACGGTTCAACCGAATTAACTTTGACTTTATCGACCCGGATTGACGAATGAAAAAATATGGTTTTTTAATACTACTTTCCCTGTTTATGGTCGGGTGTTCATCGACACCTGAAGACCCTTATGCCGACCCACGTGACCCGTTTGAAGATTTTAACCGCGATATGTGGGAGTTTAACCGTGATGTTGATAAGGCGGTGTTAAAACCTGCCGCTGAAACCTATGAATATGTTCCTCAGCCAATTCGAAACTCATTATACAATGCAGTCGAGAACCTTGATGAACCTTCATCTTTTGTGAATAACTTGCTGCAATGGAAAGTTGCCGATGCTGGCATTTCACTGGGGCGTTTTGTTGTCAACTCCACCGTGGGTTTAGTCGGTCTGTTCGATGTGGCAACTCCTATGGGTCTTACCAAGCGCGAAGAAAGTTTCGGTCAGACCTTAGCGGTCTGGGGCGTGCCGGAAGGCCCTTATTTAATGTTGCCGCTTTTGGGCCCAACCGTTGTAGTAGACCGGGGGGGCGACTATGCCGATGGTCAATATTTTCCATACCCGTTGTTAAGTTGGCCGGTAGATTTGGCTCGTTACGCCATAAAAGGGCTGGAACTGCGTCTGCGCTTGCGTGATCAGGAGCAAGTACTGGAAAACTCCCTGGACCCTTACTCTTTTGTTAAAGACGTTTATTATCAGCGCTGGCAGGATCAAGTGTTTGATGGTAACCCGCCGATTGAAGAAGAAAACTTTGATGACTTTGACGATGACTTCGACGAAGACTTCGATGATTACGACGAATGAGTCGACGAGTCTTATTGACGATTAACCATTCCTGAACAATGCTTAGGGCATGAGTCATAACTAAGAAGTGACAATGCCCCGAGCACACATCGCATTAATTGAAGACGATCCGGTATTTCAGTCTGTCGTCAGACAGTATCTGGTAAATAGCGGTTATGATGTGTGTTGTGCTGATGATGGTAAGCAAGGTATTAAGCTTTGTCAGGAAGAATGCCCGGACATTGTGCTGTGCGATTTAAAACTACCCGACATTGATGGCCTTGAAGTCATTGAGCAACTGCTTAAAGTTTGTACTCAAATTCCAATTATTGTCATCTCCGCGTCTGAAAAGATGTCCGATATCCGTGAGGCGGTTCGCCTTGGTGCCTGGGATTATTTGGTTAAACCTGTGCAAGACCTTAGTGTGATTGAAAACGCTATCGAGAATTGTCTGCAACGTTACCAATTGGAAGAAACTTACCTGCACGATGTGTGGGAGCTGGACGCACATATTGATATTTTGTATCAGGACGACGTTATCATTGGGCGGCTGGTTGAGGAGTTGCTGCCGGACGGGCCATTAAACCTTAATGGCTACCAGTTTAACTGTTCTATTAATGACTCAGGAAAGGCTCCAATCTGGATTGACTATCGGCCTTTAACTGAGGGCAGGGTTTTAGTCATTATGGCTGCTGCGCAAAATGCAACGGAGCAGAACTTACTGCCTTTACTGGTATTGAAAACTCTTATTGATCCGCTTATCCGTCAGCATCTGTCAGGCCATGATAATACCTTGCTAGCGCCCGGGTTGTTATTACAGCACTTGAACCACGAGCTTTGTCATTCACAGGTGAGAACCGCTTTTGATGCTCTGGTAGGCATTGTGGATACGACTAAGCATAGTTGGTTATGGGCTCAGGCTGGAGATAAATTTGAGCCAGAGCCGGGAGCAAAGCCCGACTTAGCGTTAGGTATCTGGCAGCACGCCAATTTTCGTGAGCACCGCATAGAACATTTACATAAGTTGCATTGCGGGTACGAGAACACAGAGCTTATTGTGACTGCTGTGCCTCAAACTGTTTGATGGCTTTATCAAGGTATGGCAGTGACATATTCAGATTAATGGGTTGTGTAAATAGTGGGTAACCAATACCTGCCGCTAGTAAAGCCGGAACTTTCCACCAACCTTCGACCTCTACAATAAAGAAGAAAATAAGACAAATAGGCACCAATTTAGCCATATTACAAATGAGGCGGCGTGGCACCGGCATTTTTTCCTGTGCCATGGATAAAATCATAGCTCGCTGAGTAAAGCTGTAGTTAGACAGTTGCGGAATGTGACGCGAAGAAAAATATAAAGCCATAGTCAGTCTTTCATTTGAATTTTGTTAATTGGGTTGCATTATAACATGGGAAAAGGTTATAAACTTGCGCTTCTGAAGTGAACAGAATTTAAGGACAGCTGTTATGGTCAAAAAAGTCGTTATTCCAGTAGCCGGGCTCGGAACTCGGATGTTACCTGCTACCAAAGCCATTCCCAAAGAGATGTTGCCGTTGGTCGATCGCCCCCTTATTCAATACATTGTTGAGGAATGCGCCGCTGCAGGTTTGACCGATGTGATTCTGGTTACTCATTCCAGTAAAAACTCGATAGAAAATCACTTTGACACGAGTTTTGAGCTGGAGACGACTTTGGAGCAGCGGGTAAAGCGGCAACTGTTGGCTGAGGTGAAGGCCATTTGTCCTGAAAAAACTACAATTATGCATGTTCGTCAGGGTGTTGCAAAAGGCCTGGGGCACGCTGTTCTGTGCGCGCGTCCATTAATCGGAGACGAGCCTTTTGCTGTCGTATTACCTGACGTTCTGGTTGATGACGCCAGTTGTAAGCTGAATCGCGATAACTTAGCTGAAATGGTGAAAAACTTTGAAGCAAGCGGGCATTCGCAAGTCATGGTCGAAAAAGTGCCGCAGCAAGACGTCAATAAGTATGGCATAGCCGATATTAATGGCGCGGAGTTGAGTCCGGGTGAACAGGCTGGTATTACTCAACTGGTTGAAAAGCCGTCAGTTGAAGATGCACCGTCAGATTTAGCCGTAGTTGGTCGCTATGTCTTTTCAGCTGATTTATGGTCGCTGTTGGAGAAAACACCGGTGGGTGCGGGCAATGAAATTCAGTTGACTGATGCCATGGCAATGCTGCTGGAAAAACAACCGGTTAATGCGTATTACATGAAAGGCAAGAGCCACGACTGTGGCAATAAGCTAGGGTACGCTCAGGCGTTTGTTGAACATGCTTTGCGACACCCGGATTTGGGCGCCGACATGAAAGCCTACATTCAGTCTCTGAAATAAAGGCCTTTTAACGGGACTGGTACTTAAGTATCAGTTCCGACAAAGTTTTTGCACAAGGCCCGGTTAGTTCTGCTTTGGGTAATACCATATACAAACTGCCTTTACGCGAACTGCTTCCCTCAACTTCTATTTTAGCGAGTCTGCCTGAATCTAAATCTTCCTGAGCGATGTAGCCCGGCAACCAGCAAAAACCTAATCCGTTACGAATCAGTCTGAGTGCTTCGTCAAAGTGGCTTACCGTCCAGCGTTGCTCGGCTTTTAACCAGCCTTCGTCTTCTACCGGCTGGCTGCCGGTATCCTGAATGACTATTTGCAAATATTGAGACAGCTCGTTCTGGTTAATAGGTTGTTCCAGCTTTGCCAACGGGTGTTCAGGGTGACAAACCAAATCCATACTGTACTGACCTATAGGTTCCCCTATAAAGCCACGTGGAATATGGTGAGAAATAACGACATCGGCAGCTTGTTCCTGAATTTGCTCCATCGTACCGGTAAGTACGGTATCGCTGATAACTAAGCGGCTGCCACGACTAAGTTGTTGGAATTCATCCAGCACGGGAACTAGCAGACTGCGGTCAAATACCATTTCTAACGCGAGTTTAACTTCCGGCTCCCAGCCTTGCTCGAGGTTATCAGCCAGCTGTTCTATTTCCTCAGTCAGGTTAGTTAACTGACGCGAACGGCGAAGCAAAACTTCACCCGCCGCGGTTAGGTGAGCTTTTCGGCCTCTGACTTCCAATAACTGTACACCTACCACTTGCTGCAGTTTGGCAACAGCGTGATTAAGCGACGACTGGCTCTTGTTCAGGGCTTCAGCCGCGTGCGCGTAACCGCCACAGTCAACAACTGCCTGCAGGATACGCCATTGCTCAATGGTCGATTTCGGTCGGTAAACACTCATCTTGATTCCACTCCGGTGGGGCTAAACCCGAGCGGTAATCACTGCTCGAATTGGTGCCTGGTAACCTTCAATAGTCTTATTTGTGTCATTTGGATCAAGGAAGTCGGCTAACGACTCCCCGGTCATCCAATCTGTGCGCCGTTGTTCGTCTATTGAGGTAGTATTATGGTCAACCACAGAGATGTCTTTGAATCCTAACCGTTCTAACCAGACAGACAAGGCACTGGCGCTGGGCAAAAACCAGACGTTACGCATTTGCGCGTAACGCTCGCCCGGCATCATGACGGTGGTTTCATCACCTTCCACAACAATGGTTTCTAAAACCAGTTGACCGCCCGGACGGATTAAAGATTTCAGTTGCTGTAAAAACTCAACAGGTGAACGGCGATGATAAAGCACACCCATACTAAATACGGTGTCGAAGCTTTTAAGTTCCGGCATATGTTCAATACCAACCGGGAAAAAGTGTGCCCGTTGCTGCCACGATAAAGGCATTAACTGGCTAATGGCTCTGAATTGCATGAGAAAGAGTTCGCCCGGGTCAATTCCCCAAACTTGCTCGGCGCCTGCTTCCAGCATCCGCCATAAGTGGTACCCACTACCGCAGCCAACGTCCAGTACCTGACGGCCGCTTAAGTCATCTAAATGTGGTGCTACGCGTTGCCATTTCCAATCAGAGCGCCATTCTGTATCGATAAAAACGCCGAATAAATCAAAGGGGCCTTTACGCCAGGGTTGTAACTGCTGGAGCAGGCCGGTTAAGCGAGCCCTGTCGGCATCAGAGGCTTCATCGGCTTCGCCTACCTGCACGGTATTGGACAATTTAACGTGTTTTGCGGTCAAGTTTGGCAACTGTGTTAGAACCCGCTGCCAGCGTTTTAAGTTCCCGTGAGGGTTATTCTTAAAGGCCGTGAGTTGTGGTGCCAGAGTATCCAGCCACTGGCTGTGCGGACTTTGCACAAGTGCGCGAAGTTCTTTACTGAAATCAACCATAATATCCCTTATTTAACGGCCAGCATGGCGGCGAAGTTAAAGCACTGGAACCAGACCGAGCTGTGTTGAAAACCTGCTTTTTGAAAACGCTGTTGATGAGCCTGCAATGTATCAACTTTCATCACGTTTTCGATTGCTGCTCGTTTTTGGCTAATCTCAAGTTCACTGTAACCATTGGCTCGTTTAAAATTATGGTGCAGTTCAATGAGCAGATCATTCATAGATTCATCCGGATGGCGTACTTTTTCCGCGACTAATAGCGCGCCGCCTTTATTCATACCATTAAAAATATTTTGTATAACCTCGTCTCTTTTATCCTGGCTAATAAATTGCAAAGTAAAGTTTAGTACGACCACTGACGCATTTTTAATTTCGGTTTCGGCTAGATCCTGACAGTGAAGTTCAACCGGAATTTGGCTTTTAAAGCCATCCAGGTGCAGTTGCGCACGCTCTATCATAGGTTGAGAGTTGTCTATTCCAATAATTTTGCAGTTTTCTGTCTGCTCGCACCCTTTACGTATAGCAAGGGTCGCTGCGCCCAATGAACAACCTAGATCGTACAAGTGACTATTAGGCTGAACATAGCGGCTAACAATTTGTGGCAAGGTCTGTAAGATACTGGAGTAGCCCGGAACCGAGCGGTTAATCATGTCAGGAAATACTTCGACAACCTGTTGGTCAAAACAGAAGTCAGAGATGCTGGGCAAAGGCTTTGAAAATATCGTGTCATGTTGCGTCATAGAAGCTACTTTTATTCGATAAAGAATTCAGATTAATAGGCATTTTACCGATAAATGCTACTGACGCACAGGCAATATTCGACTAAAATCCGCGCTATTGCTGTGGAGGGTAAAACATTGAAACGAGCTTTAGGTGTAGTAAGTGCTATTTTTGTCACTTTTACTACAACCGTCTTTAATAGTCATGCAGGCCAATCTGATAACTGGACCCAAGCCTATGAAGAGGTGCGTATAGGTGTGCCCGATCAGATGGAGCCTTTGGTATCAATAAAAGACGGTAAAGCTATAGGGCTCGATGTTGATTTAATTAAAAAGTTTACCCAGGACATTTCGGCCAAAATAGTCTGGAAGGCCTGCGGCCATTGGCGTGACTGCCTTGAGGCGATAAAAAACAAAGAGATTGATGTACTGACCAGCGTTTCTTACTCCGTTGAACGAAATCAGTTTATGGATTTTACCCAAAGTTACTGGTCGACGCCCTGGGCTGTAGCTTCCATGAATACCACTCAACTGAGCAGCGGCAGTCTGCATTTGGAGCAGTTAACCGATAGCAAAATTGGTGTGGTCGAAGGTTACAATATTGTGCCGCAGCTGGCGCAGCTTCGCAGCGTTCAAACCGTTGAAGTGGACGGCATCCGTGAAGGTGTGAATTTGTTGCGTAATAATGCGGTTGATTATTATGTTGATAGCCTGCCGTTGTTGGTTCATGAATTGCAGGAACGGCCGCTGCCAGGAGCGGAGCTTTCTGTTATTGATGATGCACAAGGCGAAGAGCTTTATCTGGCGGTGAGAGATGACTGGCAACCTATAGTCATGGCTTTAAATCATGGCATTGACAGCGTTACTGAAAGTGAACGTAATGAATTAAAGAGTAAATGGTACGGTTTTCAGTTAGAGCAGGGCTGGAGCAATAAAGAGTTACTTGATATTGCCATGAAAGTCGGCTCTGTCGTGTTATTAATTATTGTTGGCTTTGCTATCTGGAACAGTCGATTACGCCGGGAAATTAAATTACGTAAAGCAGCGGAAAGACGTATTCGGCATATTGCAACGCACGATGAATTGACTGGATTGCCGAACCGAAACTTAATGCAGGATCGTCTGGAGCAAACCATCAGTCAGAATGAAAGAACGGGAAAACCCTTTGCTGTACTTTTTCTAGACCTCGATGGATTTAAGAAAATAAATGACGAGTTTGGGCACAGTTATGGCGATGAGCTCTTAATTCAGGCTGCACACCGAATGGGCACTTTATTAAGGCGTTCAGACACGGTATGCCGTCATGGTGGTGATGAATTTGTTATCCTGCTGCCAACAGCGAACAGTGTCGGTTCATCACTGGCGGTGTCTCGTAAATTGGTTGTGCAGTTGGCCAAGCCTTATAAAGTGAAAAAGCAACAGTTGGAAATTAGTGTATCCATTGGCGTTGCTATTTACCCTAAGAACGGTACCAACACTGACGATTTGCTTCGCTCTGCGGACAAAGCTATGTACCGGGCAAAAGCCGCTGGTAAAAATGATGTGCGTCTGGCTGGCGACGACGGATGACATTCGTCGTCAGTCCGCTATAATGTTGCGCTTCGTAAAAACATTCATTGCAACAGCTAGCAGGATAAACGCGCATGCGAACTCATTACTGTGGACAAATAAATGCTGAATTAGCGGGACAAGAAGTCACGTTATGTGGTTGGGTAAATAAACGCCGGGACTTAGGCGGCTTAATTTTCATCGATTTGCGCGACCGTGAAGGGCTGTTGCAGGTTGTTTTTGACCCGGACCAAAAAGCGTTATTTGAGACAGCAAACAGCCTGCGTCAGGAATTCTGCGTGCGCTTAAGCGGTAAAGTTAACCGTCGGCCGGAAAGTCAGGTAAACAAAAACATGGCAACCGGCGAAGTTGAACTGTTGGCCACTGACTTAGAAATATTCAGTCGCTCTGAACCGCTGCCTATTGATTTTAATCAGCAGGTAAGCGAAGAAGCACGACTGCGTTATCGTTATCTTGATTTGCGTCGTCCACAAATGAACGAAAAACTGCAGTTCCGGGCTAAAGTAACCAGCGCAGTACGTCGCTTTTTTGATGACAACGGCTTCTTAGATATAGAAACGCCAATGTTAACGCGAGCAACGCCGGAAGGCGCGCGCGACTATCTGGTGCCAAGCCGTACTCATAAAGGACGCTTTTTCGCGCTGCCACAAAGCCCTCAGTTGTTTAAACAGCTGCTGATGATGTCTGGTTTTGATCGCTACTATCAAATTGTTAAATGCTTCCGCGACGAAGATTTACGCGCTGACCGCCAACCTGAATTCACTCAGATAGATATCGAAACCTCGTTTATGAGCGCTGAGCAGGTGATGGAAATTACCGAGCAAATGGCTCGTGACCTCTTCAAGCAACTACTTGATGTGGACTTAGGTGAATTCCCGAGCATGACCTGGCACGAAGCCATGCGCCGTTTTGGTAGTGACAAACCCGACCTGCGTAACCCATTAGAGCTGGTTGATGTTGCTGATGTTTTAAAAGACGTTGAGTTTAAAGTCTTTTCTGGGCCGGCGAATGACGAAGAAGGCCGTGTTGCTGCTATCCGTTTACCGGGGCAGGCTGAAAACGTTTCACGCAAGATGATTGACGAATACACACAATTTGTCGGCATTTATGGCGCGAAAGGTTTGGCCTGGATTAAAGTAAACGACCGCAGTGCAGGCCGGGAAGGCTTGCAGTCACCTGTTCTTAAGTTCTTGCCGGACGAAGTGATTGAGCCGTTGCTTGAGCGTATGCAGGCAGAAACGGGTGATGTGCTGTTCTTCGGTTCCGATAAGTCGCATGTGGTTGCAGAAGCACTGGGCGCTTTACGTCTGAAGTTAGGTAAAGACTTTGAACTGGTCAGTAACGAATGGAAACCGCTATGGGTTGTAGACTTCCCAATGTTCGAAGTTGCAGACGACGGCAGTCTGGCCGCGTTACACCACCCGTTCACCGCACCGGTCAATGTGACTCCTGAGGAGCTAAAAGCTAACCCGGCAGCCGCTATTTCAAACGCCTACGATATGGTGTTGAATGGTGTTGAGTTAGGTGGTGGTTCGGTTCGTATCCACGAAAACGCAATGCAGCAAGCGGTGTTTGAAGTGTTAGGTATTGAAAAAGACGAAGCGCAGGAAAAATTTGGCTTCCTGTTAGAAGCGTTAAAATACGGTACGCCACCGCATGCGGGCTTGGCTTTTGGTTTAGACCGTCTGGTGATGTTGATGGTTGGCGCAAGCTCCATTCGTGACGTTATTGCCTTCCCGAAAACAACCACCGCGGCTTGTGTTCTGACCGATGCACCTGGCGCAGCGAACCCGGCAGCATTGCAAGAGCTGGGCGTAAAAAGTATTGTGAAGGAAGACGAGTAATCAACAGAGGTGACATATGGCTGGTCATTCCAAATGGTCTAATATTAAGCACCGAAAAGCCGCGCAGGACGCTAAGCGCGGCAAAATTTTTACCAAGTTAATTCGTGAAATAACGGTCTCTGCCCGCGAAGGCGGCGGGGACCCTGAAACCAACCCGCGTTTACGTGCGGCTATCGATAAAGCCTTATCCAATAATATGAAGCGCGACACCATAGATACTGCGGTCAAACGCGGTTCGGGTGATCTTGAAGGCGATAACGTTGATGAGCTGACTTATGAAGGCTATGGTCCCAGCGGTGTGGCTGTCCTGCTGGAATGCATGACCGATAACCGAAATCGGACGGTGTCAGATGTTCGCCACGCGTTCAGTAAGTTAGGCGGTAACTTAGGTACCGACGGCTCTGTTGCCTACTTATTTAATAAGAAGGGCGTTATTAGCTATTCTGACGGTGTGACCGAAGAACAGGTTATGGAACCGGCGCTGGAAGCCGGGGCGGAAGATATCCTCGCTTACGATGAAGGGAGTATCGATGTCATTACATCACCGGAGAATTTCGGCGCAGTTAAAGATGCTCTGGATGCAAAAGGGTTGGAAGCCAGCAACGCTGAAGTGACTCAGGTTCCTGACACCCGCGTTGATTTGGATGAGGAATCCGCACGAACCTTTTTAAAACTGCTGGATGCGCTGGAAGACTTAGACGACGTGCAAAACGTTTATCACAATGCCGATATCTCTGATGAGATCATTGCGCGACTGGACGACTAAGTGGCGATTATTCTGGGTATCGACCCGGGTTCGAGACTGACCGGCTACGGCGTTATAGAGCAGCGAGGGCGGCAACTGAATTACCTTGGTAGTGGTTGTATCAAGGTTATTGGTACCACTAAAGAGCCTTTAACCCTGGCGGAAAAGCTGCGTCGCATTCATGACAGCGTCAGTGAACTCATTACTCAGTTTAAGCCGAACGAATTCGCAATAGAGCAAGTGTTCATGGCAAAGAACCCGGATTCTGCCTTAAAGCTTGGGCAGGCGCGTGGGGCGGCTATTGTGGCTGCTGCTTGTGCAGAGCTTCCGGTAGCGGAATATTCAGCCCGACAAATCAAACAGTCTGTAGTGGGTAATGGTGGTGCAGAAAAGTCTCAGGTTCAGCATATGGTTATGGCCTTACTGAATCTGCAGCGTTGCCCTCAGGAAGATGCCGCAGATGCACTTGCCGTTGCCTTATGTCATGCTCACAGTTCACAAAACCTGATTAAAATGGCAGGCGCCGCGCGTAAAACTGTGCGAGGGCGTTTGCGTTAACGGAGTATAAAAGTGATAGGTCATATTCAGGGCGTACTTACCAGCAAGCAACCACCGGAAGTGGTATTAGATGTACAGGGCATTGGTTATGAAATTCAGTTGCCAATGACCTGCTTCTATCAATTGCCGCCGGTGGGCGAAACCATAAAATTAATCACACATTTTGTGGTGCGCGAAGATGCACAGCTATTGTATGGTTTTATTTCTGCTTCAGAACGTTCGCTGTTCCGGTTACTACTGAAAACTCAGGGAGTTGGCCCGAAACTGGCTTTGGCCATTTTATCCGGCATGTCAGCAGATGAGTTTGTCATGGCTGTGAACCAAAACGATGTTACTCGTTTGGTGAAATTGCCAGGTGTAGGCAAAAAGACCGCCGAACGTCTGGTTATTGAAATGCGTGACCGACTCAAAGACTGGCAGCCGTCTACGCCATTTACCGACCGTGCACCGCTGGATAGCCAGGGTATGGATGCAAGAGAACATCCGGCCGATGCAAGAACCGATGCTATTAGCGCCTTGCAGTCACTTGGCTATAAAGAAAATCAAGCTGAAAAAGCCCTGCAAAAAGTGTACTCTGCAGAACATAACAGTGAGACCTTGATTCGACTGGCGCTAAAGCAGCTGTCGTAAGGAAGCCCCATGATAGAAGCCGATCAAATACCAACTCAGCGGCTCATTGAACCCGAGGTACAGGGTGAAGATGAGGCTGTTGATCGTGCCATACGGCCTAAAACTCTGGCGGATTATACGGGGCAGAAGCATGTCGTTGAACAGATGGGAATTTTCATTGAGGCCGCGCGCAAGCGTCAGGAAGCCCTGGATCATCTCTTAATTTTTGGTCCTCCGGGGTTGGGTAAAACGACGCTGGCGAACATTGTGGCGAATGAGCTGGATGTGAGTATTAAAACAACTTCGGGTCCGGTTCTGGAAAAAGCCGGTGACTTAGCGGCGTTGTTGACCAACCTCGAAGCACACGACGTCTTATTTATTGATGAAATTCACCGTTTGAGCCCGGTTGTCGAAGAAATTCTGTATCCGGCTATGGAAGATTACCAGCTCGACATTATGATAGGCGAAGGTCCTGCAGCCCGTTCGATTAAATTAGATTTACCACCCTTTACCCTCATTGGTGCTACCACTCGTGCTGGCGCGCTGACGTCACCGCTACGCGACCGCTTTGGTATTGTGCAGCGCCTTGAGTTTTATGATGTTAATGAATTAACCGATATTGTTGGGCGTTCGGCTCACTTCATGAATGTCCGTATGCTCGACGGTGGTGCCCGTGAAATAGCGCGCCGCTCAAGAGGTACGCCGCGTATAGCCAACCGCTTATTGCGTCGGGTACGCGATTATGCCGAAGTCAGAGGTAATGGCGACGTTGATGAAGTGACAGCCAATGCCGCTTTGACCATGGTGGACGTTGATCAGGCTGGCTTTGATTATATGGACCGGAAGCTGTTATTAGCCATTATGGAAAAGTTTATGGGTGGGCCTGTGGGGTTAGATAACCTTGCGGCAGCGATAGGCGAAGAAAAAGATACCATTGAGGATGTTCTGGAACCTTATTTGATTCAGCAGGGCTTTTTGCAACGCACGCCGCGTGGACGTATAGCGACTCCCAGAGCTTATCAGCACTTTGGGTTAAAGCCGGAAAAATAGGTAAAAAAAAGCCCGCACAATGTGCGGGCAAACAGAACAACAAGAAGGAAGTTAAATCCAGGGAACTATTACTGAATAAACAATCTCAGAAAAAGTGACAACCAATCTCTTCGTCTTTGATATGCTGAGTATTATAAAGTTAATCTGATTCTGATCAAACAAGAAAAATTAGATGTTCGCATTACAATAACTAATCCGGAAGTTGTATTATTTGTTCAAAAAAAGCGCAACATATTTGTAACAAAAAAGAAAATATCTTAAAAATCATGGTGTTGATATTTTGTTCTTTTCATTCTGTTATAAAAAAAAGTCTGCTGACAAAGTAACCAGTTATGGTTTTAGGGGCTTCTTTACAAAATATTACACAAAGGTAACTTTTCGGAACTTTACTTGAGGTGGTAATGTCTCATTATGAATTTGAATGGCCTATCCGGGTTTACTACGAAGACACGGATGCAGGTGGTATCGTTTATTATGCTAATTATCTCAAGTTCATTGAAAGAGCTCGAACAGAGTGGTTACGATCATTAGGGATTGAACAGGATACCTGGTTAGCTCACAATATAGCCTTTGTGGTTCGCAAGGTAGAACTGGATTTACGGCAGGCGGCTAAGTTTAATGCTGAATTAATGGTCACTGTTAAAGTAACAAAGATTAAGAAAGCCTCTTTGGTTTTCGAACAACAAGTTTTGGCGAAGGATGGCAGCGTGCATTGTCAGGCAACTGTTTTAGCAGCCTGTGTTGATAATCAGGCGATGAAAGCTGTTGCTATTCCGGAACCGATAATATCGCGTATTCAGTCAGGGGTTTAAAGCGTGGAAGCAGAACTATCGTTTATTGATTTATTCATGCAAGCCAGTTTATTAGTCAAGCTGGTGATGGTTATGTTACTGGCGATGTCGGTATGGGGCTGGGTGTTAATTTTTCAGCGCAAGAAAGTGTTGAAGCAGGCTCGAAATGACGCGCTAAAGTTTGAAGATAGATTCTGGTCAGGCGTCGATCTTGCACGCCTTTATCAGGAAATCTCGGCTCGTGCTAAAAATGCACGAGGAATGGAGTTACTGTTTCACGCGGGCTTTAAAGAGTACGCTCGGCTGCGCAACCACTCAACAACAAATACGCAGACAATGCTTGAAGGTGCGTTTCGTGCCATGCGCGTAGCTCACGCCCGAGAAACCGAAAAGCTGGATAATAACTTAGGTATTCTGGCAACTATTGGTTCTATAAGCCCCTATATTGGTTTGTTTGGAACGGTATGGGGAATTATGAACGCCTTTATCGCTTTAGGTGCCGTGCAACAGGCTACGCTGGCCATGGTTGCACCGGGTATCGCCGAAGCTTTGATTGCAACTGCGATGGGTCTTTTTGCCGCGATACCGGCCGTTATTGCTTACAACCGATTTACCACTAGTGTGGAAAAAGTTGATAATCAGTACATGAACTTTATTGATGAATTCATCTCAATTTTACAGCGGCAGTCTTCGGCTCAGGCAGGCAAAAGTAAAGTAGAGGGCGAAACGGTATGATGGTAATGCCGCGCAAGCGTCGTAAGCCGGTTGCGGAAATTAACGTAGTACCTTACATCGACGTGATGCTGGTTCTGCTGATCATCTTTATGGTAACAGCCCCTTTGATTACTCAGGGCGTTAAAGTTGATTTACCGAAAGCAACCGCCGAACCTCTCTCTGAAGAGAGTAAACCGCCTTTAGTGGCGTCGGTTGATGCTGAAGGTCGCTATTATTTAAATCAGGGTGACTCCCAGGATACGCCGATGCAGGCAGATGAACTTGCAACTTTGGTTGCCGCTCATTTGCAGGTTGAACCTGATACTCCGGTTATGGTCAATGGTGATGGTGCCGTATCTTATAATCAAATTGTGCAACTGATGGTGTTACTGCAAAGAGCGGGTGTGCCGTCAGTCGGTTTAATGACAGATTCGTCGGATAATTAGTTGTGGCAAAATCAGATAGCTTAACCTTACCGCTGATATATTCGATTGTTATACACGCTACAATCGCGGGTGTGTTGTTATTTAGCTTTGAGTTTACTCCCTCGACGCCGGAGGCGATGGAAGTCAATTTAGATCAAAGCGAGCTGGATATGTCAGAAGAGATTGTTAGCGCAGTCACAGTTGATAAATCCAAAGTTCAACAACAGGCAGATAAAATTCGCCAGCAAAAAGCGGAGCAAGAGGCGGCTGAACAACGCCGTATTGAGAGACTTGAGCGGCGTGCTGAGGAAGCGCGTAAAGCACGCGAAAGAGAAGAACAACGTAAAAAAGAAATAGAGCGTCAACAGGAACTAGAGAAACAAGAAGCTGCGGAAGCACGGAAACAGGCAGAGCGAGAAAGGAAAGAAGCTGAACGCCTGGCGCAGGAGCGTGCCAAAGCTGAGGCTGCGGCGAAAGAAGCCGAGCGGCGTAAACGCGAAGCAGAAGAAGCTGAACGTCGGGCTGAAGAAGAACGTCGTAAGCGTCTCGAGGAGCAGCGTAAACGTGAACAAGAACAGCGTGAAGCGGCTGAACGTGAGGCTCAGTTGCAAAAAGAAATGGAAGAAGAGCGGGCGCGTCGACAAGCTGCTCGTCGTCAGCAAGTACTGAGTGAAGTTGAAAAGTATCAGGCGCTCATTCAGCAGACTATTCAGCGAAACTGGAATGTTGATGACTCAATGCAGGGTAAGTCATGTGAGTTAACCATAAGAGTAGCTCCTAGCGGATTCGTTAAGTCAGTTGATACGGGCAGTGGCGATGCGAACGTTTGTCGTTCTGCACAAAATGCCGTATTAAAAGCTACAACGCTGCCGGTTTCTGAAGATCCGGAAATTTATGAACAAATGAGTACAATTAAATTGACTGTAAAACCGCAGTTGTAACAAGGTGACCGATGAAAAATATATTAATTAGAAGCATTTTACTCTTTGTTGCGCTAACCGCTTTTGTGCGTGCAGGGGTACTGGAAATCGTCATCACGGAAGGTATTGATACGGCGCGGCCGATTGCGGTTGTGCCTTTTCAGTGGAAAGGTGAAGGAAAGGCACCAAACGAGCTTACCGATGTTATTGCTGCGGACCTTATGCGTAGTGGTAAATTTAATCCGATTCCTGTAAGTGCAATGCCACAACGCCCGGCTGCCGATGACGAGATAGATTACTCAGCTTGGGCTAAGATGGGCGTAGAAGCTATTTTAGTCGGTTCAATAGAACCGTATTCAGTTGACCGTTACATGGTTAAGTTTGAAGTTATTGATGTACTCCGGGGACAAATTACCGGCGGTAATTCGCAGATGTTACGCAATGGCGAGTTGGTGCAGAGTAACGATCATGTTCTTGATTCTCGCTCCAGCGTTATTGATGGTGATCAATTTCGCTCTTATGCACATCGAATTTCAGATGTTGCTTACGAAGCGTTAACGGGCGAACGTGGTGCTTTCATGACAAAAATCGCTTATGTCACGGTAAACCACGATGATCGCTATCCATACAAACTGGCGGTTGCAGATTATGACGGTGCGAACGAGAAAATACTGCTACGTTCACCCGAGCCGTTGATGTCTCCGGCCTGGTCTCCTGACGGTAATAAACTGGCTTACGTTAGTTTCGAGAATAAAACAGCAGAAATATTCATGCAGGATATTTATACCACCCGCCGCGAGAAGCTGACGTCGTTCCCCGGGATAAACGGTAACCCTGTTTTCTCGCCAGATGGCAAAAAGTTAGCTATGGTTTTATCTAAGGATGGAAATCCTGAGCTTTATGTGTTTGATATTAAAACTAAGGACTTGCAACGTGTTACTCGTAATCGTACGATTGATACAGAGCCTAACTGGACGCCAGATGGTGAATCTTTAGTGTTTACCTCAGAAAGAGGTGGCAGACCGCAACTATATAGCGTAAATTTATCATCAGGTCAGGTTCGTCGGTTAACCTTTGATGGTGAGCAGAATTTAGGTGGTACCTTAGTGCCGTCCGGCGAAGATATGATTTTAGTGAACCGGACACGTGGTAACTATCATATCGCTAAGCAAGAGTTTCCGCGTGGAAACATGCAAGTTTTAACGAAAACGTCTTTAGATGAGTCACCAAGTGTGGCACCAAATGGCAGTATGGTTATTTACAGTACAACGCATAATAATAAACAAGTACTGGCTTTGGTTTCTATCGATGGGCGTTTTAAAGCACGATTACCGGCTACCGATGGTGAAATTAAGTCACCGGCTTGGTCGCCATTTATGTAAAACAAAAGCCTGAATGGTTGAATTGTTCGATAAAAACGATAAGGACGAAAAGGATGCAGCTTAATAAACTTTTAAAAGCTCTGGCAATCGTTGTACCAATGGCAACTCTGGCCGCTTGTAGCTCAAACCAGGAAACTGATTCAGGTATGGGCGCAGGTCAGGAAATCAATCAACAAGCTGAGCAAGACTCTGGTGTTGAAGTTGGTGCAGCAGACCGCGCACAAAGAATGGAAGAAGAACGTCAGCAAAAAATGGAAGCGTTACGTAAAGAACACATCGTTTACTTCGCTTTTGACAAATCTAACGTTCAGTCAGAGTACACCGACCTGTTGTCGGCGCACGCTGATTACCTAGTCAAAAACCCGTCTGTGAAAGTGGTTATTGAAGGTCATACCGACGAGCGCGGCACGCCTGAGTATAACATCGCGTTAGGTGAGAGACGTGCTAAAGCAGTTGAGAGCTACTTGCACAACTTGGGTGTTCAGGATTCTCAAACCTCGACTGTTTCATATGGCGAAGAAAAACCAATGGTAAATGGTTCAAACGAACGCGCATACGCGAAAAACCGTCGCGCTGTTTTAGTTTACTAATTTAAAAGTAACGGATAGTAATGAGAAAAACGCTGTTAGCTGTATGTTTGTGTGTGCCTGGGGCTGTTATGGCCCAGGCACCTGTTTCTGGACTGTCGTCTTCAGGCGGTGTTGAGCAACGACTGGAACAAATCGAGCGCATGCTCGAAGCCCGTTCCAGTGCTCAGCTTGAAATGCTTAATCAGTTAGGTTCTTTGCAGCAAGATGTTGCTGAATTAAGGGGCATAACGGAAGAGCACGAGTACCGTCTGGAGCAATTGTTGCAACGCCAGCGCGAGCTGTATCAGGAAATTGATCGTCGCTTCAGTAATTTGAAGTCGAGCAATAACCAGAGTGAAACTGCCGGCAACGATTACAATAGCCTTGAGCAGGTACCGACACAAACAGACAATAGCAGCTATTCTCCAAACCTTAGCGAGAATGATGCTTATGACAAGGCGATAGCTTTAGTCCTTGAGGATAAGCGTTATGATGAAGCTATACCCGCATTTGAGTCTTTTCTGAAGAACTTTCCAAACTCGACTTACTCTCCTAATGCTCACTACTGGTTAGGTCAGCTGTTTTTTGCCAAACGTCAATACGATCAGGCAAAGCAACAGTTTGAAACTGTCGTTAATGATTACCCAGACAGTAATAAACGTGGTGATTGTTTATTAAAGCTTGGTGCTATCGCCAGTGAGCAAGATAAATCGGCAGATGCAAAAGCTTATTACCAGCAAGTGATTGAAGAATACCCGGAAAGTACCGAAGCTAATTTGGCAAAACAACGCTTAAATCAGTAACAACTGGGCAACATGTGTTCGTGAATTAAGCAGTCGCACAGTTTTTTTCAATTTTCAGTTGCATACGCGCACTATTTCAGTAAACTATGCCGCCGTTGCCAAGCAGAAACGGGCAATATTATTGGCGTTGGGTTGTTAGCTCAGTTGGTAGAGCAGTTGACTTTTAATCAATTGGTCGCAGGTTCGAATCCTGCACAACCCACCACGTCGCCGATAAAAATATTTACCAGAATATGGGTTGTTAGCTCAGTTGGTAGAGCAGTTGACTTTTAATCAATTGGTCGCAGGTTCGAATCCTGCACAACCCACCACTTCACTGAATACCCCATTAAGAAAACCACTCAAACCATACTGATGAATTAAGAGTGATACTGACTTAGCTATAAGCATCCCTTGAATTCCGCTATAATAGTCCTCACTTATTAAGAACACTTGGAAAACAAGCCGTAGTATCATGACCGGAGATTCAAACTCTGGATAGCCTTGATTATACTTTTCCGCCAAAGCCTAAACCGTTAAGTGCGGAAGAGAAGTCCGAAACCATTAATCGTATTAAGCAGCTTCTGATTGATGAAGACGCTGTATTGGTGGCTCACTACTACACAGACCCCGATATTCAGGCGTTAGCCGAGGCAACTGGTGGCTGCGTGGCCGATTCTTTAGAAATGGCTCGATTTGGTCGCGACCATCCGGCAAAGAAGCTGATTGTAGCTGGTGTTCGTTTTATGGGCGAGACGGCTAAAATTCTTACGCCTCATAAGGAAGTGTTGATGCCAACATTGAAAGCCGAATGTTCCCTTGATCTTGGCTGTCCACCAGAAAAATTTGCTGAATTTTGTGATCAACATCCTGACCGGACAGTTGTCGTTTATGCGAATACTTCAGCAGCGGTAAAAGCTCGTGCAGACTGGGTAGTGACATCCAGTATGGCGCTTGAGCTTGTTGACCATTTGGATGCAAAAGGAGAAAAAATTCTTTGGGCACCAGATAAGCATTTAGGCGGTTATATTGCACGGGAAACCGGAGCTGATATGTTGTTGTGGCAGGGCGCCTGCGTCGTGCATGATGAGTTTAAAGCGAAAGCCCTGCAGGATATGAAAAAGCTTCACCCCGAGGCGGCTATTCTCGTGCACCCGGAGTCTCCGGAGAATATTGTCGCGATGGCGGATGCGGTCGGTTCTACCTCGCAGCTTATTAAGGCGAGTCAGGAATTGCCAAATGAAACCTTCATAGTGGCTACCGACAAAGGCATTTTTTATAAAATGCAGCAGCTGCAACCGAATAAGACCTTTATTGAAGCCCCCACTGCGGGTAACGGCGCAACGTGTCGCAGTTGTGCGCATTGCCCCTGGATGGCAATGAACGGCTTAAAAGCGATAGAAGAAGCGTTAACGGACGGTGGAGAAACACATGAGATTCATGTCGATGAAGCTCTGGGCAAAAAAGCCATGGTGCCGCTAGACCGAATGCTGGAATTTGCAGCGACTTTAAAGTGATTTAAAAGGCTCCTTCGGGATAATGCTTGTCAGTTAAGCTAACTGGCTGTCGGTTTAGAAGGCGGTCGCATCGGATAACGTTGCGGCCGCCTTTTTATTGAACGAGGGTAATATCGCTCTCGTCTTTCGGGCAGCACGAATGCGCTGGCCATTTCCATCATTTGCTCCATGACTTTGGGTATTTTTCCGGGTGAGATGTGTACCAGTATATGTAACTGCCCCACCAGATAATGAGAGGCTTGTTTGAAACTTATTTGATTCGGCTCAATATGCTTCAGGCTATAGGCCATTTGCGCCATCATATACCGCAATAAGTTATAAGCGACCAGCATGCCCCACAACTCCTGCTCAACCAGGTCAGGCCGTTTGCTGCGCAGGGTCAGCTCACTCTTCAGCATATATTGTTTCATTTCACGGTAAGCCTGCTCGATTTCCCAGCGATGAGCATATAAGTCAACGATATCGGCTTCAGGATAACGCATCGTGTCTGTCATTGAGGTTAATATCGCAACCTCTTTTTTAGCTATTTTCTTACACACTAAACGCGCCTGAACAGTGTCCGGTGCATTATCCCACTTCTTCTTAGCTTGTGGTGAGAGCCTAATTTCTACCAATTTGTCCGTGTCGCTAAAAGACTTCTTGACAGAGTATTGTGCGCCTTTTCTGAGGGGAATAAGCCAATGGCGCTCCTCACCGGCACGATGCCATTGATCCAGTAAACCCAGCGCATAAAACCCTTTATCGAACAGCGTCAGTGAGTGGTCCGGCGTCTGTTCAATCAGCCGGGCTGCCAGGTCTAC
Source organism: Idiomarina loihiensis L2TR (assembly GCF_000008465.1). Classification (NCBI taxonomy): domain Bacteria; kingdom Pseudomonadati; phylum Pseudomonadota; class Gammaproteobacteria; order Alteromonadales; family Idiomarinaceae; genus Idiomarina; species Idiomarina loihiensis. The sequence goes on along the minus strand of NC_006512.1, from coordinate 1,162,007 downwards.
TTCACTAACCTCTGCAATACTGCCGAACTCCGTCGAGGTGACTAAATGGCTGCTTACTTCCATTTGATTCACCATCCGAATTTGAGGATAGTCGGATTCAGCCCGCTGGTTAGCCGTTCGCCCATAGGAAGCATCATTCTCCGGTGTGTCCGGTGTACGCCAGACGGTGCCGTCGACAGCCAGAACCGATAGATTATTCCAGTGAGAAAGCGGTAGTTTATCGAACCACAGCTCATTAGTGAGCTCAAACATACGCTTCATAACATTAGCCCCCAAACGCTGACGAGCCTGAACTACGGCACTCGGCGCAACGTAAGGTCTTTTGCCGGGCAACATTAAATCAAGGTGTGAAACGAGCTGACGCATCGGCATTTCCCGAAATAATGCCATTCCTACGACCGCCCAGACCATAAAGTCCATTGGCAAACGGCGTTTGCGTACCGTTGTAACGCCCGCGTCTTCAAGGCATTGTTCGATTAACTCAGGCTCCAGCAGATCCGGTAGTTTACTAAAATCATCCGGCGTAAACTCCTGCAGTTGGTCCAGTGCTTGACTCAGAAACATAAAAAATCCGTAGTTAGAAAACCTAACTACGGATTTTGAAGTCTCTGCCGGATCGGTCAACCGATCGCTAAAATTTTTCTTAACTGATCGGCATTATCCTTCGGGAGCCTTTTTACTTTTTGTCTATACAACATATTTGTAACAATAATAGCCCCAGTGCCTACCGAAGCTGATGCCTGCATGGTAATCTAGCTTTATTGAATAATTATTCGAGTGGTATAAGCATGGGACTTTATGATCCAGCTGATGTCCGTGATAACTGCGGCTTCGGCCTTATCGCTGATATTAATGGCGAAGCTCAGCAAGGTTTAATTTCTACCGCAGTAAAAGCGCTGGACCGTATGCAACATCGTGGTGGTATTGGTGCCGACGGTAAAACCGGAGATGGCTGCGGACTACTACTGCAAATGCCCGAGCAGTTTTTCCGCCAGTACGCAGAAACTCAAGGTTGGCAGCTCAGTAAGAAATTCGCTGTCGGTATGGTATTTTTTAGTCGCGATAAGGATAAGCGCGAGTCTGCCCGCCACCTTATTGAGCAAGAGCTTCAACGAGAGACTTTAGCGGTCACTGGCTGGCGTAAAGTTCCGGTCAACAACCAAGTACTGGGTGAAGGCGCTAAATCGTCTGAGCCGGTTATTGAGCAGGTTCTGGTGTCGGCTCCGCCGGGCTGGCGTAAAAAAGATTTGGAAAGACGCTTGTATATGGCGCGTAGACGCGTCGAAAAGCTGATGCCTAATCAGGATGAGCTCTATATTTCCTCGTTGTCGAGTCTGGTCTTAGTCTATAAAGGCCTGATGATGGCAGCTGACTTGCCGGCTTATTACACTGACTTAGCCGATGCCGAAATGAAAACCTCTATTTGTGTTTTCCATCAGCGCTTTTCTACTAATACGGAACCGCGCTGGCCGCTGGCTCAGCCGTTCCGGTTCCTTGCCCACAACGGCGAAATTAATACTATACGCGGGAATCGACAGTGGACGCAGGCAAGAGCTTATAAATTCCAGACCCCCTTACTGCCTGACTTACAGGACGCAAAGCCACTGGTGGGACTGTCAGGCTCCGATTCTGCGTCTTTAGACAATATGCTGGAGCTATTGCTGGCTGGCGGCATGGATTTATTCCGGGCAATGCGCCTGTTGATCCCACCAGCATGGCAGGGCGATGCCACCATGTCTGATGACATGCGTGCCTTTTACGAGTTTAACTCCCTGCATATGGAGCCCTGGGATGGGCCTGCCGGCGTGGTTATGAGTAACGGTCGGCATGTGGCCTGCAGTCTGGATAGAAATGGTCTGCGTCCGGCGCGGTATGTTTTGACCCGTTCGGGTATTCTGACCATTGCCTCCGAAGTGGGTATCTGGGATTACGACGAGCAGGAAGTGATTGAAAAAGGCCGCTTAGGGCCGGGACAAATGATGGCGGTGGATACCTATACCGGCAAAATTTGGTATAACGACCAAATTGAAGAAGAACTCAAGCAGCGTCACCCTTATAAACAATGGCTGGAACAACACCGTCGTCACTTAATACCCTTTGAACGCAGCCACGCCGACAAGCTGGGTAAGCGTTTGTATGACGACGAGACCATGCTGGTTTTTCATAAAGCGTATTTGTACTCCGAAGAAGAAATACAGCAAATTATCAGTGTTCTGGCGAAAGATGGTCAGGAAGCCGTGGGTTCTATGGGGGACGATACACCCACCGCCGTGCTTTCAAAGCAGCCGCGTTTGCTTTACGACTATTTCCGGCAGCAGTTTGCTCAGGTGACTAACCCGGCTATTGACCCTATCCGTGAACGCCATGTTATGTCGCTTTCCACTATCATAGGCCGTGAGCATAATGTATTTAACGAGGCATCCGGCGATGCCGACAGGGTAGTATTTGAATCTCCTATCCTCATGTACACCGATTTAAAGCAGCTACGGGAACTTGATGAACAACATTACCGGGCAACCACCTTGTCGCTGGGTTTTAAACCAGAGCAGCAGAATTTACAACAAGCCATCGATAGCCTGGTTGAGCAGGCAAAAACCGCGGTTAAGGATGAGCAAACGGTTATTCTGGTTCTCAGTGACCGGGATTTACAGCGAGAACAGCTGACGATACCGGCAGCCATGGCCGTTGGGGCGGTGCAACAAGTGCTGGTGAAGAATGATCTTCGCTGTGATTCAAACATTATTATTGAAACCGCTTCCGCACGTGATCCGCACCATATGGCCGTGTTAATAGGCTTAGGTGCCACTGCGGTTTACCCCTACCTTGCGTATGAAACCGTGGAACAACTGGTGGCCCGGGGCAAAGTCACACTGGATATAAAAGAAGCGCTGCTTAACTACCGTAAAGGCCTGAATAAAGGTTTACTGAAAATACTCTCGAAAATGGGTATTGCGACCGTAGCAGGTTACCGGGGCTCCTCCTTGTTTGAGGCGGTTGGGCTGAACGAAGATGTGCGCCGTCTATGCTTTGAGAACGTACCAGCACGCATTGATGGTACCGGATTTGACGATATACAGCAGGATCTTCAGCAGAGCTTTCACCGCGCCTGGTTAACACGAAAAAAACTGGCTCAGGGCGGCTTACTGAAATATGTGCATGGTGGGGAATATCACGCTTATAACCCGGATGTTGTGACGTCGCTGCAACGCGCGGTGGCAACAGGCGAGCAGCGAGATTACGACGTTTACGCTAAGTTTGTTAACGAGAGGCCGGTGACTCACCTGCGTGACTTGCTCAGCATCAAATTGCCTGAAAAGGCAAAAATTAAAAAAGAAAAAGTAGAAGCTAAAGAGCTTCTGTTTCAGCGTTTTGATACCGCAGCTATGTCGATAGGCGCGTTAAGTGCCGAAGCTCACGAAGCCTTAGCTATTGCTATGAATACTATTGGCGGGCATTCAAACTCAGGTGAGGGCGGAGAAGATCCGAAACGCTTTAACAACGCAAAAAACTCGCGAATTAAGCAAGTGGCCTCGGGACGTTTTGGCGTCACGCCTCATTATCTGGTTAATGCAGATATTATACAGATAAAAGTTGCGCAAGGAGCCAAACCCGGTGAGGGCGGCCAGTTGCCCGGCGAAAAAGTCACAGCGGAAATTGCCCAACTGCGCTATGCAGTTGCTGGTACTACCCTGATATCGCCGCCGCCGCATCACGACATTTATTCCATTGAAGATTTAGCTCAGCTGATTTTTGACTTAAAGCAGGTGAACCCTAAAGCCTTAGTTTCAGTCAAGCTGGTTTCTACGCCTGGCATTGGCACCATTGCTACGGGGGTTGCTAAAGCTTACGCCGATTTAATTACTGTGTCCGGCTACGATGGCGGAACCGGTGCCAGCCCCATGACCTCGGTCAAGTATGCCGGCTCGCCCTGGGAGCTTGGTCTGGTTGAGGTGCATGAAGCCCTGGTGGCGAATAACTTGCGCCACAAAATTCGGTTGCAAGTCGATGGCGGCTTAAAAACCGGTATGGATATTGTGAAGGCGGCTATTTTAGGCGCTGAGAGCTTTGGTTTTGGCACCGCCCCTATGATTGCTCTGGGCTGTAAGTATTTACGCATTTGTCATTTGAACAACTGTGCAACAGGCGTCGCCACTCAGGATGAAACCCTGCGACGGGAACATTTCTCCGGCTTGCCGGAACGCGTGGTGAAACTGTTTGAGTTTATGGCGGAAGAGGTGCGTGACATTCTCGCTCAATTGGGGCTGGAAAAGTTAACCGACGCTATTGGCCGGGTTGACCTACTGGAACGGCTGACTGGTGAAACCAAACGTCAGCAGCAGTTACAGTTAAATGCTTTGCTGCATTCAGCCGGGGTTCGTTCGGAGCATTCTTTATACTGCACCGAGAAGAACCCGCCGTTTGATCAGGGCCAGCTGAACCAGCGATTGCTGGAGTTGTGCAAGGAGTCTATCTATAAGCGCAGCGGAGGTCATTGGTCTTTGACTATCCGTAATTACGACCGTTCGGTTGCTGCAAGTGTATCGGGTTACATTGCCAGCCAGCATGGAAATCAGGGAATGGCGGTTGCGCCAATTACCTTAGGCTTTATTGGTACCGCCGGACAAAGCTTTGGTGCATGGAATGCCGGAGGCTTAAAGCTTCACCTGACCGGAGACGCCAACGACTACGTTGGGAAAGGTATGGCCGGCGGTGAAATTACTATTAAGCCGCCAGCAGGCTGTCGTTATAACACGCACGAAGCAGTCATTATGGGCAATACGTGTTTGTATGGCGCGACTGGCGGAAAACTTTATGCTGCCGGTTGTACCGGTGAACGTTTCGCGGTGCGTAACTCCGGCGCGACAGCTGTGGTAGAGGGTATTGGTGACCATGGTTGTGAATATATGACCGGCGGTATTGTGGTGGTACTGGGGGAGTGTGGCATCAATTTCGGTGCCGGCATGACAGGCGGTTTCGCTTATTTAAGAGACAGCGACGGCGACTTACATCGTCGGCTTAACCACGAATTGGTTGAGGCCGTTGCAGTGGATACCCCGATCATTCAGGAACACTTGCGTGGTTTAATTCATGAGCATCACGAAGCAACGGGAAGTCACTACTCGCGCGAGTTATTAAACAACTTCGGGCAAGTAGTGGACAGCTTTTATATCGTCAAACCAAAAGCAGCAGATGTGAAAGAGCTTTTAGGGCATCGGGCGCGGTCAACCGCAGAATTACGTGTGCAGGTGATGTAATGAACAAAAATATTTATCAGTTTTTGGACGTGCAGCGCATTGATCCGCCGAAACGTCCGGTTGAAGAGCGCCGCATTGAGTTTAAAGAAGTTTATGATCCAATGCCTGACGTGCAGCTAAAAGGCCAGGCAGATCGTTGCCTGGACTGCGGAAACCCTTATTGTGAGTGGCAATGCCCGGTTCACAACTATATTCCTCAGTGGCTGGAGCTGGCCAATGAAGGGCGGGTTATTGAAGCCGCTGAACTGATGCATAAAACCAACAGTCTGCCTGAGGTTTGTGGTCGGGTCTGTCCGCAGGATCGTTTGTGTGAAGGAGCCTGTACGCTGAATGACGGTTTCGGCGCAGTAACTATTGGCAGTATTGAAAAGCAAATGGTCGACGAAGCCTTTAAACAAGGGTGGCGACCAGATTTAAGCGGTGTGACTCAGCGTCAGGAACGGGTTGCTGTCATTGGAGCCGGGCCTGCAGGTCTTGCCTGTGCCGACGTATTGACGCGTAATGGTGTCAAAGCTGTCGTTTACGATCGTTACCCGGAAATTGGAGGCCTGCTAACCTACGGCATTCCGCCATTTAAGCTGGATAAAGCGGTCATGACGTTGCGTCGTGAAATATTCACCGACATGGGTATTGAGTTTAAGCTGGGTGTCGAAGTGGGTAAAGACATCAGTTTTGCTGAGCTGGAAGCCAATTATGATGCGGTATTCTTAGCTCTGGGGACTTATAAAGCGCTGGATGGAAAACTAAAAGGCCTGGATGCAGATGAAGTTTATCCTGCCTTGCCGTTTCTCATTGGCAATACACAAAAGCTTATGGCTCATGAGCCTATGTCTCAGTATCCACTTATTGATGTGAAAGACGAGACCGTGGTTGTGCTTGGTGGTGGCGATACTGCGATGGACTGCGTCAGAACCTCAATCAGGCAGGGAGCGAGTTCGGTTGTCTGCGCTTATCGCCGCGACGAAGGTAATATGCCAGGGTCGCGCAAAGAAGTGCAGAATGCTCGCGAAGAGGGCGTGTCTTTTGAGTTTAACCTGCAGCCGCTGGAAGTAGTCACAGACAATTCGGGTAAGGTTAGCGGCGTGAAAATGATGCGTACTGAACTTGGCCCGGCGGACGCGGATGGCCGCAGACGTCCACAACCTGTGCCGGATTCAGAATTCATAATGCCTGCAACGGCGGTGATTATTGCTTTTGGCTATCAGCCCAGCCCGCCGGAATGGTTACAACAACATAAAGTGGAGCTAAGCGACTGGGGCACTGTGCTGGCCACTGGCGACACGGAGTTTGCGATGCAAACCAGCAACCCGAAAATATTTGCCGGTGGCGATATGGTGCGCGGCGCCGATCTGGTCGTGACGGCGATAGCAGAAGGACGCAACGCCGCCGAGGGAATGCTGGATTATTTCGACGCCGTATAAGTTATGGGCAGCGCAATCAGCGCTGCCATTGTTTAATAACCGGCGCATAACCTTCGCGAAAATTCGCATACTGAAGTTGGTAACCACTGTCTTTCAAACCCTTGTTCATACAGCGTTTAGAGCCTCTGGGACCAACTTTTTTATTAATGTTTCCTGCCAGCTCAATTCCAAGCTGCTCAGCCAGCCACTGATAAACTTCGTATTGTTTGACCGGTTCATCGTCATTAACTAAATAAACAGGTTTGGGCTGATTAACCTGGGTAAGTAAATGCACAATAAAGCCAGCGACATCGTCCTGATGTATGCGGTTAGTCCAGCTGTCACGAAGCTGGACATTGCCCTGAGTTAATTGACGCAATAAAAAGTCACGTCCCTCGCCGTAAATACCACTGCAACGAAGAATTGAGGTTTGCCCCGGTAAGGCATTGATAATGGATTCAGCCTGTAATAGAGCTTTACCGGAGTCTGACGTAGGCTCGGTTGCACTGTTTTCATCAATCCACTCGCCGTCGCGTTGTGCGTAAACGCCGGTGCTGGAAACGTAAATAATATTAGGCTGATGCCTTTGCTGCGACAGTACCTGTTGCAGGTGACGACAGGGAACGACATAGCCCTGATGATAGCTATCTTCTGCGCCTTTTGCAGGAGTCAGGGTAATGACAACATTATCCCATTTATTCTGGAACAGTTGGTAAAGCTCTTGTTCACTGTTTAAGTCTGCTGCAACTAAATTGACCCCCTGGCGTACCGGCTTGCTCTCCGGGGTTCTGCAAACTCCGGTGACTTGCTCGTTTTGCCCGCTCAGCCGTTGCGCAACGCGGTCTGCAATATCGCCGTAACCGAGTAAAAGCGTTTGCATGAAGATCCTCTTGGCGTTAATGTAAAAGAAATGTTGAACTTAATATAGATACTGAACAATAGCCCATTATGAGCAGTGACCCTTCAATAGAAAGTCTGATTGATGAGCTTAAAACAGATTATCACCGCTCTCAATTTGAGTCTCTGTTTAAACGTAAAACAAAACATCTTAGCGGGCCCGAGAGGCTGCAGGCGCGTATGCGCATTACCGAGTTAGCGAAACCAGCTTTGGGTGTTATAGATCTTCGCAAGAAAATTCAGTCCGAAATTGAAGCTTACCCTTTTCAGGGGCGCGTACATTATTTTGATTTAGCTGCGAAACGATTATTTGAAGACGGCTTACGACTGTATAAGGGTGTTTTTACAAACGACACGAAACAGCAAATATTAGCGTTGAAAACACAGCATCAGCAGTTAGCGGAAGACAAAGCCTTAGCCCAGCAGGAACAAGAGAAGGCGCTTGCCAGTTTCGTGGCCGGGCGTGAGTACCAACGTTGTGAGCAACGGATTAACCTGGTCAGCGCTGTGACCATGGAACTGGCCGATGGCCAGGAATTCAGCGCTATGACTGTGGACATCTCTAATAATGGACTGCAGCTAAAGCTAGGTTTTGATCCTCAACTAACCGGCTTGAAGTATGCACGCGTAAAGGTTTACTTTTCAGGGCTTAGCGACGACTTTGTGTTTGACGCAACCCAGGAATACGAATACCGGGTAGTAGGGCTTAAAGAAAAAGACTTTTGTCTTTACTTACGTTTAAGGCGCATGGATGAAACTGGCGATGACGAACTTGGTCGGTTTTTAGCGGCTATGTTGAACAAGTCCCGGCGTCGCTATAAAGTCAATGTTGAGCATTTAGCCCAGAGGGTTACAGCCCGGGTGCATGAAAGTTGTTGGTTTGATGCTGTTCAGGCTGTGCCATTCATTTTAAAAGATGGCTCAGGGTGCTGCGCTTTAGTTCAGACAAAATCAAATCAGACCCTGCTGAACAGCTGGCAGCAACATCAGGGTGACCTTATTGCGGAGCTTATTGAGCAACCGTGGGTTCAGTCTGTGATAAATGAGTTGCGAAAAGCCAGGAAACCCACAAGGCGGCAAGTTACCTTGTTTCGTATTAGCCTGCCCATAAATAAAGTCTGGCGTGAGTACTTACTGCCGCTGCAGGCTATACAAAAAGAAAAAAGCTTAATTGCTACGTTGAACGCATTGCGTGCGGCAGGTTATGGGGCAAGGTGTTATCAACTGACGCTCACTCACAGCAAAGACGATGAGCTAGTCTACGGCGAATTTAATGCGATAAAAACTCCACTTTGGCGCGAACATTCCAATGAGAAGCTGAAATTATCGGTACTACAGGAATACCAGACCAAAGGAGCTAAAGCACTGAGTTGTAAACTGCTTAGTCCTGAAGCGTCAGCTGAGCAGAACATGTTTCGTTATGCTTTATCCAGCGCCTTATTTTTGTATAAAAGCGGCGTTGACTGGGAGCCTCAGCTGGCCGCATTAATGCCCGTTTCTGAAGGCTTACCGAAATTGTTTGATGATACTGAATTTTGGTTAGCAAACAACGAACGCTTACTCGGCGGACGGCGGCTGAGCTCCGAGCTAAGAAAGGCATTGCGTCGAGTGTCTGAGAACAGCAACTTGTCGCCGCGTATATTACTGTTAAGAGTTACTCAGGCCACTCAGAAAGACGGCGTTATGGGGCGGGAAATTAGCGAGTACGACAGCTTTGAAGAGGCGGCAGAATACATTCGTTTTCTTGACGAGGATGATAACTTTCTTGCGCTGCTGGTAACAGGGCAGCCATGTCAGCATCAAATAGCAGCCGGGTTGACGACAGATTTGTCTTATATTCAACGCTACCTGCCGCATCGCGCAAAGGAGCTTGAATCCAGTTTTAAACAACTGCGCGGCGTCATAACCCTGACAGACGTGACTCAGACTCTAAGCGGGCTTGCGCAACTAACGGAGCAGTTATAAAGGTTACCGTTTGCTGCTCCTGCGCGTGGCTTTCCATCCTGCGTTATATACCGCATAATCCAAACAAGCTCATTAATTAACAGGTATTCAATTATGTTCAAATCGTGGACAAGTTCATTACTGGCGGTAAGTGTTGGTTTAGCCACTCCGCTGAGTGCTATCGCTCAGGATAGCATTGACTATAAAGAGCAGGAAAAGTTACATGAAATAGCCGGTGCCATGCAGGCTGATCGCATTGAAAGCGATATTCAGACGCTGGTGGATTTCGGCACGCGCCATACCTTATCTGAAACGGAATCTGATACGCGAGGCATTGGTGCTGCGCGGCGCTGGATTTATGCTGAATTTGAGCGCATATCCGAAGCCTGTGGTGGTTGCCTTGAAGTGATGTACGTCAGCGACACGATTTCGGGAGAAGAGCGCATACCTGACCCTGTGGAAGTGAAAAGTGTCATTGCGGTTCAGCGTGGTAAAACAGACCCTAATCGTTATGTGATGATGTCCGGGGACATCGACTCGCGAGTTAGTGATGTCATGGATTATACCTCCGACGCCCCGGGCGCAAACGATAATGCCTCTGGTGTCGCTGGCGCGTTAGAAGCGGCACGAGTGCTAACCCAGTACGAATTTGATGGTTCTATTGTTTATGCGGCACTGGCAGGCGAGGAACAAGGTCTGTTTGGCGGCAAAATTCTGGCCAAAAAAGCGAAAGATGACGACTGGCATCTGACCGCTGTGCTTAATAATGACATGATTGGTAATATTGAAGGTATTAACGGGGTTATTGATAACACCACTGCACGTATTTTTGCTGAAGGCACCCGTATGAATGAATCGGATCGCGAAGCAACCATGCGCCGTTTTTATGGTGGCGAAGTGGATTCTCCTTCACGCAACTTAGCCCGCTACATTGATACAGTGGCTGATCGTTACATCAATAATTTAGACACTATGATTGTTTATCGCTTAGATCGCTTTGGTCGTGGTGGGCATCATAGACCTTTTAATGATTTAGGCTATGCCGGTATCCGCATTATGGAAACCAACGAAAATTATAACCGTCAGCACCAGGACCTTCGTGTGGAAGATGGCATTGAATATGGCGATACCATCGATGGCGTAGACTTTGACTACGCCGCTAAACTGACAGCGCTGAACGCGGTTTCTATGGCAAGCATGTCTTGGGCGCCAAGGCCTCCTGCTAATGTCGAAATAGAAGGTGCAGTAAAACCGGATACAACCCTGCGCTGGACGGCGCAAGAGGAAGATAAAGAAAATATTGCGGGTTATAAAGTTTACTGGCGCTTAACCAGTGCTCCTCAGTGGCAGTTCAGCCGCTATGTGGGTAACGTAAACGAATACACACTGGAGAATGTGGTGATCGATAATTACATTTTCGGTGTAGCTAGTGTCAGTAACGATGGCTTTGAAAGCCCAGTTGTATTTCCGGGACCAGCGGGGACATTTTCTATTGAGTAAAACGTTGTTCAAAGCATTAACCGAGCCGCTAAATTATGAAGGGGAAGACCGAAGAGTCGGTTTCGAACTGGAGTTTAGCGGTTTAACTCTGGAGAGAACTGTCGAAGTTCTGCAACAACAGTTGTCGGGGAAACGGGTTGCGGTCTCTAAAGCGGAACAAAAAGTTGAAGTGGATGAACTGGGTTCATTTACAGTTGAGATAGACTGGGACTATTTAAAGCGAAAAGCGAAAGCAGAAGGCGGAGACAATTCTGCCTGGGTGCGCGAGTTAGGCAGCATAGCTGAGAACCTGGTACCTATCGAAATTGTTTGCCCGCCATTGACTCTTGAGCAGTGTGAGCGGTTAATTCCTGTGACCGATGCTTTACGGGAAGCAGGTGCGAAGGGCACTGATGAGTCCTGGATTGCTGCTTATGGTGTGCATATTAACCCGGAGGTGCCGTCGTTAGAGCCAAATGTCCTGCTGCGTTATTTGCAGGCATTTTCTTTGTTGCAATGGTGGCTGGTAGAGGCTCACCGGGTTGATACAACACGAAAGCTGAGTCCTTATATTGATAAATATCCTGAAGCCTACATTCGCTTGCTGGTTTCTCAGCAGGAGGTAAGCCGGGAGCAACTAATTAATGATTATCTGGAACATAATGCCACCCGTAACCGGGCGCTGGATATGTTGCCGCTGTTTGCTTTTCTGAATGAAGAAAAAATTATGAAAGCGGTGGAAGATAATAAGATTAAAGCCCGCCCGACATTTCATTATCGTTTACCGAATTGTCAGCTTGAACACCCTGACTGGGATTTAACCGAACCATGGAAAATTTGGTGGATAGTGGATGCTCTGGCGAACGACGAACAGGCTTTAGATTACTGGAAGCAAGCGTTCACTGATGCTGAACGCCCGCTAATAGGGGTTTCAGAAAAAGACTGGAAGGAAAGGTTGCAGCAATGGCTCAAAGACCGCGAGTGGTTGTAACAGGAACCGCCAGACGGTGGTCTCCTTCCTGGTGGTGTACCTGGCTTATTCTTAAGTGTCTTGGGGCAACTCCTGTGCGCGCGAGTGTCAGACACAGCTGTGACCACGAAGGAGTCGACGCCGTGATTATTGGCGGCGGCGATGACATTAGTCCATCCGAGTATAATCAACCACCGGAGCGTGACGGCGAATACGACCCCGACAGAGATGAGCTTGAAATTGCCTGGATACGCTGGGCTCTGGAAGAAAAAAAGCCTCTGTTAGGTATTTGTCGTGGTTCACAATTGATTAATGTGGTGCTGGGTGGTGAACTGAACCAGAATATTAGGGAGCTACGACAGCTAACCTATAACAGACCCGGGTTATTGCCAACTAAGCAGGTATTTATTGAGCCCCGGAGCCAGTTGGCGAAAATTTGTAAAAAACAAAAACTGCGAGTTAACAGTTTGCATTCACAAATTGTGAAGCAAACTGGCGTCGGGATGCTTGCTGTGGGTTGGGATCTCGATGGTTTTCTACAGGCTTCTGAAGGGCAGACCGAACAAACTATTATTGGCGTACAGTGGCATCCTGAGTATCTTTTCTATGTACCCAGTCAGCTCAGAATTTTCCGTTGGCTTATCAAACAATAATTGAACATTTCGATTATACCCTCGTCAATACATCAATTTTTTTGATCCATCTTTGAACCTTATTAGTATAATCGTTCAATTACATAGATAAATATATCATCATCACTTTCTGGAGCATTACATGACCATAGCAAATCGGTTGTACGCGGGGTTTGCCTTTATTCTGCTGTTACTTGTTATAACGACCATTGTCGGTACGTATCAGGTTAGCGAAATCGATAAAACACTAACAAGAGTGAATGAAGTAGGAAGTGAAAAACAACGCTTTGCTATTAATTACCGTGGCAGTGTCCATGACCGTGCTATTGCTCTGCGCGATTTAGTACTTGTGGATGATGCCGCGGATCGCCCTCCGCTGCGTGAGCTAATTGATGATTTAAAGGCGAATTACAACACAGCAGATAAGGGTATGAGTGCTATTTTTTCTGACAGCACTTTAGTTAGCAGCAAAGAACGTAAATTATTGGCTGCTATTGAAGACGTACAAGTGCGTGGACTGGCCGCCGCGGATGAAACAGAGCGTTTGCTGAGTTCAGGTCAACGACAACAGGCGCAGGAATACGTACTGAATGAACTGTCTCCGGTTTATGCTGAATGGCTGAATCGTATTAATACCTTCATCGACTATCAGGAGCAGAATATAGCGTCAGGTACCGAAGGTGTTATGGACCGCAGTGCAAATTTCGCCACTTTAATGTGGTGGGTGACTGCTTTTGCCATTATTAGTGGTGGTATAGCAGCCTGGCGGATAGTGGCCAAGCTGACTCATACCATAGGCGGTGAGCCCGAAGAGGCCGCCGAGGTATTGCAGCGCATTGCAGACGGTGACTTAACGGTTTCAACCCGGACACGCTATGAAGATAGCATGATGGCGGACGTTAACCGCATGGCTCGTCAACTTAGAGAAATTCTGCAGGATGTTAATGACTCCGCAGATACGATTCTGAACTCATCGAACGAGTTGTCTGAAACCGCGAATGATAACCAGCAATTAGTGGTTCAGCAGCAAGAGCAGACCACTCAGGGTGCAACGGCAATTCATCAGATGGCACAGACGGTGCGGGAAGTTGCTCAGCATACAGAGCAGGCGGCTCAGTTGGCGGACGACACTGATAAAGAGACTGTTGGTGGTAGCCGTGAAGTTGAAGCGACCATACGATCTATTGAAGAGCTGGCAAACCAGGTTGAAGGTGCGTCAAAAGTTATTGGTCAGTTGTCTGATAACACGGCAGAAATTCATAAAGTACTGGAAGTGATAGAAGGCATTGCTGACCAGACCAATTTACTGGCGTTGAATGCCGCAATTGAGGCCGCCCGTGCCGGCGAACATGGCCGCGGGTTCTCGGTGGTTGCTGATGAAGTCCGCGCACTAGCGAACCGAACTCAGGACTCAACCCGTAATATTCAAAGCTTAATTGAAACCATGCGAGTGAGTGCCAACGACGCTGTTACCGTTATGGAAAAAGGCAGAGGAAAAGCCGCAGAAAGTGTTGAACAGGCGCGCTCCGCCGGTAAGTCTCTGCATGCCGTGAATAGCTCGGTTGCAAAAATGAGCGACATGAACGCGCAAATTGCGACTGCAGCGGAAGAACAAACTGCCGTAGCGGAAGAGATAAACCAGAACTTCACATCCATTACTCAGGCTGCTGAGCAAACCGCAGCAGGCTCAGAGCAAATTAGTGAAGCCAGCCGTGAGCTGAACGAACTGGCAAAACGATTAAATAATGGCATGAAACGCTTTAAAATTGCTTAAACCCCTTGATTAGAACGGCTAAAACCCCTACCATAGCGGCCGTTCTGGAGAGGTGTCCGAGTGGCTGAAGGAGCACGCCTGGAAAGTGTGTATACGGCAACGTATCGAGGGTTCGAATCCCTCTCTCTCCGCCAGATACAAAAGAAACCGCCCTTGAGGCGGTTTTTTTGTGTCTGCAGAAAGAGGGGGCTGTATGAGAACTGTATTTACATCATGCTTTGTAAATAGAGCTGCTCACCCAGTCGATCCATTAAGTTCAGCTGTATCTGTAGCCAGTACGCGTGATCTTCTTCGGTATCTTTTAAAATACCGACCAGCATTTCGCGGGTAACGTAATCGTCAACTTCTTCGCAGTATTCAATGACTTCACGCAGTGTTTTGGCGTTGTTGTGCTCAAGCTTCAGATCATTTTCCAGCATCTCCCGGACATCCGAACCTATGGTATGTGGTTCGCGATTGCTCATGTTGGGTTTGCCTTCCAGAAATAAAATTCTGCGAATGAGCAAGTCCGCATGGCCGCGTTCGTCGTCAATTTCATGGTTAATGCGCTCATAAAGCTTCATTAAACCCATGTCTTCGTATTGGCGAGAATGTGAGGTGTACTGGTCAATAGAAGTCAACTCAAAAGCCAGAAGACGGTTGAGTTGCTCAACTACATTGTTATCTCTGCGCATTATTCAGCTCCTTGAATTTTGGTTTGCAAATAGACCTCGTTGCCCAGGCGCGATATCAAATCGATTTGAGTTTCAATCCAGTCTAGATGTTCTTCCTGCGAGTCGAGAATATCGCGTAAAGCGTTACGGCTGACATAGTCTTTGTGTATCTCACTCTCTTTTATGGCTTCGCGTATTGCGCTGACATCATTAAACTGGACTTTATGGTCCATTTCCAGCATTTCTCTTGGGTCTTCACCAACGTATAACTTACCGAGTTCCTGCAAATTAGGAATGCCTTCCAGAAATAAAATGCGTTCGATAAGCACATCGGCGTGCTTCATTTCATTAATAGAGGCTTTATAAACAGGCTTGTTCAAACTTTCAAAGCCCCAGTTACGATACATGCGGGCATGAAGAAAGTACTGATTAATGGCGGTAAGTTTGAGCGTCAGTATTTTATTCAGTTGCTGGATGACTTTAGCATCACCTTTCATAGCCGTATTACTCCTTAATTCACTAGGTATGAATTAAGTGTAGCATACGGAAACCGGAAGTTGAGTCTCTTTACCTGCTTGATTAGAACGTTGCTCGAGGGCTTCGTGAAGAACATCTTTGGCGCAGCTTTTACAACACCCGCACTGTGAGGCTACACCGTATTGCTGGCGTAAGTCTCGCATTGAGTTCACCTCACCAGAAACTACGGCCTGATGGATGACTTTATCGTTAATACCTTTACAAAGACAAACATACATAGACTATCACCTCACTTGATAGTGACAGTCTATGTTAAATGCGAACGATTTGCAATAGTGTTTATTGAGGGGCGATGAAGCCGGTTTTCAACAAGTATAAGGTGTAGAGCAAGTACAGGCAGATAAAGATAAAACCGTGCACGCGGTTAATTCGACCTTGCCGTGCCTTGCGAATACCAAAGACCATTAGCAGCAATGTCAGTACCGCCATGGCAACCCAGTCGCGGCTTAACACCAGAGGTTCAAGCGAAACCGGTTCAATAGCACCGGCAATACCGACGACGGCTAGGGTGTTAAACATATTCGAGCCGATAACGTTACCCAGTGCCAGGTCGTGCTCATTCTTGCGGGTTGCCGCAATGGCTGAAGCCAGCTCTGGTAAGGAGGTACCAATGGCGACCACCGTCAAACCGATGACTAAATCGCTGACGCCAAGTGACACCGCTATGTTCACGGCACCCCAGACTAAAGCACGTGAACTGACAATGAGCAGTAGTAAGCCAACAATAAGCCACATAATGGCGGGTTTCATTGGCAGAGGGTTAGAGTCGAGTTCTTCGGTGAACTCTGCGGCTAAGCTGTCGTCGCTGCTTTTTGAACCTATCCATACAGACCAGCCCATGTAGCCAACAAAAACAACTAACAGAAAAATGGCTTCCAGCCGGGTGATTTGATAGTCAAGCAGAAATACAGCGCTTAACAGGGTTATGGCTATTAGAACTGGCATCTCGCGACGTATAACCACAGATTTAACCGCAATAGGGGCGAGCATAGCGGTAATACCTAAAACCAGTGCTATGTTGGTTATGTTCGAGCCATAAGCGTTACCCAGTGCCAACGCAGGGTTGCCCTGCATTGATGCCAGTGCCGATACAACCATTTCCGGCGCCGATGTACCAAAGCCAATAATGACCATACCGATAACTAATGGCGCCATGCCCAGATGTCTTGCTACTGCGGCTGCGCCTTCAACAAAGCGGTCAGCACTCCAGACCAAAACAGCCAAACCTATAATGACCGCAACAATCGATAACGTCATAACACCCTGATCCTGTTTAAAAGAAAGGGCGCTAGTTTAACGCATGGTTTCCTTAATAGCATCAATACTTGACGGATCATCAATGGTTGAAGGAACAGCAACATCGTCGCCCTGTAATACCTGCCGAATAAGACGTCTCAATATTTTTCCTGAGCGAGTTTTAGGTAGCCGGGATACTATGTGTAAGGTTTTCAGGCAGGCAATAGCGCCAATCTCTGCACGTATTGACTGGATAAGTTCCTGTTGTAATTGCTCGTGAGCAATAGTGGAAGAGTTTTTAAGAATAACGAAACCAACCGGTAACTCACCTTTTAGTTCATCGGGTTGTGCGACAACGGCGCATTCAGCAACGTCTTTGTGAGCGGCCAGAATTTCTTCCATCTCTCCGGTGGATAAACGGTGGCCGGCAACGTTTATTACATCGTCTGTACGGCCCATGATAAAAACATAGCCTTGTTCATCGATGTAACCCCCGTCGCCACTGCAGTAATAACCCGGGAAAGCGTTGAGATAACTGCTGTGCAGGCGTTGCTCATCGCCCCATACGGTGGTCAGGCAACCGGGTGGCAAAGGCAACCGTACACAAATTGCACCTTCTTCTTTGCTGCCTAAACCTTTGCCGAGAGGATCCAGAACACTAATTTCGTAGCCGGGAACCGGAAAGGTGGAAGAGCCGGGTTTTACTTTTACTGCTCCAATACCGACAGGGTTAGCGCACATTGGCCAGCCGCTCTCGGTCTGCCACCAGTGGTCGTAAACCGGCAAGTCGGTTAATTCGGTTGTCCATTCATAGGTAGCGGGATCTAAACGCTCTCCTGCCATATAAATGCGTTTCAACGAGCTTAAGTCATAGCGCTGAATAAATTCGCCTTCAGGATCTTCTTTCTTTATTGCCCGGAAAGCCGTCGGAGCAGAAAAGATGGCGCTGACGTTATAGTCCTGAACGATGCGCCAGAAAGCTCCTGCATCTGGCGTATTAACCGGCTTGCCTTCGTAGAGTACACTGCTGCACCCAAAAAGCAGGGGACCATAAACAATATAAGAGTGACCTACGACCCAGCCTACATCGGATGCCGTGAAGAAGACTTCCCCGGGCTCTAATCCGTAAACGTAATTCATGGAAAAATTCAGGGCAACGGCATAGCCACCGTGGTCGCGCACAACGCCTTTCGGTTTGCCCGTAGTGCCCGAGGTATAAAGAATATAAAGAGGATGAGTTGCCGGTAGAGGAATAGCTTCTAAAGGGCTTGCTGTCGTCAGCGCCTGTTCCCAGTCGGTGTCCTGACCTTCCTGCATTTCTGCCTGGCACTGCTCGCGCTGATAGACAATGGTACGCGGCTTGTAGGTCGCTTCCGCCAAAGCTTTATCCACAATAGGTTTGTAGGGCAGAACTTTTGTCCCCTCAATACCACAAGACGCGGTGATAATGAGTTTGGGAGCCGCGTCGTCGATTCGAACAGCCAGTTCGTGCGCTGCGAAACCACCAAAGACGACCGAGTGAATTGCCCCAATGCGGGCGCAGGCCAGCATTGCAATAGCAGCTTGCGGGATCATGGGGAGATAAATAATAACCCGGTCGCCTTTTTCTACGCCTTGTTGCTTCAGGACATGAGCAAAGCAGGCAACCTGTTCACGCAACTGGTTAAAGGTGTAATTTGCTTTGCTTTGGGTTACCGGGGAATCGTAATACAAAGCGACTTGCTCGCCGCGGCCTGCTTCAATTTGTGCATCGAGTGCTAAATAACTGATGTTAACTTCGCCGTCCGGAAACCAGTCTGCCAGTCCATTCTTTTTGACCTGTGCAGCGACTTTAGGCGTTTTGAACCAATTTAAGCGACGCGCTTGCTCTAGCCAAAAACCTTCAGGATCTTGCTGAGCTTCGGAGTAAACGTTTTTATAGGCTTGCATAGCACTACCTCAAATCCTTTTATGCAGAGCCTTTAAGCATATTCTGTTGGCTTAAATTTCCTATTCGACTTAGGTCTAAACCGCTTTGATATAAGTCAGGTTTACCAGAATCTCAGGCGTCTCAACAACAGGAATTCGACAATAGCGATAATTACCAGCGCACCACAGAAAATCATAAATGCACCTTCACTTTCTACCCCGGGCATGCCACCAATGTTTATTCCAAAAACACCGGTTAAAAAACTGAGAGGTAAAAACACTCCGGCAATAACCGAGAGCCAATAGGTGTTGCGATTCATTTTTTCGGCTATGGCCTGCTGCAGTTGCTCGCGCTGCATCCAGACTTGCTCCAGCATCAGGTCAATTTGCTCGAATAAGCGCTGAGTGGTATCGCGCTCATTGATAAGCCACTGGTGCAACTCTGTGCTCATAACCTTTTCGGTTTCGGTACTGAGTTTTTCTAAAGCGGCCAACTGCGGGCGGATAAAGCGGTTAAGGCGTAACAGACGACGATGCAAAGCGGTGAGTTTTATCTGAACCGATGCCGTATTATCAAAGCCTTCACCTTCAATGACTTCCAGTTGCTGTTCTGCCGAGGACACCACATCTTCAATTCGTAAGTTCAGTTGCTCAATTAGGGCAACGATAAAGTCGTGTAACGACTCCGGCCCCATTTGTTGGTCAAGTTGCTCACGCAATTTTGCTATGGATAAAAAAGGGCGCTTACGAAAACTGTACAACGCGCCTTTATAATAGAGTAAGCGCAGGCTGAGCATGTCTTCGGGAGATTCGCCGGTGTTTAAATTAACGCCCCGTAGCAACAGCATGAAACCGTCGGGTAAACGCTGAAAACGAGGGCGGGTGTCTTCTTCCAGTACCGCATCAATCAGAGGCTCAGGTATACCGGCTTGAGTTAACCACTCGGTCAACCCATCGGCATCACGCTGAAAATGAAACCAGGTGTTTTCTGCGGCGCTCGATGGCGACTGAAGTTGTTTTGCGGGATGCTGACTGAAATCCCAGGCGTCAATTAAAAAATCCATAGAATCCTCACATATGACAATTATTCAAAGTCTATAGTGAGGCATTCAACTTGTCATTGTTTTACGGGCTAATTAGTCAGGCAATTCGCACAAAGACGAGTCGAATACCACTAAGTGATCAAAGTCGATATCAATCCCGATTTGTTCGCCTGTCTTTAACGGTTGATGCGAAGGACCTACAGCCAGCACGTGACTGGTGTCGGCCAGCTCCAGAGTATAGAGATAATGAGAACCACGAAAACCGCAGCCAACCACTATGGCCTGCATACTGCTATCGTTATTAATTAATACATCATCGGGGCGAACTAAAAAGTTAACACTCATGTCGGGTTTGTTGTGCAACTGAGAGTGCTCTATGATTCCAAATGCACAATGTAATTGATGTTCTCTTATTTCGCCATTGAGCAAAACGCCGCGGCCAATAAAGTCGGCGACCAGTTGATGCGTTGGTTGATGATAAAGGGCATAAGGCGTTTCCCACTGCAGTAGCTGACCTGAATACATGACGCCCGATTTATCTGCCATGGCAAAGGCTTCCTGCTGATCATGAGTAACCAGCAAGGCGGTAATACCTTCTTCTTTTAGCAATCGTCTTACGTCGTGAGCCAGAACTTCGCGTAGTTCGGCATCAAGACTGGAGAAGGGCTCATCAAGCAGCATCAGTTTAGGTTTCGGAGCCAGAGCACGGGCCAGAGCAATACGTTGTTGTTGCCCTCCGGATAGCTCGTGCGGGTAGCGATTTTGATAACCGTTAAGACCAATGCGGATGAGTAGCTCTTTAACTCGCTCTTCCTGCTGTTTTTTAGGTAAACGATTAATGCCAAAACGAATATTGTCGGCCACGGTTAAGTGCGGGAACAATGAAAAGTCCTGAAACATCATACCCACTTGTCTTTGCTCGGTTGGTATTTGCACCCGGCCGGATGAGACGGTTTTTCCATGCAGCTCAACCTGTCCACTGGAAACCGGAATAAAACCGGCTATAGCGCGCAGCAAAGTGGTTTTACCACAGCCGCTGGGGCCGAGCAGGCAGCCAATATCACCTGGCTCCAGAGACAAACTCAGTCTGTCTACGATGAGGTCACCGGAGAGCTGGATGCTGACTGCGTCAATCTTCAGTAATGTGCTCATTTACTCTCCTGTTTTCAGTGTTTTGCTGCGTAAGGCCCGGGACAGCATAATAACCGGAATTAACCCGACTGCGACAATCATCAATGCGGGTGGCCCGGCATCGGCTAAGCGTTCATCTGACGCCATTTCAAATGCGCGCACCGCCAGGGTGTTAAAGTCAAACGGACGTAACACCAGCGTGGCCGGTAGTTCTTTCATGACATCAACCAGTACTAAAATTAGCGCAGCCAGCAACGGGCTGCGGAGCAACGGCAAATGAACCCGCCATAAAATACGTTTACCGCTGGCGCCCAGAGTTCGCGCTGTATCGTCCATTTGCGGTGTAATTTGTTCCAGCCCCGAGTTAACGGTTTGCAATGACACGGATAAAAACCGAACGCTGTAGGCAAATAAAAGCGCGATAACGGTACCGGAAAATAATAGCCCGGGATTAAAGTCAAATATCCATTCACTAGTAGCGATAATTTGATTATCAAGCCAGGCTAAAGGTGACAACAACCCAACCGCTATAACAATACCGGGAATAGCGTAGCCCATGCCCGCCAGGCTGATAGCGGCCCGCAAGGGACGGGTAGGGTGGCTACGGCGACCATAAGCAAGCCATAACGCCAGAGCGACAGTGATTAATGCGGCTAATAAACCCAACCAAAGCGTGTTAAAGGTTAGCACCCAGAATTCGCTTTGCTGCCATATTTCAGACTTCTGAACCGACCACCAGAGGAGTTGTGTTGCCGGTATAATAAAACCAAGCACGACGGGTAGCCAGCAAACCAGCGAAGCCAGCGCCGCCCGCCAGCCGCTTAATGGCCGGCGTTGAGGAGGTTGGGTTGCAGAACGCTGCTGATAAAAACGAGCCCGGCGTCTTGAGTAACGCTCGACCATTATCAAAATAATGACAAATACCAGCAGTAAAGCCGATAGCTGCAGCGCTCCCTGCGCATCACCAATACCGTACCAGGTGCGGAAAATACCTGTGGTAAATACCGTGACTCCGAAGTATTCCATGGTGCCGTAATCGGCCAGAGTTTCCATTAACGCCAGAGTGACGCCGGTTGCTATAGCCGGACGCGCCAGTGGCAGAGCAACTCTCCAAAAACTTCTTAATGAGCTGGCACCCAGGGTTTTCGCACTTTCAAACGCGGTTGTCGATTGCTGCATGAAAGCGGAGCGGGTAATAAGGTAAACGTAGGGGTAAAGAACAATGCAGAGAACAAAAATAGCACCGTTCAGACTGCGTATTTGCGGAAACCAGTACTCACCTATATTGACGGAGAAAATGTCCCGGAGAAGGCCTTGCACAGGGCCTGCATAGTCGAGCAGGCCGGTATAGGTATAGGCCGTAATGTAGGCGGGCATTGCTAATGGAAGTAATAACGCCCAGCTTAGCCAGCGCCAGCCAGGAAAGTCGTATTGACTAATACACCAGGCAGTACTTACCCCAAGCAAAGTGACACCGGTACCGACAGCGAATAATAAGATCACTGAATGACCGATGTATTCCGGTATCACGGTTTGCCAAAGATGTTGCAGAGTGTCCCATTGAGGGTTCAGTAACGACAAAGCTACCACAATGAGTGGTAGCCCTATCAAGACCGCGACGGCAAACAGCAACAGCGTGCCACGGTTCATTTATGCATCTCCTGGTAGCAAATTAACGCCAGCCGGCACGGTTCATTAAGCGCACGGCGTCGCCGTTATTTTCACCCAGAATATCCATTTCAATGTCATCCTGCTTAAAGTCACCCCATTGCTGGAGTGTTTCACTCCACTCAACGCCTTCGCGAACCGGGTATTCATAGTTTGCCTGAGCATACCATTTTTGTGACTCTTCAGAGACCAGGAACTCGATTAGCTTTTGAGCCTCGTCAACGTTTTTAGCGTGTTTGGTGATACCTATACCAGAAACGTTCACATGGGCACCTTGTTTGTCCTGAGCTGGCCAGAATATCTTCACTTTTTCGGCCGCTGCACTTTCTTCTGCGTCATCAGAGTTCAGCATATGGCCAAAGTAGTAGGTATTAGCAACTGCGATATCGCAAACACCAAAGGCAACGCCTTTAATTTGGTCACGGTCACCGCCAACCGGTTTACGGGCAAAGTTTGCGACAAAGTCCTCAGCCCATTCTTCCGTTTTTTCTGCGCCGTGGTGTTCAATTAGCGCAGCAACTAACGACTGGTTGTACAAATTATTGGAAGAGCGGATGCAGATACGGTCGCTCCACTTATCATCCGCCAGGCTTAAATAAGATTCCAGTTCGTCCGGGTTAACGCGCTCTGGTGAGTAAAAAATAGGGCGGGCGCGTAAACTTAATCCGAACCAAAGGTTGTCGGTAGAGCGAAAATGAGAAGGAACGGCTGAATTAATTTCGTCAGAGCTTACCGCCTGGAACGCGTCGGCTTGAACAGCACGGTGCAAAGCTCCTGCGTCAACGGTTAAGAATAAATCTGCCGGGGTATTTTTGCCTTCGGAGTTAAGTCGGGCAAGTAGCGCGTCCGCTTTACCGGTTAATAAATTAACTTCGATGCCGGTTTCTTCGGTAAATTTTTCCAGCACGGGTTTAATCAGCGCTTCTTTGCGGGCTGAGTAAATATTAACTTCAGCGGCGGCGCTAGTGAAGGACACCAGTGTCGCAGAAGTCGCAGCAAATATTGCCAGTAGTGAATGAAACTTACGCATTTCAGATGACTCCTTAACGAACTATCTTGAGAGAAACGCGATGATTATATCAAACAAAGCGAATAATGATAGCCATTCTCATTTAAAAAAATAGTCATCTAAATTCGTTATTTGAGGGTAGTCAGAGTGTTAGCTTCTGCTATTCTAAAACGACTTACTTTCAGCGGAGAAATTATGTCTGACTTATCGATGCTTGCCCTGATTGGCGTATTGTCCATTAGTTGTCAGTGGTTGGCGTGGCGTATTAAGCTGCCGGCAATACTGCCGTTGTTAATTTGTGGCTTACTGCTAGGGCCCACTCTGGGGTTACTTGAACCAGACTCGCTATTTGAGGATTTACTCTTTCCTTTTGTCTCATTAGCGGTGGCGGTTATTTTATTTGAAGGCAGCCTGACCCTGAAATTTGAAGAAATTCGTGGTCATGGTCGCATGGTAACCAACCTGGTTAGCATCGGCATGCTGGTAACCTTTGTTGTTATCGCCATACTAACGCATTTTATTATGGGCTATGGCTGGGAAATTTCAGCCTTGTTCGGAGCCCTTGTTGTGGTCACAGGGCCGACCGTTATCCAGCCCATGATACGGTCTATCCGGCCGATTAATAAGTTAGCGAATATTTTGCGCTGGGAAGGCATTATTATTGATCCGCTGGGTGCCTTGCTCGCGGTACTGGTATACGAGTTTATTATTGCCAGCCAGGATGTTGCTTTCCTGCATGCTTTGCAGGCCTTTGCAACCACTATCGCTTTGGGCTTTGCTCTGGGTTGGGGCGCAGCGCGTTTGCTTGGCCTGGCTCTGGGGCGAGGCTGGTTTCCGCATTACTTACAGAACGTTGCTACCTTAACCATAGTGCTGGGTGTTTTCGCGCTATCTAATGCTATTCAGCATGAGTCTGGCTTATTGACCGTTACGGTCATGGGCATGGTTATGGCTAATACCCGTAATCTCAATATGGAAGAAATACTGGAGTTTAAAGAAACCCTCAGTGTGCTTCTTATTTCTGCGCTTTTCATTATTTTGGCAGCGCGGCTGGATTTTGCAGAGTTTGATGCGCTGGGGATACCCGCGGTTATTCTAATTGCCATTATTTTGTTTGCCGTGCGCCCTTTGGCTGTGTGGTTGTCTGCGATAGGAACAGAATTAAGATTTAAAGATAAGGTTTTATTATCCTGGATAGCGCCCCGCGGTATTGTTGCGGCGGCAGTTTCTGCATTATTTGCGTTAAAAATGGAAGAATCTGGCTGGACCGAAGCCGCGGCGGTTGTTCCACTGGTTTTTCTGGTGATAATGACCACCGTTGTATTGCAGAGTTTAACCGCGAAACCATTAGCCAGAATGCTTGGGCTGCTGGAACCACAAGCCAAAGGCTTCTTAATTTTCGGTGCTAACCAAATGGCGCGGGCCGTTGCAAAAAGCATACAGGAAAGCGGCATCCCCGTTCGTCTGGCTGATACTAACTGGGAAAACATCAAGTTAGCGCGGATGGATAATTTACCGGTGTATTTTGGTAATCCGGCATCTGAGCACGCCGCTAACAACATTGACCTAACTGGCCTTGGTCAACTGTTAGTTATGTCACCTTACAAACAGCTGAACCCCTTAGTGTCGATGTATTATCAGGACTGGTTTGGTTCCAGAAAAGTGCATGGCCTGAACGGTGGTGAGCAGGACTACCGGGCCAGCCACCAGTTGACTGAAAACTACCGCAAAACATTAAACTTGTTTGGCGACAGCGTAACTTATTCAAAACTTGCCAGCCTGCATTTTAAAGGCGCTAAAATTAAGTCGACACCTATTACCGACAGTTTTAGTTTTGCAGACTATCAGCAGAAGTATGGAACTCGTGCCTTGCCGATGTTTGCATTGGACGATGCCGAAAAACTCCATATCTTTACCACCGAAAGGGAATTGATACCGCAGCCGGGTTGGACGGTAATAGCCATGATTTCAGCGGAGCCTGAAGAAAATGACGTCGAGCAGGATAACGCAGAACGAAAAGAATGATGTTGTCGGCTGCCCTCAATGCGACTGGGTAAGCCGACGAGTCGTTCTTTCGGCGAATGAACGAGCTGAATGCCCACGTTGTGGGTACATTCTGGAGCATGGTAAGAAAGCAAAGCATTTTACTTTGGTGGCAATAGCCACCTCGGCTCTGGTCATGCTTTTAGCCAGTCTATCGGTCGACTTTATTCGTTATTCTGCGGCCGGTGTTGAACAGTCAATGACCCTACTGGACACTGCGTGGCAGCTTTCTTATTTTCACGAAAAAGTATTGGCTGTGTT
Organism: Idiomarina loihiensis L2TR; assembly: GCF_000008465.1. Lineage (NCBI taxonomy): Bacteria > Pseudomonadati > Pseudomonadota > Gammaproteobacteria > Alteromonadales > Idiomarinaceae > Idiomarina > Idiomarina loihiensis. The sequence continues at coordinate 1,136,167 of NC_006512.1, read as the reverse complement.
AGTTCTTTTAACGGTTATTCTCATTCCGTTTATTTACCTGGTGAGCCTGATTTGGGTTTACAGTCATGCTAAAAACGCAGCACGAAACCGAAGTAGTCTATATTTACTGCGCTTAACCGAACATCTAAAACCCTGGTTAATGACCGACGTTTTCCTGCTTGGCACTTTGGTGGCGTTGGTTAAGATCTCCAGCCTGGCAGATATTCGCTTACTGGAGGGCTTCTGGAGCTTTAGCGCCTTTGTTGTGCTGTTACTTTTCGTTTATGAGCGGGTGAAACAGACACCCGTTTGGCGGCATTTGATTAAAACGCCACAGTCAGCACCTGACGGTCAACCCGGAATGACAGCATTTGAACAAGGGTTACAGACTTGCCCGGTATGTTATGCACTGAATTCTCAGAACGCTGATACTTGTTACCAATGCACAGAGCCACAGAAAACATCCTGGTGGCGTAGGCCAGGCACAACGGTCGCGTTAATTACTGCCGGCGCTATTATGTTAATTCCGGCGCATTGGTTACCGGTTATGGAAACCGTCCGATTTGGTAGCGACCAACCGTCAACCATAATTGGCGGAGTAACGGAGTTATGGCAAAGTGGGGATAAACCAATAGCGGCTATTGTTTTTGTCGCCAGTCTGGTTATACCTGTGGCTAAAGTACTGGTGCTGATAACTTTGCTAATATTAGCTCGCTGGCAAACCCCGCAAACGGTTCGCCACCGTCTTATTTTATTCAAACTGACGGACTGGATAGGGCGCTGGTCAATGATCGATATTTTTGTTGTTGCGATACTGGTAGCTTTGGTTCGTAGTGGTTCCGTTATGTCGGTTTACCCGGGCAGTGCTGCGGTTTCATTCGCGGCAGCTGTGGTTCTTACTATGCTTGCAGCGATGAGTTTTGATACACGCTTATTCTGGCGAGAGGCAGATAAATGACAGAGAGTTCAACGACTAAGGTCCGCAAATTTTCCGGCATATCACCGGTCTGGATTGTACCGCTGCTGGCTCTTGCTGTGGCGCTTTGGATGGTTTGGCAGGATACGCGCGGAACCGGGCCCACTATTACTGTGGCGGTAGGGGACGCGGAAGGCATCGAAGCCGGAAAAACTCAGGTGAAAGTTCGTAACGTAGACGTCGGACAGGTTACTGAAGTGCGCCTGTCGGAAGACTTTTCTTCGGCTGTTATAGAAGTGGCGATGAACGAAGGCACCGAGCGAATGTTAAACCCGGAGACCCGAATTTGGGTAGTAAAACCCAGAATTGGACGACAGGGAATTAGCGGGTTGGGAACTTTACTATCAGGTGCTTATATTCGTTTGCAGCCAGGAGACTCTAAGGAGCAGCAGTCGCATTTTAAAGCACTGGAACAGCCACCTGTTACTTCTCAGGAAACTCCAGGGCGCCGGTTAAATTTGACCAGCGAGGGGCAAACCAGCGTAACAGTAGGTGACTCAGTGCAATATCAAGGTTTCACCGTTGGTCAGGTAGAGCAGTCGGAGTTTCAGGTCGATGAACGACAAACTCGATATCAAATTTTTGTAAAGGCTCCTTATGATGAGCTTATTACCGAAAATACGCGGTTCTGGTTGCAGCGGGGCGTTTCTATTCAGTGGAATTCTCAGGGACTGGACTTGGCTTTGGGCTCCATCGAGTCCCTATTGGGAGCCAGTGTGACTTTTGGTGTTCCTGAAGGACAGCCACGGGGGGATAAGCTTACCAGTGAACAGGAGTTTGAGCTGTTTGAAAGTCTGGAGGAAGCAAAACAGCAAGGCTATATTCACGGTATTGATTACGTTGTTTTACTGGATGAGTCTATTGCGGGTCTTGAAAAAGGAGCTCCTGTTCAATTTAAAGGGGTGCGTGTTGGTACGGTAAGAGAGGTGCCGCTGCGTTGGTTCCCGGAAAACGGTGATGAAGCTCCTTTAAAACGTATTCCCATTCTTATTCGCTTTGAACCTGAGCGCCTAAGAGGGTTGGTGGCCGATACCGATATTGAAAACTGGGAAAGACGTTTGCCAGAATTATTTAAGCAGGGTTTAAGAGCGAATATCCGAGCCTCTAACTTGTTAACCAATACCTTATTTGTCGATGTTCGCTTTTATCCGAACGCTGGTGAGAAAAGTGGCGACGATATATTTGCCGGATACCCGGTTATGCCGGCAATGGCTAGTGACTTCACTCGACTGGAAGAAAAGTTAACGGCGCTATTGGATAAGTTCAATCAGTTGCCACTGGAGCAGGGACTTAATGACTTTTCGGCAGCGATGAGTTCGGTCGACAGTACGGCCAGGAAGCTTGATAGTGTGTCGGAAAGTTTGGCGGCTATTGTTGAGCAACCACAAATGAAGCAATTGCCTCAGTTATTGCAGCAAAATCTTATTCAGCTGAAAGAGCTTACCGGCAGTTTTAATGAAGGTTCCCCGACACGACAGCAGCTGAATCAAACGTTAACTGAAATTGAGCAGCTCTCACGTGAGTTAAAACCGGTAATTGAGTTGTTACAGGAACAGCCGAACTCGCTTATTTTTAGCCCATCTATAGAGCCCGATCCGGAGCCGAAAGCTTATGAATAGCAGATATTCTTTTCCAAAAATACTCAAGCCGTTTGTTACTGGTGCAGCAATTGCGTTGCTCGCCGGGTGTTCCTCTAACTCATATGAGATAACGCAATATCGACTTCCACATTTGAGTGAGTCCGCGGAAGCCTTGTGTCATGCGGATAAGCGTCCTGTATTTGTGGGTGATTCAGCGGCGAAACCCGGGTTGCAGCTACAGCAGGATGAAACCCGCTGGCATAGTGCCCGGCAGCACCGTTGGAGTACGCCTCTGGCGCATCAACTTCAGCGTAGTGTTCAGCGCCTTTTGCTGGCTGACAATTGTGAAGGCAAGCTAACGGTTTGGGTTGACGATTTTTATGGAAGTAATGACTCACGGGCCGTTGTTGCGGGTCACTGGGAGTATAAAAGTCAGGATAGCCAGACGGTGTTGAAAGGAACCTTTACTGAAAGCACGCCGTTGAAAAGTGACGGCTATCCTGCGTTAGTCAATGCTCTGGATGAAGCCTGGCTTAATGTTATGGACACCATCAGCCTGGGAGTAGGGCAGAAGCTGGCGCGTTAAAAGCGCCATTCTCCACTCAATTGAACGCCCACTTCGCCGTCGTAATTGCTGCCGTCAAGGTATTGCAGAGAGAGTTTAACTAACCCCGAAAAAGCAGGTTCAGTGCGCCGCAGTAAAGCCCGTGACAGAGTGTCATCGTCTTTTTCTTTACTATGACTGACCAGCGCCGTCCAGGCAGAACCGTCGGCTGAAAACTGGCGATAGCTGGCAGATACAGTCTGACTCTCACGGGGGAAAGGCGAGCCGGGATTACGCTGGTGGTTCAGAAAGTATTGTCTTTGATTTTCGTCCAGCGAATAAAAGTCGTGTTCTTCTCCGCCGTCTAACTGACTGTATTCAACCGTGAAGCTATGACGACGTTCTTTAGAGCCTGTCATCCATTGTGCGCCCAGGGTATATACCGGTTTGTCGTCGGTTTCCAGTTTTCGGTCAATACCCAGTTCTGCGTAAGCTGAAAACTGATGAGTCCCCCAGTCGAAACCGGTTCTGGCATCGGCGGTCAACATCCGGTTGTCGGGGCGGTTGTCGCCGCTCTGCTCAATGGCGCTAATGCCGAACCATAAATGTTGAAATAACTGACTGGAGAAGCGGATGCCGTTAACCCGGTAATGGTCGCTGTATCCGTCGTCCTGATAGGCGCTGAATAAACTGATTTTGAATGGATTCATTCCGGCTGGTGGATAATCAGGAGCGTAATCGATTCGAATTTTAGGCATAGGGCGTGCATTGTTAGAAAACAGCAAGCTGCTGTGCTCTGCCGGCCCCCAACGCAGTGGCAGTGAGTCCAGACTGAAGCTCCAGTCATTCAGGTTGTAAGCTAAGTAACTGCCATCCAGAGTCTTTTTGTGATCACCTTCAAAGGGGTCCTGACGATAGTTTACCTGAATTCTTGCCGCCCAGTTTGTACCGTGCATACTGCGACTTAGGCTAATTTTGCCTTCCTCATAGGTGTCGTCGCCGTAATCCTGAACTACCTGCTCGCTATCCGTTGCACCGATATACCATCGTGTTTTAGGCCCATTCTGAGCTTGTGATAATTGATGACGCACATGGCGTAATGCTAATTGCTGGGTTGGGCTCAAACCTTTTAATTCAAGCGCATCCAACTCCGGCAGTAAGCTTTTCCAGGTTATTGGAAATTGCTGAATGGGTGTTTTGATAAGCCCTGATTCAGCTAATACAATCAAGCTGTTCCGCAATTCCGCATCATTTGCTTCAATCCATACGGAGCTAAGCGCAGAAGGGGTCATGAGTAAGCTAAGACCACCAGCAATAAGTGTGTTACGAAAAAATGAGATGGATGACATGAAACTGATTTGAATCCCTATGACAAATTACGTTCTATACTGCCAGAAATTTTAACACTAAGACAACGGTTTATCTGCGCTTTTCAGTTATAATATCCAGCCTTGGAGGTTTCCTTATGGCTTTTAAAAATTTTTTGGTGGCAGGGTTATTCCTCGCCGTTCTTAGTGGCTGCGGGCAGGAAGGTACAACCGATTTGCACAGTGCTGAAGTCAAAGCTCTGGACGAACAGTTACTGCCTAATAATAACTGGCAACTGAGCCGGGCAACGATTGAGCTTAGTTTTTGCCGTAACCGCATTAATGAGGCTTTGCTGGCATCGGAAGCCGAACTCAGAGGCTGGCGCCTATCGGGGGAAAGTACGGCGTTTCCGCCGCACAGAAGCGAGGGCATAAATGCTTTATCAAAGCTTTTCAAACAAACCGATGTTTTACTCTGGCAGGCAGAAGGAAATGTCAGTGCACAACGCTATCATTTGGTTAAACCAGCAAAGGCTTCTAAAGGCGAAGTGGTTGATGCCGTTTTTCCTGCTGTCGTCAGCTTATCCGCCATTGATGAAGTGTGTCATGCAGCAGTCGATGACTCTGAATATTGAGCAAACTTTATTCTCCGAAAATTCGTAGAGTTAGCAAGTTTTTGAAAAAAATTTCTGCGATTCAGTATAAGTAAACTAAACTGAAGATTAGAGGCGAACGCAGAGGGGGAGTCGTTATGTCTATTGGGCTAGATATTGAAAATAAATTGCGGGAAGCGTTTACTCCAGTACATCTGGAAGTCGCGGATGAAAGTCATATGCATTCAGGCGGAGCTAATGCTGAATCTCACTTTAAAGTGGTCTTAGTGACCCCTAAGTTCAGTGGAGAGAGACTTATTAACCGTCACCGTGCGGTTAATAAAATTTTAGCGGATGAACTAATGAATCATATCCATGCACTGGCGTTACACACCTATACCCAAGGTGAGTGGGAGCAATTGGGAGAGTCCAGACGTTCACCGAACTGTCTGGGTGGGTCGAAAATAGCGGCAAATTAAGAAAAATTACGCATGTCTGATGTGTTCCTGTGGTTTGATTGGTTACAATAGCCAAAATAATGCGAACAACAGGGATACATCAATATGATCATTAAGCCAAAAATTCGCGGTTTTATCTGCACCAATTCTCATCCGGTGGGTTGTGCCGAAAACGTCAAACGTCAAATCGAATTTGTCCGTAATAAACCTGCCATCACCAATGGCCCTAAGAATGTTCTCGTCATAGGTTGCTCCACAGGTTACGGACTTGCCTCAAGAATTACTGCTGCCTTTGGCAGCGAAGCTCATACTCTCGGTGTTTGTTTTGAGAAAGAGCCTACGGAAAAGAAAACAGCGACAGCTGGTTGGTATAATACTGCCGCTTTTCATCAAGAAGCGAACAAAGCTGGTTTGGCTTTCCATTCAATTAATGGCGATGCATTTTCTGATGAAATTAAACAGGAAAGTATCGACTACATTAAACAAAACATGGGAAAAATTGACCTCGTTGTTTACAGCCTGGCATCACCTAAACGTAAAGACCCCGATAGCGGCGAAGTCTACAGTTCAGTGTTAAAGCCAATAGGCAAACAATACACAACTAAAACCTACAATACGGACAAAGATCAGGTACACGAAGTGACACTTGATCCGGCTACTGATGAAGATATTGCCAATACGGTAAAAGTCATGGGCGGTGAAGACTGGGAGCGCTGGGTTAAAGCTCTGCATAATGCAGGCGTGCTGGCCGAAAACTGCCAAACCACTGCTTATACCTACATAGGTAAAAAACTGACATTGCCAATTTATGGTCATGCAACCATTGGTCGTGCAAAAGAAGATCTTGATCGTGCGGCATCAGAACTTGTCGCCGAGTGCGATGATCTTAATCTGAAAGCTTACGTTTCTTCATTAAAGGCGTTGGTAACACAAGCCAGTTCGGCAATTCCTGTTATGCCTCTTTATATTTCATTAATTTATAAAGTCATGAAAGAAGAAGGCACGCACGAAGGTTGCATCGAACAGATTTATCGGCTGTTTACCGAAGGTTTATATAATAGTAACCCTGAGCTTGACGAAGCAGGTCGACTGCACATGGACGGTTACGAAACTAACGATAAGACTCAAGCGAAAATAGAAGCCCTTTGGGAGCAAGTCACTCAGGACAACTTCCATCAGCTTGCCGATTACGAAGGATATCATCAGGAGTTCCTGCATTTATTCGGTTTTGGCTTCGATAATGTCGATTATGACGCGGATATTGATCCAAAAGTAAACTGGTAAGCGTTGTGGGAAAAATGCTAAAATCCCAACGATAAGTGTGGAAAATGTTTCAGGTTGCCGATGACAAGCCCCCTGAAGGCGGTTGTTTGTGTCGGTAACTATTTGATTATTCAGGTTTCCAGTCCTGGTGGCTGGTTGTGATGAATCTTCCCTTAACGAGTAGTGCAAACGCATATGATTACGATCAAGAAAGGGCTGGACATCCCTATAAAAGGGGCGCCCCAGCAAGAATTATCCGACGGTAAGGCTGTGACGACAGTTGCTACCCTAGGTGAAGAATACGTGGGTATGCGCCCAACCATGCACGTGAAAGAAGGTGACCAGGTTAAGAAAGGTCAGCTGATTTTCGAGGATAAGAAAAACCCTGGTGTCAAGTACACAGCCCCTGGTGCTGGTGTAGTAAAAGACATCCTGCGTGGTGAGCGTCGAGTGTTGCAGGCGGTTGTTATTGAGCTGAAAGGTGACGAGCAAGTTACTTTTGACAAATTTGACAGCGACAAGCTTAACTCATTAGGTCGTGAGAAAGTTCAGGACATTTTGGTTGAGTCTGGTCAATGGACAGCTCTTCGTACCCGTCCTTATAGTAAGTCTCCGGCATTAGATGCAGAAGCCAGCGCGATTTTTGTTAACGCGATGGATTCTAACCCATTAGCTGGTGACCCAACTTTATTTATAAATGAACAGAAACAAGCTTTCATTGATGGTCTGAAGGTTCTTTCTAACCTGACCGAAGGTAAGTTGTTTGTTTGTAAAGAGGGTAATGCTGAAGTGGATACTGGTGACGCAGATGTCACGCTGGAGTCATTTTCAGGCCCTCACCCATCAGGTTTGGTTGGTACTCATATACACTTCCTTCAGCCTGCTAGCATCAAACGCCCGGTATGGCACATAGGTTATCAGGACGTTATAGCTTACGGTAAGTTATTCACTACAGGTGAAATCTTTACTGACCGCGTTGTCTCCGTTGCCGGAGAAGGTGTGAAAGAACCTCGTCTACTGCGTACTCGCTTAGGTGCTAACTTGCATGAGTTAACGGATGGTGAGCTAAGTGGTGATAATCAACGTATTATCTCAGGGTCAGTCCTGCATGGTCACACTGCGGATGACGAGCATGCCTGGTTAGGTCGTTTTCACAATCAGGTTAGTGTTATTCCGGAAGGCAATTATAAAGAGTTTTTGGGCTGGATACGCCCGGGCTCTGACTTGCACTCAGTAACACGTGCTTATGCCGGACACTTTAATCCGAAGAAGTTATTCAGCATGACAACGTCACTGAATGGTTCTTCACGTTCAATGGTTCCAATTGGTAACTACGAACGCGTAATGCCTTTGGACATTCTGCCAACATTACTGCTACGTGACTTGTTGTCAGGGGATACTGATGAAGGTCAGCAACTAGGTTGTCTGGAACTGGACGAGGAAGACCTCGCATTGTGCACTTATGTTTGCCCCGGGAAGTACGAATATGGCCCGGTGCTGCGTGACTGTCTCACTAAGATTGAGAAAGAAGGCTAACCATGAGCTTGAAAGACACACTCGAGCGTATTGAACCGCAATTTGAAGAAGGCGGTAAATACGAGAAGTGGTACGCGCTTTACGAAGCCGTAGCCACTATTTTGTACACACCAGGTACTGTGACTAAGTCGGCTACGCATGTTCGTGACCGTATCGACCTTAAGCGCATTATGATCCTGGTGTGGATGATGACGTTCCCGGCAATGTTCTGGGGTATGTACAACGTTGGTAACCAGGCTGCTTTGGCTTTGGCTGACGGCTATGCGCTTTCTGACGTCTGGCAGGTTGGATTGTTCCACTTGTTCGGTGGTGAACTTGGAGCCGATGCTGGATGGGGCACGAAACTTTGGTATGGTGCCTGTTTCTACGTACCTATTTATGCGGTTACCTTTATTGTTGGTGGTTTCTGGGAAGTGTTGTTTGCGTCTATTCGTAAGCACGAAGTTAACGAAGGCTTCTTTGTTACTTCGGTTTTATTCTCCCTGATTTTACCGGCGACAACACCATTGTGGCAGGTTGCTTTAGGTATCACTTTCGGCGTCGTTATTGGTAAGGAAATTTTTGGCGGTACTGGCCGCAACTTCCTTAACCCGGCACTAACCGGTCGCGCATTCTTATACTTCGCTTATCCTGCCAGCATGTCAGGTGATTCCATCTGGACTGCCGTCGATGGCTTTTCTGGTGCAACAAACCTAGGTAAAGCGGCTCTGGGTGAAATGGATTATGGGAATACTCAGCTTTGGTGGGACGCCTTCCTTGGTAACATCCAGGGATCAGTAGGCGAAGTCTCAACCTTACTGATTTTGATTGGCGGCTTAGCGTTAATTTATTTCCGTATTGCCTCCTGGCGTATCGTTCTGGGGGTCTTTGCTGGTATGGTTCTGTTCTCCGGACTACTTAACCTTGTTGGTAGCGAGACCAATCCAATGTTCGCAATGCCTTGGTACTGGCACTTAGTATTAGGTGGTTTTGCCTTTGCAATGATGTTTATGGCTACCGACCCGGTATCAGCGTCCTTTACCAATAAAGGGAAGTTTGCGTACGGCTTGTTAATTGGTTTTATGACGGTCATGATTCGTGTCATTAACCCGGCATTCCCGGAAGGCATCATGTTGGCCATCTTATTTGCTAACGTATTTGCACCGTTATTTGACCACTTTGTAGCACAGGCAAATATCAAACGGAGGTTAGCGCGCAATGGCTAAGAAAAATGAAAGTTTAGGCAAGACCGTTGGTGTCGTGCTAGCGCTTTGCCTGGTTTGCTCAATTGTTGTTTCTGGTGCTGCTATTGGTTTGAAACCAATGCAGGAAAAGAATGCGGCACTTGATATGCAGAAGAACGTTTTGGATGCTGCCGGTATTCTGGAAGCCGATACCGACGTTGTTGAAACTTACAAGCAACGCATCGATACCATGGTTGTCAGCCTTGAAGATTTAACCGTTAAGGAAGACATTGACCCGACATCTTTTAGCAACCGCAAAGCAGCGAGTGACCCTGAAAGAAGTAAAAAACTTGAGAAAAAGAACGACCCTGCTGGTTTAGGTACCCGCGAAAATTTAACACAGATTTATCTTGTTAAAGATGAAAGCGGCGAAACAACAGGTCTTGTTCTTCATGTTCGTGGCCAGGGGCTATGGGGAACCATGTACGGCTTGCTGGCGTTAGAAGGCGACTTTGACACTGTTAAAGGCGTTAACTTCTACGAGCACTCTGAAACTCCGGGGCTTGGTGGTGAAATCACCAATCCGGCCTGGGTAAAAACTTGGCAAGGTAAAGAAGTTTACGGCGAGGACGGTAACGTCCAGTTTGAAGTGGTAAAAGGCGGCGCCAAAGGCGAGCACGAAGTTGATGCGCTTTCTGGTGCAACTTTGACCAGTAATGGTGTTGAATACCTGGTTCAATTCTGGATGGGCGAAAATGGTTACGGTCCATTACTCAAGAAACTTCGTGAGGGAGAGTTGAACAATGGCTAATGTAAAAGAAATGAAGTCCGTATTATTCGGACCGATATTCGCCAACAACCCCATCGCACTACAGATTCTTGGTATCTGTTCTGCATTGGCTGTAACGTCGAAAATGAGCAACACCTTGGTTATGTGTATTGCACTAACTGCGGTTGTTGCGTGCTCTAACTTATTTATTTCGATTATCCGGAATCATATTCCGTCAAGCGTACGTATTATTGTCCAAATGACAATTATTGCGAGCTTGGTTATTGTCGTTGACCAGATACTAAAAGCTTACGCTTACTCAATTTCTAAAGAGTTGTCAGTGTTCGTTGGCTTAATCATTACTAACTGTATCGTTATGGGGCGCGCAGAAGCTTACGCTATGAAGAGCACTCCGTTTATGTCCTTCCTGGACGGACTGGGTAACGGTTTAGGTTACTCAGTGGTGCTGTTGGTTGTTGGCTTCATTCGTGAACTCTTTGGTTCAGGCAGCTTGTTTGATGTACAGATTTTACCTCTGGCATCACAAGGTGGTTGGTTCGAGCCTGTTGGCTTGTTACTGATGCCACCTAGTGCCTTCTTCATCATTGGCGGGTTTATCTGGGTACTGCGTACCTTCCGCACTGAACAAGTTGAACCTAAGGAGTAATGGTCATGGAAAACTATATCAACCTGTTCATCCGCGCGGTTTTCATTGAAAACCTGGCATTGTCCTTCTTCTTAGGTATGTGTACGTTTTTGGCTGTATCTAAGAAAGTAAAAACAGCATTTGGTCTGGGTGTCGCGGTTATTGTTGTATTGGGTATTTCGGTACCGGTTAACAACTTAATTTACCACAACATTCTGGCCCCAGGTGCTCTAGAATGGGCTGGCTTCCCGGATGCGGATCTAAGTTTCCTGAAGTTTCTGACCTTTATAGGTGTTATTGCCGCTATTGTGCAGATATTGGAAATGGCATTGGATAAATATGTACCTGCACTTTACAACGCACTGGGTATTTTCCTGCCACTCATTACCGTTAACTGCGCTATTTTTGGTGGCGTAGCTTTCATGGTCGAGCGTGATTACAATTTTGGCGAATCCGTTGTTTTCGGAATTGGTAGTGGTGTTGGCTGGGCTTTAGCTATTGTTGCTTTGGCTGCAGTGCGCGAAAAACTGAAATATGCAGATGTACCTGATGGCCTGCGTGGCTTAGGTATCACATTTATTTCAGTGGGTCTGATTGGTTTGGGCTTTATGTCGTTCTCCGGCGTATCCTTATAACCAGTGTGTTGAATCGGTAAAAAAAGGTACGAATCGATGCAAGAGATATATCTCGGTGTAGGGATGTTTACCATCATCGTACTGGTTTTGGTTGCGATTATTATGTTCGCAAAATCAAAGCTGGTACCTCAGGGTGATGTGGAAATCCTGATTAATGACGACGAAGACAAAAAAATCGTGACCCAGCCAGGCACTAAACTTCTGGGCGCGCTTGCTAATGCGGGTATTTTCGTCTCGTCAGCTTGTGGTGGTGGTGGTTCATGTGGCCAGTGTCGTGTCACAGTTAAAGAGGGTGGCGGTGACATATTGCCGACTGAACTTGACCACATTACTAAACGTGAAGCTCGTGAAGGCTGTCGTCTTTCCTGTCAGGTTAACGTTAAACAGGACATGGAAATTGAATTACCAGAAGAAGTTTTTGGTATTCGTAAGTGGGACTGTACGGTTAAGTCGAACGATAACGTAGCAACCTTCATTAAAGAGTTTATTGTTCAGTTACCGGAAGGCGAAGAAGTGCCTTTCCGCGCAGGAGGTTTCATTCAGATTGAAGCTCCACCGCATCACGTTAAATACAAAGACTTTGATATCTCCGAAGAATATCATGGAGATTGGGATCGTTTCGGTTTCTTTGATGTTGAGTCTAAAGTTGACGAAGAGGTTGTACGCGCTTATTCAATGGCTAACTATCCGGAAGAAAAAGGCATTATTATGCTGAACGTCCGTATAGCAACGCCGCCACCTAACGACTTAAGCTTGCCTGCAGGCAAAATGTCATCGTACATTTTCAGTCTGAAGCCAGGCGATAAAGTCACAATTTCAGGTCCATTTGGTGAATTCTTTGCCAAAGACACTGACGCTGAAATGGTCTTTATTGGTGGTGGTGCCGGTATGGCGCCAATGCGTTCTCATTTGTTTGATCAGATGCGTCGTATAAAAACGGATCGTAAAGTATCGTTCTGGTACGGTGCGCGCTCGAAAAAAGAAATGTTCTATGTTGAAGATTTCGACATGCTGGCCGAAGAGAACGAGAACTTTGACTGGCACGTGGCATTATCTGATCCACAACCGGAAGATAATTGGGAAGGCGATACTGGCTTTATTCACAACGTTCTTTATGAGCGTTATCTTAAAGACCACGACGCACCAGAAGATTGTGAGTTCTACATGTGTGGACCACCGGTTATGAACGCGGCAGTTATCAACTTGTTGAAAGACTTAGGCGTTGAAGACGAAAATATCATGTTGGATGACTTTGGTGGTTAATTCATGATGCTATCGAAATTGTCGATTGCTAAAATTTGGCTAGCCCTTCTGGGGCTGGCCTTTTTAGTTTCTTGTTCTGATTCACCTGAGAAAATATCCTTTAGCGGTAAGACTATGGGAACCACCTATAGTGTGACTGTCTACTCTAAGGATCCCAGACACAACAAAGAAGAGATTCAAAAGAAAGTTGATATAGTGCTCAAAAGAGTTAATGCACAAATGTCGACTTATGATCCAGAGTCTGAACTCTCCCAGTTTAATCAGTTTAAAAGTACCCAACCTATGGTTATTAGCCGCGACCTTGAACGGGTAGTTAATCGTGGTCTCGAAATTGCTGAGGAAACGGAAGGTGCTCTGGATATAACCGTTGGTCCCCTGGTGAATCTTTGGGGCTTTGGTCCTCAGGCTAGGCCAGAAAAAGAACCGTCTGAAGAAGAGTTGAATGCGGTTCGTGAAAAAACGGGCTATCAGAAACTACGCGTAGAAAATCATCAATTGATTAAGGATAACCCGGAGCTATACGTCGACCTGTCGACTATTGCCAAAGGCTATGGCGTCGACAGAGTTGCTCATTTATTAGATCAGTTGCGGATAAAGCAGTACTTGGTGGAAATTGGCGGTGAGGTTATTGCAAAAGGCGGCAAACCGGATGAAGCATTATGGCGCCTGGCTATAGAAAAACCGGTTTCAACGGAACGTGCGGTGCAACGTGTTGTCCAATTTAAAGACGGCGCTTTGGCGACATCGGGTGATTACCGGAACTATTATGAAGAAGATGGTAAGCGATATTCGCATATTATTGATCCGGTAACTGGTGCTCCAGTGCAGCATAACTTGGTTTCTACTTCAGTTTATGCTGAGGACACAATGTCTGCCGACGCTTATGCAACTGCATTATTTGTAATGGGAACGGAGAAAGCAAAGTCCTTCGCAAAAAAACACAATATGGCAGTTATGCTCATTTATAAAACCGATGACGGTTTTGAAGAGTATATGAGTGAAGCATTCAAGCCGTTGTTGGCTGAGCAGTAGTAGGAGTTTTAATGCAAACCTTTATAATGGTATTCGCCTTATTCATCATCGTTGTGCTGGCAATGGCCGTTGGCTATATTGTACAGCGCAAGACAATTTCCGGCAGCTGTGGTGGTATCGGCGCTCTGGGTATGGAAAAAGCCTGTGACTGTGATGAACCATGCGATAAGCGAAAAGATAGAATGAGAAAGGAACAAACCTGGAAAGAAAACCAGATTCATTGACCCTTTTAGTCATAAAGGTTATAAACATATAACTTTTAGTTAATTTGGAGGGTGGCATGAAACCAGTAGATATTCAGACAAACGCAAACGAACTTTATCTGGACTGTAATGCTACCACTCCGGTACTTCCCGAAATTATACAAGCTGTTTCGCATACGATGGAAACAGTTTTTGGTAATCCTTCAAGTAGCCATATTACGGGCTTAAAAGCTCGCTATATTCTGGATACCACGCGTCAGTTAGCTCGTAAAATTGTTGGTTTGCCTTCAGGGCGGCTTATTTTTACCAGTGGCGCGACAGAAGGCATTCAGACGGCCGTGGTTTCTGCAATTAATGCAGCTATGCAGGTTGCTCCCGATAAGCGAAAAAAATACCTGTTGTATGGTGCGACGGAACACAAAGCCGTGCCCCAAGCTTTAGCTCACTGGAACCAGTTACTTGGGCTGAAGGCAGAGCTTGTTGCCATTCCGGTTGATAAACAAGGCCTGTTGGATAACCAGTTTATTGCTGAGCATGTCAAAGATGCTGCCATGATATGCACTATGGCTGTTAACAACGAAACCGGTGTTATTCAGAACTTAAAACAACTGGAAGAAACGATACGTCAGCATAGCCCGGATGTACCCTGGATGGTTGATTGCGTTCAGGTATTAGGGAAAAAAGCTCTTAATTTAGATGAAACAACCATTGATTACGCTCCGTTTAGTGGTCATAAGCTTTATGGCCCCAAAGGTATCGGGTTTATGGCGGTTCGGGATTCAGCACCTTATACCCCTTTAATTATTGGTGGAGGGCAGGAGTCAGGCCTGCGTTCCGGAACCGAAAACTTACCCGGAATAGCAGCATTAAATGCATTATTTGAATTGATGCTGGATGGCAGTAACCGTCGCTTTCATAGTGAAGCTAAATTACAGGATTATCGATCTCAGTTGGTTGGAGCCCTGCGGTCAGCTTTCCCCTCTATTGTATTTAATCATGATTTTGAGCTGTCGGTTCCTACGACGCTGAACTTCTCCGTAGAAGGAGTTGCCTCGCGCGATATTATGGATGTTTTTGACGCCTGTCAGATAAGAGTGAGTTCAGGCTCTGCATGCAGTTCTAAGGTAACAAAAAGCTTTGTTTTAGACGCTATGGGGCTGGAAGAGTGGCGCAGCGGTTCCGCTATTCGATTATCTTTTGGTCCGGCAACGCGACAAGAGGAAATTACTGAGGCTTGTGTACGTATAAAACAAGCTGCTGACGCATTAAGAAATTCCTGTCTAATTGTTGCGGACACGAATAACGATAACGACGCTCAGTTAGATGGTGTTGTGCAACTGAAGTACGATGATCATTGCTGTTACCTGGTGATAGATAAGCAAGCTAAAGAAATAGCCGTTATCGATCCTCATCCGGCTTTGGCTGGCAGAATTGAGAATATTGTCAGCTGCCAGCACTATCGAGTGAAAGCTGTGGTATCGACATCAGCTGATTCAATTACCAGCCAGTCCATCGAGTTGTTATTGCCAATACTTATGCCTGACCAGTCTATAGACGAGTATGATGTATTTGGCTGGCCGCATTCTGCGGCCGATTCGTGCGACGCGGTTCCGGTTGAGTGCGAAGGCAGCGTCATTGGCTGTGTGAGTATTGGTGAGCGGCGTTTATTTCGAGTCGGTAGCCGTAATCCGGTTTATGTATTAAGTGAATCAGCCACACTGAAAAGTCGGGTTGCGTCAGACTTTTTATTTACGGGGGCTGAGGCAGCATCAAGCGCTTATGAGTGTTTTATCGGAGAGAATACGCTTATTTGCCCGGGACAGGATTCGGAGCACCATATCGTTTACACTCCTTGTGAATTAAACGGCGACTGTCGTGTTGATGATGGCGTTAATATTCCGGTCGGAGATACTGACGAATTCTGGCATCGCGATGATTTGTTAATTGTTGATGTGCGAGAGCGGCAGGAGCACGTGTTGTCCGATATTCCCTGTAATGCAGAGGTGGTTAATGTACCATTGACTGAAGTCATTCAGTTTATACACAGTAACTCACACTTGCGAGAACGCGATATTATTTGCTTATGTCGCTCGGGCAACAGAAGCCAGGTTGTCGCTAACGTGCTTAAGCGGCACGGATTTAATAGCCGTCACTTATTAGGTGGGCTGGCTTTATTAAGTTCTCCAGCCGCTTAATGTACGTGAACTGTTAGAGCTTAGGGCGCTGTTGCGGCGCCTGCCATTGCAAACGGCCAACGTAGCCGTCTTTACCAACCAGCCAGCAACTGATATCCCCATGACACTGAATATTCCAGATGTTGTCATCAGAGAGCTTAAACCATTTCTTAGTTTGTAGGTTAAGTGCCGCCGCGCCCTGGGGGTTAGACGTTAGTAACCAGGAACCGTTGTGATCGATAAGGCTCAAGCTATAAAGAGCGCCTTTAATTGGTGGCCCGGGCAAGGCTTCAAATTCGTTATTTTGATAATGCCATAAACGGTTTTCATCGCCAGAAGCATCATTTAAGTCACCACCAGCAATATAAAAGGTTTTATCGTCAATAGGCCACACACTGGTAATGCCCGCCATAGGGCCTGCTTCCATTGGTGTTTCTACCACACGAAAGCGAATGCCAAACGAGCCTTTAATTAATACTCGAGCTTTATCAGCATTACCCGTTGCAATCATCCAGTTGTCGTTATTAAAGCGGGCACAGCTGCCACTTGAGGCGAAACCACCTTCATTAGATTGAGGCGGCTCGGCGACCGCGCTGCGAACTTGCATCCAGTTGCGACCATCGGCACTGCGTACCATCCGCCATTCATCTCCAACACTGTCGCCATGTACCCAGGCTTCGCCGCTAGGAGAAAGTGCCATGCAGTTGAAGAAGCTGTCCGCTTCGCCGCGATAACGCAGACGCCAACTGTTACCGCCATTCTCAGTATAGTAAATACGTGACTGACCTCCTGTACCAACACTTAATGCATAGGCGCGGCGGTCATCAATAGCTTCAATATCGCGAAAATCCAGATCATTAGGTCCGGGTTGAAAATATTCCCAGCTTTTCCCTGAATCTGTGGTTCTGGCTACGGTTCCTTTCTCACCGGAGATCCAAATAGTATCGCGACTAACAGGACTTACCCCCACCCATTGTTGCTGGCGGACGTTATCAAAAATTTCGATTTCCGGAGGCTCAGCAACTGCTGACAAACTGAACAATGCGCTGAAAGGCAAAGCGAGCCTAAGTATATTAACGGCTCGCTGCTGTAGCTTCGATGTCATAGACGTAACCTAATTAATTATGCATGTTATTGAGTGTAACACGTTTCCTTTTTACCGATACGTCAGTTCGAAGCTGCCGGTTTACTGGGCGTCGAAACACAATCCATTATCAGAAATGCTGTCGTCACTCATCAGATACAAATAAGTTGGCATCAGATCTTTTGGTGTTTTAAGTGACTTCGCGTCTTCTGCCGGATACGCTTTTGCACGCATCGCTGTGCGGGTCGCGCCGGGGTTAATGACGTTGGTGCGTAATTTGGTATCTTCATACTCGTCGGCAATAACCTGAGCCATACCTTCGGTAGCAAATTTACTGACAGAATATGGTCCCCAGAATGCCCGGCCTTTTCTTCCTACGCCGGAAGACGTGAAAACTAAGGATGCATTCGGAGACTTTTCCATTACCGGAATCAGTGCCTGAGTCATGGCAAACTGACCCGTTACGTTAACCTGCATAATGTCGTCCCAGCTGTCTTTTTCAATGTGAGTAAAAGGGGACAGAATGCCAAGTAGCCCAGCGTTATGCAGCACGCCGTCTAGTTTACCGAACTGATCGGCAATGGTGGCCGCCATATCACGATAATGATTTTCTGTTGCGCCTTTTAAATCAAGCGGAATAATTGCTGGTTGAGGGCTTTCCTGAGCGATAATTTCATCGTAAACCGATTCCAACTTGCTAACAGTACGCCCCAGTAAAATAACTGTGGCACCATGTTCAGCGTAGCTCAGCGCGGCTTGACGACCAATTCCGTCGCCTGCACCAGTAACTAAAATAACCTTATTTTTCAATAATTCAGGGCTAGCCTGATAATCATGTACGGTTTTAATTTCCATAACAGTTTCTTAATACCATTGGACTGTGGTCGGGTGAGTGGGCTATTGTAACGATATTCGAGTAACTTCTCAGCAAACGAACGAAAAATCGGTAAAAAGCCTTTCATCTTATTTGATACAGGTGTATAAAAATCGTTAAGAGAAGACGTAAAATAACAAATCATAAAAAGAATTGAGGATACCTCATGAAGAAATTATTACTCCCGCTTGCAATTGGTTCTGCACTTAGCCTTGTAGGCTGTGGTAGCGGTGACGAAGCTCCTGTTACAGAAACCGAAGTTAGCGTTGCTGCGTCACGCGTGGTTTTTGACCCGTCCAATGGTGAAATACCAATTCCAACAAACATTTTGTTGGGTGAGAATGATGGTACTTTGGATCTTCCAATTGGTGATCCTAACTCAGCTCAAGCAGCTACACGGATTGCGTTGAACGGTCTTGATGGTTGGGGAACTCACTCGCCTTTGAGCTTTGAGCTTTCTTTACCTGTTGACCAAAATGGTGAAAAAGTGTCATTGGACCCGGCAAGTGTTGAAGCTCAGGGCGCTGTTCGAGTATTCAAAACTGTTCAGGGTGGACAAGTTGACGTTGAGTCTTGCGTTTCAACTAACCCTGTAGTTGGTGCTTTACACGAAGCTCAGTTAGCTGCCGGTGAAAGCTCTACCATTGCATCAAGCCCAGCGGCGGTTTGTTCAATTAGTGAAGAACTTATTCATGGAGAGGACTTTCAGGTTCAAGCTACAGGTGCTGGCTCTTTTGTCGTTATTCCAACGCAACCTTTTGAGCCAGAAACAGGCTATTTAGTGGCGTTAACGGACAATATTCAAGACTCTTTAGGTCGTCGTGTAAAGGCATCGCAAACATACACGTTAATGAAACGTTCGGTGGCTGAATACCCAGCTTCGGACGAAGATGATGCTCGTAATTTACAAAGCTTAATTAATGTTTATGAAGCGGCATTGACCGTAGGGGCAAATGTTGACGCTGAAGATGTCATTTACAGCTCCAACTTTACTACTCAGTCAGTAGGCACAGCTTTAGGTGCTGTGAAAAGCTTGTATGCTCAGCGAGTTCCCGCGGGAGCAGTTCCAGCATTAGGATTGGGCCCGCACCCAGACGGAGCTGCAACCGTTGGTGATCTGCTGGACCCAGAAAAATACAGTCAAGATGCGATTCAGGTTGCATCTGCGGCTAATGTTTATGTCGGTAAAGTCGAATTACCGTATTACTCTCCTGTTCCTACAGCGGAGAACCCAACTGCTCCACTAACCGGCCGCTGGACAGCGAAATGTGATAGCGCAGCTGCGATACTTAATGCTGTAGCAGATGGAGAAGTAAACCCGGCAGAAGCAGGCATTACTGCGGAAATGCTGGCTAATCCAGAATTATTAGTAATGGAAAATGAAGGTGGGTGTTTTAATCTGTCTGATTCAGATGATCAGCCAATTGACCCGGAACGTCATGTCACTAAATACAGTCCAATTCCTGAAAAGCAATCAGATGAAGAGGTTACTGTATTTGCGACAACACCTAATGTTGCTGTAGCCAACATGATACGTCCAAGCTTCGGTTTAGAGCCTTTATCTGCTCCTGCCGACGGTTGGCCAGTAGTGATTTTTCAGCATGGCATTACGGCAGACAAGAACAGTGCTGCGGCAATTGCAGGAACCCTTGCTGTGGCAGGTTATGCAATGGTTGCAATTGATCATCCGCTGCATGGCGATAGAGCTTTCGGAGAAATCAACGCTTCGAGCGAGGCCGGTGCAATTAATTACATGAACTTACAAAGCTTACTGACCACGCGAGATAACGTAAGACAATCAATTTCTGACCTTATCGGCCTTCGCTTAAGTTTAAGTAATGCGTCATTCCCTGATAGCAGCACCATAAATGCTCAAGATGTTCATTTTGTTGGGCATTCATTAGGCGCCATTGCTGGAACTGGCTTTACAACCATTGCGAATGCTCCGTTTAGTAAGAGCCAGTTAGAGCCATTGGCTCCGATGTTTAAAGTGCAGGCGTCTGCGCTTGGCATGCCTGGCGGTAGTTTAGCTAATTTCCTACTTGCATCTGAAGAATTTGGACCTGTTATTAAAGGTAATATTGCTTATAACGCGAGTGAGGCGTTTTCGGCAGGAGTTGATGCTCAAGCTGATGCCGCAGGTATAGAGAAAAATACAGCGGCTTATCTTGAACTTTTAGCAGCCGCTTATGCAGAGTTTGAAGCCAATGGTGACCCGGACGCAGTTGGTGAACTGCAAGCGAGTTTGAATCAGTTTGCTTTCGCAGCACAAACGGTTGTCGATTCTGCCGATCCAATTAATTATGCGAAAAGTTTGAGAGCTCTCGGGACACCGTTGTTAGCGATAGAAGCGGTCGGTGATTCAGTGATTCCAAATAACGTTCCTCCTCTTGGCGGTACTGAACCTCTGGCTGCGCTGCTAGGTTTAGATGGCATCTCAACCACAACAGCGTCTGAAGATGGTACACCGGTAAGTGGTATCGTTCGCTTTGGTGGTGACGCAGAGCACGGCTCGCTGGTTGACGCAGGTCCATCTGCGGAAGTCACAGCAGAAATGCAGCAACAAATTGCTTTCTGGTTTGCTGCCGACATGTTGCAGTTACCAGTAACCAACGAAGAAGTGGTAGAATAATCTCAGGTTATTGAACACTTGGTATTCAAAGGCCGGCAGTTATGCTGGCCTTTTTCGTTTTAGGAGAGTGGTATGGATTTTGTTGCTGATATTGGAGGCTTTTTACTAAAAGCCGCTATTATTGTTGTGGCTGTTGGTTTTATTGTGGGCCTTATTGCTCAGGCGGCGCAGAAGCAGAAAAAGAGTAAAGGCGATTTGCAAGTCACGCATTTATCTAAAGAGCTGAATGAGCTGAGTGAACAGTTGAAAATTGAGCTTATGGATAAAAAAGCTCAGAAAAAAGCACTGAAAGCGTTAAAGAAAAAGAAGGCTGTGCAGAATAAAGAGAAACGTCTTTTTGTTATTGATTTTAAAGGCAGCATGGATGCAAAAGAGGTCGACAGTTTACGCCATGAAGTCAACGCTATTCTAAACTTGGCCACCGAGAAAGACGAAGTACTGGTAAGGCTGGAAAGCGGCGGTGGTGTGGTTAATGGTTATGGTCTGGCGGCGGCTCAGTTGCTGCGTTTAAGAGAGCATAACTTAACCGTTAATGTTGCTATAGATAAAGTGGCTGCAAGCGGCGGTTATATGATGGCCTGTGTTGGTCATAAGCTCATGGCGGCACCTTTTGCCTTTATCGGTTCAATAGGCGTGGTTGCGCAAATACCGAATTTTCATCGGCTTTTGAAAAAGCATAATGTCGATTTTGAGCAATTAACCGCGGGTGAATATAAGCGCACTTTGACTATCTTTGGTGAAAATACTGATGAAGGGCGTCGTAAGTTTAAACAGGATTTAGAGGCCATTCACCGTCAGTTTAAGTCTTTTGTTCAGGAAAATCGTAGCGAGCTGGATATAGACAAAGTAGCAACAGGCGAGGTCTGGTCAGGTCAGGAAGCAAAAGAGCTTGGCTTAATTGATGAAGTGATAACCAGTGACGCGTGGTTAATGAAACAGCATAAAGGTTTTGACGTATTAAAATTACAGTATGTTATCCGTAAACCGCTAAGTGAACGTTTTGCGAAAGGTATGTCTGTTATTATTCATACCTTAAAATCTTCCTTAACCCGGTCAGATGTCGCACAATAGAAGGTGTTCAGCGAGGCTTACAGTTTTATAGCTGCTTATTTAAAAGCTTTCTGCTAGGCTGTCGCAGTTTTTTAGAATGAATAATAAAGGACGCTTATGAGCGAAAAGAAAAAACTCAGTCTGACTAGCCGCATTGTTATCGGCATGGTCGCTGGGATCATTCTCGGTACCATTATTCGTTACGTTGCCGGTGATAATGCCTGGGTTTCTTTGTATTTAACCAATGGTCTTTTCGACGTTGTTGGTCAAATATTCATTACCTCTTTGAAAATGCTGGTTGTGCCATTGGTGTTTGTATCACTGGTGGTCGGTACCTGTTCCTTAAGTGACCCTAGTAAGCTTGGGCGCTTAGGCGGAAAAGCAGTGGGCATGTATATGGTCACCACGGCCATAGCAATTACTTTTGCAATTGGCTCGGCAATTCTGGTGCAACCGGGCTCGGGTATTGAGCGCGCTTCAGATGCCAGCTTTGAGCCCAGTGAAGCACCATCGGTCAGCGAAGTCATTGTTAATTTGTTTCCCGACAACCCCATTAACGCTATGGCTGAAGGCAATATGCTGCAGATTATTGTGTTTGCATTGCTGTTCGGTATTTCTATGGCTCTGGTTGGTAAACCGGGTGAACGTTTGAAAGGCTTTTTTGATGATTTAAATTCGGTCATCATGAAGTTGGTTGTTATTTTAATGAACCTGGCGCCTTATGGTGTATTTGCGTTAATGGCTAAGCTGTTTACGGAAATTGGCGTGGAAATGATAGGCAGTCTGGCGAAGTACTTCCTGCTTGTGCTGTTTGTGCTGCTCGCTCATGGTTTAATTGTTTACCCCTTATTTATGCGCGTTCTGGCACGGGTTAAGCCGGGTATCTTTATGCGTAAGATGCGGGATGCCCAACTGTTTGGCTTTAGCACAGCAAGCAGTAATGCGACTATGCCTATCACATTAGAAACCGTTACCCGTCGTTTAGGTGTTAGTAACAGTGTCGGTTCCTTCACTGTGCCGCTGGGCGCTACCATCAACATGGATGGTACGGCTATTATGCAAGGTGTTGCTACCGTCTTTATTGCGCAGGTTTATGGCCTGGACTTAGGTGTTGCTGAATACCTGATGGTGATTATGACTGCAACTCTTGCATCGGTCGGTACTGCCGGAGTGCCCGGGGTTGGGCTTATCATGCTCGCCATGGTGCTGCAGCAAGTTGGTTTACCGGTTGAAGGTATTGGCCTTATTATCGGTGTGGATCGCTTGTTGGATATGACCCGAACCGCAGTTAACGTAACCGGTGACGCTATGGTCAGCTGTGTGGTTGCGCGCTCAGAAGGCGACTTTGATGAAGATGTTTATTATGACAACGACGCTGGCAAAAAGCTGGAAGAGCTCTAACGGCTGACGTTTTTCCGGTTATTACTTTGAGAGCCGGTGCACACTCAAGCGTGCACCGGTACTCCTGAGTGAAAACGTAGCTCAGTATCTTCAGACATAATCAATTCTGCTTCCCACTCTCTGAACTGATTAACCCGCTCGGTAATGTCCGTATCGCTTAGCTTCTGCGCTAACTCGAGGTAATCCTGATAATGGCGTGCTTCTGAACGTAGCAGGGACACGTAAAAGCGAGCTATATCCTCATCCAGATAAGGAGCCAGTGCGGCAAAGCGCTCACAAGAGCGCGCTTCAATAAGAGCGCCTATAATTAACTTATCAATTAAGGCCTGCGGCTCGTATGTACGTACATGCCGGATCAGGCTGGCCGCATAACGCGATGCGCTGAGCTTATAAAGGGGCACATCACGCGCCTGCATTATTTCAAGAACCTGCTGGAAGTGATGTAGCTCTTCCCGAATTAAACGGGACATTTTATCAATAATTTCGTCGGCGTATGGTTGTGACTCTGCGGCTTGTAAAGCGTGAGACAGCTGCTTGCTTTGTTTAAGTTGTTGAAAATCTCCGATACCGCGATAAACCAGGTCTTCGTATGGCTGCAGAGCGTCAAGCAGGGTTTGTCCGTGATCTTTATTAACGGCATAACGGCGCAGCAATAAGGCTGCACTTTGAGCCGCTTTTAACTCACAGTGCAAATGGTCCAGTAAGATGACGGGCAGATTCTCAGCCAGCGACGCTTGCTTAACCCACTCAGGAGGCGTTCGGCAAAGTAAAAACGAGTGTATTGGGTCGAGTAGATTTAGATAGGGTTCGACGAGACTATAGTTCACAGCGATCCTTCTTGGCGTAAAAGGTGTAATAAGAAATTAACAACTAACCCTTTGTTCTATAACAAAAGGCCTTGACAGAATACCGGTGGTGCTGAATATTAGATACATGGGGTGAATTTTTCAGCAGTACCCGCATCAAAAATTATAACGTATTTACGAATTTGGCGGTATGACCGCGAACTATGGGGAAGTGAAATTATGATACTGAATCATATTTGGGGTTTATACGCCCATCCAGCGCAAGAGTGGAAATCGATAGACAGCAAGCGTGAGAGCTTTCTTTATTCGTGTTCTCATATTTTACTGATAGCAATATTACCTTGTCTGGCAGCTTACTATGCTTCAGCTCATATCGGCTGGAGTGTTGGTGCCCGCGAGTCTATTTATCTTACCCAAAGCAGTGGCATCATGCTTGGCGTTGCAATGTATATTGGTATTTTGGGAGCCACGTTTGCGTTGGCTTACTTAATTTACTGGATGGCAAAAACCTTTGGTGCTGATCCCAGCTATACGAAATCGCTTGAATTAGCAGCTTACGCGGCAACTCCGGTTATTATGTCGGGGATAGCGTCAATTTATCCTGAGCTGTGGTTTGTTGCTTCCGTTTTTCTTATTGGTGTGGCTTATTCGGTTTACCTGCTTTACTCAGGCCTACCGGTTATTATGCACATTCCGGAAGAACGTGGCTTTCTGTACGCGAGCTCGGTAGTGACCGCAGGTCTTATTGCTATGGTTGTACTCATGGCAACAACCGCCATTTTATGGACCAATGGTTTTGGGCCAGATTTTATTTCTTAAGGTAAATGCTAAATAAAAAAATGCCCGGTTCTGTTTAACCAGAATCGGGCATTTTTTATTGTTTTCAATAAAGTGCTTTCGTAAAAGTTATTTCTTCAGGTAATGACCCGCCAGACAAGTAACCGGAGCTGCTGTTGGTTTGCCGTGTTGCCAGTCTCCGCCTTCCACACCGCTACCGGCAATATCAATATGGATATAACTTATTGGGTGCTCACTATCAATGCCATGATTGTCCAGGCCGGATACTCCGGTCAGAAATGCCATTGGGAACTGGTGTCCACGTGGCGTAGCAGCAGAAGGACCGTTGTTAGATGACAACAGGTCATCGCACAAGGTACGGCCTTTAACAAAGTCAAAGTCTTCACGACGTGACCAGGATATTTCTGTTGGGTCACCATAGGTTTCGCCTGCATTGAATAGAGCCTGAGCCAGATTTTGACGACGTGCATGGCCATTGGGTACCAGAGCGCTGTATGGACCTTTTGAAAGGGCTGCGTGGCCTGTCAGAGTTGCTACCGTATACAATTCGTGTTCGCCATCACTTTTCGCCGCTTCTTCGCGCAAATGCGACAACAAGTCGGCCATTATCAGACGGCCTTCGGCATCGGTATTACCAATGCGGACACGCTTGCCGCTGTGGCCGGTAATAATTTCATCGGCAACAAAAGCATCCGAACCAATGCTGTTACGTACCGCGCCTATCTCAGCAACCACATTAAGGTGTTCTGGCTGTAATTCCGAAACCGTTTTTAAGAAGCCGGCAACGCCTGCGGCACCACCTTTATCGCGGCTCATACCAGCCATATGACCACCGGTTTTTAAGTCAGCACCACCGGTATCATAAACAATACCTTTACCGGCAAACATGACCGTACGCTCCGGGTTATTGCCGTGATACTCAAGGCGAATAACACAAGGGCGGTGACGCTCCACAGCCATTGATGAGCGACCAACGGCTGCCAGCAAAGGGTACTCATGTTGGAGTTGTTGGTAGTCATCGATAACCGTGACCTTAACCGAAGTGTGCGCAAAAGCCTGGCGGCAATACTCAGCGAATTTAGGTGGTGCCATACGCTCAGGTTCGGTACCTGCAAGATCGCGAGCAACGCGTTTACCGGCTTCAACTGCCATAGCCCATTCAACGTCAAGCTCTCCAACTAAAATGACGTTCTGAGTCGGTTCAATGGCTTCTTCACCATGAGCTTCACGAGCTTCCAGTGGCTGGTAAAGTGCCTGACAAAAGCCAAGGTAAGCGGCTAAAAAGGCTTGTTGGTAACGTTCGTCATTTACGTTGACATTATTTAGTGCAATAACCGGGTGGCGTGCGCCGGCATCCTGTGCAACTTTTGCTGCAGCATGTGCCGCATCGAAAACCTGGCGGACATCGTCAAAGTCACGGTTTAACGGCCCGGTAGGTGCCGCGACCAAACGCTGGCCCGGAACACCGTCTGCTTTTAACAGCAACGGCTGTTTTCCCACTCTTTGATCGGTAATTTGTGCCTGCTGGATAGTTTCAGCCAAAGCTGAGTCGTCAATAGAATCAAAATTTCCAATTAAGATAAGTGCGTCGGCACCATCTTTTGAGTATGCGTCAGCCAGTGAGCTGACGATTTGCAACTGTGCAAATGCCATAGGTAAAACCTCTTAATCAGTTTGTCGGTTAAGCGCGACGCCAGCGGGTGCCTTCAGCACCGTCTTCTAAAACAATGCCCATGTTGGTTAGTTCATCACGGGCTTCGTCTGCTGCGGCCCAGTCTTTATCTTCCCGGGCCTGATTACGCTTGGCAATCAACGCTTCAATTTTGGCGACATCGTCGTCGTCACCTTGTAAAAACTCTTCCGGAGACTGTTGCAGCAGCCCCATTACCTCAGCCAGCTCAAGCAAAACGTGCGCTAACTGCGCGGCTGTGTCCGGAGCACTCTCGCGGTTGCGGTTAATTTCCCGGGCAATTTCAAATAACACACTCATGGCTTCCGGCGCGTTTAAGTCGTCGTCCATTGCCTGCTGAAAGCTCTGCCAGTATTTACTACGCAATTCTTCGCTGGCGGTTTGCGGTGTTATGTCACGCAATGCGGTGTATAAGCGCTCCAGAGCGGAGTGCGCCTGATCCAGGTTTTCCTGAGTATAGTTCAGCTGCGAGCGATAGTGACTCGACAGCAGAAAATAACGAACCGTTTCCGCGTCGTATTGTTCCAGTACGCTGCGAATCGTGAAAAAGTTACCTAGTGACTTCGACATTTTTTCATTGTCGACCTGCACCATACCGCTGTGCATCCAGTACTTTACGTACTCAGATTGATTTGCGCAGCAGCTTTGAGCTATTTCATTTTCATGATGAGGAAAAGACAAGTCAGAGCCGCCACCATGAATATCGAAAGTGCTGCCTAAGTGCTTCTTATTCATTGCTGAACATTCAATATGCCAGCCCGGGCGACCTTCGCCCCAGGGCGAAGACCAGCTGGGCTCTCCGGGTTTAGCACTTTTCCAGAGTACAAAGTCGAGCGGATCTTGCTTGGCCGCATCAACATCAACCCGTGAACCCGCTTGTAATTGCTCTAAGTCCTGACGACTGAGCTTGCCATAATCGTTAAATGTAGAAACATCAAACAGAACGTCGCCGTTACCGGCTTCATAGGCGTTACCGTTTTCAATAAGGCGTTCAATCATCAGGATAATTTCATCCATATGACTGGTTACACGTGGTTCAATATCGGGACGGACTAAGTTCAACGCGTCAAAATCTTTGTGCATTTCCCGAATAAAACGCTCAGTCACCTGATGAAAATCTTCTCCGTTTTCTGCTGCACGTTTAATGATTTTATCGTCTAGATCAGTAATGTTGCGGACGTATTTAACGCTGTACCCCAGCTTGCGCAGATAGCGCACAACAATATCAAAAGCGACATAAGTTCTGGCATGGCCAATATGGCAGTAGTCGTAAGTGGTAACACCGCACACATAAATACCCACATGGCCGGGTTGAATAGGCTCAAATAACTGCTTTTTGCGAGTGAGGGTGTTAAATACGGTTAATGCCATAAATAGTGTCTCTTACTTTTAAACGGTTAGCGATGAAAACTGGGGGCTTATGATACCACCTATGGTACGGCTCTGGTACACTATTGGCTGGTTTAGTCAATGAAACAGGTACATTCAATGCAAGTCGTTTTACATACCAATCATGGTGATATCACTTTAGAAATGCACAATGAAACCGCGCCTAAGACTGTAGATAACTTTTTACAGTATGCCCGTGACGGTTTTTATGACGGCACAATTTTTCACCGTATTATTAGTAACTTCATGGTGCAGGGCGGTGGTTTTGAGCCTGGCATGAAGCAAAAAGAAACACGCGCGAATATTGAAAACGAAGCGCCGACAGCAAAACCCAATGTGGTTGGCTCGGTGGCTATGGCGCGCACGCCCGATCCTCATTCCGCATCGTCTCAATTTTTCATTAACGTGAACGACAATGCCTTTTTAAACTTTCAGAATGAAACACCGAATGGCTATGGTTATTGTGTATTCGCAGAAGTTGTTGAAGGTATGGATGTGGTAAACACCATTAAAGACGTGAAAACCGGTTCAGCGGGCTTCCATCAGGACGTGCCGGTTGAAGACGTGGTTATTGAAAGTGTGTCGGTTAAAGACTGATTCCATGACCACCGGTTTTATCGCTGACTTACATTTAAGTCCGGGGCGGCCAGATATTCTGGCTGCTTTTGATGACTTTTGTCAGCAACACCAAAATCTTGATGCGCTATATATTCTAGGTGATTTGTTCGATGCCTGGCTGGGCGACGACGACACCAGCGAATTTGCGGCGCAAGTAAAAAGTCAGCTGAAGCACATGACGGATAGCGGTGTACGCCTTTACTTTATGGCCGGGAACCGTGATTTCATGGTGGGTGAGCGTTTTGCCAGCGACGTTGGCTTAACCCTTCTCCCGGATGAAACGGTCATTGACTTGTATGGCGAGCGGATACTGCTGATGCACGGTGATACCTTATGTACGCTGGATAAAGGCTATCTGCGTTATCGGGCTATTATCCAGAATGCTATGGTCAAAGGTATTATGCGCAGCTTACCCTTGTCCTGGCGTATGCGTATTGCTAATCGGTTACGGCAAAAATCCAGTAGCCAAAGACCTGAATTAACCCCGGAACAGCTTTATAAAATGGATGCTCAGCACAGTGAAGTGCTGCATGTTATGGAAAAGCACGGCGTTAGAAAGCTAATTCATGGTCACACACACCGTCCGGCCGTGCATTGCTTTACTCTCGGTGACGGCAAACCTGCTAAACGTATTGTATTGGGCGACTGGTATCAGCAGGCCAGTGCTTATCTCGTTTCTAAATAACGCTTGCGCTTCTTCGCGCTGAGTTTGGTGGTATCCACTAACACCAGTCCGTCTATCGAATGATTAAAATCCGGGTCAACGCCAAACTCTAAAAACTGCACTCCGCCGGGTTCGCATAGCTCCGAGTACTGTTTGTAAAGTGTGGGAATGGCGGAACCGATATTTGCCATGTAGCTTTTTAGCAGAACAAATTCATCGGCGTAGTTGTTACCGGTAAAGTCAGGCACCGTTGAGTCGGTGTTTAAACGATAAGGAATGTTTGCCCTTGCCATGGGTGTTTGCGGTGGGAAATGGCTGCTGTAAAATTTAACTAAAGCGGCCTGTGCATCCTTTGGTAAGGCGTTGCTAATACTGACAGAACCAAATAAGTAACGATAATTTGGGTGCTTACGCAACAGCGCTCCAATACCAACCCAGAGGTAGTCCAGACTGCGTTTACCCCAGTACCGGGGTTGAACAAATGAGCGACCCAGCTCCAGACTTTGCGGAAAAATCTCCTTCATAGCGTCTGAGAACTCATAGAATCCGTCACTGTAGAGTCCGTTTTGGCCGTGCGTTTCTATTATTTTATTGCAGTCGCCCAGACGGTAAGCACCAGCAATTTCAAGATCATCCGGATCCCAGAGTATCAGGTGCATATACCAGGTATCGTACTCATCAAGGTCGCGTTTACGCCAGGTACCTTCGCCCACGGTGCGAAAAGCCACTTCTCTTAAGCGGCCTATTTCCCGAAGAATAGGGGAGCTACCACTGAATTCATACAGATAAATCTTTTTGCCACATGGGGTTTCACCCAGTAATTCACAGGCCTCAATGGCCGCTTTCAAAGGCTGGCGCGACTCGGGACGGGCTATTGCTGTTTGAGTCGGGAAAATCGGCTTTTTTTGAGTGCCTAAACGGTACAGGTGCTTTTTAAACAGTTTAACCTGCTGATTTACACTCAACCCCTGATGAAGAAAGGCTTCAACCGGAATTCTTTGCCCTATATGACATTTAACCTGCTTACGTTGCTGGCGAAACATTTCCTTCACCAGGAGCATGGTAGCTAAAGGCTTGTAGACCATAGAAGCGGTGTAAAACCAGGCCGAGTTATGAGCGTCGAGACGTATGGGCAAAATGTCACTTTGAGTCGCCTTGGCTATTTTCAGGAAGCCACTTTGCCAGTGTGTGTCACGTACCCCGTTAGGGCGTAACCGCGACACTTCACCTGCAGGAAACAGTATGACGCACCCTTCGTCGTGAAGGTGGTTATGTATGTTGCGAATATCTTTGCGGCTGGGTTTGCCGCCGAAGACATTAACCGGCAGCAATAAAGAATTAAGAGGTTCGAGTGCAGACAGCCATTCATTGGCAACTATTTTTACATCGCTGCGCATTTCACTCACTAACTTTAATAACGCCAGCCCATCAAGAGAGCCTATCGGATGATTCGCAATAATAACCAGACGTCCGCTTACAGGGATATTATCCAGTTCTTGCGAAGAGTAGGAGTAAGTGAAATTGAAGTAGTCCAGAGTGTGTTCAACAAAGTCTATGCCTTCTAAAGAGGGCGAGCTTTTGCCAAACTTCTGAATGTCTTCTTCGTGTAAAAGGTTGCGTAAAACCCAGGTTGTTGGCTTCTCTAACCAGGGTTTACCTTTAATGAGTGGAAGCTTGTCATTAACGACTTTGTCTACAGATAACATCAAGTGCTCCGGCAGCTACTGATGGTAAAAGTGTAGAGAGCGTAAATGACAGTTTAATGACGGTCGCTAACAAAAAAGGGAGCCGGTTAAGGCTCCCTGGAGTTCGTTCTGTGCTTTAACAGTACGCTTAGTCGTTAAATTGCTTACCGAAGAACGAGTCTTCCAGCCATTGTGGACGCTTATCGGCGTTCGCAATTTCTTTACCAATGGCAAAGTTAATATTGGTAAAGCGGGCTCCTGCTTCGTAGTTAATATCTAAATTGAGTCCATCGCTGGGCTTGTGATAGTGCTCAGCAAAAAACTCGCCCCAGACTTCGCCGCCGTCTTCACCTTCGGTACGTGAGGTAAAGCCAGTCATTAAAAATACCGCCGGAATGCCTTTTTTGACCAGAGTGTAATGGTCTGAGCGAGTAAAAATAGCCTGCTCAGGCATAGGGTCAGGGCTTTGCTTTGTATCGAATTGCTGAGCTGCCTTGCTAACAGTGTCACCCAAAGTTGAATGAGAAGCACCAAAGGCAATGACATCGGCAAAATCATACAGTAGTACCGGCATATCCAGGTTTACGTTTGCTACGATATTTTCTAAAGGAACCGTTGGGTTATTGGCAAAGTAGTCCGCACCTAACAGACCTTTTTCTTCTGCAGTTACCGACAAGAACATAATTGAACGGTCAAATTCTTGCTCTGACTCTACAAACAAGCGAGCGGTTTCCAGCATAATGGAAACGCCACTGGCATTATCCATCGCGCCATTGTTGATATTGTCTTCGCGGCTCATGTCTTTTACTACGCCGATATGATCGGAATGCGCAGTATAAATAACGTATTCGTCTTTCAGCGTTTTGTCAGAACCAGGCAATACGGCTGCGACGTTAGGGCTGGAAATTTCCTCGTGACGCGATTCACGAGCCAGGGTGACTTCGCCTTCCAGTTCAAACCCTTTAGGAGAGAAGTCCGGGTCTTCCTCAATTTTCTCGAAGATAGTGCTCAATTCAGTCGGAGCATTCGCAAACAGTTTCTCCGCAGGTTCATCATCAATATAGGCAGAACCTTTTAACTGTTGCTCTTCACCTTTAGGTAAGCCATTAGGACCTAACCAGGTCATGCGAGGTGTCTTGGTGTAATAAACACTGGTTTCGTATTTGCGAGTTTTTTCGCGCACTGGTGTGTGTAGTGTAATAATGCCAACAGCACCTTTTTCGCGGGCAATATCACTTTTAATGTTGGCCAGGTGAGCACCTTCCTCGCTAGGTAAAAATTCCGGACGGCCGGTTAACATGACAACAATTTTGCCTTCTACGTCAAGGCCGTTGTAGTCATCAAGACCAAATTCAGGAGCTTCCATACCATAGCCGACAAAAACTAATGGCGCAGTAATTTCGTCCTTTTCTTCATAATGACTTGGACCGGTAATGAATTGCTTAGGGAATTCAAACTCGACCACTTCACCATTGTTTTCAAAGGTCATTCGGGCGCTGTTTTCTTTCAGTGTACTTTTACGAAAAGGAATGCGCTGATAATAAGTGCCGTCATCACCTGCAGGCTCAAGGCCTAACTGCTTGAATTCAGAAACGATGTAGTTCGAGGCAATTTCGTGCTCGTTGCTACCGGTTTCACGACCTTTAAGGTCATCGTCTGCAAGAAACTCTAAATGAGCACGAATATTGGATTCCTCAGCACGGATTTCCGTCGTTTTTGACTCGGGTTCTGATGCGCCACAAGCCGCGACCAGCAGGCTTAATGTAACGGGCAGAAGAATATGGGATGGCTTCATATTATGTCCTTGGTTTTATTTTTATCGTAATAGCGAAGCTAGTGTACCGCAGCAGATAACAGACAACCAGAGTGGATAGTTGAAAGAGTGTTGCAAAACGTATCAGGATTTTGTAATGTTATATTATTACAATAACGAGATGGCGTTAATCTGAAACAACGTTAACTGGAGTGGTTATGAAACTGAATGCGTTAACTCTTGCATTACTGGCAACAAGTACCGTCGCGCATGCGCAACAGCAAGAAGAACATGAACACATTAATGACTATGAAGTCATTGTTATTAATGCAAGCCCGCTGGATAAGACAGCGCTTGAATCAGCACAGCCGGTCAATATTATTTCCGGTGACGCGCTTAAGCAAAAGAATGCTCATAGTCTGGGGGAAACTCTGGCAATGGAACCGGGCATCAATAACACTCACTTTGCGAATGTCGCAGGTAGCCCCATTATTCGTGGATTGGGCGGACCAAGAGTGAAAATCACTCAAAATGGTCTTGATACTGGTGACGTATCCCGTGGTGGTCCCGACCATGCAGTAACAACGGAAACCAGTACAGCACAACAAATTGAGGTATTAAGAGGTCCGGCAACTTTGCTTTACGGTAGTGGGGCAATTGGTGGCGTAATTAACGTGGTCGACAACCGGATCCCTTCTGAGCCTGTTTACGGCATTCAAGGTAATGCAAATGTGTCAGCCTCGACTAACAATGATAATAAAGAGGGGTCTTACGACTTGCAAATAGGCAATGGTCGCTGGGCTCTTTATACCGATGCCTTTATTCGCCGCGCAAATGATTATGAGACGCCATCCTTTACGAATGACGAAGGTGAAACGGTGGATCATGTCGAAAACTCGTTCATTGACGCTCAGGGTGGCACCATTGGCGCCAGTTACCAGTTTGATGACGGCTTTTTCGGAGTGTCTTACCAGGGACTCTATCAGGAATACGGTATTCCCGGTCATGACCACGGTCATGGTGAGGAAGAAGATGAGCATGAGGAAGAGCCGGGTCATGAAGACGAGCATGAACACGCAGAGGCTGGCCCTTATGCAGACCTGGAGCAAGAGCGTATTCAATTTGCCGGTCAGTGGCGTAATCCTTTCAGTGGCTTTAACCGCTTAGATTTTCGCGCAGCTTTAACTGACTACCAGCATCAGGAAATTGAAGACAATTTCGTTGCAACTCAATTTGAAAATGAACAAAAAGAGATACGACTGATTGGTCAGCATAAAGAAATTGCAGGATGGAAAGGTGCTGTCGGCTGGCAGTGGGACATCAGTGATAAGGCGGCTTTTGGCGAAGAAGCCTTTACGCCGAATACCTCGCGTCGCACTCAAGGCTTGTTCTGGGTCGTAGAGCAGGAATTTGGTTCTCATCACGTTGATTTAGGTGTTCGCCATGAGCGCACATCGCTTTCCAGTGAGGAGCGCAAACTGGATACCTTTGATGCCACTTCAGCGTCTGCTGGTTATCTCTACCACTTCAGTGATCACACCTCGGTTTCATTTAACCTAAGTCATGCAGAAAGAGCTCCGGCTGCAAATGAAGTTTTTGCTAACGGGAATCACTTTGCAACCCGTACTTATGAACTTGGCCTGGGTTACGAACTACATGAAGAAGAGCTTGACGAGTATCATGTTGAGCCAAACGAAGTGGCAATTAAAACCGAAACGTCAAACAACATTGATGCGGGTTTTCATTACGAAAATGACAGCTTTCATGCAAATTTGAACGTGTTCTACAATCGCGTTGATGATTTCATTTACGATGATTTTATTGGCCTGAACAGTGAACAATTGCATGGTGATGAGGACCATGACCACGAAGAGCATGCCCACGAAGAGGAGCACGAACACGAAGGCGAGCATGATCATGGCGGTCTGCAAGTGGTTCAGTTTAAACAAGTTGACGCCGAGCTTTATGGTTATGAACTCGAGTTAGACTGGAAATTCACAGAACAGTGGTCACTTCACGGTTTTAGTGACTATACCCGTGCAAAACAGCGTGATGGCGATGATTTACCGAGAATCCCGGCGCAACGCATTGGTACAGAAGTGCGTTATCAGGCCGTTGGCTGGGATGGTGCTATCGGTTATACGCGCTACATGGAACAGGATAAAATAGGGCAGAATGAGACCGTAACCGATGCTTATGGCTTACTGAACGCCCGCGTCAATTTTTACCCGGAGTGGTTAGCAAACTACGGTGCTACGCTTTATCTGAAAGGTGAAAACCTGACAGATCAGCTAGGCTTTGTTCACAGCTCCTTTATAAAAGATGACGCACCTGTTACCGGTCGTCGTTTCCAGGCTGGCGTATCTATTAGCTTCTAATTGAACCGCCCTCCCGAAAATAACGCTATCGTCGTAATTCGGCGGTAGCGTTTTCGTGTTATTTCACCGCAGCCAACCGATTTTTATCCCGAACTTTGTTAATATAAGTGGTAATAAACTCATCGTTGGATCTTGCATCATGCCTTTTCATTTTAATCGTCGTATTCAGGCGATTGCTATTATTGTTTTTAGCTTTTTTAGTCTCTCTGTTTTTGCCGAAGAGTTAACCATAGAACGTTTGTTTAGTGGCCCCACTCTTACGGGGGAAACACCAAAATCGTTAAAGTTTGCGCCCGGCGGGCAATACCTTTCATACTTAAAAGGCAGTAAGGAAGAGCCGCAACGTTATGATCTCTGGTTATACGATATCGAGGCCGAGACACATAAATTGTTAGTTGCGGCAGACCAGATCGCTGCCAGTGAGCTTGAATTATCCGACGAAGAGAAAGCCCGTAGGGAACGTCAACGCATTAGCGGCAGTGGCATAATTGAGTACAGCTGGTCAGCAAAAGGGGATGCGCTGCTTTTCCCCTATAACGGTGATGTTTTTTATTACCAGACTGACGAAGAAAAAGTGACTCAGCTGACAAAAACGGATGCTTTTGAAACTGACGTTAAGTTCTCGCCAAAAAGCAGCTACGTGTCTTTTGTCCGCGAACAGAATTTGTACTTTATTGACCTTGCCAGTGGTGAAGAACATGCGGTTACAACCGAAGGCGGTAACACGCTTAAGTTTGGTATGGCGGAGTTTGTTGCCCAGGAAGAAATGAAGCGCATGACCGGTTACTGGTGGGCTCCGGATGAGTCGGCTATTGCGTTAACCAAAGTTGATGAAAGTCCTGTGCCTCTCGCTACCCGCAGTGAGATATACGCGGACCGAATTGAAACCATACAACAGCGTTATCCGTTCGCCGGAAGCGACAACGTAGAGATTGACCTTGGGGTATATCAAATTGCTGATAAACAGACCAATTGGCTGCAGCTGGATAAGCTAAATGATGGGTATTTAGCCCGGGTTAAGTGGGTTGGTGACAGCAAACGTTTGAGTTATCAATGGCAAAGCAGAGATCAGCAAGCACTGACGCTTTGGCTTTATAATCGAACAAGTGAAACCCAGCGTGAGTTGTTGACAGAAACCTCAGATAGCTGGCTGAATCTGCACGATGACTTGTATTTCTTAAATGATAATAAGCATTTCATTTGGGCATCTGAACGAAGCGGTTTCAAACATCTTTATTTATATCGCCTGGACGGATCGTTAATTCGTCAATTGAGTTCTGGCGATTGGCAAGTAGATGAACTGGAAGCTATTGATGAAAGTACTGGCACGCTGTACTTTACCGCCCGGAAAAAATCACCACTAGAATCTCACCTGTATCGTACTCAGCTAAATGCAAGTTCTGCGGCCAACCCAACGCGCATTACAACGCGTGAAGGTATGCACCATATTGAATTTGATGCCGATGTGCGCTTGTATCTGGACACCTACTCATCGCCTCAGCAGCCCAAACAAGTAAGTTTGCACGGGCCAACTGGTAATCATTTGGTGTGGTTGGCTGAAAACGAAGTGACAGGTGAGCATCCACTGTCTCCTTACTTGAGAAACTGGCGTTACCCTGAGTTCGGTGAGCTAAAAGCTGAAGACGGGCAGACGCTTTATTACAAAATGACCAAGCCAGGAGATTTTGATGCAGAAAAAAAATATCCGGTGCTGGTGTATGTTTATGGCGGTCCCGGAGCGCAGCGAGTAACCAAAAGCTGGGGCAGTGGTTTTGTTCAATATATGGCTCAACAGGGCTTTATTGTTTTCACTCTGGATAACCGCGGTTCGGCGAATAGGGGAAAGCGTTTTGAGGCACCTATTTATAAGAATATGGGGAGCCCGGAAGTAGATGATCAGGTGGTTGGGGTTAAGTATTTAACCAGCCTGCCTTATGTCGACCCAAAGCGCATCGGTATATATGGTCACAGTTACGGCGGTTACATGTCGCTGCTGGCTATGTTTAAAGCACCTGAATATTTTAAGGCTGGAGTGGCTGGCGCACCGGTAACCGACTGGCGTTTGTATGATACGCATTACACCGAACGTTTTATGGGCATGCCGGGTGATGGTAATGCCTATGAAAACTCATCGGTTTTTCCATACAGCGATAACTTAAAAGGTGATTTACTGATTTACCATGGAATGGCGGATGACAATGTTTTGTTTACTCATAGCACGAAGCTGTATAAGCAATTGCAGGACAACGCTCAGGCTTTTGAAATGATGAATTACCCGGGGAAAAAGCATTCTATTAACGGGCGTAATACAAAAATTCATTTATATTCAATGATTGCTCAATTTTTTCAACAAACCATTGGCGAACAATAGGTTATAATATGTACATATCTTCCATGAACAAGGAGTGACTATGCGCTTTTTATCTCGCCGACTGGTTATGCCAAATGATTTGAACTTTGCCGGGTCGTTATTTGGTGGCCGTATTTTAGAATGGATTGACGAAGAAGCTTATATCTTTGCCAGTTGCCAGTTAGGGGCAAAAAGCCTGGTAACTAAGCATATTGGTGCTATTACCTTTGAAACTTCGGCGTTTCAGGGCGATGTTGTTGAATTTGGTCTGCAGGTGAAATCTGTGGGACGCACGTCGTTAGCGATTACTTGTCTGGTACGCAATAAGCACACCAAGCAAAATATTTGTTCAGCTGATGATATTGTTTTCGTACATATTGATCCGGAAACTCGTCAGCCAACGCCTCATGGCAAAACCAAAGAGCAGTTAGACGATTTTCCAGAGCCGCTTTAAGCGGCTCTGATCTTTCATTTAAATTGGCGAACCCGGCGGTAACGGCTCGGGTTCGTATTGTTCCGGCCATTCCCCTTCGTTTAAGAATTTATCTAAATCTTTTGCCAATTGCTTTACGAGTAGTGAGTCCGACTTGGCAAGCTTCTGTTGTTGTTCAGCAAGCTCAGCTCGCATAACTAACCGGGTTTCTGCAGCCAGTCCCGAATTTTTTACCGCTCTTACTTCGGCGTTGATAGCTGTTGCCAGCAAGCGCTGCTGAACCGGGGCTTTTTTTGCGTTTTCCCAGTCGCTGAAAACGGTATTGAAAATAGCTGTCATCAGTCCGGCCGGAGAAGGCACTCGGTCATTGTCCGCGTGTTGTTGTGCTAACCGGTTCAGACGCTGGCTGTTTAACATCAAACTTAAACTGTGATCCGCGGCGCTGGCAGCCATGCTGACGGTATCGGGTATTAGCCCTGTTTTACCACTGAAGTTCTCGCGCGATGAGCTTTCACCGTAAGCCGACGGAACCAGCCATTGTTTAATATGTGAAGGCACACGCAAAGTATCTGCCTGAATGGTTTTTAACAACTGTTTAAGAGCCGCTTGTTGTCTGGCGGCCCCTACCGGCTGGTAGTCGTCCGTAGAGTCGTCAGCCATATAGTAATGGTAGTTAACGCCGCCTAACCATTTTACTGCGGCTTCTGTTTGGTACCGGTGCAGCAAGTAAATAGGCACAAAGATCGATTGTAACTGGCTTAATGGCTGATCGCTGTTCAGCATGTCCTTGCTGAAGTTATCCAGCACTTGCTGGCGCACTGAAAGCAGGCGTTCAAGCTCGGTAACAGGTTCGCTGCCGTTATCCCATAAATGTGCCTGAGGGTGAGCACCACCGGCAGGGCGTGCATCTCTGTCTGAAATGAAGCTGAGATTGAGCGTTTTATTTTCATCCAGAATACGGGCGAGTTGCTCGTCAGACGATGGCATACCGCCAAAGTCACTGTACCCATAAGCCAGAACTTGCTTATCCCATACTCCTAAACCTTCTGTATAAGCGTTGCTTAGGCTTAAACCGCCATCTGTTGTCAGGTTTACCAGCGGGTGAGGGTAGTCCATAACGGAAGCTCTGTCTGACGCGCTGGCAGCAAAGTTATGAGCTATTCCTAAGGTATGGCCTATTTCGTGTGCACTTAATTGGCGAATACGAGCCAGAGCCATATTTTTTACCGCGCTTTTAAGTTCATTGCGGTCTTCGATAAAAGGCGTCAACAAGCCTTCGGCTATTTTCATATCCTGGCGAACACGCAGCGACCCCAGGGTGACATGACCTTTAATGATTTCGCCGGTACGAGGGTCTATTACCGACGAGCCGTAAGACCAGCCACGGGTTGCCCGGTGAACCCACTGAATAACGTTGTAGCGCACATCCATAGGGTCAGCACCGTCGGGCAGAACTTTTACCTGAAAAGCATTCTCGAAACCTAAGGCTTCAAAGCCCTGAGCCCACCAGCGGGCACCTTCAAGCAGTGCCGTTTTGACAGGTTCCGGTGCACCTGGGTCAAGATAATAAACAATAGGTTCACGCGCTTCACTTTGTGAGGCAATAGGGTCTTTCTTATTCAACCGGTGACGCGGGATATATTGCACTGTCATCGATTCGCCAAGAGGTGCTGCGTAGTCTTTAAAGCTGTGAGCCCAAAAACCGCTGTTTGGATGAAATTTCCGGGGTTGGTATCCGGCGTCAGGTAGCTTTATAAAGGAGTGGTGCAGGTGCAAAGAAAGTGCATCGGCGTTGGCCGCAACCTGATTTATCCACTGCCCTTTTCCGTAACCGACAAAAGTGACTTTCGCTTCTAGCTCCGTATTTTCTGAAAAGGCTTTGCTACGTTCAGGGTAAATGACTGAGCGGCTTGTATCGGCCTTAAATTGTCCTTGCTCGGTTTGCTGTAAGCGCTTACTAACACCGTGCACATCGCTCAACAAGTAAGGGGTGTAGTCGATTAACACACGTTCATCGTTGCTCGCAACAACGTCAAAACCATAAAGCACGGCGTCGGCAAACGCTTGATCGACACTGCTGCGTTCAGCCTGATTCCGCGTTTGTGCACGAAACTCGGTATTGTGTTGAACCAATAACGCCTTATTTCCTTCAACATGAAATGATGCTAACCGAGTTTCACCCAGTTGCCCGCGGTCCAGCCCGACATCATTAGAACCTAACCCCCAGGGAAGACTGGTTTGAAAAATAAACTGTGATCCTTGCCTCGGCACTTCCAGATAAAACTTTGCACTAGCTTCATCGTGGTAAAAGGTGAAAAATCCGGGGTGCTCCTGAAATGACGAAGTGAACTCGTCAATGCCGGGAGCTTCGGTTTTTGCCTGGGCCGTTACCGACATCAACAAAGCGAGTAACAGCAGGGTTTTTGAAAGAAAGCTTTGCATTTTTATTATCCTAATTGTTCGGCAATTTCTTCTAAAATTTGCGTCGTCCATTGTTCAATACGTTCATCTGATAGCTCATATTGGGAGTCTTCATCTAGTGATAAACCGACGAACTGAGTGTTATCTGCGGTTAACGCTTTGGAGGCGGCAAATTCGTAGCCCTGATTTGGCCAAAAACCAATGCGCTTGCAGCCGTGGTTGGCTATGGCATCGTGCAGCATGCCCAGAGCGTCCTGGAACCAGTCGGTATAACCTTCCTGATCACCCATCCCAAACAGCGCAACAACTTTACCGCGCAGGTTCACGTCATTTATGTCGTCCCAATGGCTTTCCCAGTCTTCCTGAAGTTCGCCAAAATCCCAGGTGGAAATACCAAAAATAAGAATATCAAATTGCTCAGCTTCTTTTAGCGGGGTATTTTTTATATCAAACAGCTGAACAATGTCCTCGCCAATGGCTTGCTGAATTTTTTCTGCAGCAATTTCGGTATAGCAAGTGGTAGAGCCGTAAAACAAGCCAATTTCCAGGGACATAATAACTACCTCTGTCATAGGTTGAGTCTTTGATGCGGATGCATTGTAACAAAAAGACCGTTAGAATGAGCGCCTTTGTTTTTCAACGGGAAACTGCAGATGGGAACTCGTACGGACTTTGATCAATTAGTGGAACGACTTGAAACCGTATTCGATGATGCGGTGGTTTCCGGCACAGATGACGAGCTATTTGCCTGCGGTTATTTGCGCGGGCATTTCGACTTAGTCGTTGCGCAACTGGAAATGGCTGGTGAGACTCAACCGGAGAGAATTATGCCGGCTTTGCGTGAGGCAGTTCACAAAACGCGGCATGAGTTGTCTCCGGCTGACCAGACTCACATTAACAATGTATTGGATAAGTTAGCCCTTAAAGCGACTAACGGAGATGCGGCGTAAAGCATCTTGAGTTAACGGCGTTAACTCTCCGGTTAACTGACAGGCAATCACTTCTGCCAGAATAGGGGCAGAAGTGAAGCCCCGAGACCCCAGCGCTGTAATGACATATAAGTTTTCGGCAACCGCTCCGGTAACAGGCTGGTGATCGGGGCTGGTCGCCCGTACCGAGACTCTTTGGGATGTTAACTGCAGAGATTCAGCCCATGGCTGCTTCGCGTTTTCAGCGAGTTGTTTCAGGTTTTCTTCGTCATCTTCGGGGGTTGGTTCTAAATCCTCTCTGTCGCGATTAAAGCTTGCGCCAACACAGTGATGGTTGCCATCTTCCGGAACTAAATACCCTTTAAAGCATAAAACCGTTTTTAGTGAAGATAATAACGGTGTTGTTTGAACCAGACTGACTTGTCCGCGAACTGGTTGTATTGGCAGGGGGTTAACGCTTTCCGGCAATAACCCATTGATGTGATGACCGGTGGCAATAAGAACTCGCTCAGCGGCCAGCAAACTTCCGTCCTTTAGTGATATCTGCCAACTGCCACTTTCAGTTTTCTCCAAAGCCTTAGCTTCGCCTTCAATAAGCTCAATTTGTGCTGTTTCTAAAAGGCTTTTGACCACAGCCGCCGGTCGTAACCATCCGGCTTTAGGGTAAAGCAGCGCCGGAACCGCCAGCGAAACCCCGGCTTCTTGTTCTGCTTCCGGCTGAGATAAATAGCGTACCGTGTCTGGCGCATACAGTTCATCGGCTATACGTTGATAACGCCGGGCTCTGTCGTCGTTAAATGCTGGCTGCATAACCCCCACGGGAAACCAGTGGTCGTCACAAAAATTACGGTAGAAGCTGGTGGCTGTAGAAAACGCCTGCCAATAAAAGCGACTGAGCGGCGTATACTCGGCGTGTAACAGAGGGTAAACGGCTCCTTGAGGATTTCCGGATGCGCCGTCGGCGCTACCTGCACTAATGACTCTGACGTTAACGCCTCTATGCTTCAGTGCAAGGGCAGAGCATGCCGCGCTAATGCCGCCGCCAATAATAGTAACATCGCGGCGATCGTAATATTTCTGACAAACTTCGGCGCTAAGGTAGTGACCACAAAGCATGTCTCGTTTGCGACCAAAGCCTGCTACTTTTTGAACCTCGAATCCGTTTTGCTGTAGTGCTCTTTTGACACTGCCTGCAGCGGTGAAGGTAGCAAAGGTTGTTCCGCTATGTGCGGTTTGCTTCATGGCATCAAAAAGTGTTGGCTGCCACATTTCTGGATTCTTCGCCGGAGCAAAGCCGTCGAGAAACCAGGCGTCAATTTGCTTTTGTGCCTGTGGAAGCCATTCTGGCAGTAGCTCATTGAGATCGCCTATCCACAGATCCAGAATGACCCGGCCCTGTGATAGTATGATGCGATGACAGCCGGGATCGGTTGCCGGGTAATGCTCCAGGAATGACTGACTGAATTCCGCTATTGGTTCTAGTAATTGGTATGCTTGTTCAAGTTGCTGGCGCGATAAAGGGAACTTTTCAAAACTGACAAAATGGAGACGTGTATTGGCAGGTGCCTGCTCTAAAAAACGTTTCCAGGTCAGAAGAAAGTTCAAACCTGTACCAAACCCGGTTTCGGCTATGGTAAAGCTATAATGAGCCGGTAGTGACAGCCAGCGACGGGGTAATCCGTTTTGCGCCAGAAATACGTACTGACTTTCGTCAACACCGCTTTCGACAGAAAAATAAATATCATCGAAAGTAGTGGAAACGGGTACGCCTTGCTCGTTAAACTGAACAGATGAATTAGAATTCAAGCGGCTATCCCATGATTTATTGGTTGATGACCGCTATAATAACAACTTTACGAACAACAGTGGACAAAGCAGACCACATTCACACACGACGTTGGTAAGATATCGACGTAGCAATGTCAGACAGGATTATAGAATGAGAAGAGCTGTTATCACCGGACTTGGTATTGTATCAAGTATCGGGAACAATCAAGAAGAAGTGCTGGAATCATTACGTACCGGCAAATCGGGTATTACCCGTTCAGAATCTTTTGCTGAAATGGGCTTGCGTTGTCAGGTATGGGGCGAAGTTAAGTTAGATCCTAAAGACCATATTGACCGCAAAGCGTTGCGTTTCATGGGCGATTCGGCGGCTTATGCCTATATCGCAATGGCTCAGGCTATCGAGGATTCAGGCTTAACCGAAGAGCAAGTTTCTCACCCGCGTACGGGGTTAGTTGTTGGTTCCGGTGGCGCTTCTGGTGAACATCAGGTTGCAGCAGCTGATATTTTGCGTGAACGTGGCGTGAAAAAAGTTGGCCCATACATGGTACCTCGTTGCATGGCGTCAACGACTTCAGCTTGCCTGGCAACACCTTTTAAAATTAAAGGTGTTAACTATTCAATTAGTTCTGCTTGTGCAACCTCTGCGCACTGTATCGGTCATGCGCTGGAATTAATTCAGTTCGGTAAACAAGACCGAGTATTTGCCGGCGGTGGTGAAGAACTGCACTGGACCCTGGGCATGGAATTTGATGCTATGGGCGCATTAAGTACTAAGTACAATGATACGCCTGAAAAAGCTTCACGTACCTACGACCAGGGGCGAGACGGTTTTGTACCTGCTGGTGGTGGCGGTATTCTGGTTATTGAAGAACTGGAAGCGGCAAAAGCTCGTGGCGCCAAAATTTACGGTGAAATTGTTGGTTACGGTGCGACTTCAGACGGTTACGATATGGTAGCTCCGTCGGGTGAAGGCGCCGTTCGTTGCATGAAAATGGCAATGGAAACGGTGGATACTCCAATCGACTATCTGAATACTCACGGTACCAGCACACCGGTTGGTGACGTTAAAGAGTTAGAAGCTATTCGTGAAGTTTTCCCAGAGAAAACGCCGATGATTAGTGCTACTAAAGCAATGACAGGCCATGCTCTGGGCGCAGCTGGTGTGCACGAAGCTATTTACTCTCTGCTTATGCTTAAGAATGGTTTTGTTACACCTTCAATCAATATTGAAGCGTTGGATGAAAAAGCCGACGGCATGAACATTATTCAGCAGACGACTGAAGCACCACTTAGAACGGTTATGTCTAATAGCTTTGGCTTCGGTGGTACAAACGCATCGTTAGTGATGCGCCAATACTCTGAATAATCGACTAGATCGGTTATTTCGATGAAAATCGTTGCCGATCAGAATATTCCCGCACTTTCCGACTTATTGTCGGGTGCGGGAACACTTTCCTACTTTTCTGAACGAATCCCTCCGCAGAAACTGTTGGCAGAAGCTGATGCTTTACTCGT
The DNA here is from genome assembly GCF_000008465.1 of Idiomarina loihiensis L2TR. Classification (NCBI taxonomy): domain Bacteria; kingdom Pseudomonadati; phylum Pseudomonadota; class Gammaproteobacteria; order Alteromonadales; family Idiomarinaceae; genus Idiomarina; species Idiomarina loihiensis. The sequence continues at coordinate 1,091,788 of NC_006512.1, read as the reverse complement.
GCGTTCTGTGACTCAAGTTGATGAAGTACTTTTAGAACAAGCTCCCGAACTTAAGTTTGTTGCGTCCGCAACCATTGGCACTGAGCATATCAATCTTCAGGCTCTAGAAGAGCGAGGCATTGGCTTTGCACACGCGCCGGGGGCGAATGCGCAGTCAGTTGGTGAGTATGTTTTGTGCGCCGTGCTCAATTGGTTAAGTGACCAACCCCGGTATGTAGCTGACGAAATCGATGTTGCCATTGTTGGTGCCGGGCATACGGGAAAAGCCGCCGGAAAGAGGCTGGAAGCTCTGGGACTCAATGTTCATTATTATGATCCGCCCTTGTGTAAAAAAGGCGTTAAGTTTGTGCATGACCATTGGCAGCGTGTACTAACGGCCGATATTATCTCCTGCCATGTCCCTTTGACGCGGGACGGCGATTTCCCAACTCAGCATTTGTTTGAAAATACGGCATTGCAGTCACTGCATTCGCAGCAGTTACTAATTAATGCCAGCCGGGGTGCGGTTATCGACAATAATGCCTTACTGGAGCGTGTAGAGCAGGGGGAGCGGCCATCGCTGGTGCTGGATGTATGGGAGAATGAGCCCGAAGTATTGTCAGGCTTAGTGCCTTATGTTGATATCGCAACTCCACACATTGCCGGACACAGTCTGGAAGGTAAAGTCGGCGGGGCGGTAATGATTTCAAATGCATTGCTGGAACACTTTGGTAAGCCCGCCGATAAGACTTTGTCTGATGTGTTGCCGGGGAAGGCCTGGAATGAACGTGATGCCGGTGGGTTGAATTCACTGGAAAGTCTTAATTTGTGGGCAAAAGAACACTACGACTTGTTCCGGGACGATGAACTTTTCCGACAACAGGGTCTCACTACCGAAGGTTTTGATAGTTTACGACGCAATTATCGCAAAGAAAGCCCGCGCAGAGAGTTCATTAATCAGGTCGTTACATGCCATAATAGCGAGCAATATATCCAGTTTTTACAGTTGGGCTTTAGTGCCCGGCTATTGTCTAAGTAAGGAGTTAGCATGTCACATGGGTTTCGCGTTGCCGTATTAGGTGCAACAGGTTTAGTGGGCCAGCAAATGATAGAAATTTTAGCTGAGCGAAAATTCCCGGTGGCAGAACTTTTCCCTTTAGCTAGTGCCCGCTCTGCTGGCGCAACAGTTAATTTTAATGGCGAAGAAATAGAAGTGTTAGATGCTGGTGAGTTCGACTGGTCTAATGCTGATATCGCGTTCTTTTCAGCGGGCGGTTCAATTTCACGCGAGTTCGCCCCCAAAGCTGCTGAAGCAGGCTGTGTGGTTATTGATAACACATCTGAATATCGCTATGAGCCGGATATTCCTTTGGTGGTGCCGGAGGTTAATGCCTGGGCGCTAGCCGATTTTAGAAACCGCAATATTATTGCTAATCCAAATTGCTCGACCATTCAAATGATGGTCGCACTGAAGCCTATTCATGATGCCGTCGGCATTGAGCGCATAAATGTCAGTACTTATCAGTCGGTATCTGGCGCTGGTAAAGAAGCGATGGAAGAGCTGGCAAAGCAGACAGCAGAACTTTTAAACGGTAAGCAGCCGACGGTAGCGAACTTCAGTCGACAAATTGCTTTCAACTGCATTCCTCAAATAGACGTTTTTCAGGAGAATGATTACACCAAAGAAGAAATGAAAATGGTGTGGGAAACCCAAAAGATATTTAATGACCCCAGTATTCGGGTGAATCCCACGGCGGTAAGGGTTCCTGTATTTTTCGGACACGCAGAAGCCATTCACATTGAAACGCGACAGCCAATTACGGCCGAGCATGCAAAACAGCTGTTAAGTGAAGCCCCAGGTGTTACTTTAATGGAGCAGCGCGAGGAGTTTCCGACTCAAGTGGGAAATGCCGCTGGCAATGACGATGTCTTTGTAGGGCGGGTACGGGAAGATATCAGCCACCCTAACGGACTTAACCTGTGGGTTGTATCGGACAACATACGCAAAGGTGCGGCAACCAACAGCATACAAATTGCAGAAACTTTAATTCGTGATTACTGGTAATTTAAGCAGCTGTATGTCATAAAGTTTTTTTAACGAACGCCGTTAAAGATAAGAGCAAAGCGCGGGCAGAGACTAAAGGATGAGAAAAACCAAGATAGTGCAGGTACTGAGATACTTCTCGCTGGCAGCCATGGTGTTGTCCGGCAGCATGACTGTCGCTGCTGCAGGCTGGCAGGATGGCGTCGTTATAAAAGGCGAGAAAGGCTCAGAAGCAACCGATGTTCGTATCGGCCAGGAGCGCTATGGGCCTATAAGCAGCAACGACACCTTGTGGGATATTGCGCGGCGTTATAAGCCACACTCCAGTGTGACCCAGTATCAGACTATGGTTGCTATTGTGCAGGCTAATGACGATGCCTTCGTCGATGGTAATATGAACCGCATGCTCAATGGTTTTTACCTGCGCATTCCCTCTTTGCAAGAAATCAAAATGGTTAACCCCGAAGCCGCTCGTCGGCAAGTCGTGGTAGATAGCCAATTAAAAACCAAGTCTCAACAACTCTCGCAAGCTCGGCAGGACACTCAGAAAACTCGCGCGGAACAGCAGGAGTTACTTGAGCAGGCCCGGGAGAAAGCTGAACAAACCATTCAGGAAGTTGAACAGCGACAGGAACAAAACTTTCAGGAGTTGCGCTCTGATATGCAGCAGTCCATGCAGGCGGTTGAGCGCATGTATGAAGAGAATAAGTCTCTGCAGGAGCGTATCGACGCATTAGCGTCGCGTTTAGATGAGCTTGCCAATAATGTGAGCAAAACCGATGAACTGGAAGTTCAGTTTCAACAGGTATTAGCTCAACAACGGGAGCTGCTTGAACAGCAGGCTAGAGAAGAGCTGGAGCAGGAGTCCGGGTTTTCCGACTGGTTGCAAAGTCCTTTGAATATGTTGCTTGTATCAGTATTACCGGCACTGCTTATTATCGGTCTTATTGTGTTTTTCTTTTTGCGCCGTTCAGCCAAACCGGTAGAGGAAGATGAAGAGGCGGAAGAAAAGAGCAGTAAAGAGCTTACTGAAGAAGAAGCCGCCGCTGAACTCGATAAAGAACTGCTGGGAGATGTACCTAACGACAGTACAGATGGCTTATTCGATATTGATGGTGAAGAAAGCACTGATGACGAAGGTGACGACTTAAGTGCGCTAGAGGCTGAGTTAACCGGAAATTCGGATGAGCCGGAAGCCGCTGATTTGAGCGTTCGTCTTGACGATGGAAAAGACGATGCCAGGAAGGAAGAACCGAAGCCGGAAGCCGAAACTGAACCGGCTGTAGAAGACGATTTAGACGACGATGATCAGGCTGTATTGCCGGATGAAGAAGACGAAGAGTCTAGTGAATTGTCTCAGGATGAACTGGATCGTTTATTTGGCGAAGCCGACGATGATGATGAACAGGCGATTGACCTTTCCGTCACTGATGAAGAAGAGTCTCCGGAGTCATCGAGTGCAGATGCTGATGAACCTGTTTCAGAAAATATTGAGCAAGAAGGTGAAGCAACAGAAGAAGAGTCTGCAGTAGCTGACGTCGATGATATCGATGACATTTTGTCCGACAACGCGCCTTCAGAAACTCCTGAAGAAGCTGACAGCGACGATGAGCGTGCAGTTGATGATAAGCCTGACAAAGGCGAAACTGATTCAGACCAGGAAAGTGACGACTTGTTGCCGGATGACTTTGACGACAGCGAGGTTGATGATGTTCTCGCTGAGTTGGGTCTTGCGGAAAACGAAGCCGATGAGCCGGAAAGTGAGAAAGCGGAAAGCATAGAAACCGACAGCTCCGAAGCCGAAGATGAACCAGAAGCTGATGAGGCTCAATCAGAAGAGGCTGCCGAAGCGGAAGAAACCGAGCTAACCTCGCAGGAGGAAAGCCAGCCTGTAGAAGAAGACTCCGAAGAAGATAATCTGGAACAGTTGCTGCAAGAGTCGGATGAGTTGACTCAGTCACTGGATGACCTTGAAGAAGAAGTTCCCGACGACGATGCGGAACTTGATAAGGCAGAAGATGAAGCGGACAAAGACTTAGAGTCGCTATTTGGTGGTTCCGATAATGCGGATAATATTGTCGATGAAGATGAGCCGGCTACAGAAGAAAACGACACCGAAAGCGAAGCCGAAACTGATGCATTTAGCGCTACCGACGACGATGAATTTGTGGATATTGACTCCTTAATGGCGGATGCCGATGAGGAAGACGAAGACAGTGATCGCTATCAGTCGTCGGCAGTAAAAGACGTTTTACCGGATGATGAATCTGGAGATGCCGAAGGGGCTCCACAAGATGATGAACCGTCGGGTCAGCTTGATCTTGCCAGAGCCTATATTGAAATGGGCGAAGAGGACGAAGCTCGGGAGATTCTTCAGCAATTAGCAGAAGGTGATGATGAAGCGCTGGCAAATGAAGCTAAGACGCTGCAACAGAAACTAGATTCGTAGGATAAAGTAGTATGCGAATGGCCTTATGCCTTGAATACGACGGCAGTCGTTATTATGGATGGCAACGACAACGTGAAGTAGCCAGTGTTCAGCAGTGTGTTGAAGAGGCTTTGAGTAAAATAGCGAATGCGCCTGTTGAGGTAACTTGTGCCGGCAGAACGGATGCTGGTGTTCATGCTACCGCACAGATCGTGCATTTTGATGTCCCGGTACCAAGAGCTGATGTTGCCTGGACGTTAGGAGTGAACAGTAATCTGCCCGCTGGTATTGCTGTACGCTGGGCGCGGGAAGTTGACAGTGAGTTCAGTGCGCGGTTTAGCGCTACGTCGCGACGTTACCGTTATATTATTGCCAATACCAGATTCCGTCCGGGGATCCATTCGGCAGGGGTCAGTCATTATCATCAACCACTTGACGCTGAAGTTATGCAAGAAGCTGCTCAGGCGCTTGTCGGTGAACATGACTTTACTGCATTCCGGGCATCTCATTGCCAGTCGCATACCCCGTTTCGTAAGGTTTCCGATTTAACGGTTGAACGCCGTGGCGACTATATTATCGTGGATATTTCGGCGAATGCCTTTTTGCATCACATGGTGCGAAATATCGTCGGCAGTTTGATCGTTGTTGGTCAGCACCTGCAGCCACCGGACTGGATTGGAGAATTGTTAAGACAGAAAGACCGCACCAAGGCTGCAGCTACAGCGAAACCCGGCGGACTTTACCTGGTGGCAGTAACTTACCCGGAACACTATAATATACCCGATGCTCCACTGGGACCTTTGTGGCTAGGCGATTAAGAGTCACTGTTATGACCTCTTTGCTTGACCCATTTGTGGTACCATGTAAGCTACATCAAATTGACTAATAACAGCCTTTGGGCGGAATAGTATGAGCTGGATAGAAAGAATTCTTGCGAAGCCAAAAATTAACAAACGACGTGGCGTTCCAGAGGGCGTGTGGAGCAAGTGCACGGCCTGTGGCAATATTATTTATAAGGCTGATTTAGAACGCAGCCTTAATGTTTGCCCTAAGTGTGATCATCACATGCGGGTTACCGGGCGCAGCCGTTTAGATATTTTTCTGGATAAAGACAATCGCGAAGAAATAGGCACAGATTTAGAGCCAAAAGATGTTCTGCGCTTTAAAGATTCCAAAAAATACAAAGACCGTATTGCTGCCGCGCAAAAAAGCACGGGTGAGAACGACGCCCTAATTGCCGAGAAAGGTACCGTAAAAGGCGTTCCTCTAGTCGCGGTTGCCTTTGACTTTAACTTTATGGGCGGCTCCATGGCATCGGTGGTAGGGGCTAAGTTTGTACTGGCTGCCGAAGTCTGCCTTAAGCATCGTATTCCGCTGGTATGTTTCTCTGCCTCCGGCGGTGCTCGTATGCAGGAAGCTCTGATGTCGTTAATGCAAATGGCTAAGACCTCTGCGGCTTTAGCTCGTATGAGCGAAGAAGGCCTGCCGTTCATCTCGATATTAACCGACCCGACCATGGGTGGTGTTTCTGCGAGTCTGGCAATGTTGGGCGATATTCATATTGCTGAACCAAAAGCTCTCATCGGCTTTGCCGGACCTCGGGTTATTGAACAAACGGTTCGTCAAACCTTACCGGAAGGTTTTCAACGCGCTGAGTTCCTGCTGGAACATGGGGCTATCGACATGATTACCGACCGTCGTGATATGCGCGATACTGTTGCCCGTTTGTTGGCGAAAATGCAAAACTTACCTTCTACCGAAGCTACGGAAGTAAGTGTAAACGAGTAATGGCGGAGATATCTTCATCAGCTCCTGCAGTGACTGCATCACTGCAGGAGTGGCTGACCTACCTCGAAAAACTTCATCCGAAAAATATCGATATGGGTCTGGAGCGTGTAGCCAGAGTGGCTGCTAATGCCGGCGTATTAAAGCCGGCAGCTTTAGTCATAACGGTTAGCGGAACCAATGGTAAAGGCTCAACAGTTTGCTATCTGGAAACGATTCTGCAGGCGGCAGGTTACACTACCGGCGTTTATACCTCACCGCATATTACCGAGTATCGCGAGCGAGTTCGGGTTAATGCGCAAGAATTGCCGGACTCCGAACACGTTAAAGCATTTCATGCTATTGAGCAGGCTCGTAACAATACGTCATTAACTTATTTTGAGTTTGGTACGTTAGCGGCGCTTTGGTTAATGGGTCGCCAGTCTCCGGATGTCGCTATTCTTGAGGTAGGCCTGGGTGGGCGTCTAGACGCGGTTAACTGTGTTGACGCAGACGTGGCTGTGGTCACCAGTATCGGCATCGACCACATTGCTTTTCTCGGAAATAATCGTGAGCACATTGGGTATGAAAAAGCCGGTATTGCCAGATCGGGTAAGCCATTAATTTGTGGTGAAGCAAGTCCAACGGCCAGTATTGCAGAAAGCGCGGAGCGCATCGGGGCTAAGCTTTATCAAGTCGGGCGTGACTTTCATCGTACCGAATACGATGAAAGCTGGAGTTATCGTAGTCAGAACACCCAATTGAATGACTTGCCGTTACCAAAACTGCCTCTTATCAACGCGTCAACAGCCATTGCGGCTATCGAACAATTGCCGTTACCAGTCAGCTTATCGGCTATTCGTGAAGGTATTACTCAGGCAAGTTTACCTGGGAGAATGCAACCTGATACCGTTAATGGTATTGAAGTTTTGCTGGACGTTGCGCATAACCCGCAGGCTGCAGTTTATGCTAGTCGCTATTTGAATAAATTTTATCCACAACATAAAATTTTTGCTGTTGTGGGGATGTTAAGTGACAAAGACCATGCCGGTGTCGCTAACGCATTGAGTTCTCAGGCTTCTGCCTGGTATCTTGGCTCACTGTCGGAGCCGCGTGGTGAAACTGCGGATAACTTGGTGATCAATGCTAAATTACCTACAGAATCCTGTTATCTGTTTGAATCGGTGGAGCAGGCGTTTGCAGCAGCAGTGACAGCAGCGCAGCAATGGCAAATGAATGACGGCAAAGCTCTGGTTTTCGGCTTCGGCTCGTTTTACACTGTAGCGAGAATTAACGCTTATCTAAAAGGAGCTTGAGCTTTGTCCAGTTCTCTACAAAATCGTCTCGTTGGCACTTTAATACTTGTGGCGTTAGCCGTGATCATTATTCCAGATGTGCTTGATGGCGAAAAGAAAGAGCCTGTGGAACCAATGGAAACCATTCCATTAAAACCCGCAGTAGAGGAGCAGCTGAAGAAGCCGGAAACTCTATCAGATACAACTGTAGCAGAACCCGTTACGGTTGAAGAAGCATCATCAGATGTTGAGAAAACGGCAGATGAGGCCGCTTCGGTTCAGGAGGACAGCAACGTACAAGCTCCACCACGTGAGCCAGCCGAGTTCGCGGTCGATGGTAAAGCCTGGGTTATTCAGTTAGGTGCTTTTAGTCAGGAAGATAGTGTTAAGCGGCTTATTTCACAGCTACAGGCAAAAGGCTTTGCCGCATACTCTCAAGAGACGTCCGGAGGTTCTTTGATCCGTGTATTGGTTGGTCCGGATACGTCAAAAACAGAACTAGAAAAGCAACTGACGCCGTTAAAAGAGCTAACTGGCCTTGAAGGTAAGGTCATTACCTACCGGCCATGAGTTTTGCAATATATGCGAAAAGAAATCACATTATGAATCGCATTCTGTTAAAATCGCCCGCGTCTTTAGCCCAGCAATTGTGAGTCATTATGCTCTGGATTGACTACGCCATTATTATTGTTATTGGCCTTTCTACGCTTATCAGCCTGGTAAGAGGGTTCGTTAAAGAAGCCGTATCTCTGGCCATCTGGATAGCAGCTTTTTTCATCGCTAGTCAGTTCTACGAAGATCTTGCGGTATACTTTACCCAAATTGGTGATCCGCTGGTCAGAAACGCTGCCGCTATTGCCGCATTATTCGTAGCGACACTTATTCTGGGCGCTATTATCAACTATATTCTGTCTCAATTAGTTCATCACACCGGCTTGTCCGGAACCGACCGGGTACTTGGTCTGGTGTTTGGCGCTTTACGCGGAGTGCTAATTGTCAGTGCGTTATTATTCTTTATAGACTCTTTTACTACGTTATCTTCCAGTGACTGGTGGAAGGAGTCCGTGTTAATTCCTCATTTCGGTGTATTTATTCAGTGGTTTTTCAGCTATCTGGAAAACAGCTCCAGTTTTTTAGTCCCTCAACCTGTATAAAAAGGTGAAAAGACATGTGTGGTATTGTTGGTATTGTTGGTAAGCAGCCTGTTAACCAAGCGCTTTACGATGGGTTAACCATGCTTCAACATCGTGGCCAGGACGCCGCTGGTATTATGACAGTTGATGAGCACTGTACTTTGCGTTTAAGAAAAGCCAACGGATTGGTGCGGGATGTGTTCCATACACGTCACATGCACCGCTTGTCGGGTAATGTCGGTATTGGTCATGTGCGTTATCCTACAGTCGGAAGTTCGAGCTCAGCAGAAGCGCAACCGTTCTATGTTAACTCACCTTTTGGTATTGCCATGGCGCATAATGGTAACTTAACCAATGCTGCTGACGTTCAGGAACATTTGTTTCAAACGGCGCGTCGTCATATTAATACCACCTCCGACTCGGAAATTTTGCTGAACATTTTTGCCAATGAGCTGGATAAAAACGAGAGTTTAACGCTGAGCGAAGAAGACGTTTTTCGCACCATGACCGCGGTTCACCGTCAGGTTCGTGGTTCTTATGCCGTGGTAGCAATGATCCTCGGTCATGGCATGGTTGCATTCCGTGACCCATGGGGCATTCGTCCTTTAGCCCTGGGTAAACGTGATACCGAAGACGGCGAAGAGTACATTGTTGCCTCTGAAAGCGTTGCCATTGACGGCACCGGTTTTAAATATATGCGCGATGTCGAGCCTGGCGAAGCTATTTATATTACAAACGATGGCAAGCTGTATTCTCGTCAGTGCGCTGATAAGCCAATACATTGTCCGTGTATTTTTGAGTACGTGTACTTTGCGCGTCCCGACTCGTTTATTGATGGCATTTCGGTCTATGCCTCTCGGGTTAATATGGGCCGTAAGCTGGGCGAGAAGATAAAGCGTGATTACGGCGAACTCGATATTGATGTGGTTATTCCAATTCCTGAAACCAGCTGTGATATCGCTTTAGAGATAGCCAGCGTGCTGGACTTACCTTATCGCCAGGGCTTTGTGAAAAACCGTTATATTGGTCGTACCTTTATTATGCCGGGACAGACTCAGCGACGTAAATCAGTACGCCGAAAGTTAAATGCCATTAGCGCGGAATTCCGTGGTAAGAACGTTCTGCTGGTTGATGATTCAATTGTACGTGGAACAACGTCAGAGCAAATAATTGAAATGGCTCGTGAAGCCGGTGCGAAGAAAGTATATTTTGCTTCAGCTGCTCCGGAAATTCGCTTCCCGAACGTTTACGGCATTGATATGCCAAGCGCTAACGAGCTGATTGGTCACGGACGTGAAGCAACGGAAATTCGTGACATAATTAAAGCTGATGGTCTCATTTATCAGGATCTTGACGACTTAATTGAAGCAGTAGGAGCAGAGAACCGATCAATTAAACGTTTTGATACGTCGGTATTCAGTGGTGAATACGTAACGGGTGATGTGAGCCAGGAGTACTTAGATCGTTTGCATGCGGCACGTAATGACGTTGCAAGGTCCGATCGTGACGGCTCAGAAGACGCCAACCTCGAACTTCACAACGACAACGATTAATTCATTCTGAAATAAAAGACTGAGCGTTGGGCGCTCAGTCTTGCTGGAATGGGTACACCGAACCCAGCTTCATAATTTGTGTTAACTCATCAAGTGCCGTGCGTGATTCTTCCAGTAGCGCCGGGTCACGTAAATCATCGACTGCTAACTCATCACGGTAATGCTTCTCTACCCATTGATTCAAACGATTAAATAACCCGTCAGACATCAGGCAATTCTGGTTTGCACCCGCTATTTCTTCATCGTTTAAAGCAACACGTAAACGCAAACAGGCTGGACCGCCACCGTTGCGCATACTCTGCTTAACGTCAAAGTATTCAACCCGCTTAATTGGGCTGTCAGCGCTTTGCGTCAACTGCTCAAGATAGGAACGGACATTATCGTTTTCCTGGCACTCGGTAGGCGCGATAATGGTCATTTGGCCGTCGGGCGGTGTAATTAACTGAGTATTGAATAAGTAGGTATTTACTGCGTCCTGAATGCTCACTTGTTCTGTAGCAACTTTAATGAAATGTAGCGGATGTTCGCCGAATTTACGTTGAATTTCTGCTAATTTCGACTCGGTATCAGTAAAGGCCTGCTCGTGATAAAAAAGCACATTCTGGTTACCGACCGCGATAACATCATTATGGAATACGCCCTGGTCAATAACATCGGGGTTCTGCTGAATGTAAACGGTGTTGTCTTCACTTAAACCATGCAACCGGGCAATTGCCTGAGAGGCTTCCAGAGTCTGTCTTGCCGGGAAGCGCTTAGGTGCTGGTTTAGAACTGTCGAAGGCGTAACGGCCAAAAACAAAGAGCTCAATTCCGGCATGACCATATTCACGACACAGACGGGTGTGGTTCGCGGCACCTTCGTCACCAAAATGTTCATTGTCCGGCAGGTGGGTGTGATGCTCAAAATAACGACCATTATTGAACATTGCCTGCAGAATACGGCCACTGGTTTGTGGTTCTAACGAACGGTGAAACTTATTGGTCAGATTCGCCGGAGTGAAATGCACTTTCCCATTTGCTGTGTCTGCACTGGGCGAAACTGTCGCGGCATTGGCTGTCCACATACTGGAAGCGGAGCAAACGGCCTGAAATATGGCGGGTGCTTCGGTTGCTGCACGGTATAAAACCTCGGAATCGGTACCGTGGAAGCCCAGGCGGCGTAATGCAAAAATATCCGGGCGTTCCTGTGGCGCCAACACACCTTGCTTCATTCCCATATCGTGCAAGGCTTTCATTTTTTTCAGACCTTGCAGGGCAGCATGTTTGGGGCTGGATGTTGCTTTTGCATTGGCTAAAGAGGCAACGTTGCCGAACGACAGTCCAGCGTAGTTATGAGTTGGCCCAACCAAACCGTCATAGTTGACTTCGAAGTGTTGCATGCTCACTTGTCGATACTCCCTGCACGTATCGTGCACCTAAAAATAGAAACTTAATTGCCATTATACTGTTTTAAAACGGCCTTGAAAGCCTTTATTTTTCTGGACTTTGGCTTGCTAACGTAATTGTGACTGTTTATTTAACTTGTGCGAATTTTTATCAAATAACCGAGTTGCGGTTGTTTCTGCAAGCGATAACCGATATACCTAAAAAAGGCCGCTAAAGAGCAATTGCACTTGTAATTGTTACTGTTAGCACGTATATACACGGTCATCTACAACAAGAGAACGATTATTCTATGGCAAAATCGCTCGTCATTGTCGAGTCTCCGGCAAAAGCCAAAACGATTAATAAGTATTTAGGTAAGGACTTTGTCGTTAAGTCCAGTGTTGGTCATGTCCGTGATCTGCCTACCCGTGCCACTGAGACAATAAAGAGTAAGCCGGCTGCAGAAGTACGCAAGATGTCGCCGGATGCTAAGGCAAAATACCAGAAAGAACGTGATTATAAGCGACTGATTGCTCGTATGGGGGTTGACCCGGAAAATGACTGGGAAGCGCATTACGAGGTTCTGCAGGGAAAAGAAAAAGTCGTTAAAGAGCTAAAACAGTTAGCCAAAAAGTCAGATGAAATTATTCTGGCAACGGATTTGGACCGCGAGGGGGAGGCGATAGCCTGGCACTTGCGGGAACTTATTGGTGGTGATGACTCGCGATATAAACGCGTGGTGTTTAACGAAATAACGAAAAAAGCCATTCAAGAAGCTTTTCAACATCCGGCAGAGCTGAACACCGACCGGGTTAATGCGCAGCAGACCCGACGTTTCCTGGATCGGGTCGTTGGTTTTATGGTGTCGCCCTTGTTGTGGAAGAAAATCGCCCGAGGGTTGTCAGCAGGACGTGTCCAATCTGTCGCTGTAAGGCTTGTGGTTGAACGTGAGCGTGAAATTAAAGCCTTTGTACCGGAAGAGTACTGGGACGTTCATGCAGACTTAAACACGCCTGCGGACGAGTCTCTGCGCATGCAGGTGATGAAGCAGGCTGGTAAGAACTTCCGTCCGTCCAATAAACAGGAAACGGACGCAGCTTTAGCACTACTGAAAAAAGCCGGCTATGAAATTACCGGGCGTGAAGATAAGCCAACGTCCAGTAAACCCAGTGCGCCTTTTATTACCTCGACTCTGCAGCAAGCCGCCAGTACCCGATTAGGCTTTGGCGTTAAGAAAACCATGATGATGGCTCAGCGTCTGTATGAAGCAGGCCACATTACGTACATGCGTACCGATTCAACCAATTTAAGTTCTGAGGCTGTCGATGCTTGTCGTGAATTAATTACCAAGGACTTTGGTAAAAATTATTTACCGGACGATCCTGTTCGCTATGGTGCAAAAAGTAACGCACAGGAAGCGCACGAAGCGATACGTCCGTCAGATGTGAAGGTTAAGTCAGAGTCACTGGCTTCTGTGGAGCGAGACGCGCAGCGTTTGTATGAGTTGATTTGGCGTCAGTTTGTGGCCTGCCAAATGGTACCGGCTCGATACGATAGTACCACCCTGACGGCAACCGCCGGCGATTTTGAATTGAAAGCTCGCGGACGTGTGATGCGGTTTGCCGGTTGGACTAAGGTGATGCCTCCGGCCAGTAGTAAAAAAGACGGTGATGCGACCTTGCCTGATGTGAAAAAAGGCGATGCATTACAGCTGGAGAAACTGAATCCGGAACAACACTTTACTAAGCCACCGGCGCGTTATGGTGAGGCTTCTCTGGTCAAAGAACTGGAGAAACGAGGCATTGGTCGTCCATCAACTTATGCTTCAATTATTTCTACCATTCAGGATCGCGGTTATGTTCGGGTGGAGAGCCGTCGTTTCTTTGCCGAGAAAATGGGTGAAATTGTCAATGATCGGTTGATTGAGAACTTCACTGAGCTAATGAATTATAACTTTACGGCAGAAATGGAACAGGCGCTGGATGATATTGCTGCCGGGAAACGTGACTGGAAAGAGACTCTGGATAAGTTTTATGCAGACTTTAAAGAGCGCCTGGAAAAAGCAGAACTGGAACCGACTGAGGGCGGCATGCGTGAGAACAGCATGGTTCTTACCGATATCGATTGCCCTGAGTGTGGTCGTAAAATGGGAATAAGAACAGCGTCCACGGGCGTATTCCTTGGCTGTTCTGGCTATAACTTACCGCCCAAAGAACGTTGTACCAAAACGCTTAACCTGACACCGGGCGAAGAAGCGATAGAGGTGACTGACGAAGAAGAGCGCGAAACAGAAGCGCTTCGTGCCAAAAAGCGTTGCCCTAAGTGTGGCACCGCAATGGACAGTTACCTTATTGACGAAAAGCGTAAGCTTCATGTTTGTGGTAACAACCCAACATGTGACGGTCAACTGGTTGAAGAGGGGACTTTCCGCATTAAGGGGTATGACGGACCCACCATTGAATGCGATAAGTGTGGTTCTGAAATGCAGTTAAAAACGGGACGTTTTGGTAAGTACTTCGGCTGCACTAACAGTGAGTGTAAAAACACCCGAAAATTACTGCGAAGCGGGGAAGCTGCGCCACCGAAAGAAGACCCAGTGCCGTTGCCTGAGTTACCTTGTGAAGAGTCGGATGCTTACTTTGTGCTAAGAGACGGTGCCTCCGGTATTTTCCTGTCTGCCAATACCTTCCCTAAATCGAGAGAAACTCGGGCAGTTACGGTAAAAGAACTGGCTAAGTTTAAAGATCGTTTACCGGAAAAATTCAAGTACCTGGCTGAAGCCCCTAAAGAAGATGATGACGGTAATGATGCTATTGTTCGTTTTTCAAGAAAGAACAAAGAACAGTACGTTGTTACTGAAATTAAGAAGAAACAAACGGGCTGGAAGGCTTTTTACCGCAGTGGTAAATGGCAGGTAGAAGAAAAGTAGTTAAAGGCTTACGAGCAAACACTCACTTTGCCAATAGTTAAAATATAAAAGCAGGACTAACATAGTGCGGTGTCTATTGAAGGACACGGCACACCGGACACGGAGGTCCTCATGTTATTGTCTCGCTTGAGCATAACACTTCCCGCTGCTTTTCCGGCAGCGGGTTTTTCTTTTCTGAACCCCGTCAAAATACTGAAAAAACAATCAGGGCAGGCGAGTGTTGAGTTGCTGGTCGTTTGGCCTGTTATTGTCGCCTGCGTTTTTACTTTTGTTCAGGCTGTCTTTATTTGGTGGGCGCAGCAAACACTTACAGTAGCGAATCAGTATGCAGTGAGGGCAGGAAGTCTTAACCATGGTAACAATAATGCCATGGTGAACACGCTGGCGGCAGGAATGGCCGGTTTAAAACCACAACTGAACATAGATAACAAAATAGCCGCCGCAGCTGAGGCTATAGCTAAACAGCGACTTCATTTCTCGCGCTTTGGACAATTAAAGGTTCTGTCACCCAGTACTGATGATTTTCGCCAGTTTTCGGACTGGCGCTGGGATAACGAATTGCAAAAAGACGTACTGGAAATTTCGGTTGACCATTATCATGCGCGGGCTGGCGATAATGCCTCCGAGGAATGGCATCAGGCACGCGTTTTGGTTATTGAAACTTATTGGTGCTTGCCACTGGAAATTCCAATTGCTGCTGATTTTCTGGCGGCAACACAGAGTTTAGTCTCAGATTCAAAAGCCGCGACTTACTGTGCAGGCCGAAGTACTTTATTTGATAAACCGTTGTGGGGGTTATCGAATACCGCTCAACATGTCATGTTAAGCGGCTACCGACAGGAATAAAATTTAACGAACGTCGTGATAATCGACACAGGCCTGCAATGTGTTCTCAATTAACGAGGCAACTGTCATGGGGCCAACGCCACCGGGAACAGGAGTGATCCAGCCGGCTCGCTCGGCAGCGACAGAGAACTCCACGTCACCGGTTAATCGACCATCGGGCAGGCGATTCATTCCTACATCTATGACGATGGCGCCAGGTTTAATCCACTCGCCAGGAATGAACTCCGCTTTGCCTACCGCAACAACAACGATATCAGCACGCTTGACATGATCGGATAAGTCTTTGGTAAAGCGATGACACACCGTCGTTGTTGCTCCTGCCAGTAATAACTCCAGGCTCATTGGACGACCAACAATATTCGATGCCCCGACAACCACTGCGTTTAAGCCGTGTAAGTCAACGTGCGTGTGCTCTAACAGTGTCATAATACCTTTGGGGGTACAGGGGCGCAAAGCCGGGATACGTTGTGACAAACGTCCAATATTGAATGGATGGAAGCCATCGACATCTTTATCCGGGCGAATTCTTTCTAAAATTGGTGTGGCATCCAGACCCGCAGGCAACGGAAGCTGAACTAAAATACCATCTACGGCGTCGTCATCGTTCAGCTCTTCAATGAGCTTCTCAAGTTCTTTCTGTGTTGTGGTTATTGGTAAGTCGTAATCAAACGAACGAAAACCAACGTCTTCACAGGCACGGCGCTTGTTGCCCACGTAAACTTCTGAAGCGGCGTCGCTTCCGACCAGAACAACAGCTAACCCTGGTGCCCGTAAGCCGGAATCAATGCGTTCTTTTACTTGCTGTTTAACCGCCTGGCGAACAGTGGCAGCGATGGTTTTACCATCGATAATTTGAGCTGGCATAATGACGTTCCCAAAGATGAGAGAATTCAAGGTGATATATAAGTTGTATTGTAACTTTTTTCTGCCCTGAATGTCACCGGTTGTTGGTTTAGTCGTCAGGTTGTTGCAAAAGTAGCCAGTCGGCACTGATAACCGAAAAAAAGTTTGACGGGTCAGTCTTCAGCAGGTAATATTCGCCACCGTTGTCGACCAGCAATAGTGTTTTTAAAAGCTGCGTATGACACGGCTTTCGGAGAAATTCGGCGATTAGCGCAGTTTGGTAGCGCACTTGGTTTGGGTCCAAGGGGTCGCAGGTTCAAATCCTGCATCGCCGACCATTCTCTTGACGGTTTATTGGTTCGATATGCGCCCGTAGCTCAGTTGGATAGAGCAACGGCCTTCTAAGCCGTGGGTCGCAGGTTCGAATCCTGCCGGGTGCGCCATAACGCGCCAAAGAAATCACTCAGTGGTGGGTGTAGCTCAGTTGGTAGAGCCCCGGATTGTGATTCCGGTTGTCGTGGGTTCAAGTCCCATCATCCACCCCATTTCTTTTGAAGTAACATCCTGTATTTCGGCGATTAGCGCAGTTTGGTAGCGCACTTGGTTTGGGTCCAAGGGGTCGCAGGTTCAAATCCTGCATCGCCGACCATTACACTAATTCCCCCTTTTTCTTTTCAGCCACTACTGCTACATTTATCTAATACTTAATCAAAAGATTTTGTTGTTAATCCTTGGCTGGAGCTATTGTTATGGACTTTAAGAAAAGTTTAAAGAATCCCGCTGAAGCGTTCGATTCTCCGCAAGACGTGGCAAATGATCCTGAGCTTTCAAACGAGCAGAAAATCGAAGTGCTGACGCAGTGGCGTTATGATGAATTGGAAACCGAAGTCGCCGATCAAGAAAATATGGCCGGGGATAAACCGGATAAACTGGGCGAAATCAACAATCTACTCCTTGAGCTTAAAGATAAATCTTAGTTATTTTTCCTTCCGTTAAAGTGAAGCCTAAAAATTGCCGCTCGGGGGCTCGACTCCGGGCGGTCACCTCGCTATAATACTGCGTCATTTTTAAAGGTCAACGCCGTTGCCGTATCTCATTTTTATAATGATAAGTTGATGCGAGTAACATTCATTGATTGAAACCGAGGTAATGAAGCAATGCAGGTTTCTGTAGAGACAACTCAAGGTTTAGAACGTCGTGTGACTGTTACAGTCCCGGCAGATACAATTGATAGCGAAGTAAAACGCTTATTAAAAGAAGAATATCGCCATCGTCGTGTGAATGGTTTCCGCAAAGGAAAAATTCCGCCAAACGTATTACAAAAGCTGTTTGGTCGCGAAGCCCGTTCACGTGCAGCGTCAAGTATCATGCAAAGTAAGTACTTTGAAGCTGTTATGCAGGAAAAACTGAACCCTGCTGGCGCACCTGCAATTGAACCTAAAGTCAATGAGCCAGGTAAAGATCTTGAGTTCACGGCTACGTTCGAAGTGTATCCAGAAGTAGAAGTACAGAACCTGGACAAAGTAAAAGTTGAAAAGCCTGCTGTTGAAGTCACTGAGAAAGACGTCGACAACATGCTGGAAACGTTGCAGAAACAACATGCTGACTGGAAAGAAGTTAAGCGTAAATCCAAAAAGGGTGACCGTGTCACTATGGATTTCGTTGGTTCTATTGACGGTGAAGAATTTGAAGGCGGTAAAGCTGACGACTTCGCGCTTGAGCTGGGCGAAGGTCGCATGATTCCTGGGTTTGAAGATCAAATCAAAGGAATTAAAGCGGGCGAAGAAAAGACTATTGAAGTCACTTTCCCGGAAGACTATCACGCTGAAAACCTGAAAGGTAAAGAAGCGCAATTCGTGGTAACCGCGAAGAAAGTTGAAGCACGTGACCTGCCAGAGCTAAACGATGAGTTCGTTGCATTGTTTGGTGTGAAAGAAGGCGGCGTTGAAGCGTTGAAAGAAGAAGTTCGCAAAAATATGGAACGCGAGCTGAAAAACGCAGTGAAAGCAAAAGTTAAAGAACAAGTACTGAAAGGTATTGTTGAAAACAACGACGTTGAACTGCCTAAATCAATGATCGACCAGGAAATTGACCAGTTGCGTAAGCAAGCGGCTCAACGTTTCGGTGGTAATGTTGAACAAATGCCTGACTTGCCGGCGGAGCTGTTCGAAGAACAAGCGAAAGAGCGTGTTAAAGTTGGTTTGTTATTAGGTGAAGTGATTCGTGGTAACGAGCTTAAAGCTGATGATGAGAAAGTTGATGAAATCATCGCAACGGCAGCTTCTGCTTATGAAGACCCGCAGGAAGTTGTGGAATACTACAAGTCAAACAACGATATGATGCAGCAAGTTCGTAACTTAGCGTTGGAAGAGCAAGCAATCGAATTCGTGTTGGAAAAAGCCTCGGTTAAAGATAAAAAAGCGAGCTTTGATGACATCATGAATCCGAAGCAGCAGTAATCTAGTGTAACGGAATCCTTGACGGGTCCCGCTACAGCTTGGTTTAATGGCTCGTATGACCTCATACGAGCCATTTTTATTTCAGGAGCTTTATAAAACATGTCGAGCGATATTCAGGATCCAATGGCACAGCTAGTCCCTATGGTCGTCGAGCAGACTTCGAAAGGTGAGCGCTCTTACGACATCTATTCACGTCTCTTAAAAGAACGTGTCATTTTTTGTTGTGGTCAGGTAGAAGACCACATGGCCAATCTCATTGTGGCTCAGCTACTGTTTTTAGAATCAGATAATCCTGATAAAGACATTTACCTTTACATTAATTCGCCTGGTGGGGTAGTGACAGCGGGTATGGCTATTTACGATACCATGCGCTTTATTAAGCCGGATGTTAGCACGGTATGTATGGGCCAAGCGGCCAGTATGGGCGCGTTCCTATTGGCTGGTGGTGCTCAGGGTAAACGTTATTGTTTACCTAATTCCCGAGTGATGATTCACCAGCCGTTGGGTGGATTCCAGGGACAAGCGTCAGATTTTGAAATTC
Organism: Idiomarina loihiensis L2TR; assembly: GCF_000008465.1. Classification (NCBI taxonomy): domain Bacteria; kingdom Pseudomonadati; phylum Pseudomonadota; class Gammaproteobacteria; order Alteromonadales; family Idiomarinaceae; genus Idiomarina; species Idiomarina loihiensis. Next base: position 1,072,610 of record NC_006512.1, on the reverse strand, counting down.
ATGCGAAACAAATTTTGGATCTGAAAGAGCGCTTAAACCGTATGTTAGCGGAGAACACAGGTCAGGATTACGAGAAAGTGGCCAGAGACACTGATCGCGATCACTTTTTATCGGCAGAAGAGTCAATCGATTACGGCCTGGTTGATGGTATTTTACGTCAGCGTGGCGAAGAGTCCTGAGTTGGCGCAGAGCAGTTAGGAGAAAAGCATGACGGATCAGTCCAAAGGTGACGGCGATAAGCCGCTATATTGCACTTTTTGTGGCAAAAGTCAGCACGAAGTTAAGAAGCTTATTGCAGGACCGTCCGTATTCATTTGTGATGAATGCGTTGAGCTATGCAATGACATTCTAAAAGAAGAAATTCATCAACTGTCTCCGGTTCCGGATCAGGATGAGTTGCCTGTGCCAAAAGCTATCCGTAAGCATTTGGATGACTATGTTATTGGTCAGGATCGCGCCAAAAAGGTGTTGTCGGTAGCCGTTTATAATCACTACAAACGCTTACGCGGTTCAGCCAAGCAGGAAGTTGAGCTTGGCAAAAGTAATATCCTGCTAATTGGTCCGACAGGCTCAGGAAAAACTTTCCTGGCTGAAACCTTAGCGCGTTATTTGGATGTGCCATTTACTATGGCAGATGCAACAACATTAACTGAAGCGGGTTATGTTGGCGAAGACGTTGAAAACATAATTCAAAAGCTTTTACAGAAGTGTGATTACGACGTTGAGAAAGCAGAGCGTGGTATTGTCTATATTGATGAGATTGATAAGATTTCACGTAAGTCGGACAATCCGTCGATTACTCGCGATGTCAGTGGCGAAGGTGTACAACAAGCCTTACTGAAACTGATTGAAGGAACAGTTGCTTCTGTGCCGCCACAAGGCGGTCGGAAACATCCTCAACAAGAGTTTCTGCAAGTCGACACATCAAAAATTCTGTTTATCTGTGGCGGTGCTTTTGCTGGCTTGAATAAAGTTATCGAGCAACGCTTGTCTACCGGAACAGGTATTGGTTTTGGCGCAGAAGTGAAGAGTAAGACGCAAAGTGAAGAAGGGGCAATCATTGCTAAAGTGGAACCGGAAGATTTGGTTCGCTATGGCTTGATTCCCGAATTCATTGGTCGCTTACCGGTTGTAGCCACGCTAGATGAGCTGGATGAAGAAGCGTTGATTGAAATTTTGCGTGAGCCAAAAAATGCGTTAACCAAGCAATATTCAGCTTTGTTTGAAATGGAAGACGTTGAACTGGAGTTTCGTGAAGATGCTTTAAGAGCTATCGCGAAAAAGGCTATGGCTCGCAAAACAGGTGCTCGTGGTCTACGTTCCATTGTGGAAGGTGTTCTGCTGGGCACTATGTATGAACTGCCTTCTATTGAAGGGGTCGCGAAAGTTGTGGTGGATGAGTCGGTAATCGCTGGTGAATCCGATCCTATTCTAATTTACGCGAATCAGCAGAAAAATAAGCAGGCTTCGGGCGAATAATCCGAAACTGTATTAAAAGTGTTCGAAAAAGGGCCGGAAAGGCCCTTTTTTTCTGTCAAGGATTGAACTTTCAGGTAAAGACCGCATATTACAAAGTAAACCTAGGTCGGGAGAGAATTTAATGAGCGAAGAGCGCACCGAACAATTAACGATGCCGGTTCTGCCGTTGAGAGATGTCGTGGTATACCCGCATATGGTGATACCACTGTTTGTCGGTCGGGAAAAGTCGATTCGATGCTTACAAGCCGCTATGGATGAAGATAAACAAGTTTTTCTGGCGGCTCAGAAAGACGCTTCTGTGGATGAACCTACTACTGAGGATATTTATCAGGTAGGTACAGTTGCGACGGTTCTACAGCTACTGAAACTACCCGATGGCACCGTTAAAGTGCTGGTTGAAGGTAAGCAACGGGCGCAGCTGGATGAATTGCAGGATAACGAAGAATACTTTCAGGCTAGTATTCATTATCTGGCCGCGGAAGAGTTACCGGAAAAAGAAGAAGAGATTCTTATTCGTTCGGCACTGAATCAGTTCGAAGGCTATGTAAAGCTAAATAAGAAGATACCGCCGGAAGTACTGACGTCTCTGTCCGGCATTGAAGACGGCGATCGCTTAGCGGACACAATGGCTGCTCATATGCCGCTGAAACTTGCAGAAAAGCAGGCCATTCTTGAAATTACTGACATTCGGGAGCGCATCGAACATCTGATGGCTCTGATGGAAGGTGAGATTGATATTCTGCAGGTGGAAAAGCGCATTCGTAGCCGCGTTAAAAAACAGATGGAAAAAAGCCAGCGCGAATATTATTTGAATGAGCAAATGAAAGCCATTCAGAAAGAGCTGGGTGAAACCGAAGATGGCGTCGATGAATTTGAGCAGTTACAGAAGAAAATCGATGACGCCAAGATGCCGGCAGAAGCGAAGAAAAAGACTGAAGCTGAGTTACAAAAATTAAAAATGATGTCACCCATGTCAGCGGAAGCGACTGTCGTGCGCGGCTATATAGACTGGATGGTATCGGTTCCATGGAAGAAACGTTCGCGTATTAAGAAAGATTTAGCTCATGCTGAAAAAGTTTTAGATGCTGATCACTACGGGCTAGAGAAAGTTAAAGAACGTATTATTGAGTATCTTGCGGTACAACAACGAACCACCAAAGTGAAAGGTGCGATTCTTTGTTTAGTAGGTCCTCCAGGTGTCGGTAAAACCTCGCTTGGACAGTCGATAGCGAAGGCGACGGGGCGTGAGTATGTGCGCATGGCGCTAGGGGGCGTACGCGATGAAGCAGAAATACGAGGTCACCGTCGTACTTATATTGGCTCTATGCCCGGTAAACTGATTCAAAAAATGTCAAAAGTTGGCGTTCGTAATCCACTGTTTCTGTTAGATGAAATTGACAAAATGTCGGCTGACATGCGCGGTGACCCGGCTTCAGCATTGCTAGAAGTACTGGATCCTGAGCAAAACATTAACTTCAATGACCATTATCTTGAAGTCGATTACGATTTGTCAGATGTCATGTTTGTGGCGACATCTAACAGTATGAATATTCCAGCGCCATTATTAGACCGCATGGAAGTGATTCGCTTGTCGGGTTACACCGAAGAAGAGAAGCTGAATATTGCGAAGCGACATTTGTTAACCAAGCAAATTGGCCGTAACGGTTTAAAAGAAAAAGAAATTACGGTTCAGGACAGTGCAATTATTGGCATTATTCGTTATTACACCCGCGAAGCCGGGGTGCGTAACCTCGAACGTGAGCTGTCGCGCTTGTGCCGTAAATCGGTTAAGCAAATTTTGCTGGATAAATCGATAAAACATGTTGAGATTACCGGCGACAATCTTAGCGACTATTTGGGCGTGCAACGGTTTGATTACGGCAAAGCTGAAGAAGCGAATCAAGTCGGTCAGGTTACTGGCTTAGCATGGACTGAAGTTGGCGGAGACTTGCTGACTATCGAAGCTACTAATGTAGCTGGTAAAGGAAAGACAACCACCACAGGTTCCCTGGGTGATGTTATGCAGGAGTCGATTCAAACTGCTCTGACAGTGGTTCGTAGCCGTGCTGACAAGCTGGGCATTGCGGAAGACTTCCATGAAAAACGCGATATTCACGTGCATGTGCCAGAAGGCGCTACACCGAAAGATGGGCCCAGTGCAGGTATTGCTATGGTGACAGCTATGGTGTCATCGTTAACCGGTAAACCTGTTCGTTCTGATGTAGCAATGACGGGCGAAATTACGTTGCGCGGTGAAGTGCTGGCCATTGGTGGTTTAAAAGAGAAATTGCTGGCTGCGCACCGTGGTGGAATCAAGCATGTGTTAATTCCTAAAGAAAATGAACGCGACTTGAAAGAAATTGCTGACAACGTAAAACAGGACTTAGTGATTCAGCCGGTAAAATGGATTGATGAAGTATTGGATGTTGCTTTGGTTAAGGAGTAACCAGCAATATAATACTAAAGTCATATTCAAGCACTAGAATGCGGTCTGCGGATGAGAAATCATGCTTCAGACCGCATTTTTTCGTTAAAAAGTGAGTAAAAAGGGTTTTCAATCTAAAAGACTGTGGTAGCCTAGAGTTTATAGCTGATTCACATGTATGACATACGAACAGCTGGATAGGAAAGCCATTTGGACTAATGGTGCTTGAACAATTAACATCAAGCTTGATATAACCGTTCTGGCCCATTTTAAAATCCGAATGGAACCACGGAAACTTGATAATAACAATCTAAGGGGATGATACTGTGAACAAGTCTCAGCTTATTGACAAAATCGCGGCAGGTGCAGATATTTCTAAGGCTGCTGCTGGTCGTGCTCTGGACTCTATGATCGATGCAGTAACTGATGCTCTAAAAAAAGATGACCAAGTCGCATTAGTTGGCTTCGGTACGTTTAGCGTGCGTGAGCGTTCTGCTCGTACTGGTCGTAACCCTCAAACGGGTGAGACTATTCAGATCGCTGCTGCTAAAGTTCCTTCTTTTAAAGCAGGTAAAGCACTGAAAGACGCAGTAAATTAATTAAAGCGCATTAGCGCTTTTTTTAAAGAATAATAATAGTAGCCCGAGGTTTATAAAACCTCGGGTTATTTTTTTGTATGAATGGTGAGTTTTAAGACGAATCACCTTATAATGTGACGTTGTTTATTCAGGTTAAATAAGGAAAGCCTTATTATGTTAGAGCGGATTCGGGAAGGCTCGCAGAGTTATACTGCTAAGGCCATTCTTGTGTTAATCATTCTAACTTTTGCATTAGCAGGTGTTGGTGGTTATATCACTAGTGACACAGAAGATGCTGTCGCAAAAGTTAATGGAGAAGAAATTCCTCGTAGTGACTACGATCGTGCTTATGAAAATGAGCGTAGTCGCTTGCAAGAGCAGTTTGGTGATATGTTTTCTGCTATTACTTCCGATCCAGATTATATGCGTAATTTACGCAGTGGAGTATTAGAGCAACTTATCGAACAAGAGCTTTTAGTGCAATACGCTGAAGATAACGGGATGAGAGTGAGCCCCGAGCAGGTAAAAGCTGCAATCCGTGATATTTCTCAATTTCGTACAGCAGGACAATTTGATAACGATGTCTACCTGATGGCTTTGCGTAATGCGGGTTATAGCCCTGAAGCTTTCGCGAAAGTGATGCAACAGGATATGACCCGAAATCAGTTACTACGAGGCTTGTCTGCGACTGCGTTCGTGCTTGAACCTGAAGCTATTGCCTTTATGCGCTTACAAAGCCAGTCGCGTTCAGGCGGCTTTTTAGTGGCAAGCAATGAAAGTTTCGAAGAGCAGGTAGAGATTGCAGAACAGGATATCGAAAACTTCTATCAGCAAAATCAAGATATGTTCCGGACTCAGGAAAAACTCAGCGTCGCCTATGTTGAGCTCTCTTTAGCTGCTGTTGAATCAGAAGTCGAAATTTCAGATGAAGAAGTGCGTCAATATTATGATGAGCGTCAGCAGCAATATTCGACCGAAGAAGAGCGCCGTGTTTCTCATATTCTGATCGAGTTCGAGACTGATAACGCTAAAAAGAAAGCTGAAGAAGCACTTGCTGAACTTAAACAAGGTGCGGACTTCTCGGAGGTAGCGCAAACTTATTCAGACGATACTTTCTCAGCTGAGCAGGGCGGAGATCTAGGTTGGATAGAAGCCGGAATGATGGATGAAGATTTCGATGCCTCCGTTTTTGAGTTAGAAAATGTTGGTGATTTATCAGACGTTGTTGAAACGAGCTTTGGTTACCACATTATTAAACTTACCGATTTACGCGAAGGTTCAGTCACACCATTTAACGAAGTGAAAGACGAAGTGCGTCAGCAGTTGTTAACCGAAAAGGCAGAAGATCGCTATTTTGAAAAACAACAGAAACTGGCGGAAATTAGCTTTGAGCAACCTGACACATTGGAGCCTGCTGCTGAAGAAATTGGATCCACTGTACGCCGTTCCGATTTATTCACTCGTGACAGAGCCCCAACGCCCTTGAGCGACGATGTTGTTCTCAATAACCTATTTTCAGAGCAGTTAATTAAAGAGAAGTTGAACAGCGATATTATTGAAACTTCAGATGATCGGTCACTGGTAGTACGTGTAACTGAGCATCAACCAGTGCGAGTAAAAGAGCTGGACGAAGTTCGTGAAAAAATAGTGTCCGAACTGCGCGTAGAAAAAGCTCAGCAATTAGCGCTTGAGCAGGCTAATGAATGGATGCAAGCCTGGAAAGCGGGTGAAGAGGTGAGCGACGAAATTGTCTGGGTAGATAGCATTCAGCGTAACAATGGTGAGCACCCAAGAACTATTGTACGTGAGCTATTCTCAATGTCTCCTTCAGCAAGCGATGAGAGCGTCTTTAACACGGTTGCGTTACCGAATGGAGATGCTGCTGTGGTTGCACTGACCGAAGTTTCTCCAGGAAGTACTGATGACAGCCAACTTGACGAGTTAAAGAGTCAGATGCGGAACCGTCAGGCTCAGGTTATGTTGCAAGCCTTTATTAATAACTTAAAAGCGGACGCAGATATAAAACGTTTATCAACTCCGTAGACGTTGATATCGCAAAAAAGGCTCAGACCGTGACAAGTCTGAGCCTTTTTTATTTCTATTGTAGTGAGTTTATCCGTTATTGCTGTACAAGTTTGGCAACACGTCTTTAGTAGTTGTTATATTTTTTTTTGCTTCTATAGAGGTCTTAACTTCTTTATAAAGCACTTTTCCATCCTGCCATGAGGTAGCCTTCGGCTGATAAAGGCTTTGTTGCAAGCTTGAGCATGCATTTTCTATTGAAAGATATTGAGACAGCTCAGTTATGCTATTAAAGCTGCGTTCAAAATAGCGGTTTGCCCATTTCAGCAAAAACTCTTTTGCTTCTTGTGCGTTATTGTTACGGCAGGCTAGTTGAAACTCTCTCCATAATTTGTCTTTGTTTAGATTGTGAGGTTTATCTTCTGTTGTTTTACGCGTCGATACTTTGCTCTTAGAGCTTGTGCTTCGACTCCAGAGAAGGTACGCGTTCAGTATAATTGAAACAATCAGTACCAGGGCGAGTAAGCTAACTATCCAGGTATTCCATTCAACTGATTGGGTTTTCGCCTCAGTTTGAGTTACTTCCTCATCATTTAGCTGCTGCTCTTCAGTCGCTTTAGCTTCGGCATTATTGCTTGCCTTCGGAATAGATTGCATTCCGTCACCCATTGCGACAGAAAAGTTCAGCTCTTCGGTTACCGCCGATGCAGGTTTGCCCGTTTTGGTATTAAACCAGGGGATATTTAGTGCCGGAATTCTTAATGGTCCTGGCTGATTGGGGACGACCGCAAAGCTTATTGTTTTTTGAGAGATAATAACGCCGTTGCGACTAAATTGATCCGTCTCATCGCCATCCGGATAAATCCTCACCGTATCGGGGAAGCTTGGTCGAACGTCTGGTAGCTGCTCTGGTTTTACACCAACAGCGGTCAGCATATAGGAAATAGTGAAAGGTTCACCTACGGTATAACTTTCTTGCTCAGGCGAAACGGATTGAGAAACACTGACAAGCTCGCTAGGCAACCAGTGACCTTGCCAGCTATCAGGGACGGCCTGCACCTCAACCTCGATAGTTTCAGCAATGGTGCTGACAGGCTGTGTGTTGGAGAAAGACGAAAAGATAGAGCGTTGCCCTTGAGTGAAAACTTCGCCGTCGAAACGGGCGCCTGCGATACTTAAAGAACCTGACTTGCTTGGCGTTATTTGGTAAACACGCTGATAAACCTTATAGCGCCTGCCATTCACCATTTCTGTACTTTCTTCATCCCTGCCAATTTGCTGAATGTCGGCGTTTTCTGCTTCAGGCGGTATTAGGTTTCCTTTGTTCAAGTCGGCCGCAAGAAATAGCCGCGCAACATAAGTGATAGGCTGCTGCAGATAGACTTGCTGATTGTCTATGCGAGCTTCCAGAAAAGCGATTTTCTGTTCGTTATCCTGGTTGTTGCCGGGTTCCAGGACTTGCAATGAAATAGGAGCCGACGAGACACCACCTATGCTAATTTCGGGAATTTTATATTCCCCGGCGGACTGAGGGATGAGTACGGTTGTAAAGCGCGTCTGTTTGCTAAGTTTTCCGTTGATCATTGATGTCTGGCGACTGACCGATGTTCTGCCTACAACGAAGTCTTTTAGTAGCTTAGATGGCGAAAAGCTGTCGTTAGCAACATCGTCATCAACGGTTATCGTTAATACGAAGGATTCGTTCGCCGTAACCGGATTACGGTCTACCGTAGCAGTAACTTCAGAGACATCGGCGTGAGCAAGTTGGCTCACAAGTAAAAAGCTCATCAATAAGATAATGTGTCGCCATACTCTTACCATTTTTTATCGTCTCCCTGGGGTTCTGAGGTTCTGCGCTGACGCCGTTTCTGGCTCTCCAGAAGCATTTTATTACGTAGCAGTATACTTGGGTCATCCGGCACCCGGTTCATCCACTGCTCCAGTTGTTGGGCTTTTTCAGGGTCAATCTCGCCTTCGCGGACCTTCTGTTGAAGTAGTTGGCTGGATTCCTCCTGGCTTTCTGGGCTTGTGTCCTGGCGTTGCTGCTCCTGGGGTTCTTCTTGAGAAGGCTCCTGTTCTTTTTGTTCCGGCTCCGGCTCTCCATCCTCTTGACCCCTTTCATCAGGATTAGGGGGCCCATCACTGTTATTGGACTGATTATTTTGTTGCTCCTCGCCGTCACCACTTTGCTCAGAATTCTTATCCGATTCGTTTTTATCAGAATCTGATTCCTTGGAGGATTCGTCTGAACCGCCGGAGTCTTCTGCTTCCTGCTGTTGCTTCAATTGCTCAACGAGTTGCTTATTTTCGGCTGCCTGGGACCAGTCAGGGCGTTGTTCTAAAGCGTTGTCGTAAGCTTCTATTGCCGCATCGTATTGTTGCTGCTTAGCCAGTGCATTACCTAAATTATATTGCGCCTCTGCCGAATCGCTTTGAGAAAAGGCTTCGGCGGCGGCTTCATAGTCACCATCGCGGTACAGAGCAGCGCCCTGACGAAACGGAGTTCTGCTAAGGTTAGCCGCCCGTTGGTATTCTTCTTCTTGATATAAACGCTGTGCACGTTGCTCACGGTTTAGCAACTGCTTCTGCCAGACGGATTCTTGTGCAGCATGCACATTGGGACTGAAGCCGATTAAAGGCAATAACATAGAGAGTAATAAAGGGCTAAGCAGGCTGCCCCGACGCCAGCTAAACAACATAATAGGTAAGATAAAGAGGGCAACGTAAGGGCCCATATCACGCCATGCGTCTCCTTGCTGTTGTTCATCGCCGTCTTTACCTTCACGCGTCAGTGGTGCCTGGTTTATGAGTTTATCAATATCACGATTGTCGGCGGTTACTGATGAAAAGGCTCCTCCCGTAATAGAAGCCAGATCGGATAATCGTGAAGGAAAAGTTTTGGCAATAATGACCTGATTGTTGTCTTTTAATAAACGGCCTGAGCTATCGCGAATTGCAGCACCTTCTTCAGTACCAACCGCCAGAATAGAAACCCTATGATCGACAGAACGCAAGTAACTACTGAGTTGGTTGAGTTCGTTACTACTGATGCCGTCGGTAAGCCAGTATATATCGCCCTGAGGGTAGCCGGCATTTTTTAATAAATCGTCAGCCAGCTTCAAAGCTAACAAGGGTTCACTGCCTTGCGCCGGCATAATATCGGGTGACAGTGATGGGATTAAATTTATTAAATTACGGTTATCGGCAGTAAGCGGACTGATGATAAAAGCATCGTCGGCGTAAGCAATAAGGCCGGTATCACCATCAAGTCCTGCCCGGACTAAATCAATGGCTTTGTATCTCATTCTGGTTAAACGGTTAGGGGCAATATCATCGGCTAAAACCGATGGCGACATGTCCATAATCACGACCTGTCCCGATTCAAGCTGGTAAACCGGTTGTGGTAGTCGTTCCCAGGTGGGCCCGCAAAGAGCCAGTGTTGCCAGAACTGAAATTAACAAAAAACGGTGGGCAGGCCAGAGAGACGGTTGTGACCCTGACTTAACCAATACTTTTGACAGGTGCCCGGGGAGCCATTGATGCCATCCGGCCTGATGTTTCTGACTGTAGAGTAAACGCCAATACAGTAGTGCAACTGGAACTAAAGCCAGTAACCACCAGGGGCGCAATAAGTGAAATTCGCTCATGAACGTCTCCCCCATGGTCGATAGTGCAACATGGCTAACGCAATAAACAGAAGAAAACTTATTACCAATGGCCAGTAAAATAAACTCACTCGAGGTCTTAGTTGCTGAGGGTCGCCAGCAATAGGTTCCAGCTTGTCCAGGCGTTGATAAATTTCTTCGAGTTCATTGGTACTGCGAGCACGGAAGTACTTACCACCAGTTTGTTTAGCGATACTTTGCATTAAAGGTACGTCCAGGTCGCGGCTTGGATTAACTCTTCGTTGCCCGAAAAAGCTATCAACGACTACTTCTTCAGCACCGACCGCAATAGGGTATATCGTTACATCGTAAGCCTGAGCCAGTTCAAGTGCCTGCTCAGGGGGCAGGTTACCGGCTGTGTTCTGACCATCGGTTAGTAATACCAGTACCCGGTTTGACTTTTCGTCGTCTCGAAAGCGCTTCACAGACAAAGCAATAGCATCTCCTATCGCGGTTCGTTCGCCAACTAAGCCGAGTACAGATTCATTAAGCATCTGTTTTACGGTGTTGCGATCGTAAGTCATGGGAGTCTGTAAATAGGCCGTGTCTGCAAATAGAATCAGTCCGAGCCTGTCACCTTCGCGGCGTTCAATGAAATCGCTCAAAACGTGCTTAACCATAGTTAGACGGTTCACTGAGCGGCCTTCCAATTGCATATCTGCAATTTCCATACTGCCGGATAAGTCTACAGCCAGCATAATTTCTCGTCCTTCAGCCCGAATTGCTAGCGGCTCGCCCAACCATTGAGGCTTAGCCACCGCAGCGACCAGCATGATCCAGCATAAACTCATCAGCGGTAACAATAACCAGCGTTTACCAGAGCTCTGACTGCCGCTAACTAAGCCGTAAGTACTGGGAAGGCGTATAGCCGAGCTATTTTTACGTACGGCCGGAAACCATTTCCAGATAATTGCGGGTAAGGGCAGTAGGCAAAACATCCATGGCCAGGCAAATTCAAACATCTTCGGCTCCGGGTTGTTTGCTCAAATCTTTGCTCAGCCAAAGGTGAGCGAGTTCGTAGTATTGTTGATTAAAGTTATTATCAGCAATGCCATAAAAGTTTTTATTAGCCTCATTAAGCAAGGATTCATAAGTTGCTTTTTCCTTTTCTGACAGAGGAGTGAGCAAAAAACTTATCCATTGGCGACTGTGCTTTTCCGCAACGAATTCTCTGGGATAATATGCCAGCGCGGTGCGCTTAAGTATTACCGTAAGCTCTTCGATGCTTATGTTTCTGTCTTGTTGTAACTGCCGGATCGCGATTTTGCGTATGTGCGACTGCTGTCGACGCCGAATCAACCAGAAAATAAAAAAAGCAGTACCGACAAGAAGCGCTATGGCAATAGCAATTGTCGGCCACGAAGGCGGCCACCAACTCGCCGCTCCCGGCTCAACAATATCATTAAGATTATTTAGTGACGGTTGCTGCATTATTTTACCTCTGCCCATTGCTGTTCCAACGGTAAGGCACTGGATATTGGTGTTAAAGCCAGCTTCCGTTTCCTGAATTCTTGCTGAATATTGCTCCAACGAAGCTCGGCGGCATTTTGATATGTTTTTCTTTGCTGTTGATCAGCTAGATTTATACTGACTTGTTGCTGACCATCGGTAATTGCTAGTGGATGCGACGAGTACCCCTGGGGTAACTCATGCTCCATAGGGTCGTAAAGCCCAAAACAACGAACCGAATTATGCTGGGAAAGTACGCGCAATCCATCCATAAAGCGTTCGCTGGCGTTATAAAAATCGCTGATAACATGAATGCTGCTGCCAGGCTTAACCAGTTGTCGTATCCGCTTTAGGTTATCGTCCAGCGTGTTTTGTTGCTGTTTTTGTTTGTTTTGCCAACGGGTCAGGCTGTCATTATGAACTTCCAGAAGCGCATGACACAAACGTAGAACGCCTTTTTGCCGGGCTATAGGTTTTAGCTCCTGATGTTGCCAGCCATTGCCAATGAGCCCTCCAATACGATCACCCTTATGTTGTGCCTGCCAGGCCAGTGCCGCGGCTAAATGGCAGGCCTGAACAGATTTGAACACAAATTGGCTGCCAAAAAGCTGAGTCAGAGACAAGTCCACCCAGATAAATACCGGGCGCTCTTTTTCTTCGCGATAGAGCTTAGTGTGGGCTTTACCGGTTCGTGCGGTTACCCGCCAGTCAATGGAACGGATATCATCGCCCGGCTGGTAATGCCGTACCTCATCAAACTCCATTCCGCGACCACGGCTTTTGCTTAGCAAGGGGCCTGTCTGGCTTGAGCGTGGAAGACTTTTATGATGGCGCGCAAAAGCATTGATTTTGCTGCGATAATAAAGAAGTTCCTGAATACCGGGACTGACTCCATCGCAGTGCAACTGCTTAAGCCATTGTTCAACTTCAGTTCTTAACATTATGGTGCCGGTACAAGTTTCAGTATCGTATCAAGAACCTGATCATGTGATACGCCGTCGGCTTCTGCCTGATAACTTAAAATAATCCGGTGCCGTAAAGCGTTGTGGAAAACACTAATGACATCGTCAGGTGTTACAAAGTCACGACCATCTAACCAGGCTTTAGCTCTGGCGCAGCGCTCCAGCGCTATAGTGGCACGAGGGCTGGCACCATAGCCTATCCATTGCGCTAAATTCTGATCGTAGCGCTGCGGCTGACGTGTTGCGATAATCAGTTGAACCAGATAGTTCTCAACAGCGTCATCTAAATACAGCTGCAAAACTTCGTGGCGTGCGTCGAATAGCTGCTTTTGTGTTAACGGAGTCGGTATATCGAGGTCACCTGATAAGGCTTCACCTCGGGTTAGACGTAGAATTTGCTGTTCAGTCTCGGCATCTGGATAGTCGAGTTTTAAATGCAATAGAAAACGATCCAACTGGGCCTCAGGAAGTGGATAGGTTCCTTCCTGCTCCAGAGGGTTCTGTGTTGCTAGTACCATGAAAAGATCAGAAAGCGGGTAGCTACGTTGACCAACCGTAATTTGCCGTTCTGCCATAGCTTCAAGTAAAGCTGACTGAACTTTTGCTGGAGCCCGATTAATTTCATCGGCCAGAATTAAATTATGGAACAAAGGGCCTTGTTGAAACTCAAACTGTCCAGTTTCGGGACGAAAAATGTCGGTACCGGTTAAATCGGCGGGCAATAAGTCGGGAGTGAACTGCACCCGATGGAAGTCACCTTCAATACCTTTTGCTAAAGCTTGTACTGCACGGGTTTTAGCCAGGCCGGGAGGGCCCTCTACCAGCAGGTGGCCGTCAGCCAATACGGCAATTAAAAGGTTTTGAGTGAAGTCCGGCTGTCCAAGCACTTGCCGATTCAGGTAATTTTGTAGCTTTTGAAACGCTGTCGCGGTCATGTTTACTCCAGGCTGTCGTTATCAGCGAAAACTGACTATGCTGTCAGTACTGCATAGCAATGACAGCAACAATGCTGTCTTTGTTCCGAAATTTCAATCTATACAGCATACTTTACCGAAAACGGTGGTTTTAATCTGCTCTATTACGGGCTAGAATTTGTAACATAATTTGTGGTCAGACCAGTATTGGTTTTTGAATTGAGGATTTATTATGACAGCAGCACAACGCTTGCTAACCGTAAATGGCGAAAGAATTGCCTTTGTGGCGGGTATAAGAACACCATTTGCGAAACAAGCAACGGACTTTCACGGCATACCCGCAGTCGACTTAGGTAAAATGGTTGTTCAGGAATTAGTGAATAAAACCGGTATTGACGGTGACTGGGTTGAGCAACTGGTGTTTGGTCAGGTTGTGCAAATGCCGGAAGCGCCTAACATTGCCCGTGAAATAGTATTGGGAACCAGTTTGCCTGTTGGTACTGATGCTTACAGTGTGTCCCGCGCGTGTGCTACAAGCTTTCAGTCGGCGGTTAATATTGCCGAAGCTATGGTGGCTGGCCATATTCGTGGAGGCATAGCTGGTGGTGCGGATTCATCTTCGGTATTACCTATTGGTGTCAGTAAACGTATGGCGCGTGCTCTAGTCGATTTAAATAAAGCAAAAACCTTAGGGCAACGGTTTTCAATATTGAAGCGTTTAGGTTTTAAAGACTTATTGCCTGTACCACCGGCTGTTGCTGAATACAGTACCGGACTAAGCATGGGACAAACGGCGGAACAAATGGCGAAAACGCATAACATTAGCCGTGAAGACCAGGACGAGCTAACGGTAAGATCGCACCAAAAGGCTCATGCTGCATGGGAAGCTGGTTGGTTAAGTGATGAAGTAATGACGGCTTACCCTGAGCCTTATAAAAAGCATTTGAGCCGCGATAATAATATTCGTGGTGACAGTCAGATAGAAAAACTGGCGAAATTAAAACCGGTATTTGATCGCAAGCATGGTTCAGTGACTGCGGCGAACAGCACGCCTTTAACTGACGGAGCTTCTGCTGTCATGATGATGACCGAAAGCCGCGCGAAAGAACTCGGGTTGCCGGTATTAGGTTACTTACGCAGTTATGCCTTTGCTGCCCTACAGGTGGAAGAAGACATGCTGATGGGACCTTCCTATTCGACTCCAGTTGCTTTAGACCGTGCTGGTATGAGCTTAAACGATTTAGACCTTATTGATATGCACGAGGCTTTTGCAGCGCAAACATTGGCGAATATGAAGATGTTTGCCAGTGATAAGTTTGCGCAAGAGAAGCTGGGTCGTGATAAAGCCATTGGCGAAATCGATATGGATAAATTTAACGTGCTGGGCGGCTCCATTGCTTATGGTCATCCATTTGCCGCAACCGGTACCAGAATGATCACACAGACTTTGAATGAATTGCGCCGTCGCGGTGGTGGTGTCGGTTTAACAACCGCTTGTGCTGCCGGTGGCCTGGGTGCAGCAATGATTGTGGAGACAGAATAATGAGTCAGGATAAAGCATTCACTATGGAAGTTAGGGACGACGGCGTCGCTGTAATTACGATTGATGTCCCTGGTGAGTCGATGAATACCTTAAAAGACTCATTTGCCGAAGAAGTTGGCAGTTTGATGAATCGCTTAGAAAGCGATGATTCAGTCAAAGGTGTGGTTTTTATTAGTGGTAAGCCAGGCTCCTTTATTGCCGGTGCTGATATCAACATGATAGACGGTTGTGAAAATGCCGTGGACGCAGAAAGTCTGGCGCGAAAAGGGCAGGCTATGTTTGATCGCATCGAGCAGTTAAATGTGCCTGTGGTTGCGGCTATTAACGGAGCTTGCCTGGGTGGTGGACTGGAACTGGCCATGGCTTGTCATGTAAGAGTTTGTACCGACAACAGCAAGACAGCTCTGGGCTTACCTGAAGTGAAATTAGGCTTGTTACCGGGCAGTGGTGGTACGCAACGTCTGCCTGAACTGGTTGGTGTTCAGCAAGGACTGACGATGATCCTGACCGGTAAAGAACTGCGTGCTAAACAGGCTTTGAAAGCAGGACTTGTCACCGAGGTTGTTCCCCAAAGCATATTGTTGGATGTTGCCGTTGAGCACGCGTTAAAACGTAAGCCAAAATCAACTAAGCCGCCACTTAAGGGCATTAGTAAAGTGCTGGAGGCGACCAAGTTTGGCCGTGACATTATCTTTAAAAAGGCCAGTGAGCAGGCGCAGAAGAAAGCTCAGGGCAATTACCCGGCAATTGATAAAATCATTCAGACGGTGCGTGAAGGTGTTGAACGTGGCCGCGAAGCTGGCCTGGATAAGGAAGCCCGTAGCTTTGGTGAGTTGGCAATGACGCCAGAGTCTTATCAGCTGCGCCAGATTTTCTTTGCCACCACAGAAATGAAAAAAGAAACCGGCGCCGATGGCGTTAAACCTGATTCGGTCAAACGGGTTGGCGTTTTAGGTGGTGGATTGATGGGCGGCGGTATTGCCTATGTTACGGCGGCTAAAGCAGGTATTCCTGCACGTATCAAGGACATCGCTGAAGACGGAATTCGACATGCATTACATTACAGTTACGAGCGTCTAGATAAAAAAGTGAAACGTCGGCATATGCGCCGGGCCGAGCTTGAAAAGACCATGCTAATGCTGAGCGGTTCGCTTGATTACAGTGGATTTGAGCGTACCGACGTGGTTATTGAAGCGGTATTTGAAGACCTTAACCTGAAGCAAAAAATGGTTGCTGATGTGGAGGAGCACGCAGACGAGTCGACCATTTTTGCAACTAATACGAGCTCACTGCCTATTACTCAAATAGCGGCTAAAGCCAAGCGCCCGGAACAGGTTATTGGGCTCCACTATTTTTCTCCGGTCGATAAAATGCCGTTGGCGGAAATTATTACCCATCCGGGTACTTCCGATAAGACAATAGCCACAACGGTTTCTCTGGCCAAGAAGCAGGGTAAAACTCCGATAGTGGTGAAAGATGGTGCCGGATTCTATGTAAACCGAATTCTTGCGCCCTACATGAACGAAGCTGCGCGCTTGCTGTTAGCCGGAGAGCCTATTGAGCATATCGATAAAACCTTAGTGAAATTTGGTTTCCCGGTAGGGCCAATTACTTTACTGGATGAGGTTGGTATCGATGTTGCGGCAAAAGTGGCTCCGGTATTGGTGAAAGAGCTGGGTGATCGTTTTGAAGCGCCTGAAGCTTTTGAGAAGCTGATTGACGACGACCGTAAAGGTAAGAAAAACCAAAAAGGCTTTTATCAATACGGCAAGAGTGTAAAGGGTAAGCCGGTAGACACTTCAGTGTATTCTTTGCTGGATATTGATCCGAACGAGAGCAAGTCTGCGGACGAAATTATTGATATTTGTTTATTGCCCATGCTGAATGAAGCTGCTTACTGTTTGCAGGAAGAGATTATTCGCAGTCCTCGCGACGGTGATATTGGTGCAATTTTCGGTATCGGTTTCCCACCTTTCCTTGGCGGGCCATTCCGTTATATGGACAGCCAGGGGCTTGAAACGATAGTGAATAAGCTAGAGAAGCTGGCAGCAGAACGTGGCGAACGATACACGCCTGCACCTTTGTTGAAGCAAATGCTGGAAAATGGCTGGAATTTCTATCAATAGCCTTTATTAGTAACGTTAAACCTGAGCAGCTACTTCGTTGTGCTGCTCAATAAACTCAATTAACGCATCAGCCGGCATTGGTTTTGCAAAATAGAAGCCTTGAATGTATTCGCATTTGAGGCTTTTTAACGTCTGTAACTGAGCTTTAGTTTCAACCCCTTCCGCAACAACCTTCAGGCCAAGGTTATGTGCCATTGCAATAATTGACGCGACCATATTACGGTCTTTGTCGTTGATGGTAATGTCATCAACAAAGGCTTTATCAATTTTCAGGCTGTTCATAGGAAAACGCTTAAGGTACGACAGCGAAGAGTAACCTGTACCAAAATCATCCAGAGCCAGTTTTACACCCATATCAGATAGGTTTTCCATCATAGTAATGGCGCGTTCAGGGTCGCTCATGACCATGCCTTCGGTTATCTCAAACTCAACATGGCGAGGATGCAACCCCTCTTCACGTAAAATTTGCTCAATTTGTAAGGCCAGACTTGATTGCATAAACTGTCGGGCAGACAAATTAACAGCGATGCTCTTCGGGGAGCCCTGACAGGCCATAAAACGCTTCATATCACGGCATGCCAGCCGTAAAACTTCTTCGCCCAGGGGAATGATAAGCCCGGTTTCTTCGGCCAGAGGAATGAAGTCTGCCGGGTTAATCATTGAGCCGTCTTCACTCTCAATGCGAGCCAGTGCTTCTAGTCCGGCAATATGCCCGGAGTGTATTTCTATTTTCGGTTGGTAGTAAACCCGAATATTATGAGACTTTAATGCCGCTCTTAATTCATTTTCCAGCTTGAGTCGTTTGACTGCGTTTTCGTTCATCGACTGACTGAAAAACTGATAACAGTTTCCGCCACGCTGCTTCGCATGATACATGGCCATATCGGCTTTTTGTAAAAGCTCTTGCGAAGTCTGGCCGTCGTGAGGGTAAAGTACAATGCCAATGGAACTGCCAATGACAATTTCATGCTGCTCAATAAAGTAGGGCTCTGCCACCTTAAGGTTAATTTGATTGGCTAAATCGCCAATTAGGTTAATGTCCACGCTGTCTTCAATGAGCAAACCAAACTCATCTCCACCCAGACGGTAAAGAGTATCCTGTCGACGACCAATATCCATGAGTCGCTCGGCAACCTGACATAAAAGTTCGTCACCAATCTCATGACCTAAGGAGTCGTTAATTTTCTTAAAGTCATCTAAATCAAAGAGTAATAAAGTATGTGAAACCTTTTTCCTGACCAGATTTGAATGACTGACCTGAAAGTAAGAGCGGTTCGGCAGTCCGGTTAATGTATCTGTGTTTGACAGGCGCCGAAGTTCGTTTTCTGTATGGCGCCTTTCGGTGATATCCGAAAAACTGGCAACAATGAGTGACACCTCGCCGTTATCATCCCTAACAGCATCAAGAGTTAATTCCATCAGGAACTCTTCACCGTTGGCTTTAACATCGGTGATTTCACCACGCCAGGTTCCTTCTTTAATTACCGACCTCTTTATCTGGTTAACAAAGCTTTCGGGATAACACTCAAGCGTTAATAACTGACCTAGCACCTGGTCACGACTGAAGCCGCTAATTCGTTCAAACGCATTATTGACTTCGCGTTTTCGGAAAAAACGATCGAAGATGCAAATTCCATCAGATATATTCGTAATCGAAGAGGCCAGCATTGTAATTCGTTCTTCAGAGCTTACCAGTCTGCTTATATCACTTAGCGTACCGAACATGGTTCGCCGTTCATTGTTAACTTGGATTTTCCCTCTATCTAATACCCATAGCCAATTGCCTTGATTGTCCAACCGGTAGCTGCATTCGAACAACTCAGACTCCCCACTTAAATGGTCTTCAAGGCTTTTTTGTAGTCGTTTTAGATCTTCCGGATGCACGTTAGACTTGCCACCAGATAGGCCTAGCCGTATACCGTCAATAGAGAAAGCAGGGCAGTTGTCCCAGATATTCTGTCGTATCAGCTCTCCTGACTCGAGATCCCACTCCCAGCATTGGTAACGGCTGGATAGGACGCCTTGAGCCTGCCGCCGATATTGTTTAAGGTCGTGGCGCATTTTCGCCTGACGCTGGCGTTGATAAAGCCAGTACGAGAACAAGCACAGGATAATGATAAGTATGTAGCCGAGCCAGGCTAAAGGCGTTTTCCAAAAGGGAGCGGGCACGTCAAGCTGAGCCACAGCCGATGGCGACCAACGGTCTTCGCGATAAGCTACCTGAACTTCTAGTTTATGAGATCCGGAGGGCAATGAAGATAGTTGCAGTGATGCCCTGTTGTTCTCTAAAGTTTGCCAATTATTTTCTGCAT
The DNA here is from genome assembly GCF_000008465.1 of Idiomarina loihiensis L2TR. Lineage (NCBI taxonomy): Bacteria > Pseudomonadati > Pseudomonadota > Gammaproteobacteria > Alteromonadales > Idiomarinaceae > Idiomarina > Idiomarina loihiensis. The sequence goes on along the minus strand of NC_006512.1, from coordinate 1,053,135 downwards.
GACTCAATTTGTAGCGATAGCGTAACTCTGCCGGAGCTGCTGAAAACGGAACCGTAAAGTCTGCTATAAATGTAGCATTATTGACTCTTTCTAAATCAATATGGGGTGGTTTGTCTAACGGTTCATTATCGACAGAAATTACCTTTTTCTGCGAGACTTGTCCAAATGCGTTTATTTCGATGGCTTCGGTCTTTGTATGCAGCCAAAGCGAATGGTTAAACGTCGTTAAGTTCAAATTATCGGGCGTTGCCGATAATGCTGACGTTACCAGTGAATTCCAGTCTCTATTAATAATATCGTACTGATATAGGGCTCCGGAATTATCAACAAGATAAAGTTGGTTTGCGAATAAACGCATTTTATTGATCTCAAACTGGGCATCAGGGTAGTGATTAAGCTCCGAGATTTCTTCATTGACTGTATCGTAAAATACTAACCCTAACTCGGTCGCTAACCACCAGTTACCGTTGTCATCTTGTATTGCTGCTGATACTTGTTGCATCAGTTGCGGAATGTTAATGCTTGCTGAGCTTTGCTTTTTATTGAAATTGGAAGCAAGGGTAGCCGGAGCAAAAGGCGTGTTTATTTGAAATACGCCCTGATTATTGGTTAAGAAAAAAACATCTCCCCGGGTAATTTCTTTAGCTGCGGCTGCGGGTGCGTTATGTAGCAGGGTGAGCTTCCCATTTCGTAATTCATAAAGGCCATTTGCCGTACTGAGTAAAATTGCGGAATTGTTCTGAGTTAATGCTAAATTATTAACTCTCTCTATGTTGTTAAGGTAATCTGGAAGGGGGGTTAAACGTAAATCTTTGTCCAGCAGAATCAAACCTTGCTCTGTTGCAAGCCATAGCTGATTCTGAAAGTGAACCGCAGCATAAAGCTGGCTGCCCGGTATTTTTTCTGTAATTGGGTTTTGTTTACTAACCGCAAAAACTTCGCTGGAAAACCCGTCCCAAACAAATAACCCCTGATTATCAGTACTTAACCAGTTCCATTTCTTTCCGTGATAAATATAGTTGACTTGCTGAATGGGACTGCCGTTATAGCTTAGATTTAATGGTTCAAAAACCTTTGTTCCGGGAGTGTGGCGGTAAATTAATCTGCTTGTAGCAATCAGTAACCGGCCTTTTTCATCTTCTGATATGTGCTTTATACGAATCTGTTCACCAGACTGATGACCCGCTAAATCGAACGTATGAAGCTCATGTTCTGATGAAAACTGAAGTTTTGCCAGACCGCTGTGAGTTCCGAGCCATAGTGCACCCGATGTATCAAAAAACAGATGTTCGATATCATCTGGAAGCAAATGCTTCTTCGCCTCAGATAAGGCTAAACCGTTTTTGAACTCGTTGCCATCGAACCGAGTTAAGCCGCTGACTGTCGCTATCCACAAGAAACCTTCAGGCCCCTGGGCTATAGCATTTACATGGTTGCTGGGTAAGCCATCATTAAAGGTCCATTGATGTACTGAATTGTCTGTGGGGGACTGCTGTGCGTAAACATGAAAGCTAAAGCTTCCGGATAACAAAATACATAGAAAAAGAGCAGAGCATAATGTTCTGATAGGCAATGTAAAATTCACGACAAACCTATTGAATGGCTACTTTAGCAGCTCTTTATTGTTAATATATCGTTAAGATAACGAGAGAGGTACTTACTGTCAAAGACTATTCTACTCGGTCAGAGTTTGGGTTTGAAGCCTTAGCGCTTGCGATTTATCACCTAAACGCAGTTTTATTCGTTCTAGCCAGTCACTGAGTTGACAATGTTCCAGCGCACTGAGGAGTTCTTGCTGGCGGTTGAACCCTGTATCGGCGAGTTGAATAGCGCCCCAAAGTCTCTGGCTTCGAACCCTTAAGTTGCGATCAATTGTCTTAATTTGCTGGTTAAGTACTGACTTAGCGTGGTGCCATTCTTTCAGTGTCAGATCCTCAAGCTCAGCAAGTTGCACGTTAATCACGTCATGTATTGCTTGATAAAGTTTATCGGCATCAAACTCGTGGGACTGTAAGAAGAATAAGATTCCGGGTAGACGTTGTACCGGAAAGTACTGGCTTCCGGCAGCATAACCCAGTTGTTGTTCGGTTCGTAAAGCCTGAAATATCGGTTGATGAATTAACTGTTGCAAGAGCATAAAGCTGATTTGCTCGGTTGAAGTATCATCTTCGCCCTGAAAATAAAGCAAAATAGCGGTATCTGAGTGTTCAGCAGGAACAATTAATTGCTGCGAACAGAAGTCGCGGACACGTTTAACCGGAAGTCTTCTGTTGGGAGCGCTTCGTTGGTCAGGGAGGTTATTTTTAATAAGCTGTCCCAGCTCCAGAGCATCGTCTTTTTGCCAGTCGCCATGAGCTAGCGCAGTAACATGCACTGGGGAGAAAAGCTTAGCGACTTCTATTGTAAACTGACGGAAAGAGACCTTCTCCAGTTCACAGGCTAAATCGCTAAGCCGAAATAAACCGGATTGCAACTGCTGATTCAGTTCAGCAAAAAGCTTGTTCAGTGGTTGACTCTGATGAGCGGAGTGCCAGTTACTTAGCAGACTTTGCTTTAGATCCTGCCAGCGGCGTCTTGCAAAACGAGTTTTTACAGCCCGCCGGATAAGGTGTTGCATTAACGGAATTTGACCGGCAGAAAGCCCGGTTGTATGTATTGTTATGCCATTTTGAGTCGGGTAAATATTAAAGTGCAATCCAGCGACTTCGGCGTCATACAAGTCGTCATTTAACGCATCTATCATAAGCTCAGACCATAATCTGGCGATAGCGAAGTGAAAAGCTGAATTGGTTACCGCGGGTAACCTCAAGGACAAGTAGATATGCCCTTTGGGCACCCGGAAATCACGATCCTGCAAGTGCCATAGTTGTAACTGCGCGCTGTCTTCTAATCGTGTTGGCAAAGAACCACCAGACTCCAGAGGTAAAGGTTTAAATCGGGAATTGAGAAAACGGTTCGGCTTGGGTAACTGACAGTTGAAGTCATCCGGTGTTGATAAAAATAGCTGAAACTGTTTTTTGCTAATAGGGTTCAAACTATATTCCGTATGATAAATCGGCGCGACGTCAGTCGTACGGACATCAGGAGCAATTAGAGTAATACGCGCATTTTCAGCGGTCATCTGCTGCAGGGTTTTGGCTGCATAGGAATGATTTAACCCATCCATACGATAATCACCGTAGAGAGTGTCTTCCGGTTTATAGTGAAAAGCGTTTACGGCGAGCTGGTTAGCCAATTCTCCGACCGGAGTCGGCTCTTGATAAAGAAAACTCATTTCTGTGGTAATACGGCGCTCTTTGTAGCGCCAGTCTTCGATCCCGTCAGCTTCTATTTTTCGTATATAGGCAAAAACCCACTGAACAACCTGTTCAACTCTGTGGCGTCCAGACTCAGTAAGCTGGATATTAATATTAAAATCTTTGAAGTTACTACCACTAATGCCACCGCCCGCTGAAAGTGAGTTGACCCAACCCTTCGAACGCAACGAACTAAATAAACTTCCCGGACCCTCGTAGCCTAATAAATGCGCAATAAAGCTGGTGGTTTTATGCGGGTAGTCTGCGTCGATACTCGGTAACGGTAGTGTCAAAATAAGACGGTAAGCTGCTTTGATGGGCTTAACTTTTATCCATACTCCTTTTTGTTCCTTGCGATAAAGAGGAGCATTAATAGAAGTTTTTTTAGTAAGTTGCTGCTTAATGTCAGCGAAGTAGCGGTGTGCTAATTGCTTAAGTTTAGCAATAGATTGAGGCCCTGCAATGACCAGCCGCATTCTTTGCGCTACGTAATGCTCATTAAAAAAAAGCTGCAATTTGCTTTTTAAGGTACCGTGCTCATCGTGTCTGAGAGTATTAAGATTGCCCACAGAAAACTGACTGAAAGGGTGTTTTGGGTTAGCCGTAACCTTGTGAACCTGATACAAGCGTCGGAGTTCATCATTCTGTTTCAGGCGAAACTCCGACTCTATAGAACTTATTTCTTTGTCTATCCAACTCTCCGACAGCAATGGTTTTTTCAGCATAGCGGAAAAAAATTCCAGCGCCTGTGGCAGTGCATTAGCATTGCAGTCAAAGTGATAGTTAGTAAATTCAGTGCCGGTCCAGGCGTTGTGCTGGCCACCCTGCAAATTTAAGAAGTGTCCAAAAGCGGAGGGTTCAGGAAACGCCTGGCTTCCTAAAAATAACATGTGTTCCAAAAAATGAGCCAACCCCTGAGTATGTTCAGGGTCATCGAAGTGGCCGGCATTTACCGCGACAGACGCCGCGGCTTTCTGGCTATCAGGGCAGTGAACCAACAACACCTTAAGCTGGTTCTCTAATGTCAGGTGCTGATAGTCTCGTTTGTCTCCAGAACTTCGGACAACACGGACGACCTCATCGTTAGGTGAAGAGTTCGCCATAATTCTCCTTGATATAGATTTCGAGGCGAGTTACTGATCCAGTGCCTGATTAAAGTCTTCTGGTTTATCAAAGTCGCCTTTAAAATCCTGCAAGCGCTTGTCGTTGAAGGTTAGTACCAGTTCTTTACGGTAATCCTCACCTGAATTGGGATCCATTTTATAAAGGTATACCCAGCGGTCAGAGTCAAAACTGTTCTGCGCAACAGGGGTTCCCAGCACAAAAACCACTTGTTCTTCGGTCATTCCTACACGCAATTTGTCGACATCGTCTTGCTCAAGATAATTTCCCTGAGGAATATCAATGCGATATACCATTTTATCGAGAAGAGAACAGCCATTTAAGGTTATAACGGCAACTAGAAAAACTCCAAATCTTGACATGAAATACCTATTAAAATTAATCTCAATTGATTGTATTGGCGTCGATGATAAACAATGACTTACCCGAACGCCAGTATAGAACGAATTTAACTGGCGAGTAATTCTCTCGCGTTAGCTTTCGCCATGTCGGTGACCTTGTCGCCGCCCAATAAGCGTGCCAGCTCCACAACTCTTTGTTCTTTCGATAACGCAACCACTGCGGTTTCAGTTTCGGCTCCATCTGTTGACTTGCTCACTTGCAATTGTTGATGAGCTTTAGCCGCGACTTGTGGTAAGTGGGTAACACAAATAACCTGAGAGGTTTTCCCCAAAGCCTGAAGCATAGAACCCACTATTGATGCCGTAGGGCCACTGACGCCAACATCAACTTCATCAAACATCATGGTAGGAACCGTTTTCTGTGTTGCGGTCATCACCTGTATGGCAAGGCTAATTCGTGAAAGTTCACCCCCGGAAGCGACTTTATTCAGCGCCTGTATGGGTTGTCCCGGGTTGGTTGTGACCAGAAATTCGACCTCATCGGTACCCAGTCGGGTAGCCCGGGCGCTGGCATCATGTTCAACCTGAATAACAAAACGACCATGGGGCATATTCAACTCTTGCATCGAGCTGCTTATTTTTTGACTTAATTCCGCAGCTGCCTGCTCGCGGCTAGCGGAAAGCTTAAGGGCACTCTCACGGTAAACTTTGCGAGCCTGCTGCCGGTCTTCGTCAAGCTTCTCGGCTTGTTCACCGGCTTGTTCCAGATTATCAAGCTCATCTATTAGCTTTTTGTGTTGCTGGCTCAGTTCCGAGCCGGGTATCTGGTGCTTCTTCGCTAAATGGATAGCGGCGCTTAAGCGGTCTTCTATAATCTGAAGTTCGCCCGGGTCGAGCTCTAAGTCGTCCTGATACTGGCGTAATTCAAGTGCCGCTTCTTCAATGTGTACTTTCGCCTGTTGCAGTAACTGGTTAATAGGAGAAAGCGCGGTATCCATCTCTTCAGCTTCAGCTAAGCGTTGGCTGGCTGACTGAACCAGGCTGGATGCGTTATTGTGCTCTCCTTCGTAAAGAGCGTTTAAAGCAAACACGCCAGCTTCGAGTAAAACCTTGCTGTTACTTAAGCGTTTGTGTTTTTGCTCCAGCTCGTCGAATTCGCCATCAGCTAGCGCGAACTCATTCAGCTCATTAACCTGGTATTCAAGTAATTGACGCTGGGCTTCCAGCTCTTCTTTTTGTTGCTGATAGCTTTGGTATTGTTTTTCAACTGAAGCCCAGTTTTTATAGTCTTGCTGGACTTTGTCTAATAAGTGCTGATGGCGGGCGTAGCTATCGAGTAGCGTTAATTGATGCTCCTCTTTTAACAATAGTTGATGTTCGTGCTGACCATGAATGTTAACTAACAGAGGTGCAAGGGATTTTTGCTGACTGACGGGAACCGGTGTTCCGTTAATCCATGCTTTGGAGCGTCCGTCGCGCTGAATAACCCGACGTAAAACGCAGTCATCATCAGCATCAAACTCATTTTCAGTTAACCACTGATGGGCGGGGCTGGCATCTTCCAAAGCGAAAACAGCTGTAATTTCCGCTTTTTCCTGGCCCGGACGAACCCAGTTAGCATCGGCCCGACTACCCAGGCAAAGGCTCAAGGCATCCAGAGCTATAGATTTACCGGCGCCGGTTTCACCGGTGATAGCGGTCATGCCGTTGTGAAATTCAATGTCTAAAGATTTAACGACTGCAAAGTTGCGAATAGTTAATTGGGATAACATAATCTTCGCTCCAATACTGTTGATATATACAGGTTATACAGTATTTATACAGTAGCTGCGTCGAAATGCAAGTATCCTGTTTAAAAAAGTCGGCTACCCCAGCCTAGTTTATTACGTAATACGTGATAGTAGTTGTGGTCAATAGGATGAATCATACGTAAGGCTTTAGGGTATTTTTTAATAATAACATCATCCCCGGGGTGTACTGTCATCCTGACATGTCCATCGCAACTGATTTGCAGTAAGTCATTGTCGAAAGCTGCTTTCAACCTGACTTCACTGTTACCGTCGACGACAATTGGCCGACTGCTTAAAGTATGGGGAAACATAGTCACCAGAGTCATTGCGTCCAGACCGGGATGCAAAATAGGGCCGCCGCCTGACAATGAATAGGCGGTAGAGCCGGTTGGAGTGGCGCAAATTAAACCATCAGAGCGTTGACTAAAGACAAAATGGTCGTTCACGTAGAGTTCAAACTCTATCATGTGCGCGACTTTGTCGGAGTGCAGGACAATTTCATTAATTGCTCTGCCGGTACCCGATGAACTGCCGTTGTTAATGACTTCGGCGGAGAGCAGGAAACGTTCTTCTACGTGGTAGTTTCCATTAAGTACAGACAACAAAGGCGTCATGACTTCGTCAGGGTCTAAGTCGGTTAAAAAGCCCAAATTACCGCGATTGACGCCGATAACACCGATATCATACTCACATAAGGCGCGGGCAGCACCGAGCATGTTGCCATCACCACCGACGACAATAGCAATTTCGGCCCATTCACCTAAGTCCGGCAGGCTCAGCGTCTCAACTTCTTCCGGCAGGTTTAATTGCTCCGCCGTACGTGCTTCCAGACACAGCGCAAAACCACGATGAATTAAAGCCGTGGTAATCGTTTCTAAAGTTAACTGGGTACCACGGTCGTCGGCTTTGCCGAGTAACCCAATCTTTGTAAAAGCGCTCATTAACGGGATCCTTATGCGTTCGTGTGCTTACGCTACGATGAGCAAGAAAATTTATCAAGTAAGAGAAATCCCCTTGAAAGAAAAAAACTTGCCCCCATTAATCTTGCAACCTTAATTTTAAACTGGTTAAAGAGAGTCACTTATGACCGACAAAAACGATTCGAAACAGAAAAACGAAGCGGCTGATGAGCCGACCGTTGAGCAGCAAAAAGCTGAACAGGAAGCTGCACAGGCAGCGGAAGAGGCGTTGCAGCAGGACGTAGCAGCCGATGAAACTGAAACTGCGGGACAGTCATCAGAGCAAACGGATCGCATTGCTGAGCTGGAATTAGCTTTAAGTAAAGCAGAAGCGAAAGTAAATGATCAACGCGACTCGGTACTGCGCACCCAGGCTGAAATGGAAAATGTTCGTCGCCGGGCCAGTCAGGATGTTGAAAAAGCACATAAGTTTGCGCTGGAGAAGTTTGCTAATGAAATACTAACCTCTGTAGATAACCTGGAGCGTGCTTTACAGCTGGCTGATAAAGAAGATGAAGCGAACAAAAACTTTGTAGAGGGGATTGAGCTTACCTACAAAAATTTAACCTCAACTCTGGAAAAGTTCGGTGTAAAAGCAATTGGTGCAGAAGGCGAAGCCTTTAATCCGGATCAACACCAGGCCATGTCGATGCAGGAATCCGATGAGCATCCGAACAATACTATTATGGCGGTAATGCAAAAAGGCTACGAGCTGAATGGACGCCTGTTGCGTCCGGCAATGGTAATGGTGGCGCGTAACTCGAACTCGGGTGTGGATACAAAAGCGTAACAAAATCGAAAATTATCCCTGTGTTGGGTATTGAAATTCGAACATAGGCACCCCAGATAAGGGGTAACGAAACAAATTACATGAATCAGAAGTTGGAGACGAATCATGGGTAAAACGATTGGTATAGATTTAGGTACAACAAACTCTTGCGTTGCTGTACTGGATGGTGGCAAAGCTCGCGTTATTGAAAATGGCGAAGGCGACCGTACAACGCCGTCAGTAGTTGCATTTACTGACGATGGCGAAATTTTGGTCGGTTCACCGGCAAAACGCCAGGCAGTAACCAACCCAAATAAAACCTTATTTGCGATTAAGCGCCTAATTGGCCGTCGCTTTCAGGACGAAGAAGTACAGCGTGATATCGGTATTATGCCTTACAAAATTGTTAAGGCTGACAACGGTGACGCATGGGTAGAAATTGATGGTGACAAAAAAGCGCCACCACAAATTTCTGCGGAAGTCCTGAAAAAGATGAAAAAGACCGCCGAAGAATTTCTGGGCGAGAAAGTAACGGATGCGGTAATTACTGTACCGGCATACTTTAACGATGCCCAGCGTCAGGCAACCAAAGACGCCGGTAAAATCGCTGGTCTTAACGTAAAACGTATTATTAACGAACCAACAGCCGCTGCTTTAGCGTACGGCATGGACAAGAAGTCCGGCGACAACGTGATTGCGGTGTATGACTTAGGTGGTGGTACGTTCGATATCTCTATTATTGAGATTGACGAAGTTGAAGGTGAGCATACCTTCGAAGTACTGGCAACTAACGGTGATACACACTTAGGTGGTGAAGACTTTGATAACCGTTTAATCAACTACTTAGTTGAGCAGTTCCAAAAAGACCAGGGCATGGACTTGCGTAAAGATCCATTAGCTATGCAGCGTCTTAAAGAAGCCGCAGAGAAAGCGAAAATTGAACTGTCGTCAGCGCAGCAGACCGAAGTGAACTTGCCGTACATTACGGCAGACAACGCAGGTCCTAAGCACATGGCCATTAAAGTGACCCGTGCGAAGCTGGAATCACTGGTTGAAGATTTAATCAAGAAGTCGCTTGAGCCATTGAAACAGGCTTTAGCCGATGCGGATCTGTCTGTCAGCGACATTCAGGACATTATCATGGTCGGTGGTCAGACTCGTATGCCGAAAGTACAGGCTGCGGTAACGGACTTCTTCGGTAAAGAACCACGTCGCGATGTGAACCCTGACGAAGCTGTTGCAGTGGGTGCTGCGGTTCAGGCTGGCGTATTGCAAGGTGACGTTAAAGACGTATTGTTGCTGGATGTTTGTCCTCTGTCGCTGGGTATCGAAACCATGGGCGGCGTAATGACGAAACTGATTGAGAAGAACACTACGATTCCGACTAAAGAATCGCAAACCTTCTCAACGGCTGAAGATAATCAGTCCGCGGTAACCATTCATGTTATTCAGGGTGAACGTAAACGCGCAGGGGATAACAAATCTCTGGGGCAGTTTAACCTGGAAGGCATTCGCGCAGCAGCTCGTGGTGTACCACAAATCGAAGTCACTTTTGACATTGATGCGGACGGCATTCTGCACGTATCAGCCAAAGATAAAGACACGGGTAAAGAGCAGAAGATTACTATCAAAGCTTCTTCTGGCCTGGATGAGTCTGAAGTCGATAAAATGGTTAAAGATGCTGAAGCCCATGCTGAAGAAGACAAGAAGTTTGAAGAAATGGTGCAGGCACGTAACCAGGCAGACGGTTTGGTTCACGCAACCCGTAATCAACTGAAAGAAGTTGGCGATGCCTTGTCTCAGGAAGACAAAGACGCGATTGAGAAAGCTTGTGAAGAACTTGAGCAAGCGTCTAAAGATGGTGATAAAGAAGCCATTGATGCGAAATCTCAGGCGTTGATGGAAGCATCACAGAAACTGATGGAAGCAGCTCAGCAGCAACAGGCACAACAAGGTGCTGAAGGTGCAGCTGGCGGTGAACAGCAGTCTTCCAAAGCGGATGATGATGTCGTTGATGCTGAATTTGAAGAAGTCAAAGACGACGATAAGAAGTAAGCATTAAGGCAACTTCGCAAAAGCACACGGGTGTTGCCGCAAGGTAATACCCGTGTATTTGTATCAGGCTGACAAACAGCACAGATAGAAGACGAAGAAATTATGGCGACGCAAGATTTTTATCAGGTTCTGGGCGTATCGAAAGACGCCAATGAACGTGACATTAAAAAAGCCTACAAACGTATGGCAATGAAGTATCACCCGGACAGAACCGAGGGTGATAAAGATATGGAAATTAAGTTTAAAGAGATTAAGCAGGCGTACGAAGTTCTTTCTGATCCTCAGAAACGCCAGATGTATGATCAATATGGGCATGAAGCTTTCGAACAGGCACGCCAGGGCGGAGCTGGCCATGGTGCAGGCGGATTCGGCGGTGGCGGTGCTGATTTTGCTGATATCTTTGGTGATGTCTTCGGTGATATTTTTGGCGGCGGCAGACGTCAGCAAGCCCGCGCGCAACGTGGCGCAGATTTGCGCTACAACCTGGATATGTCGCTGGAAGAAGCGGTTCGGGGTAAAACCGTTGAGCTAGAAATTCCAACGCTGGTAGAATGTCGCGACTGTAATGGTAGTGGTGCGAAAAAAGGTAGTAAGCCGCAAACCTGTGGTCATTGTCATGGCTCAGGTCAAATTCAGATGCGCCAGGGCTTTTTTGCCGTGCAGCAAACTTGTCCTCAATGTCGTGGAACCGGCACGATTATTAAAGATCCTTGTCGCACATGTCATGGTCATGGCCGTAAAGAAGAGACTAAAACCTTGTCGGTTAAAATTCCGGCGGGGGTCGATACCGGTGACCGCATTCGTTTAGCGAATGAAGGTGAAGCGGGCGAACATGGCGCACCGGCAGGTGATTTATACGTTCAGGTTCACGTACGGGAGCATCCTATTTTTGCCCGCGACGGCAATAATTTGTTCTGTGAAGTCCCTGTAAGCTTTACTAAAGCGGCTCTTGGTGGTGACATTGAGGTTCCAACTCTGGAAGGCAAAGTAAAACTGAAAGTGCCTAAAGAGACACAAACGGGTAAACATTTCCGGTTACGTGGTAAAGGCGTTAAGTCAGTTCGCACGGGGGAAGTCGGCGACCTGATTTGCAAAGTGATGATTGAAACCCCTGTAAATCTGTCATCTAAGCAACGTGACATGTTGGAAGAGCTTGAAGATTCAATGGGTACCGGTGATGAAGCCGCAAAATTCCGACCCAAAGAAAAAGGTTTTTTCGACGGCGTGAAACAATTCTTTGATGACTTACGTAGCTAGATTGTCTATCACTATAGTAAGTGAGTGATTAAAAGGGCGGAGGCAGTCAATGAATTGGAAGACAGTAGCGTTAAGTGCCTGTACGTTGGTTGTACTGGCCAGTTGTGCAAAATCTCCGACGGGACGCTCGCAGTTGCAACTTTATTCAAGTAGCGAATTGAATAAAATGGGGGCTGCCTCCTACGAAGAAATGCGCGAAGAACAGAAAATTAATGACGATGCTGAGGTCAATGCTTACGTGCGTTGTGTCAGCGATGCATTAATAGAAAATTTGCCAGGAAATTATAGTCAGATGGACTGGCAAGTTACTGTTTTTGCAGAGCCTACGGTCAATGCTTTCGCTCTGCCCGGTGGTTATATTGGCGTATACGACGGCCTGATAGAGGTTGCCGAAAACCAGCATCAGCTTGCTGCAGTTATTGGGCATGAAATTGGCCACGTTATTGCTGAGCACAGTAATGAACGCATCTCCAGCAACATGATGGTCGGGCTTGGCTTACAGCTTGGCGGTATTCTCGCCAGTACTCAACTGGACAACGATAAAGCCGGTTTATTAATGGCCGCGTTGGGCGTAGGAGCTCAGGTTGGTATCCTGCTGCCTTATTCACGCACTCATGAATCGGAGTCGGATGAATTGGGGATGGAATATATGGCTGACGCTGGCTTCAAACTGGAAGAGGCTCCTGAGCTTTGGCGTAATATGCAATCGGCCTCAGACGGTGAGTCGCCGCCCGAGCTGTTGTCAACTCACCCGAATCCCCAAACTCGGATTAAAGACCTTGAAGCGCTGATTCCGTCGTTGCAAGAGCGTTATTCTGCGGCTCGTGCCGCGGGGAATACGCCAGACTGTCAACGTCCGGCATCGGTTGGCAGTTCAAACACATAAAGTAACAGAGGGAATGACTCCGTTCCCTCTGCCTTTCAAAAGGTTATAACCTAGTTCAATTTATTCTTTTTGACCTTCTCTTTAACGTTTTACCCTAGCTCCCATTTTTTATAAAGCGGCTGGGGAATTATGTTTAAAGCGTGGTTTGCAATTCCATTTTGGCAACGTGTTTTAGGTGCCTTTGTATTAGGCATGCTTATAGGTGGGCTGGCTCCCGAAGTTGGCGTTGCGCTTAAGCCTCTTGGTGATTTATTTATAAAAGCCATTAAGATGCTGGTCGCGCCGCTTATTTTTTGTGCCATTGTTAGTGCCATTACGGATTTGAATGATGGTAAGAAATTAGGTCGTTTGGGTGCTAAAACCATTGGCTTATTTATGCTGACCGCAGTGATTGCCAGTGCTATCGGCTTAACTCTGGCCAGTGTAATTGATATGAGCCCCGTAGCCACCTTGACCGCAACGGAGCAAAATGAAAAGCAAATTCCTGGCATCGCCCAGGTTTTCCTCAATTTTGTGCCGAGTAATCCTTTTGCTGCTTTAACCGAAGGTAATGTACTGCAAATCGTTGTTTTTGCTGCTTTGGTCGGTATTGCTATTCAGCGTTTAAAAGGCAAAGGTGAACCTTTGCGTAAGACGATAAAATCAGGCGCTGAAGTCATGTATGAAATTACCCGTATGGTGCTGCAGTTAACGCCTGTTGGTGTACTTGGCTTAATGTCCTGGGTTATTGGTGAATACGGTTTTAGTACCTTGCTGCCTCTGGCGAAATTTGTTGGTGTTATTTATTTGGCTTGTCTTATCCACATAGTCGTGGTTTACGGTGGTTTAATTCGTACTGCAGGCGGCATGAGCCCCTGGCAATTCTTCAAAGCGATATTTGATGCACAGATTGTCGCCTTTACCACGTGCAGTTCATTCGGCTCTTTACCGGCAGCGCACCGGGCTGTCACCGAACGTTTGGGGGTTTCGAAGGATTACGCCAGCTTCGTTTTGCCTTTAGGCGCCACCATTAATATGGACGGTTGCGGTGGTATTTATCCGGCTGTTGCTTCTATTTTTATTGCGCAGCTCTACGGAATACCGTTAGAGTGGATGGATTATGGTTTGATCATGCTAACAGCAACGCTGGCTTCGGTGGGAACTGCGGGCGTACCGGGTACTGCTCTGGTAATGTTAACTGTTACCCTTAATGTTATTGGGTTGCCTTTAGAAGGCATTGCGTTTATCGCTGCTATTGACCGCATCATTGATATGGCCCGAACCCTGACTAATGTGACCGGCGATATGATGGTTTCTAGAGTTGTTGCGCGTAGTGAAAACCTGTTGCAGGATCAAACTCATTTAGCGACGGAGTCAAAATAATGATCAATGTGGGCGTATTCGGAGCCTCAGGCAGAATGGGACAAGCGGTTATTCAGGCTTTGGCGGACGATAACGAAGCTAAGCTGGGTGCAGCCATTGTCAGAAAAAGCAGTAACAGTTACGGCGACAGTGCGACAGAGAACGAGCCCGTTCATTTTATTAGCGCCGACGAATTGCAGCCCGAGCAGGTTGATGTCCTTATTGATTTTTCTTTGCCTGAAGCACTCACTGAAAACCTGAAGCTTGCTGAACAATATCAATTACCTATTGTTGTTTGCACTACGGGGTTAAGCGAAGAACAGAAAGAACGGCTGGCACAGGCAGCCGAGACTGTACCGGTATTGTATGCTAGTAATACCAGCATCGGCATCGCTTTGCTGGAACAGCTGGTTGGTATAAGCAGTGCAGCATTACCTAATGCCGACATTGAAATTTTTGAGGCGCATCACCGACACAAAAAAGACGGCCCGTCGGGAACCGCACTGAGTTTGGGACAGGCTGCAGCGAAAGGCCGACAGCAAAGCTGGGATCAGGTTAACGATGGTATTCGCGCTGATGGACTGCGCAGCGAAGAGGGGATAGGTTTTTCTGTAATGCGGGCAGCGGATATTATCGGTGAACATCAGGTTACGCTGGCGGTCGCGGGTGAACGAATTGAGATTGGACATCGTGTCAGCAATCGAAAAACTTTTGCCGACGGAGCCTTACGTGCCGCCAAATGGCTTGAAGAACAAGCGCCCGGTTTTTATAGCCTGCAGGACACCTTAAATTTGCAGGACATACTGCAACGCATGCTCAAGCAATAAATACTGCTGGACGATTTTCGTAATATTTCGTAGAATGGCGAGAATTTGCCTGAATCAGTCCGAAGGCCGGCGTGATTTGGCAAAACGCGCGGTTCAGGACGCAAGACGGGGAAGTCAAATTATTGATTTACCCGTTTTTTTATGTACGGAGGTTGCCCTTGAGTATTCTAGCGAGTCAATCCGCTAAACGAGCGATTCTGGTGCTTGCTGACGGGACCGTGTTTCGCGGAACCGCTATCGGAGCCGAAGGCTCTGCAGTCGGCGAAGTGGTCTTCAACACGGCCATGACAGGTTACCAGGAAATTCTTACTGACCCATCTTATACAGAACAAATCGTTACTCTCACTTATCCCCATATAGGCAATACCGGTATTAACTCTGAAGACGCAGAGTCTGATCAGGTTTGGGCGAAAGGACTCATCATTAGAGATTTGGCAATGAAAGCCAGCAATTTCCGTAGTGAAGAGACGCTAAGTGCTTACTTGCAACGTCACAACGTGGTGGGGATTGCAGATATTGATACGCGTCGTTTAACTCGCATTTTGCGCGAAAAAGGTGCGCAAAATGGCTGCATTATGGTTGGCGAGCTGGATGAAAATAAAGCCCAGGAACTGGCTCAGAAGTTTCCGGGTTTAAAGGGAATGGATCTTGCGAAAGAAGTTTGCTGCGATAAGCCTTATGACTGGCAGGGCGGTAGCTGGCAGCTGGGCGAAGGCCATACCAAACCAGAGCAGAATAAATACCATGTAGTCGCTTATGATTACGGTTGTAAACACAACATTCTGCGTTTGCTGGCTGACCGAAACTGTAAGATTACAGTCGTACCGGCTCAAACGTCGGCCGAGGATGTACTGGCATTAAAACCCGATGGGGTCTTCTTATCGAATGGCCCGGGCGACCCTGAGCCTTGTGATTATGCGATTACAGCAATCAAAGCCTTACTGGATAAAGAGATTCCAATTTTTGGTATTTGCCTTGGTCATCAATTATTGGCTATTGCCAGTGGTGCGCACTCCATGAAAATGAAGTTTGGTCATCACGGTGCTAACCACCCGGTACAAGATTTAAAAACGAAACGGGTGATGATTACCAGCCAGAACCATGGCTTTGCCGTTGATGAGAAACAGCTGCCGGATAACCTGGAAGTGACTCACGTATCTTTGTTCGATGGAACATTGCAGGGTATTCGTCGCAAAGATAAGCCAGCCTTTAGTTTCCAGGGGCACCCCGAAGCAAGTCCGGGGCCGCACGATGCCAGTGAACTGTTTGACCAATTTATTGAATTGATGCAGGCCAAAGCCTGATTCGTCGAATAATATTCGATGCCGTCATCCGTAGCGAAAGGACAGATAGAGCGACTTTATGCCAAAACGTACCGACATTAAAAGCATTCTGATTCTGGGTGCAGGCCCTATTGTTATCGGCCAGGCCTGTGAGTTTGATTACTCCGGCGCTCAAGCGTGCAAAGCGCTGCGCGAGGAAGGTTACCGAGTCATTTTGGTAAATTCTAACCCTGCTACCATTATGACTGACCCGGAAATGGCCGATGCAACTTATATCGAGCCAATTCACTGGGAAGTAGTAGAGAAAATTATTGAGCGTGAGCGTCCCGATGCGGTGTTACCGACCATGGGTGGTCAAACCGCTTTGAACTGTGCGCTGGATTTAGACCGTCACGGCGTACTGGAACGCTATAAGGTTGAAATGATTGGCGCTAATGCCGATGCGATTGATAAAGCGGAAAACCGTGATCGCTTTGATAAAGCAATGAAAGCGATTGGTCTGGAAACACCGAATGCTGAGATGGCTCATAGTCTTGATGAAGCCTTTGATGTGCTTAGCCGACTGGGTTTCCCTTGCATTATCCGACCGTCCTTCACTATGGGTGGCAGTGGCGGTGGTATTGCCTATAACCGTGAAGAGTTTGAAGAAATTTGTCGACGCGGTTTAGACCTCTCACCAACCAATGAACTGCTAATTGATGAGTCATTACTGGGCTGGAAAGAGTACGAGATGGAAGTTGTGCGCGATAAAAGCGATAACTGCATCATTGTCTGTACCATTGAAAACTTCGATCCAATGGGGATTCATACCGGTGACTCGATAACCGTTGCTCCCGCTCAGACGTTAACCGATAAAGAATTCCAGCTAATGCGTGACGCGGCAATGGCCGTTCTGCGTGAAATTGGTGTAGAAACTGGAGGCTCTAACGTACAGTTTGGCGTTAACCCGGACACCGGGCGCATGGTCATTATTGAAATGAACCCACGGGTTTCCCGTTCATCGGCTTTGGCATCAAAAGCTACAGGCTTCCCAATTGCTAAGGTAGCAGCGAAACTGGCCGTTGGATACACGCTGGATGAACTGGAGAACGAGATAACCGGCGGCAAAACACCCGCGTCTTTTGAGCCTGCATTAGATTACGTGGTCACAAAAATACCGCGCTTTAACTTCGAAAAGTTTGCGAACTGCAATGACCGGTTGACCACGCAAATGAAGTCCGTTGGTGAAGTGATGGCTATTGGCCGTAACTTTCAGGAATCGATGCAAAAGGCGCTGCGAGGGCTTGAGCTTGGTGCCTCGGGTTTTGACCCTATTGTGGACTTAGAAGCTAAAGATGCTCGTTCAAAAGTTATCCGTGAATTAAAAGAACCGGGTGCAGAGCGTATTTGGTACATCGCTGACGCTTTTCGCTTAGGTATGACGGTACGCGAAGTCTTTGAGTTAAC
Source organism: Idiomarina loihiensis L2TR (assembly GCF_000008465.1). NCBI lineage: Bacteria > Pseudomonadati > Pseudomonadota > Gammaproteobacteria > Alteromonadales > Idiomarinaceae > Idiomarina > Idiomarina loihiensis. Next base: position 1,035,763 of record NC_006512.1, on the reverse strand, counting down.
GCGTATAGACGAGTGGTATCTGATTCAGATTGAAGAGCTTGTAGACCTTGAAAAAGAGGTTGATGAACTTGGTTTAGCCGGGCTCACCGCAGACGTTATGACGGTGTTGAAACGTCGTGGCTTTGCCGACTCCCGTATAGCTGATGTTCTGCATGTGAGTGAAGCAGAAGTTCGTAAAAAGCGTTATAAGTATAAAATTCATCCCGTTTACAAACGTGTTGATACCTGTGCGGCCGAATTCGCCTCTGGCACAGCTTACATGTATTCAAGCTACGATGAAGAATGCGAAGCAGCGCCGACGGACAATGACAAAATTATGGTTATTGGTGGCGGACCAAACCGTATAGGGCAGGGCATTGAGTTCGATTATTGCTGTGTGCATGCGTCGTTGGCGCTGCGTGAAGACGGTTATGAAACCATTATGGTGAACTGTAACCCGGAAACAGTGTCTACCGACTATGACACATCAGATCGTCTATACTTTGAGTCTATTACTCTTGAAGATGTCCTCGAAATTGTTCGTATTGAAAAGCCTAAAGGGGTTATTGTCCAATACGGTGGCCAGACTCCGTTGAAGCTGGCGCGTGAGCTTGAGGCTAATGGTGTTCCAATTATCGGTACTTCGCCTGACGCTATTGACAGAGCAGAAGACAGAGCGCGCTTTCAGACTGCCGTGCGTCGACTGGGATTAAAACAGCCAGAGAATTCGACAGTAACAGGCTTTAACGAAGCTTTGACTGAAGCTAAACGTATTGGTTATCCGTTAGTTGTTCGTCCATCCTATGTTCTGGGTGGAAGAGCTATGGAAATTGTTTATGACGAAGCGGACTTGCAACGTTATCTGACTGACGCGGTCAAAGTGTCAAATGACGCGCCTGTGCTGCTGGATCGTTTCCTTGATAACGCGATAGAAGTTGACGTTGATGCTATCTGCGATGGTACCGACGTTCTGATTGGCGGCATTATGCAGCATATCGAGGAAGCCGGGGTTCACTCGGGTGACTCTGCGTGTTCATTGCCTCCGTATTCATTGAGTGACATTATTCAGGCTCAATTACGTGAACAAATGCGTAAGTTAGCTTTTGAATTGAATGTGAACGGCTTGATGAATGCTCAGTTTGCGGTTAAAGAGGATGAAATTTACCTTATTGAGGTAAACCCAAGGGCTGCGAGAACCGTACCTTTTGTTTCTAAAGCAACGGGTGTGCCGTTAGCCAAAGTGGCAGCTCGGGTAATGGTTGGCCAGTCATTGCAAGAGCAGGGCTATGTAAAAGAAATTATTCCACCGTATTACTCGGTGAAAGAAGTGGTCATTCCTTTTGCTAAGTTCCAGGGGGTCGACCCTATTCGCGGACCTGAAATGCGCTCAACTGGCGAAGTTATGGGTGTGGGTGAAAGCTTTGAAGAAGCTTATGCGAAAGCCAACCTGGGTGCCGGCGAAGCGCTGGCTAAAAAAGGTAAAGCACTCATTTCTGTAAAAGACAGTGATAAGCAACGTCTGATGGACTTGGCCCGAGGCTTATTGGCTTTAGGCTTTAGTTTAGAAGCGACGCGCGGTACAGCGAAAATGCTTGGTGAAGAAGGTATTGACTGCAGTATTGTAAATAAATTGCAAGAAGGCCGTCCAAATATTGTTGATGCGATTAAAAACGGCGAATATTGCTATATTATAAATACAGTAGAAGGCCGTCAGGCGATTGAAGACTCGGTCTATATTCGCCGCGAAGCACTATTGAATAAAGTTATTTACACCACAACATTGAATGCTGCGTTTGCGACAGTAAAAGCAAATACAGCGGATGATCGGGCTCGGGTGAGCTCGGTACAAGAATTACATAAAAGGGTATCGTTAATATGAACCAGATTCCAATGACGGAACATGGCGCGCAATTATTACGTGATGAGCTTAAACGTTTAAAAACGGTAGAGCGTCCGCGCATTGTTGAAGCTATTGCTGATGCTCGCGAGCATGGTGATTTAAAAGAAAATGCGGAATATCATGCAGCGCGTGAACAGCAAGGTTTTTGCGAAGGCCGTATTCAGGAAATTGAATCCAAGCTTTCCAACGCGCAGATCATTGATGTAACTAAGGTACCAAATAACGGCAAAGTTATTTTTGGCTCCACAGTCACCGTTTACAACACGAAAACGGACGAAGAAGTTACTTATAAAATTGTGGGTGACGACGAAGCGGATATTAAATCAAACTTAATTTCTGTGAATTCACCCATTGCGCGTGCACTTATTGGTAAAGAAATTGATGATATTGCGACAGTGACGACACCTAATGGTGAAGTTGAATACGAGGTTGTTGCAGTACAATATAAGTAATATCAACAATGAGTGTATAAAAGGCTGGAAACGCAAGTTTACCAGCCTTTTTCTTTTTATTTTCTTTTGAAACGCATTTCTGTTTGTTTTTTATACGGTCTATTGTATAGTTTGCTCTTATCTTTTTTTCTAACATTAAATTTACAAGAGAAGATGACAATGGACAAGGAACAGTCGCTATCATTTAACACTTTTCAGCATACGCCCCTTGATGAACTTAGCGTCACGGAGTGCTTCGAACGTTTAAAGCTCATTTCACAAAAGGCAACTTATAAAGATGTTTCTGTGTGGTTAGGCCGCAACGCCAACGATTATGCCAACTGGAAACGTAGTAACAAATTACCTTTTGCCGAAATTATTCGGAAACTACTGCAAGAAAGAATTTCTCTTAACTGGTTTTTTGCTCCGGGTTATACCTTGCACGAACCCAGCTACGCTTATACTCAGGGCGATTACGTTAAGAGCAGCGTGGTAGAGGAAGAACGCAAACGGCGAATTGAGTTTTTAAAAGCGCACAAAAAGATAGAGCCGCTATTGAAAGCCTACGGGCTGCAAGATGATGAACAATGTATGACTTTGATGCTGGATGCGTATTTTTCCACTACAGATAAGTGGATGGAGAAATCGCAGGCATTAGAGTTAGTCGCAAAAGCATTAGCTCTTAAGCCTGCGATTCAAAGAATTACCCGCGAGGAAGACGAATCTTAGGTTCTTCTGCAGCACGGTATATCACTTGTGTTTTACCGATAATTTGCACTTCAGCGGCACCGGTTTCATGTACAATGGTTGCCATAATTTGCTTTCTGAGCTCGCGATCTTCTTCCGGAACTTTTATTTTAATCAGTTCATGGTGGTCAAGTGCTTGCTCAATTTCTGCAAGAACACCTTCAGTAAGGCCGTTAGCCCCAAGTAGTACGACGGGTTTAAGCGGATGTGCTAAACCTTTTAAATGCTGTTTTTGCTTATTACTTAATGACATTCGATAATATCCGTTTTAGAGCTTGATTTTTTAACATTGTAACGCCAGATCAGGTATTCAGGCCAGACAATTAAGGAAACTTCGTTAAATCATGGGAAAAAAACGCAGTGTGAGTAGTCAGCGCTGGCTGAAAGAACATTTTGACGATCAGTTTGTCCAAAAAGCACAGAAGAAGGGATTACGCTCCCGCGCTGTTTTTAAATTGGAAGAAATACAAAAACGGGACAAACTGATCAAAAAAGGTCAAACCGTCGTTGATTTAGGAGCAGCCCCAGGTGGGTGGTCACAGTACGTGGCCGACTACTTTAACGGCGATGGTCAAATCATTGCTTGTGATATTTTAGCGATGGACCCAATCGCCGGAGTCGATTTTCTTCAGGGAGATTTTCGTGAAGAATCGGTACTGGAGGCTTTATTAGAGCGTATTGGTGGTAAAAATGTGGATGTGGTGCTGTCTGACATGGCACCTAATATGAGCGGTAATGGCACGGTAGACCAGGCGCGTTCTATGTACTTGGTAGAGCTGGCGCTGGACATGTGCCATCAGGTTTTGAAACCAGGTGGAAGTTTTGCCGTCAAAGTGTTTCAGGGGCAAGGTTTTGAATCTTTCCTGAAAGATGTACGAGCAGCGTTTAATGATGTGAAAACGAGAAAACCAGAGTCCTCAAGAGCACGTTCGAGAGAGGTCTACTTGGTAGCGACAGACTATAAACTGTAGTACCCTGTTGGGTAGTTGATTTTTAATAGAGGTAATAGGCTTTGAGCGATATGGCAAAGAATCTCATCTTGTGGCTTGTGATAGCTGTCGTACTGATGAGCGTTTTTCAGAGCTTCAGTCCGAGCGGAACGTCATCATCAACCATGGTATACAGCGAATTTGTATCTCAGGTTAATAATGGCAACATTCGTCGTGCTGAATTTGGTGATGATGGACGCACTATTTCAGGTATGACTCGCAATGGTCAATCTTATAAAACCGTTGTACCAACTCAATATGATCCAAAAATTCTGGATGATTTGTTGGCAAACGATGTAGAAACACAAGGTACTCCGCCAGAAGAGCAGAGTATTCTGGCATCTATCTTTATTTCGTGGTTCCCGATGCTACTGTTAATCGGTGTATGGATATTCTTCATGCGTCAGATGCAGGGCGGTGGCGGCCGTGGGGCTATGTCGTTTGGTAAAAGCAAAGCCAAGCTAATGAATGAAGAGCAATCAAAAACAACCTTCAAAGACGTAGCCGGTTGTGATGAGGCCAAAGAAGAAGTCTCAGAGCTTGTGGATTATCTGAAAGACCCTTCTAAGTTTCAGCGTCTGGGTGGCAAAATACCGAAAGGCGTTCTTATGGTCGGCCCTCCGGGTACGGGTAAAACCCTGCTGGCAAAAGCTATTTCGGGCGAAGCAAAAGTACCGTTCTTCAGCATTTCCGGTTCAGACTTCGTTGAGATGTTTGTTGGTGTCGGTGCTTCCCGTGTTCGTGACATGTTTGAACAAGCGAAAAAATCTGCGCCATGCATTATCTTTATTGATGAGCTTGATGCCGTGGGTCGCCAACGTGGTGCCGGACTAGGTGGTGGCCACGATGAACGTGAGCAGACATTGAACCAAATGTTGGTTGAAATGGATGGCTTTGAAGGTAATGAAGGCATTATCGTTATTGCCGCGACTAACCGTCCAGATGTCTTAGATCCTGCATTATTGCGTCCTGGCCGCTTTGACCGTCAGGTTATCGTTGGTTTACCGGATGTTCGTGGTCGTGAGCAGATTCTTAAAGTGCACATGCGTAAAGTACCATTAGGTGATGACGTTAAACCGTCAGTGATTGCTCGTGGTACACCCGGCTTTTCTGGTGCGGACTTAGCGAACTTAGTCAACGAAGCTGCGCTATTTGCTGCCCGGGGCGACAAGCGCGTCGTTTCAATGGAAGAATTTGATAAAGCAAAAGACAAGATCATGATGGGTGCAGAGCGCCGCTCAATGGTTATGACGGATGATGAAAAAGCGATGACCGCTTACCACGAAGCCGGCCACGCCATTGTTGGTCGCCTTGTGCCAGAACATGATCCAGTCTACAAAGTATCGATTATTCCACGAGGCCGCGCACTGGGTGTGACCATGTATCTGCCAGAGCAGGATCGTGTCAGCCACAGTAAACAGCATCTTGAAAGTATGATTTCAAGCTTGTTCGGTGGACGTCTTGCAGAAGCCATTATTTATGGTAACGATAAAGTGACCACCGGCGCCTCTAACGACATTGAACGTGCAACTGAAATTGCTCGTAAAATGGTTACCCAGTGGGGACTGTCGGAGAAAATGGGGCCGTTGCTGTACGCCGAAGATGAAAATGAAGTGTTCCTCGGTCGCTCGGTAACCCAGCACAAGCACATGTCAGATGACACTGCGCGCGCTATTGATGAAGAAGTGAAGTCAGTTATCGACCGTAATTATCAGCGAGCGAAAAAGCTGCTGGAAGAAAACGAAGATATTTTGCATTCAATGAAGGACGCATTAGTTCGCTATGAAACTATTGATGCCGACCAAATTGATGACTTGATGAACCGTCGCGATGTTCGTCAGCCAAAAGACTGGGATGACAGAGACAGTGGTGGTAACGATTCTGACGGTGGGGCTGCTAAGGCAGAGAACACCGAAGAACGTCCGGACCGCCCCATTAATGTTGATAAACCCGGGGATGCAACTTCTTAACGTTGATTCTTTTAAAAAGCCACCGCGAGGTGGCTTTTTTGTAGGACACAGTTATTAGCGGAGCTAAGCCATGCCGAAAAATCCAAAGCCGTTGCGAGTTATGGGAATTGTTAATGTCACTCCGGACTCATTTTCAGACGGGGGGGAGTACAACCACCTAAATGATGCAATAGACCACGTTGCACAGCTGATCAAAGACGGCGCTGACATTGTGGACATTGGTGGGGAGTCAACCCGCCCTGGTGCTTATTCGGTTGCTGAACAGGAAGAGTTGGACAGAGTTGTTCCTTTGGTAAAGGCGGTAAGAGACCGTTTTGATGTTGCTATTTCGGTGGACACAACCAAACCCCAAGTCATGACAGAGTCGATAGAAGTTGGCGCCAATATAATTAATGATGTGAATGCCTTGCGTGAGAAAGGTGCTCTGGAAGCGCTGGCAGCGACAAACGCAGAAGTGTGTCTGATGCACATGCAGGGTGAGCCACGAAGTATGCAGCACAACCCTAATTATGATGATGTTGTTTGCGACGTTAAGACTTTTTTGCAAGAGCGTGTTATAGCGTGTGAAAAAGCGGGTATCGAACGCGAGAGGATTTGGTTGGATCCTGGTTTTGGTTTTGGCAAGTCGCAGCGACATAACTACCAGTTATTGCAACGTTTGCAGGCGTTTCACGAATTACAGTTGCCGTTATTGGTGGGAATGTCGCGAAAAAGCATGATAGGTCATGTTACTGGACGTGAAGTAAAAGATCGCTTAGCAGGCAGTTTAGCGGCTGCAACCATTGCAGCAATGAAAGGAGCACGTATAATTCGCGTTCATGATGTTAAGGAGACAGTTGATGCGATGAAAGTGGTTGCAGCAACTATAGAAGGAGAACACCTTTGAGTGAGCGTAAATATTTCGGCACTGATGGCGTGCGCGGACGTGTCGGGCAATTCCCGATAACCCCTGAATTTGCCGTAAAGCTTGGCTGGGCCGCTGGGCGTGTACTAGCCGCTAAGGGTACCAGTCGCGTATTAGTGGGCAAAGACACCCGGGTTTCTGGTTATATGCTTGAGTCAGCACTGGAGGCTGGTTTAGCCGCTGCTGGTGTTGGCGTGGACTTCTTAGGTCCTATGCCCACTCCCGGAATTGCTTATCTTACACGCACGTTCAGAGCTGCTGCCGGAATCGTGATTAGCGCCTCTCATAACCCATATTATGATAATGGTATTAAGTTTTTTGCTGATAACGGACACAAGCTTCCTGACGCGGTTGAGCTGGAAATTGAACGTTTGTTAGACGAGCCTATGGACTGCGTTATTTCCGAAGAGTTAGGGCGGGCAAAACGCATTAATGATGCCGCAGGACGTTATATTGAGTTTTGTAAAAGCGTATTCCCCAACGAAATGACGCTGGAAGGGCTTCACATCGTGGTTGACTGCGCCCATGGCGCTACTTACCACATTGCGCCTAATGTGCTTCGGGAACTTGGTGCTGAAGTGACCGAAATAGGCACGCAGCCCAATGGACTGAATATTAATAAAGAGTGTGGTGCAACGCACTTAACGGCATTGCAGAATAAAGTGCTGGAAACCAAAGCCGACCTTGGCATAGCGCTTGACGGTGATGGCGATCGTATCATGATGGTGACTGAAAACGGACGCCCCATTGATGGCGACGAAATTCTTTATATGCTCGCTGTTACTGCGCAGAATCAGGGACAGCTTCAGGGCGGGGTTGTTGGTACTTTGATGACCAACTTTGCTTTGGAGAAGGAGCTGGATAAACGGCGTATTCCATTCGTTCGGGCGAAAGTCGGCGACCGCTATGTTATTGAGGAACTGGTTAAGCGTGACTGGTATCTGGGGGGAGAGAACTCCGGCCATGTTATAAACCGTCAGCATCACACTACTGGGGACGGCATTATAGCTGGCCTGCAGGTGTTGGCAGCTATGTATCAGGAACAAAAGTCTCTGGAGAAACTGAGCTGCGACTTTCATAAGCTGCCGCAAGTACTTATTAATGTCCGCTTTGAGAGCGATAAACAGCCGCTGGAATCAGAAAATGTGAAAAGCGTTGTTCGTGAAGTTGAGAGCGCTTTAGCAGGCACTGGTCGGGTCTTATTACGTAAGTCTGGCACTGAACCTTTAATTCGCGTAATGGTCGAGGGTGAGAACGAAGCTAAGGTAAAAGCCTTTGCTCAGCAAATTGCTAACGAGGTCGAAGCGGCTACAAATTAAACAGTTAGCGGATAGTGGTGAAAATCTCGCTTGTAAGTTGGCGAGTGTTTCGCTACTATTCCCGCGCTCTGGAGTAGAGGACAAACTATGCCTAATGCATCACTAGTGATTGCAAATTGGAAAATGAACGGAAATCGCGAGCTAACGAAAACAATGTCGGCGGCTTTGCGGGAAAAACTTAATCAGCTTCAGCAAGTTAAGTTAGTCATTTGTCCTCCGTTCACCCTTATTGGCGAGCTGGCTAATCAATGTTATTACGATGACATTGCCATTGGTGCTCAGAATGTATCTGAACACACTGGTGGTGCCTTTACCGGCGAAATCTCAACCGCACAGCTACAAGAGTTTGGTGTTAGCTATGTGTTAGTGGGACATTCAGAACGTCGGCAGCTGTTCGCAGAAACCGACAAAATGGTGAATGAGAAAGCCTTGGCTACGGTTAATGCCGGTATGACAGCGGTGATTTGTGTTGGTGAGAATAAAGCACAACGCGATGAGGGAAACACCTGGGAAGTTGTAGCACAGCAAGCGCAAGCGGCTTTAGCTGATCTTCCTAAGGAGCAAGCCGGTAAAATTGTTTTGGCCTATGAGCCTGTTTGGGCAATTGGTACTGGAGAAACGGCTTCACCAGAACAAGCACAGGACGTTCATGCAAAATTAAGAGCGTTACTGGTAGAGCAATTTGGCGCGATTGGTGAGAAAATGCCGTTATTGTACGGCGGCTCAGTTAAAGCTGACAACGCTGCCGAATTATTTGCGCAAAAAGACATTGATGGCGGCCTGATAGGTGGCGCAAGTCTGAAAGAATCAGATTTTGTTGCTATTTGCCAAGCTGCTCAAGGGTAAAATTATGTACGAAATTTTGATGATCGCATTTCTCGTTGTCGCTTTGGTCTTAATTGGCTTTATTATGCTGCAACAAGGCAAAGGCGCAGACATGGGCGCATCTTTTGGCTCAGGCGCATCGAACACTGTTTTTGGTTCATCAGGTTCAGGTAACTTCCTGACCCGGGCAACAGCCGGGTTAGCGGTAGTGTTTTTCATTCTGAGCCTGGTGTTGGGTAACTTATCGACCTCTACTGATGAGTCGTCAAATGACTTCTCAGACCTTTCAGTTCCGGCTGAAGAGCAAGAGTTACCTCCAGCGGATGATAAGTCAGAGTCTGAATCTGAAGTGCCGCCAATTGACTAAGATTTTGCAGAAGTGGTGGAATTGGTAGACACGCTACCTTGAGGGGGTAGTGCTCTTACGGGCGTGCGGGTTCAAGTCCCGCCTTCTGCACCAAAATTAGCTCTCTGATTGTTGCCTCAGAGGTTGAAAATAAACGAAAAATACGTATAATGTGCAACAAGTTTCGGACGCGGGGTGGAGCAGTCTGGTAGCTCGTCGGGCTCATAACCCGAAGGTCGTAGGTTCAAATCCTGCCCCCGCAACCAATTTTAGTAGCAGCGTTTCGCATTAAGGCGTCGCTTTTGCTAAAATAACTGACAAAGGGTCCAGTGTTCAGAAAGCCCCGCAGCAGCTCGGGGCTTTTTGCTATGCGGCCTTAGCTATCTTAGGATAGCCAGAACACTGGGCGCTTGCGCCCTTTTTTTGTTTCAGGAGGCAGTAATTGGCAAATTTGCAAGAACGGTTAACCGATATAATTCGCCCAGCGGTAGAAGCGCTGGAGTTTGAATTGTGGGGCGTAGAGTTTATTCGCGCCGGTAAGTTTTCAACATTACGGGTATATATCGATCATCCGGAAGGTATCAGCGTGGATAACTGTGCAGACGTGAGTTATCAGGTCAGTTCACTACTGGATGTTGAAGACCCTATTAATGTTGAATACAACCTGGAAGTGTCCTCTCCGGGAATGGAAAGACCGTTTTTTAATGCCCAACAAATGCAGCCTTATATAAATGAAACCGTTGCTTTTGAGTTAGTAGCGGCGCAAAAAAACAAAAGAAAATTTAAGGCAGAATTGATTGCGGTTGAGGGTGAAGAACTGACCCTTGCCGTTGATAACGATACTCTTCAGGTGAATATGCGTGATGTGAAAAACGCTCACCTGGTTCCGGCATTTGATTAAAAGATTGCGTTGGCGAGGCAGCACTCATGAGTAAAGAAATACTGTTAGTCGCAGAAGCGGTTTCAAACGAAAAAGCAGTACCACGCGAAAAAATATTTGAAGCGTTAGAGTCAGCATTGGCTCATGCGACCAAAAAGAAGTACGACGGCGATATTGAAGTTCGTATTGATATCGATCGTACCACTGGCGAATTTGATACATTCCGTCGTTGGTTAGTCGTTGAAGACACGGATTCTGGATTAGAACATCCTTACCGTGAAATAAGCTTGTCGGCAGCGCAATACGAAGATCCATCGGTACAGGCCGGTGACTACGTAGAAGAGCAAATCGATTCGATACAGTTCGACCGTATTACGACCCAGACTGCAAAACAAGTTATCGTACAAAAAGTACGTGAAGCCGAACGAGCTCAGGTTGTTGATGAATACCGTGAGCAAGTGGGTGAAATGGTCAGCGGTATTGTTAAGCGTGCGAATCGGGAGCACGTTATTCTGGATTTAGGTAATAACGCGGAAGCGATTATTTATCGTGACGAAATGTTACCGCGTGAATCTGTGCGTCCAGGTGATCGCATTCGCGGTTTGCTCTATGACGTTCGTCCAGAAGCTCGTGGTGCACAATTATTTGTAAGCAGAACCAATCCTAACTTCTTGTTGGAATTGTTCCGTATCGAGGTGCCTGAAATAGGCGAAGAGATGATTGAGCTACGCGGTGCTGCCCGAGACCCGGGTTCGCGTGCTAAAATTGCGGTTAAGAGTAACGATAAGCGTATAGACCCTGTTGGGGCTTGCGTTGGTATGCGCGGTGCACGAGTTCAGGCGGTATCCGGTGAGCTTGGTGGCGAGCGCGTAGACATTGTGCTTTGGGATGATAACCCGGCACAGTACGTCATTAACGCGATGGCGCCTGCTGAAGTAGCGTCTATAGTTGTGGATGAAGATGCACATACTATGGATATTGCGGTTGCGGCAGATAACCTGGCTCAAGCTATTGGTAAAGGTGGACAGAACGTTCGCCTGGCCAGTCAGCTAACCGGCTGGACACTGAATGTTATGACCGAAGACGAGTTCAACGAAAAAAATGAAGCTGAAACTCAGCGTCTATTGAACTTGTTCGTATCGACTTTAGATATCGATGAAGATTTTGCCAATGTACTGGTTGATGAAGGCTTCTCTTCACTTGAAGAAGTGGCTTATGTCCCGGTTGCAGAATTCCTTGATATTGAAGGGATGGACGAAGATATCGTAGAAGAATTGCGTAGCAGAGCACGTGCTTATTTAACCACGAAAGCTCTGGCTACCGAAGAATCTCTGGAATCGGCTGAACCAGATGACACACTGTTGAACCTTGAAGGAATGGAGCGTCACCTGGCTTATGTATTAGCCAGCAAAGGCGTGACAACTCTGGAAGAGTTAGCGGAACAGGGTGTTGACGACTTAGCCGATATTGAAGAATTAAATGAACAGCAGGCTGGCGATTTAATTATGAAAGCTCGCAATATTTGCTGGTTCAATGAAGAACAGTAGAACGATCAGCGGAGGTACAACAGACTATGGAAGAAGTAACGCTCGATAAGCTGGCCACAGATGTCGGTACAACAGTTGATCGTCTGGTTCAGCAGTTCGCTGAAGCGGGCATGACCAAGAAAGCGGGTGATTCTGTTAACGAAGAAGAGAAACAGAAATTACTGGCTCACTTGAATCGTCAGCACGGCGGTGGCGGCAGCTCTGAACCCAGCAAAATGACTTTAAAGCGCAAAACAAAAAGTACGTTAAGCGTTGGTGGCGGAAGAGACTCTAAATCCGTTCAGGTAGAAGTGCGTAAAAAGCGTACTTACGTGAAACGTTCAGCAAGCGAAGAACAGGAACGTGAAGAACAAGAACGCTTAGCGCAAGAGAAAGAAGCGGAAGAAGCGAAGCTTCGCGAAGAAGAAAAACAGCGCGAAGAAGAACAGCAGCGTAAAGAAGCGGAAGCCAAGGCTAAAGCAGAACGCGAAAAAGCTGAGAAAGAAAAAGCTGAAAAAGAAAAGCTGCGCAAAGAAAAAGAGAAAGAGCGTCAAAAAGCAGAAGCTGAAAAACGTGCTGCCATGACACCTGAAGAGCGTGAAGCGGCAGACAAAGCGAAAGCCGATGCTGAAAAACTGAAGCGTCAACAGGAAGAAGAAGCTCGTAAAAAAGCGGAAAAAGAAGCGGAAGCGCAAGCGGAAGAAGCTCGTAAACTGGCGGAAGAAAACGCAAAACGCTGGGAAGAAGAAGAGCAGAAACGTAAACAGCAAGAAAAAGAAGACGTGCATTTTACAACGTCATCTACTGCGCAAGAAGCTGAAGACGCACAAGATTTTGACGAAGAACGTAAAAGCCGCAAACGCGGTAAAAAGCGTCGTCGTAAAGATGAAGAAAGCGATGATACTCCACGCCGCGAGAAGCGTCGTAAAGGTGCTCGTCGCGGCTCGTCGCTGCAACAGGGCTTTAATAAACCAGCTCAGCCAGTTGAACGTGATGTGAAAATTGGTGAGACCATTACCGTTGGTGAACTTGCTAACCGTATGGCGGTTAAAGCCAGTGACCTTATCAAGACCATGATGAAAATGGGCGAGATGGTCACCATTAACCAGATTCTTGATCAAGACACAGCCGCTTTAGTGGTTGAAGAGCTGGGTCATAAACCTGCGTTGGTGAAAGATAATGCGCTGGAAGAAGAAGTGCTTTCTGACCGCCAGGAAGGCGGAGAAGAGGCACCTCGTGCACCAGTCGTTACTGTTATGGGTCACGTTGACCATGGTAAAACATCGTTGCTGGATTACATTCGTAAAGCCAAAGTTGCATCAGGCGAAGCGGGTGGTATTACTCAGCACATCGGTGCATACCACGTTGAAACGGGTCATGGCATGGTGACTTTCCTGGATACTCCGGGACACGCCGCCTTTACTTCTATGCGTGCACGTGGTGCAGGCGCAACAGACGTTGTTATCCTGGTAGTCGCTGCGGATGATGGTGTTATGCCGCAAACCAAAGAAGCGGTTCAGCACGCAAAAGCTGCTGGCGTTCCTCTGGTTGTTGCTATCAACAAAATGGATAAAGAAGGCGCTGACCCAGACCGTGTGAAGAACGAGTTGTCGCAGTTGGAAGTTATTCCTGAAGACTGGGGTGGCGATGTTCAGTTTATTCCATTGTCAGCGCACACCGGTGAAGGCATTGATGAGCTGTTAGAAGCTATTTTGCTGCAATCTGAAGTATTGGATTTACGTGCAGAGAAAACCGGTATGGCCTCAGGTATTGTGGTTGAATCACGCCTGGATCGAGGCCGCGGCCCGGTAGCAACGGTATTGGTTCAGCGCGGTCTGCTGAAGCAGGGCGATGTTGTACTTTGTGGTCTTGAATACGGTCGTATTCGTGCGATGCGCGATGAAACCGGTAAAGAAATTAAAGAAGCGGGCCCATCTATTCCTGTAGAAATACTGGGTCTGTCCGGTGTTCCTCAGGCAGGCGACGAAGCAACGGTTGTCAGAGACGAGCGTAAAGCGCGTGAAGTAGCTAACTATCGTCAGGGTAAATACCGTGATGTGAAATTAGCCAAGCAACAGAAAGCGAAACTGGAAAACATGTTTGCGGACATGGCCGAAGGTGATGTTGCTGAGCTTAATATTGTACTTAAGTCTGACGTACAAGGGTCACTGGAAGCGATTTCTGATGCCTTAACCAAACTGTCAACTGATGAAGTAAAAGTGAACATCATCGGTAGCGGCGTTGGTGGTATCACCGAAACCGATATTTCTCTGGCCAGTGCCTCAAATGCCATTGTTGTTGGTTTTAACGTTCGTGCTGAAGCTGCAGCCAGAAAACTGGTTGAACAGGAAAGTGTCGACTTACGCTATTACAGCGTTATTTACGACTTAATTGACGAAGTTAAAGCGGCAATGAGCGGTATGCTGCAGCCCGAGTTTAAACAGCAGATTATTGGTTTAGCCGAAGTTCGTGATGTCTTTAAATCACCTAAGATTGGTGCCATTGCTGGTTGTATGGTAACTGAAGGTGTGGTGAAGCGTTCTGCTCCAATTCGCGTATTGCGTGATAACGTTGTTATCTACGAAGGCGAACTAGAATCTTTACGTCGCTTTAAAGACGACGTTCAGGAAGTTCGTAACGGCATGGAATGTGGTATCGGTGTTAAGAACTACAACGATGTCAAAGAAGGCGACCAAATTGAAGTCTTCGAAACCATTCAGATTGAACGTACGCTGTAATCAAGGACACAGGAATTTATGGCTCAAGAGTTTAGCCGTACCGAAAGGGTACGGCATCAGCTACAACGAGAAATCGCTATGATCCTGCAACGTGAGATAAAAGATCCTCGCGTTAGCATGGTCACAGTATCCGACGTGGAAGTTTCTCGTGACTTAGCTTATGCCAAAGTGTTTGTTACCTTTTTCCAGGATGACCCTGAGCAAACTAAGCAGGCGTTAAAAGTATTGAATGAAGCCTCAGGCTTCATTCGATCTTTATTGGGTAAGCGCATCAAAGCACGCATTGTTCCGCAACTAAGGTTTCAGCACGACGCTTCTTTAAATGAAGGGATTCGTATGGGCAAATTGGTTGCAGAAGCTCGTGAACGAGATAAGAAAAGCAGCGAAAACAGCGGAGACGATTAATGTCTAAAGCTCGTCTACGCAAAGGCCGTGCTCTCACGGGCGTAGTATTATTGAATAAACCGCAGGGCATGAGTTCAAACCATGCCCTGCAGCGTGTTAAGCGCCTGTATAATGCACAAAAAGCGGGTCATACTGGTGCGCTGGATCCTCTGGCAACCGGTATTCTGCCAGTTTGTCTGGGAGAGGCGACGAAGTTTTCGCAATATCTGCTGGATGCCGATAAAGCCTACCGGGTTGAAGCTACGCTGGGGGTAAGAACAACCACCAGTGACGCCGAAGGTGAAGTGGTAGAGGAAAAGCCTGTTGCAGTTGATACCGCTAAGGTTGCCGATGCAATAAAGCAGTTTATTGGTGAACAGGATCAGTCTCCCTCTATTTATTCGGCACTGAAGCACGAAGGCCGTCCATTATATTATTATGCGCGCCAAGGCATTGAAGTACCGAAAAAAACGCGGACAATCACCGTCCACTCTATCGAACTGCTGAATATTCAGGACAATAAAGTGACCCTGCAAGTGAGTTGCAGCAAAGGTACTTATATTCGTACTTTAGTTGATGACCTGGGTCAGTTACTAGGCTGTGGTGCTCACGTATCCATGCTACATCGTAATGCAGTAGCCGACATAGCTGAAGCGGCTATGGTGACCCTGGAACAACTGGAAACGTTAGCAGAAGAGGGCTATGAAGGTCTCGATGCGTTATTGCATCCGGCTGATTTGCTACTGGGACAATTGCCAGAGGTAACAGTGACTCAAGCGCAAACTCGCGACTTTTTGCATGGACAGCCCATTCCTTTACCTGAGCAAAATGGAAATGACGCAGAAGAATGGCGCGTTGCCACAGAAAACTCGCTATTTCTTGGTGTTGCACGGGTGAAAAATGCGGAATTATGGCCGCGTCGGGTTATTGCGCGGGAGCATGTGGATTTATAGTTGTTTTTACGGCGGCTGACGAGTATAATCGCCGCCTTCATATCGATGCTGAATTAGTGATTGGCGTCGATCATTTTGACAAAACTTAGGAGTTAGCATGTCACTAACTGTTGAACAGAAAGCTGAGATTTTAAAAGAATTTGGCCAAGGCGAGAACGATACCGGTTCTCCTGAAGTGCAAGTTGCGCTTTTAACTAAAAACCTGGCTGAATTACAAGACCACTTTAAAGAACATAAGAAAGATCACCACTCACGTCGTGGTCTGCTACGTATGGTTAGCCGTCGTCGTAAGCTTCTTGATTACCTGAAGCGTAAAGACGAAAAACGTTACGTAGCTATCGTAGAACGTCTTGGCATCCGTCGCTAAGACAAACGTTCTGAAAAGAATAAAATTAAAAGGGCCTTCAGGCCCTTTTTTTGTATTCTTTTTTAGGCTTATGGGTCTTAATTTCGTCACAATTCCCCTATACTATGCGATGAGATAAATAAAGAGAGAAGACGAGTATCAATCCGGATACTCTATATTTTGAAGGTAAAGGAAAGCAACGTGAATCCAATAACTAAACAATTTCAGTACGGTCAGCACACAGTCACTTTAGAAACTGGCGTAATAGCACGTCAGGCGACTGCTTCTGTGCTTGCCAGCATCGATGACACAACAGTCCTGGTCACTGTGGTTGCGAAAAAAGAAGCTCGCGAAGGGCAAAACTTTTTTCCATTAACGGTAAATTACCAAGAGAAAACTTACGCAGCCGGTAAAATTCCAGGTGGCTTCTTTAAGCGTGAAGGCCGTCCAAGCGAAAATGAAACTCTGACTTGTCGTTTAATCGACCGTCCAATTCGCCCATTATTCCCTGATGGTTTCATGAACGAAGTGCAAGTTGTTGCAACTGTTGTTTCTGTAAACCCTCAAATTAATCCTGATATTGTTGCCTTAATTGGTACTTCAGCAGCGCTGTCTATTTCTGGTGTTCCTTTCGCAGGCCCAATCGGTGCAGCTCGTGTTGGTGTCGTGAACGATGAATACGTTTTAAACCCAACCGCAGATGAGTTAGAAAACTCGAAACTGGACCTAGTGGTTGCCGGTACTGATAAAGCTGTCTTAATGGTTGAATCAGAAGCTCAATTGCTGTCTGAAGACCAAATGCTTGGTGCCGTTATGTACGGTCACGAAGCAATGCAGGACGTTATTAAAGCCATTACTGAATTTACTGCAGAAGCAGGCAAAGAGAAGTGGGATTGGCAGGCACCTGCAAAAGATGAAAGCTTACAGACCAAAATTCGTGAATTGGCAGAGCAAGGTATTGGCGAAGCCTACCGCACTACCGACAAAGCAGAACGTAAAGGTAAGCTTGACCAGGTTAAAGAGCAGATGGTCGAGAAGCTGACTGCTGAAGATGAAAATGTCGATTTAGAAGAATCTGGCAAAATTTTCCATGACCTGGAAAGTGACATTGTCCGTAGCCGTATTATTGCCGGTGAAAAGCGTATTGATGGCCGCGACCCTGACATGGTTCGTGCTATTAGTGTGGCTACTGGTGTATTACCGCGTACTCACGGTTCAGCATTGTTTACCCGTGGTGAGACTCAGGCGTTGGTAACTGCGACTTTAGGTACCGATCGTGATGCTCAGATGATTGATGAGCTGACCGGTATGAACACGAATCGCTTCATGCTGCATTATAACTTCCCTCCATACTGTGTTGGTGAAACGGGTATGGTTGGTTCGCCAAAACGTCGTGAAATTGGTCATGGTCGTTTGGCTAAACGGGGTATTCAGGCGGTTATGCCTAGCCACGACGAGTTCCCATACACCATTCGTGTGGTGTCAGAAATTACTGAATCAAACGGTTCAAGCTCTATGGCCTCAGTTTGTGGTTCTTCACTGGCGTTGATGGATGCAGGTGTACCAATCAAGTCTTCTGTAGCGGGTATTGCTATGGGCTTGGTTAAAGAAGGCGACAAGCATGTTGTTCTGTCTGATATTCTTGGTGATGAAGATCACTTAGGTGATATGGACTTTAAAGTAGCGGGTAACACTGATGGTATTACTGCGCTGCAAATGGACATTAAAATTGACGGCATTACTCGCGACATCATGGAAAGTGCCTTAGCGCAGGCTAAATCAGCTCGCTTACACATTCTGAAAGTGATGGACGAAGCTATTGGCGGTCACCGTGAAGAACTGTCTACTTATGCACCTCGCTTTACCACCATCAAAATTGATCAGGACAAGATCAAAGACGTTATCGGTAAAGGCGGAGCGGTTATTCGCGAGCTGACTGAGTCAACTAATACCAACATTGAGATTGGTGATGATGGTACTATCAAAGTTGCAGCCAGCGACCAGGCTGATGCTGACGCCGCTATTGAGAAAATCAAACAGCTAACGGCTAACGTTGAAGTTGGCAAAATTTACCAGGGTAAAGTAGCACGTATCGTAGACTTTGGTGCCTTTGTTACTGTTCTGCCCGGTAAAGATGGCTTAGTTCACATTTCTCAAATTGCAGAAGAACGTGTTAACGACGTAAATGAATACCTGAAAGTTGGTGATGTTGTTCCGGTTAAAGTACTGGAAATTGACCGTCAGGGTCGCGTACGTTTAAGCATGAAAGAAGCGGCTGAGAAAAAAGAAGAACCAGCACCTGAAGCGCCGGCAGAGCCAGCAGCTGAAGAAGAAAACAAAAGCGAAGAGTAATCGTAAAGATTTTCTCAGCTTTGTTAAAAACCCCGTGTGAACGGGGTTTTTTTATATCTGCTTTTTGCCTGAATGGCGTTGAGTGTGCTGTAATAGGGGCGAATGTATATTTAAGGATAAAATTATGCAAGAGCGCAGAAGTGTTAGGTTCATGGGAGCTTTGTTGTTATTAGGCGTCATGACGGGGTGTGCCTCGCAAAGTTCATTTAATCAGTTACCTGATACCGTGGTACTTGCAGAGCCTGAAAGCGCAGAGTTTCGTTATGAGATTGAGCTGGCACGCATAGGGCAGATGCTAAGAGAAAATTTAACTGAGGAACAGCGCGGAGAGCTATATTACCGCCGCGGTGCGTTATACGACGCCGTTGGCTTGAGAACTCTTGCGAGAATGGATTTTACCCGAGCTTTAGAATATAACCCGAGGTTGGCCGATGCGTATAATTTCTTAGGTATTCAATATACGCAACTAGAGGAGTTTGATTACGCTTATGAGGCTTTTGATTCAGCAATTGAACTCAACCCTGAGCACCGTTATGCCTATTTGAACCGGGGTATAGCCGAGTATTATGATGCCAGAACGAAACTTTCTCAGGAAGACTTAAAATACCATCTGGAAAGAGAACCCGATGATCCTTACCGCGTTATTTGGCTGTTTCTCGCCGAACATGAAAATGATGCCGCGTTGGCACAAAAAAGCCTTGAGCAAAACGCTGAGAAACTGAGTAAATCCGACTGGGGGTATCAGATTGTACAACTGTATGCAGGCAAACTTTCTGAAGAAGCGTTTTTACAACGTATGACCCGTAACTTAGGGGAATCGGAAAAGCTGACTGAACGTTTGTGTGAAGCCTATTTTTATCTTGGCAAGTACATGCAAATGGAAGGAGAGCAATTGCAGGCTGTTAACTACTTTAAATTGGCTTTAATGACCAATGTATATGGTTTTGTTGAACACCGATATGCGTCAGTTGAGCTAAACCGTATTCGTGAATCCTTACTCAGTCGCTAAAGAGAAAAGGAGTGAAAACCAGACTCTTAATTGTGTTGTTTCTGCTGGCTTTAACTGGATGGTCTCATCAGGTTTATAACCAACAGCAAGAGCGCAGCAGTCTCGCGCATCAGGGCAATGCCAAGGCACAACATCAACTGGCGAATCACCACTGGGCACTGAATAATCGTACCGCTGCTTATTATTGGTGGCAGCGGTCGGCAAAGCAGCATTACTTTCCAGCCATAGAAAGTTTAATTAACGAATTTCCAGCGACAAGTGACGCTTGGCTTGCTCTGGCTGCTGATGCTGGCGACCCTGTGGCTCAAAGGCAGGTGGCTACCGCTGAGCTAGCCGATCAGAACATTTCTATGCACGAATGGGTGCATCGCTGGGTAAACTCGAAAGACTCCTGGTTACAGAGTCAGTTTGGACTGATTGAACGCTATAAGCCTAGCGCGCAATGCAATATGGAAATCAATGTTGTTGCTGCTGACTCTGGCGAAAAGCGACGCTATCTTAACTTTTTGTCCGCGGTAAAAAATACACCTTTTGATACTCAGAATTGGTGCGTTAGCTTTACTTTGGACGAAAACTTATCTTGTGTAACCGATACACAGAGAAAACGGGCAAATTGTCATTTTGAAAAAAGTTTTGATAGGCAGGTAATATTAGCCGAAGAAGGCATTGCCAGTGCCAATAGTCAGACACTGACTTTAACGGCTGACAGTTCAGAAGCGGTTATTCAACATGAGCTAGGACACTGGATGGGGTTCGCTGATGAATACGAAATGTCAGACGCACTTGCTCAAAATTTCTGTTATGGCTACTACGACCATGACAGCTTGAATATTATTGTGACAGAAGCTCATAACGAGTATTCGGCACGGAAAATTAAAGCGATTTATAAAAGGCTACCGTGGAAAGATGAACTGAGTTCCTGGCAAGATATTGCGATTAAGAAGCAAGGGAAGTGGCGTTTAGGGAGCTCTGGGGAAGCCGTTGTCGGCCTTTTTAAAGCGGATACCTGTAACGCTATAGATGACAGACAAGCATGGCGCCCTGTTAATACTAGAACCGCTATGGAGCGTCACGACACCAAACTATGGCCAGAACTCTACTTAAGATTGCTGGAGCAAAAAACTAACGCTTTTGATTTAGACGCTAATAGCGACTTGCGCCAGAATTAGCACTGGGCAGAGTGTTGCCAGAAACCAAATAAGTGAACGAAGTTTGTCATAGTTGCTTAAATAAGCAATGTGATAGAGCACTCTAAGTACAATAAAAGAAATGCTTAAAAATTCAATTCGGTCGGTGATCTGAGAAGTTGCTAGGGCTGCCAATACTGCTGCGGCAAATAATGGGAAAGCTTCATAGGCATTATAGTGACCGGCAACGGCCCGGGCTCCACGCCCAAGTAACCGTTGCTGTTGAGCTCTGGGGTGTTTATTGTCATAACCGTTATCGCGGTTCTGAAAGTAAACCACAGGTGCCTTAGCCAAAATTGGCAAGACTCCGGCAATGAGTAAACACCACAATAAAAGGCTCACGGTCACTATTCCTTAATTAACGTACGGTTTCGCCTGCTGCCTGTAAATCAGCATGATAAGACGAGCGTACGAGTGGCCCACTGGCAATGTGGCTAAAGCCCATTTCAACACCAGCAACACGCAGCTCTTCAAACTCGTCGGGGTGCACGTAGCGTGCTACCGGAATATGGTGGCGGCTAGGCTGCAAATACTGTCCGATAGTCAACATGTCGACATCGTGCGCACGAAGATCTTTCATGACTTCCAGTATTTCTTCTTTGGTTTCGCCAAGGCCGACCATAAGTCCCGACTTAGTCCGGATATCCGGCCGAACTTCTTTGTATTTTTGCAGCAAGTCTAAAGACCACTGGTAATTTGCACCAGGACGAGCTGCCTTATACAGGCGTGGCACGGTCTCAAGGTTGTGGTTAAATACGTCAGGCGCCTCGCCTTTGAGAATATCGATCGCAACCTGCATACGACCACGAAAATCCGGTACCAGCACTTCTACCTGAATGTTGTTCTCACTGTGCTCACGAATTTCACGAATACAGTCCGCAAAGTGCTGAGCACCGCCGTCGCGTAAATCATCACGGTCAACCGATGTAATTACGACATACTTCACTTTCATGTCGCGGATGGTTTTGCCCAGCTTTTCAGCTTCTTCCGGATCGGGAGGAAGAGGGCGACCGTGAGCAACGTCACAGAATGGGCAACGACGTGTACAAATGTCGCCCAGGATCATAAAACTGGCTGTACCGTGATTAAAACATTCCGGTAAATTTGGACAGGATGCTTCCTCACAAACAGAGTGCAAACCATGGCTGCGCATTGCTTGCTTAATTTCATCAATACGCTCAGTTGAAGAAGGTAACTTCACCTTCAGCCACGACGGCTTACGCAACATCTGATCGCGTTCGGTGGGAATAATTTGTACTGGTATCAGTGCCATTTTATCGGCGTCACGCATTTTGACACCAGGTTCAACTCTAACTGGCTTTGACATAATCTTGAGCGAGTCCCGTTTGTTGAAGAATGTTGCTGTAGGAAAGAGAGCTGGTAAAGTGTTTTATCACTGCATCAGCCGCTTCACTAAAGCTATCAGGACCATTGAGATCCTTAGTTTGAATCATTTTTATGCCCGAAAGACCACAAGGGTTTATTCGGGAAAAAGGTTCCATATCCATATTGACGTTCAAGGCCAATCCGTGGAAAGAACAGCCTTTACGAATACGCAGTCCCAGAGAGCAAATTTTATCTGTATCGACATAAACTCCAGGAGCGTCTCGACGCGCTTTGGCATCAATTTCGTAGTCGGAAAGGGTTTCAATGACGGTGTTTTCAATGTGGTTAACGAGTTGACGGACACCATAATTAAGACGACGGATATTAAGAAGGAAATAAATAACGAGCTGACCCGGACCGTGATAGGTAACCTGTCCGCCTCTGTCGACCTGGATAACCGGAATATCACCCGGAGCGAGAATATGCTCAGCTTTTCCCGCCTGTCCTTGAGTGAATACGGGATCGTGCTCGACCACCCACAGCTCGTCGGCAGTATGTTCGTCGCGTTGGTCAGTGAATTCTTGCATAGCATGCCATACGGGTTCGTATGGCTGCCTGCCCAATTCACGGATAATTAGGGTATCGTTCATGCCGCCATTATAACGTTTGTCAGCAACAACGGCTAGTCCTGCCGCTACAGAACGTAGCGAACGTCCTCGATATCTGAGAGTGAACGATACAATATTTCGATATGCTGCTGGCTTTCGACACGCACAGCAACAGAAATTGAGTGGTAGTTGCCTTTGCTGCTGGGCTTTACGGAAGGACTGTAGTCGCCCGGAGCATGCTCTTGTAAAACTTCCACAACCTGATCAGGAAGGCTGTCACTAGCAACCCCCATCACTTTAAAAGTAAAGTGACAGGGGAAATCGACCAGTTCGTCAAAACGAGTTTTTTGCATCTATCTAAACCTTTATTCTTCAGTAAACTGCTGTTTTATATAGTCCATCATCTTCTTGAAGAATCCACCTTCTTCGACAGCTTGTAAGGTTACCAGCGGAAATGAAGCTACATCTTCGCCATTTAGCTGAAGGTAAACTGTGCCTACATGCTGACCTTTGGAAAGCGGTGCCTGTAGCTGCTCATCAAGCTCAAAGTTAGCTTTTAATTTATCACGTTGACCTTTAGGTAAGGTGATAACGACATCTTCACTAATACCCAGCTCGACTTCATCTAAATCTCCACCCCAAATACGTTGGGAAATGAAGCTTTCGCCGGCAGAATATGCTTTTACGGTTTCGAAATAACGGAATCCGTAGTTAAGCAGTTTTTTGCTTTCAACTTTACGCGCTTGTTCACTGTTAGTTCCCATAACCACAGCAATTAATCGGGTTCCGTCTTCAACGGCGGAAGAAACCAAGCTATAACCCGCTTCATTAGTATGGCCGGTTTTAATGCCATCGACGTTCAAGCTCCGATCCCATAGCAATGAGTTGCGATTGTATTGCTTAATATTATTGTAGGTAAAAGACTTTTCTGAGTAGAGTTTATATTCGTCAGGAGTCTCATTTATTAAAGCACTTGCTAACGTGGCCATATCACGGGCGGAGACGTATTGCTCAGAATCAGGCAGCCCGTGACTGTTCGCAAAGTGACTGTCCTTCATGCCTATTTGTTCAGCATAATTATTCATTAACCCAGCGAAAGCGTCTTCGCTTCCCGCAATATGTTCAGCCATTGCAACACAGGCGTCGTTACCAGAGGAAATAATGATGCCACGGTTTAACTCTTTAACACTGACCTCTTTGCCAACTTCGATAAACATTTTGGATGACTCAGGGAAGTTTTTGGCCCAGGCATTTTCGCTTACAGTAACAATATCCTTCTCGCTAATGCGGCCAGCTAGCATTTCTTTACCAATAATATAGCTGGTCATCATTTTGGTCAGGCTGGCCGGGGGCAGGCTTTCACGGGAATTATTTTCTGCTAACACTTTGCCAGTAGTGTGATCGATAAGAATATAGGCTTTCGCATTAACCGACGGCGCATCGGGAACTAATGACTGAGCGGCGAAGCTTGCTGAGCTGAATAATAGGGTTACGGCAGTAAAAAGGTGACAAATTTTTTTCATTGGGATTATCTTTATCTTATCGGTCAAAAAGTGAATCAAATGCGTAAAGAGGCCGAATTATATCAGTTTTGTTGCACAGCGTCAGGAGTATCCGTCTGACTTTGCGCCGCCTTTACGCGAAAAGCTTGAGGGTATCCGGAAGATCGTATTTGCTCGAGTAAATCGTAGCTTTTCTGTTCTGAAACCGGACCCAGCATTAATTTATGTAGACCATCCGTTTTCTCTGTAGTTGCAATTTCCTGGAACTTGGGCGGCAGGTTGCGTTTTAACTGCGATAAACGGTTAATATCTGATGAAGCCACCAATTGAATATGATAATTCGATTGGCTTCCCGGGGCAGACTGATCTTCGACTCGCATTGGCGTTTTTAAATTAATGGCTTCAACTCTAACCGGGGCTGTACCACTATCCAACATACCCAACTTATAAGCCGCCGCAAATGACAAGTCGATAATACGTTCAGGATGGAATGGCCCGCGATCATTTACTCTAACAGTGACGGTACGGTCGTTGTTCAAGTTAGTGACTTTTACATAAGTAGGCAGAGGTAACCGGGTATGAGCCGCTGACATACTGTACATATCATAATATTCACCATTCGAAGTCAGATGCCCATGAAATTTATTTCCATACCAGGAGGCATAACCTTCCTCGACATACCCTACCGCACTGTCCATTACCTCATAATTATTGCCTAAGACCCGATAGTCCCGATTCCCCTGAGGACTGATAGGCTCATGTACGGGAACGGCACTGCGTAACTCCGACTCAGTAGGTAAACGAGTCGGAGCACTGTCTTCATGCTGAGAGTATCGGCCGGAGGGACCGCTGGAGCAACTACTGAGCAAAAACACGCTCAGCATTAAGGTGGATAAATTACTGCACTTCATTTTTCAGTTGCTCGCTAAACTGGTAGACAGCCATCGCGTAAAGTGGACTGTGGTTATACCGGGTAATCACATAGAAGTTGTCGTATCCCAGCCAGTATTCATGAGCGTTTTCTGTTTCAAACTCAAATACTCTGACCTCGGTACCATTATTAACCGCCTTATGCTGCGGAAGTTCATAGCCTTTACGCTTAATTTCGGAACGCGTGGTATTGGGTTTCATACCGTCGCTGACTAACGCTTTCCAGTCTTGTTCATTACCAAGAGGCTGTGCTACAGGTTGGCCTTGCTGCCATTTATGTTCTGCAAAATAATTAGCCACACTGCCGATAGCATCGACCGGATTCGTCAAAATGTCTCTTTGTCCGTCGTTGTCAAAGTCCACCGCGTAATGCCGATAGCTGGAGGAAATAAACTGACCGAAACCCATAGCACCGGCGTAGGAACCTTTTGCTTCGGCTACGTCCCAACCTTCTTCAGATGCTAACTGAAAGAATTCGCTAAGTTCGGAACGGAAGAAACTTGAACGGGGAGGGTAATGAAAGCCTAAAGTGTAGAGTGAATCCAGAACGGAATATTTCCCCATATAATTGCCATAAAAGGTTTCGACGCCAATGATTGCAACTATGATTTGAGCAGGTACGCCGTATTCAGCTTCTGCACGTTCCAGCGTTTCTTTATGTTTTTTCCAGAACTTAACGCCCGCTTCTAAGCGTTTTTCAGTTAAGAAAATTGGGTAGTATTGATACCAGGGCTTGGCTTCCCATGGACGCTGAATGGCTTCAAGAACCTCGTCGTTTTTCCGAGCTGTCGAGAGCCATTGGCGAACTTGCTCTTCGTCTAGTTTGTGCTGCTCAACTTGCTGTTGAATAAACTTTTCAATCTCAGGGCTTTGCTCCTGAGCATATGCAGGTAAGCTGCTTGTTGCGGTTAGCAACGCTAATCCTAATAAGGTGCGCATATAGTTTCCCTGTTTTTTTAGCCATTTTTCATAACTAAGCGATGATGGGTCGCAATGGACATGAGCATGCCGAAGCCGGCCATAAGTGTCACCATCGACGTGCCACCATAACTGATTAAAGGTAATGGTACCCCAACCACTGGCAATAGTCCTGAAACCATACCAATATTTACAAAGACATAAACAAAGAAGGTGAGTGTTAATGAACCGGCCAATAACTTACAAAAGATATCCTGGGTTTGCAGAGCAATAATTAGGCCTCGTAAAATAATGAAGCCATATAATGCAAGCAAAAGGATAACTCCGGTAAGGCCAAATTCCTCACTAAAAACAGAAAAAATAAAGTCGGTATGACGCTCCGGTAAAAACTCCAGTTGAGACTGAGTTCCCTGAAGCCAGCCTTTGCCATCAATGCCGCCTGAACCGATGGCAATTTTTGACTGAATAATGTGGTAGCCGGAACCGAGAGGATCACGTTCGGGGTTTAAAAAAGTGAGCACTCGTTGGCGCTGGTAGTCGTGCATAAGATAAAACCAGAGCACAGGGGTAAAAGCCGCAGTAGAAATAGCCGCGGCGGTAACTAACTTCCAGCTTAGTCCAGCCAAAAATATAACGAAAAGTCCAGCGCAGGCAACCAGCAGAGAAGTCCCTAAGTCGGGTTGTCGGGCAATGAGTAAGGTTGGAATAATCACCAGCACTAAAGCGCCAAACAATCGATAAATGGAGGGCGGAATAGGGTGTTGATTCATATACCAGGCCAGCATAAGGGGCATGGCGAGTTTCATTATTTCTGACGGCTGTATGGTTAAAGGGCCTATATCCAGCCACCGTTGAGCGCCTTTCCCCATTTCACCGAAAACAAGTACGGCCACTAGCAGCAGAACCCCGGCACCAAAGGCTGGCACCGCAAAGCGTGACAGGGCACGTGGTGGAATTTGTGCAACCACAAAAAGTACAACAAACGATAACCCAATACGTATCGACTGCCTTTCTACGACCTCCAGATCCTGCCCGGCAGCGCTGTAAATAACAAATAGACTAAGAACTGAGAGCAGGACCAAAGGAATCAGCAGTGGCCCATCAATATGCAGTTTTTTCAGTAGCGGACTTCTTTGGCGTTCTTCAGTTGTCAGCATTTGTTTCTTCCTGCTGTTTTTTGCCATTGTTAAATCGGGTGTGCCAGACGTCTAATATTTTTCTTGCTACCGGTGCGGCGACACTTCCGCCGCCCCCAAGAGAGTTTTCTATTGCTACCACAACAACAACTTCAGGATCCTCTGCCGGAGCGTAACCCACGTACATCGCATTATCGCGATAGCGCTCGGCGATATCTTCTGCATTATATTCCTCTTCCTGTCCGAGGCTTCTGACCTGAGCTGTTCCGGTTTTGCCTGCCGACGAGTAGGGCGCGTCTTTAAACGCCCTATGCGCTGTACCTTTGGGTGACATGTTGACGTTACGCATCCCTTTAGTGATAACTTCCCAGTTGCTGCTATCGGATAAGGTCAATTTTTCCCGGTGGGCGATTAAAGCTTCTTCAAATACACCGTCTTGTATTTTACCGCGAAGCAGCCTGGGAATAAGGTGCTCGCCTTTATTTGCAACCATGGCCGTTGCAACGGCTAGTTGCATAGGTGTTGCCGTCCAGTAACTCTGACCAATACCGACAGAAAGAGTTTCGCCCGCATACCAGGGCTGACCGAAACGCGCTCTTTTCCAACCACGAGATGGCATTAATGCAGAGACTTCTTCGTGAATATCGATGCCTGTTCTTTCGCCAAAACCAAACTCAGCCATAAAACTGGATATCTTATCGACGCCGAGCTTAAGGGCTAAATCGTAATAAAATGTATCACAGCTTTCAGTAATGGCTCTTTCTACATCGACCCAGCCGTGTCCCCAGGCCAGCCAGTCGCGGTAGCGTCGGTCCACGCCTTTTATTTCAAACCAGCCGGGGTCCCATATGCGAGTATCTTCGTCAATGGTGCCTTCTTCTAATCCGAGCAAACCGATTTGAGGTTTGATGGTTGATGCCGGGGGATAAGCCCCTTGAGTTACGCGGTTAAGCAACGGACTCTGAGTCGAATTCAACAACGATTGATACTGCTTAACCGAAATGCCATTGACGAACCAATTTGGATCGTAGCTGGGCGTGCTGACCATAGCCAGTATCCCACCGGTGGTGGCATCCATTAATATAATAGAGCCGCGTTGCTCACCTAGTAACTCCGCAGCTTTTCTCTGTAATTCAAGATCCAGCTCCAGAACGATGTCCTGACCCGGCTTAGGTGCTTCAATACTCAATGTTCTGACTGCACGCCCTCGGTTATTTACCTCAACACTCTGATAGCCGACTTCGCCATGGAGATCTTTCTCGTAGTATTTTTCTATACCGAGCTTTCCTATCGTCCTGCTGGCGGCGTAATTAGGTAGTTCGCCACTTTCACGCAGGCTCTCGACGTCTCTTGGGTTGATCTTGGCAACATAGCCAACTGCGTGTGTTAATAACTCTTTGTGAGGGTAGTTTCGTATCAAACGAGCTTCGATGCTTATGCCTGGGTACTTATGTTGATGCGCCGCAAAAACTGCCAGCTGTTTTTCATTCAATTCATCGAGCAAGGGCACATTATTAAAACGCCGCTGATTTTTTAGATTCCGGTAGAAGCGCTCAATAGTGCTGTCAGGAAAGTCGAGTAACTGCTGAAGTTGACTTAGGGTCTGCTCAAGATTATCGATTTCTTCCGGGGTAACATCCAGACTGTAAATTGGTGTGTTTTCAGCTAATAAAACACCGTTGCGGTCGTAAATTAAGCCCCGATTCGGCGCCAGAGGGAGTAATTTGATCCGGTTATCGTTAGAGCGCGTCTGAAGCTCGTTATGTTCACTCACCTGTAGGTGATACATGTTTGACGCAAGAGCTATAAAAGCAGCTACAACAATCACCATAGCAACGAGTACACGTCGCCCAAAAACGGCCGCTTCGGAGTCATGATCACGTATGTGGGTGCGGTGACGCATTATTATTCTTATTCTCTATGGTACGGATGATTGTTATTCAGGCTCCATGCCCGGTAAAGACTTTCTGCGACAATTAACCTCACTACTGGATGGGGCAATGTTAATTTGGACAAAGACCATCGCTGCTCTGCTGCTGCCAGGCATTCATCAGAAAGCCCTTCGGGCCCACCAATTAACAGAGTGACATCTCTACCGTCCATTTGCCACTTTTCTAATTGCTGAGCAAGTTTGGGAGTGTCCCAAGCCTGACCTTTGACTTCTAAAGTGACAATTCGGTTCCCTTTGGGTATTGCTTGCAGCAGCGATTTGCCTTCTTGTTGCATAACGCGGTTTAAGTCTGCTTTGCGTGTTCGCTTTTGAGCCGCTATTTCATGCAGCACTAGCTTACAATCCGCCGGGAACCGTTTTTTATATTCGTTGAAGCCTTCAGTAACCCACGTGGGCATTTTGGTGCCAACGGCGAGTAATTGAATTTGCACTGACTAGCCCCAGAGTTTTTCTAATTGATAGAAGTCGCGAATACTGTCTTGCATAACATGTATAACAACATCACCAAGGTCAACTAAAACCCACTCCGACTGTTCTCCACCTTCTACGCCAATAGGCGGCGTGCCAGCATGCTTTGCTTCTGTCGCTACATGTTCAGCAATGCTTCTTACATGCGTTTTCGAGCTGCCAGAGCAAATGATCATGTAGTCAACAACGTCGGTTTTATCATGAACATCTAAAATTTGAACGTCACGACCTTTAAGATCATCGATTTTATCAATGACAAATTCACGCAATTCTTCTGCCTGCAAAAGATTTTCTCCGATTTAAGGATTAAAACCCGAAGTTTAACAGAAATTAGGAAAAGTGTTCAGTTACAAATACAGCTGATGTTGTCTTATATAGTTATAAACATTGGAAGGTAGTGGCAGGTTTTTTTCACGCTGCTGAAGTTGTTTCCGCAGTTCAGTGGCGGAAACATCGACCATTGGAGTTTCTGCAATATAAAGCAGCCCCTGGCTTTGTGTATTCAAGGCGTTTTTATCGCGGGTCAGATGGACTGAAATAAACTCTTTGAGCTCGTCGTTTTTAGGGTTAAAAGGAACTCCTGCTCTTGGCATAACAACAAGGTGAGCACACTCAATAAGCTGGCACCAATGATGCCAGCGGTGAAGACTCATTAATGAATCCATCCCCATTACAAAGAGTAGGGTGTCATCAGGGAACTGAGTTTTAAATTCACTTAATGTATTGGCAGTAAAGGACGGTCTGTCCTGTCTTAATTCCCAGTCCTCGACAGTGAAAGCCTTGTGGTATTGAGACGCAAGCTTAACCATGTCTAACCGCTGCTCAGGACTGGCATCCGGTTGTGGACGATGCGGCGGCACCGCGCTTGGCATTAATGCTAAAGTTGAAATACCGAGCTCTTTCACCAGAGCGGCTGCCGTTTGCAGGTGCCCGTTATGAATAGGATCGAAGGTGCCGCCAAAAATTGCGCGTATCATAGCTGAATAAATTTTTCGTTCGGTTCAATGCCGTGGTTAAATACCGAAAGTCCGTCATTAATGGCGTTGGCATTATTGCAGCAAAGTAAACTGAGTAGATGTGTTGTCAATGTAAGAGGAGATTCGCCGCTATCGAGCTTAAGCGCCGCTTCTATTCTCTCAATGAGTTGCTGTGCACTCAATAGAGTTTGCTGGCTCAATTGATTTGCGCGCTGGTGATACCCCGGTTGCTGATTAGGCCAAATCATAAATTGACGGAAAAGCGCGTTTGTATCGGTTTGTGTCTGCTTAGCTTTTTGCAACGCTGTTAGCAATTGTACTTCGCGCTGCAAAATCCAGATAAGCCTGTGAAAGTCATTTTCTTCGTCCAGTAAGCGCTCGAGGCGATGCAACGCACCTTCGAAATCTTGCTGCTGGATACTTTCCTGCAGCGCAAACACACTAAAGCGGCTGACATCATCAATGGAGCTTTTCAGAAAGTCTTCCGTAATGACACCATCGTTGCTCAGCAATTGCCATTTACTGAGTTCCTGATCCAGAGCAAGTAAATTTCCTTCAAACCAGTCTGATAACTTTTCCGGGACACCCGCGGCGAGAATGAGTTGATAACGCTGAGCACGCTGGTGAATAAAGGCGGGCAACTGTGACTTATCCGGGCTTTGGGTGCGAACCAGCGGACCGCGTTCTGCCAGTGCTTTAAACCAGCGACTGTTTTGGGTCTCTTTTTTTAACCGGTCGCCAATAACAACCAGAATTTCGCTGTCGGCCTGATTCTTTGCGTATTCGGTCAATGCGGCAGAACCGTCCCGACCGGGTTTGTTTTCGGGCAATTCCAGCTCAACCAGCCGCATATTGCCAAACAGGCTCATTGACTGCTCACCGGCAGACAGTTGCTGCCAGTCGAAGTCTTTACTTTGTAACCAATGCACCCGCTCGAGGTCATCACTGGCTAAGCTTTTTCGAATACTAGCCAGCGCGTCGTTCCTGAGTAAAAGGTCATCACCAAACACTAGCAGGACAGGGGGAATCCCATTATGTTGCAGGAAGTGTTCGAGCTTTTCAGGGTAGATAGTTTGCATTGGCTAGGAATTCGATTCCGACATTTCGGAGATGATTTGTTGCAAAATAAGGCGTGACGCTTCGGCTCTCATTTCATCGACCAGCATTTCCCGTTCGCGGGTTTTAGCCAATACAAAGTTAGGGTCGTCCTGATAGTCCCGCGCGACTTCAACCGTTCGCTCAAGTAGCAGTTTTTCGTTGTTGAACAACTGATAATTGACCTGATACAAAAGCTCGTATTCTGCAACCTGGCCACTTTCAAACAACGACAATGTTCTTCGCTCTAACTTATCTGAAAGAAGCCGAACAACAACAGGCTGTTCCGCTTTAGATACCTGGATCCCCGAATGAATAAAGCGCTGCTCCATATGCTCACTTAATTCTTTTGAAACATGGCTTTGCAGAGAAACCGCCTGCAACGTTTCCGGTAGCTGGTAGTTTCCACGCAGCTGAAAGCCACACCCGTTAAGAGTGGCTATCAGCAGCAGGGTGAGTACAAGGTTTAAGGTAACGCGCATAGGTTATCCAACAACAATATTGAGAATTTTTCCGGGCACGTAGATTTTCTTACGAACGTCTTTGCCCTCAGTATGCTTTTGTACAGCTTCTTCATCAAAAGCAATTTGCTCAACTTGTTCCGCGGAAGCGTCGGCCGGTACGGTTAATTTGGCTCGAACCTTGCCATTAATTTGCACCACAATCAGTTTTTCGTCTTCAACCAACGCACTTTCGTCAACGGCCGGCCAGTCAGCGAAAGACAGTGGCTCCTGATGCCCCAGCTCCTGCCATAATTGCTCACAGATATGCGGCGTGATAGGCGCAAGCATACGAACCGTCGCATCGATAGACTCAGCTAATACCTGACGGTCCGCTTCGCTTTCCAATGGCGCTTTTTGTAAGTGGTTGAGCAGCTCCATAATGGCTGCTATTGCTGTATTAAAGTGCTGGCGGCGTCCCATGTCATCGCTGACTTTAGCGATGGTTTTATGCAACTCGCGACGCAGCTGCTTTTGGTTTGCATTTAAGCTTTGACCTGAACAAGCGCCGCCGGCGTTATTTAATTCGTAAGTCAGTTTCCATAGACGGCGTAAAAAGCGTTGCGCACCTTCAACACCAGAATCTGACCACTCCAGCGTCATTTCCGGTGGTGCGGCAAACATCATAAATAACCGTACGGTATCCGCGCCATAGCGTTCAACCATGGTTTGCGGGTCAATACCGTTATTTTTAGACTTTGACATTTTGCTCATGCCGCCGATATTAACCGGCTGGCCGTCTTGCTTATGTTTAGCTCCGGCGATGGCACCTTTGTCGTCACGCTCAATGTCAACTTCAAGAGGTGACACCCACTGCTTACCGCCTTTTTCATCTTCGCGGTAATAGCTGTCCGCCAGTACCATGCCTTGACACAGAAGACGCTTGAATGGCTCGTCAGATTCCACTAAGCCAGTATCGCGCAGTAACTTATGGAAGAAACGGGCATACAGCAAATGCAAAATGGCGTGTTCAATACCACCAATATACTGATCAACCGGTAACCAATAGTTAGCTTTTTCCGGATCCAGCATGGCATCATCAGTTTGTGCGCTGCAGTAACGGGCGTAGTACCACGACGACTCCATAAAGGTGTCGAAGGTATCGGTTTCGTGTTCTGCTGGCTGGCCGTTATATTCGGTTTTACGCCATTCGGGATCAGATTTTATCGGTGAATTGACTCCGTCCATCACCACGTCTTCGGGCAGTTTAACCGGTAGCTGATCTTCAGGTACCGGCACAGACTCACCATTTTCCAGGTTCAGCATTGGAATTGGAGTTCCCCAGTAACGCTGACGAGATACTCCCCAGTCGCGCAAACGGTAATTGACTTTACGCTCACCAATGCCTTTCTCTTTTAGCTCGGTTGCAATAGCGTCAAAGGCTTGTGCCGAGCTCATGCCGTTATATGGCCCCGAGTTAATAACGGTGCCTTTCTCAGTAATGGCTGCTTTTTCAATGTCACTATCGCCACTAAGAGGTTCAATTACCGGGCGAATTTCCAACTGGTATTTCGTTGCAAACTCCCAGTCGCGCTGGTCATGTGCAGGCACGGCCATAACGGCACCGGAACCGTAATCCATTAAAACAAAGTTAGCGACCCACACCGGAATTTCTTCGCCGGTCATTGGGTGAACGGCTTTAATACCGGTGTCCATCCCCAGCTTTTCCATGGTGGCAATATCAGCTTCTGCAACTTTGCTGTTTTTGCACTCCTCAATGAATTTAGCCAGTTCAGGATTCGTTTTAGCGGCTTCCGTAGCTAAAGGATGCTGTGCTGCAACGCCCATGTAGGTAACACCGTAAAGTGTGTCCGGACGGGTGGTATAAACGCGTAAAGTCTGCTCCGAGGAGGCGACGTTGAAGTCAATTTCGACACCCTCTGAGCGGCCGATCCAGTTACGTTGCATCGCTTTGACCTGTTCTGGCCAGCCATCAAGCTGATCCAAATCGTCTAACAGCTCTTCAGCGTAATCGGTTATTTTAATAAACCACTGAGGAATTTCTTTTTGCTCGACTTTAGCGCCTGAACGCCAACCCCTGCCGTCAATGACTTGCTCATTGGCGAGCACGGTCTGGTCTACCGGGTCCCAGTTAACCGTCGCATTCTTCTTATACACCAGGCCTTTTTCATAAAGCTTAGTGAAGAACCATTGTTCCCAGCGATAATAATCCGGCGAGCAAGTCGCGAGCTCACGGTTCCAGTCGTAGCCAAAACCTAAGCTTTTTAACTGCTCGCGCATGTAATCGATATTTTGATAAGTCCATTTCGCCGGTGCCGTTTTATTTTGTATAGCGGCATTTTCAGCAGGTAGCCCAAAGGCATCCCAGCCCATAGGTTGCATAACATTCTTTCCGAGCATACGCTGATGACGGCTAATGACATCACCTAAAGTATAATTACGAACATGCCCCATGTGCAGCTTTCCGCTAGGGTAGGGGAACATGGACAGGCAGTAGAACTTGTCTTTGCCCGGCTGCTCCTTTGCCGTAAATACGTCTTGTTCCTGCCAGCGTTTTTGCATGGCAGATTCGATTTTGCTCGGATTGTATTGTTCTTGCATAATTCCTGCTGATTCCGTTTGAATTTAAATATCGGTTTAGCTAATTGCGTACCACATAAGAAGTACAACGACTATGCCGGCCAGACCAAAAAAACCGTTTTCAAAAACAGCGCGTTGTTTGACTTCGGCAGGCTCTGACTTATCAATGGCGAACAACATGAGCCAGGAAGTGAGTCCCAGACCACCTGCAGCAATAAGCACAGCAAAAAGAATAGCGTCAAATATATTTTCCATAATGAGATCCCTGTGAAAAAATGGAAAAGAACAGCAACAGAATAGTTCTGCTAAGCCTTTATAGTGTACTGATTTTCGCGCCCGATGACTATGTCTGAGCGTGTTTCTTAGTACGTTTTGTAGCGATTACAGGTAACAAGCCAAACAGAGCCAGAATTATAGCTCCCCAGTTACCAATTTTATTAAATAACGTTGAACCACTAACCGGATAAACATCGGCAGATAATGCTGTTGCGGTAAACTGCGGAGCCAGCTCTATATATTGGCCATGTTCGTCAACGGCAGCTGTGACACCATTATTCGTTGCCCGCAATAAGGGTTTGCCAAGCTCCATTGCACGCATCCGCGCTATTTGCATGTGTTGCCAGGGGCCGTGTGAATCACCAAACCAAGTGTCATTGCTAATGGTCACCAGATAGTCGGTATCGTCGTAGGTATTGCTACGAACTTGCCCTGCAAAAGCTATTTCATAGCATATTGCCATGGCCAGGTTACTACCGTTAGCTTTAAGGTTAGGTTGTTGGTATCCCCCGCGGCTAAATGACGACATTGGGAGGTTAAATAACGGAGCCAGCGGGCGTAAAAGGTCTTCAAAGGGAACAAATTCCCCTATGGGCAGCAGTTGATGTTTTTGGTAGCGGTTAGCATTGCCGTAACTGTAGCTTTCTTCGTCCAGCACTATAACCGAGTTGTAAAAATCGTCGTTTAATCTGTCGTAGTCAATAATACCGGTAATTAAGGCTGAGCCGTTCATGCTCGCAGACTGTTCTACTGTATTGAGGACATCACTCGCGTAGGGCTCAAGTGCCGTTATAGCGGATTCAGGCCAAATAACCAGATCGTGGTTAAACTTGGGACGGGTTAAATCAAGGTAGCGCAGAATATTCGGCCATTGCTGTTCAGCCTGCCATTTTAATGACTGTTGGATGTTGCCCTGTACCAGCAATACCGACATAGATTCTGCTTTTCTCTCTGTGGGTTGTATTTTAGGAAATACGACAGCGCAAGTGAGAAAAACAAGTGGAATTAAAAGCGACGCCGGCTTTTTGAATCTTAGCGCCAGAACCAAAGTAATGGCAGTAAACCAAAGAGCCACCGTAATACCGGTTTCACCAATAACCGGAGCCAACCCACCGAAAATACCATCAGTTTGGCTGTAGCCGAGACTTAGCCAGGGGAAGCCCGTGAATAGCCAGCCTCTGAGTAGCTCAGCAATAAGCCAAAAGAAAGGCAGGCTGAAGCGCCAGGCAAATTTACGATGAGAGAGCTTCTGCCAACACCAAAATGCAATTGCAGGAAACAGTGCTAAATAAGCAAAGAGTAGTACTAATAGAAGCAGCGTAACCGGAACCGGAACACCACCATACTGATCGATGCTAACGTAAATCCAGCTTAAACCGGCACCGAACCAGCCCATGCCAAAGACAAAGCCAGCCCTGAATGCCCGTTTAGGGGCGAGGGGCCATATCAGTCTTACCACTATAGGCAGAATGATAAACGGCAGCCAATGCCAGTGAAAAGGTGAATAAGACAGCGTCAGGAGAGCGCCGCAAATCACTAACAGTAAAGAGCGTGTAACGCTTCCTGAGGGTGTTATCATTACTGTGCAGACTCCGGCGAGGTATCGGTATCAGAGTCCAGACTGACTTGCAGTTGTTGAATACGTCTTTTATCTGCGTTAGTGACCCGGAAAGTCATGTTACCGAGTTTAACTTCTTCACCTGCCTGTGGTAAATGGCCAAAGCCGTGCGCAACAAGCCCACCAACAGTGTCGTGTTCTTCATCACTGAAGTTGGTGTCAAAGTATTGGTTAAAGTCTTCAATGGTAGTTAAAGCTTTTATTGAATAGCGGCTTGGGCTAAGGCGACGAATATTGTTTTTCTCATCGTTACCATGAGCATCGGTTTCGTCTTCAATTTCGCCAACTATTTCTTCCAGAATATCTTCAATAGTTACCAGACCAGATACGCCGCCATACTCATCGACAACAATAGCCATATGGTAACGGTTGGAACGAAACTCTTTTAGTAACACATCAACGCGTTTACTCTCCGGAACGATAACCGCGGGGCGCATGACTTTGTCCAGCGAAAAGGCTTCGTCGGTCATGTTAAAGCCGTAGCTGAGCAAGTCTTTTGCTAACAGAATGCCTTCAACGTGATCTTTGTTGTCAGTAACAACCGGGTAACGACTGTGTTGAGAATCGATAACGATAGGCAGGAATTCGTCTACACCTTGATGGATATCAATGGTGACCATTTGTGAGCGTGGAATCATAATGTCGCGGACTTTAAGCTCAGCGACATCGAGAACGCCCTCAATCATCTCTCTGGTATCGTTGTCTATCAGGTCGCGGTCTTCGGCGTCCTGAATCAAATCGACGAGTTCTTCTCTGCTTTTCGGCTCACCAGCGAATACTTGCAGCAGTCTCGCTGCCCAGGATTTTCCCGATGAGCCGTTGGCTGAGTGGGGGTTGTCGTCGCTCATTGAGTGTTAAGCTCCATGTTGTCTGCGGTTTGATACGGGTCTGATATTCCCAGACTCGCTAAGATGTTACGTTCAATTTGTTCCATTTCTTCGGCTTCGTCGTCTTCAATATGATCGTAACCTAATAGGTGGAGAGTACCGTGTATCACCATATGCGTCCAGTGGTCGATGGCTGACTTTTGTTGCTCTTCAGCTTCACGTTCAACGACGCTCTGACAGATAACCAAATCACCTAACAAAGTGACGGGTAATTCGACCGGGCTATTGAAGGGGAAAGACAAAACATTGGTGGCGTAATCTTTATTACGGAACTCATTATTCAACTGCTGAGCTTCTTCTAATGCAGCAATGCGCACCGTTAGCTCAACCGCTTTATCATTTTCTTGCAGATAATCCAGAGTGGCTGCGACCCAACTGTGGACAGCGTTTTCCTCTGGAGCTTTGGTAATACCGTCAGCCAGTTGATAGTCTAGTGTTAAATCAGCCATTAGCTTTTATCGAATTCCTCGTAGGCTTGAACGATGCGCTGCACTACGGGGTGACGCACGACATCGCCAGCTTGAAAGAAGGTAAAGCTAATGTCTGTTACTTTATTTAGTACCTCAATGGCGTGCCTTAACCCTGAGCGTTGACCGCGGGGTAAATCCACCTGAGTGATGTCGCCGGTAATGACCGCTCGTGAATTAAAACCAATACGGGTCAGAAACATCTTCATTTGTTCACAAGTGGTATTCTGGCTTTCATCTAAAATAATGAAGGCATCATTCAGCGTTCGACCACGCATGTATGCTAACGGAGCCACCTCAATGACGTTACGCTCAATCAGCTTTTCAACTTTTTCAAAGCCGAGCATTTCAAATAAAGCGTCATAAAGAGGGCGCAAGTAAGGGTCTACTTTCTGAGCTAAGTCTCCCGGTAAGAAACCCAGCTTTTCACCCGCCTCTACCGCCGGACGAGTTAAGAGAATACGGCGCACTTCCTGACGTTCCAAAGCATCTACTGCACAAGCTACTGCCAGATAAGTTTTTCCGGTACCGGCAGGTCCAATACCAAAATTAACGTCATGAGCCAGAATGGCACGAACATAACCCGCCTGATTATGATTGCGAGGCTTAATTAAGCCGCGTTTGGTTTTAATGTGAGTCATTTTTTCAGCGGCAGGATCGCCTTGATCGTCGCTTTGCTCAAGAACTTTGGCCTGCTGAATGGCCAGGTGAACTTGTTCGGGTTCAACCTGGCCTTCTTTGCCTTTTACGGTTGCCGTCTCAATGTAGAGATCGAGTAATAATTTGTGCACGGCTGCAACGCTGGCTGCGTGACCTATCAACTGAAACTGATGACCGCGGTGTGTTATTTCTACGCCGAGGCGACGCTCTATATGCTTCAGATTCTCGTCTAAAGGGCCGCAGAGATTGGAAAGCCGACGTGAATCCGTCGGCTCTAGCTCAAAATCAAGTGTCTGTGTTTGTGGTCTCAATCGTTTCCTCTTTACTTAACTGGCTTGTCGAGGCATTCGAACAACGCCTAATTCATCAGGCTCGCTCGATTTTCCTCTTTGCAAAATAATTTCTGGTGCCGTATCTACACGAAGCCCCATATCGGCTTCTTCCCGAATTAACTCACCGCGTAGCGAGTTAGGAAGAACTTCGGTAATACGTACATCAACGAACTGCCCAATCATATGGGGTTGACCAACAAAATTTACAACCCGATTGTTTTCAGTGCGTCCGGTAAGCTCCATCGGGTTCTTTTTCGATGGTCCGGTAACCAATATGCGTTGCTCTGTCTCCAGCATACGACGAGCGTGCGCCATAGACTGTTGGTTCAAACGTTGCTGTAATAGCTGCAGCCGCTTTTTCTTGGTTTCTTCACTAATGTCGTCAGGTAAATCAGCCGCTGGCGTTCCCGGGCGAGCACTATAAATAAAGCTGAAGCTCATGTCGAAGTCAATGCTCTGGATAAGATCCATGGTTGCTTCAAAATCGGCATCGCTTTCGCCGGGGAAACCGATGATAAAATCTGATGACATGGCGATATCAGGGCGCGCTTTTTTCAAGGCGCGAATTTTCGATTTGTATTCCAACGCCGTGTGACCACGCTTCATCATGGTCAATATACGGTCTGAACCACTTTGTACTGGTAAGTGTAAATGGCTGACCAGCTCCGGAATGGTTTTATAGGCTTCGGTAATGTCGTCTGTAAATTCAACCGGATGCGATGTGGTATAGCGAATCCGATCAATACCATCAATTGCCGCAACCAGGTGCAGCAATTCAGCAAAGCGGCACACTTCGCCGTCGTAATGCTCACCGCGATAGGCGTTAACGTTTTGTCCTAACAGGTTTACTTCACGGACGCCTTGTTCCGCTAGTTGTGCAATTTCATAAATGACATCATCAACCGGGCGACTGACTTCTTCACCACGAGTGTAAGGCACAACACAGAATGAGCAATATTTGCTGCAGCCTTCCATAATAGAGACAAAAGCACTGGCACCGTCTGCTTTAGGCTCGGCTAGACGGTCAAACTTTTCAATTTCAGGAAAAGAGACGTCAACCATAGGCGCATGAGTCTCGCTGACCTGATTAACCATTTCCGGTAAGCGGTGCAAGGTTTGAGGGCCAAAGATAATATCGACAAAAGGCGCGCGGGCGCGTATTTCATTGCCTTCCTGAGAAGCAACGCAGCCACCAACACCAATCAATAAATTCGGATTGTTCTTTTTCAGGTTTTTCCAGCGACCTAACTGGTGAAAAACCTTTTCCTGCGCTTTTTCGCGGATGGAACAGGTGTTCAAAAGAATGAGATCGGCATCTTCGGCTTCTTCGGCAACATCGTAGCCGTGGGTTGAGTGGAGCAATTCCGCCATTTTGGTGGAATCGTACTCGTTCATCTGGCAACCCCAGGTTTTGATATATAACTTCTTACTCATGACCACTCGATGGTTGATGGATTTCGTATAAGGCGCTTATTTTATCGCGTATTGGAGCAGATTGCCAAGTTTGAAATGATTAACTTTTGCGCCGTGTTCGTATGGCAAAATAGCCTGCAACAACAATGATTAACGCGCCCCACAGCATGTGCCAGGCAAGTTCCTCTCCAAATAACCAGTAGCCGAGTAAAGCGGCGAACAAAACTGAGCTGTAAGTAAACACTCCAACCTTTGCTGGTGGGGCGATGGAAAAAGCTTTGGTCATAGCCAATTGCCCATAAACTGCCAGCAAGCCCATAACAACAACTCCAAGCCAGTGCTGAGTTGGAATAGGTTGCCACAACCACAGCAGCGGAAGCCCTGAAGCAATGGTGGCCAGAGTAGAAAAATAAAATACAATTTTACTTGTCGATTCGGTGTCCGACATGCGGCGAATGACGGTTTTGGTGAAGGCTGCGAATGCGGCGGCTAAAAAGGCTAACCCGATGACAGGTGAAAGCTCGCTGTTCATAGGGTCGAGAAAAATAAAGACACCAATAAAACCCAGCCCAATAGCCAGCCAGGTTTGTTTAGCCACATAGTCGTGTAGCCAAAGCCAGCCAATAACTGGAATTAAAAAGGGGGACAGCAACAGAACCAGAGTAGCCTGCGCCAGCGGAATTGTCGCAATAGCGTAGAAAAACAAGTACATAGCGGCAATGCCCGCAGCACCACGAATAAGGTGCAGTTTCAGGCGTTCTGTTTTTAAGTTGCCAAGACCTTTTCGCCATAACCAGGGAAGAAGAACGAGAAAGGCCATCAGGTTACGAAAAAAGACCAATTGCTCGAAAGGTTGATCCTGACTGATGTATTTAACCAGCGCACTGACGCCTGCAAAACTGGCTTCGGCACTTAAAATAAGCAAAGAAGCAATAATGACCGCTTTTTGTGAACTTTCCCTGGTCTGCATAAAAAACACTCTGAACATCGTCTTATTGACTATGATAACGGAAATTCACCACGAGATGTGTTATTTATAAGGGTTAGCGGGAATGTGAGGAGAGAGCGCGCGGTACATGAAACAGCTATCAGTATTAATAAATGGCGGCGGAATGGTTGGTGCGTCGGCAGCGCTGGCATTAGCGCAGCACGGTGCAAATGTGACCTTACTTGAACCTTTTCCTCCGGGAAAAGACAGCGGTACAGACCCTGATTGGGATTTACGCATATCGTCTGTGAATAATAGCAATTGGGAATGGTTGCTAGAGTTAGGCATTGGCGTTTGTGTGCGTCAGCAGCGGGTTTTCGATTATCAGAAACTGAGCGTAACATCGCAAAGTGGCCATAACCTGAGCTTTCAGGCGAATGAAGCGGGCTTATCCAAACTTGGCGTTATGGTCGAAAATAATGCTTTGCAGCTTGCGCTATGGACAAAACTGCGCTCTCTTAAGAACGTTGATTTACGAGAAGGCGAAACGCTCGATAAACTCAATGCCGGGACAAAAACAGTGGTTTTAAGTCAGGGCGATACGCTCAGTTATGATCTGTTGTTGGGCTGTGACGGAGCCAATTCTATAGTGGCGCAGCTTGCTGGTTTTCATTATCGGGGCTGGGACTACGAGCAACGTTGCTTATTAGCTAATGTCAGTCTGGAAAAGCCGATAGAACCTGAAACCTGGGAAGTTTTTCGCCCGCAGGGGCCTTATGCTCTACTGCCATTGACCGAGCAACAAGCTTGCCTTATAGACTACGGCTTACGTGACAACATCAACTCCCTGCAGAGAGACAAGGCGGGTCTTGAAGCTTATTTGCGAGAGACCTTTTCTCCCCATATCGGTAATTTCCGGGTACTTAAAAGCGCTAGTTTTGCGCTGCAGAGAAAACATGCTGCACACTACGTTAAAGAAGGCTCTATTGTTTTATTAGGCGATGCTGCTCACAGTATTCACCCTATGGCCGGGCAGGGCGTTAATCTGGGGTTTGCCGATGTTCGCTGTCTGGTTGAGGTACTACAGGAAAATACTCCAAGCGTAGCTTTGGATAAATACGAAAAGACCCGGCAAGGCGAAAACGCGAAAATGATGAGAATGATGGATGCCATACAGTTTGGTTGGCGCAGTCGTAATCCAGTTATGCAGTTTGCAACCGCAGCATCCTTGAAAGTAGCGGCTTTTCCGTGGGTTAAGCGTTGGTTGTTAAAGCAGGCTGTGGGCGAATAACAGGCACAAAAAAACCACCTTAAGGTGGCCTTTCTGTTTTTCCACTTTTACTTGAGTAAAATTATACTCAAATAAAGTGGTGCGGAGGGGGGGACTTGAACCCCCACGTCCTTACGGACACTAGCACCTGAAGCTAGCGCGTCTACCAATTCCGCCACCACCGCAACAGTAGTTAGTATGGCTGGGGCACCAGGGATCGAACCTGGGAATCGCGGGATCAAAACCCGCTGCCTTACCGCTTGGCTATGCCCCATCCTACTAAGATGGCAATCACTTTTGGAAACAACTAATGGCTGGGGCACCAGGGATCGAACCTGGGAATCGCGGGATCAAAACCCGCTGCCTTACCGCTTGGCTATGCCCCAATTTTAGCTGGCTCTGAGAGTTGGTGCGGACGGAGAGACTTGAACTCTCACGCCGTGAGGCACTGGAACCTAAATCCAGCGTGTCTACCAATTCCACCACGTCCGCATCATTATCAGTTAAAGGTTGGTGGCTACGGCGAGATTCGAACTTGCGACCCCAGCATTATGAGTGCTGTGCTCTAACCAGCTGAGCTACGTAGCCATACCTTTTTACTTACCGCTCTCTGTGAGTGCGGCGCGTATTATGCAAATCGCTCCGCAGCCCGTCAACCTATTTTTGAGAAAAAACGATATTAACGGGCGCGTTTGAGCAAAAAAGCAGTTATTTGCTTAAAAAGGCAGCAAATCACCAGGGCAGGCTTTCTCCGTTGCTATGAAAAAACTGTCCGGTGGTATCTAAATTCAATTCTTCAATGCGTTGCATTAAACGTTCAGCTGCGGTTTCCGGTGGAATATCTCCGGCGTGGTTAACCATCTCGGTTTGTACAAAGCCCGGATGCAGCAGAACAACGGAAATACCTTTATCTTTTAGGTCCAGCGCCAGAGATTTGCCCGCTGCATTTAATGCGGCTTTTGACATTCGGTAACCATAACGACTACCGGAACCATTATCGCCAATGGAACCCATACGACTGGTAATCAATGCCACCTTGCTGCCGCCCGTCAAGTTTTTAAGCAGAGCTTCAGTGACTCGTAGCGGGGCTAACGCATTGACCTCAAATTGAGCACGGATATTGCCGGCGTCTAGTTCACCCAGTTCGTCTTTATGAAGCAGTCCAGCGTTATTAATTAAAACATCAATTTTTTTATCACCGATGCTTTCCGTAAGACGAAGAAGATCTGACGCTTTTGTAACATCAATGCCTTCAATAATATCGACATCTAACTCAGTCAGTTGCTTTGAGTTGTTACGGCAAACCGCAATAACTTTATAGCCTTTGTCAGCGTACTGGCGCGCAAACTCGTAGCCAATGCCGCGGTTTGCACCGGTAATTAAAACTTGTTGTTGACTCATTTTGTACTCCAAATACCAGAGGCGCTATTCGCTAACGCCACCTTCAGTTAATTTTTTCGGGTCCAGCAAGTGCTCCAGCCGGTCACGACCTAAGTCGGTCATCTCATCAGCAACATCGATAATGGCTCTGCCATCTTTATAAGCTACTTTGGCAATTTCAGCGGCCTTATTGTAGCCAATGACCGGATTAAGAGCCGTTACCAGAATAGGGTTTTTCGCTAAAGCTTGTTGCAGTCGCTCTTCATTAACCTCGAAGTCGGCAATAGCTTTGCTTGCCAGAGCTTCACAACTGTTACTGAGTATATTAATGGACTGTAGTAAGTTGTAGCCAATAACCGGCAGCATAACGTTTAGCTGGAAGTTGCCTTGCTGAGCTGCGGTTGTAATTGTG
The DNA here is from genome assembly GCF_000008465.1 of Idiomarina loihiensis L2TR. NCBI lineage: Bacteria > Pseudomonadati > Pseudomonadota > Gammaproteobacteria > Alteromonadales > Idiomarinaceae > Idiomarina > Idiomarina loihiensis. The sequence goes on along the minus strand of NC_006512.1, from coordinate 991,383 downwards.
GTGTGATTACCATTTACCTGAGCGGCAACCATAGCTACAGCTTCCGGAATAACCGGGTTCACTTTACCCGGCATAATACTGCTTCCGGGTTGTAATGCGGTTAGCTGAATTTCGCCTAAGCCCGCCAGTGGTCCACTGTTCATCCAGCGTAAGTCGTTACTGACTTTGAGTAAGGTAGTCGCCAGCGTATTCAGTTGTGCCGAGAGTTGTAAATTGATTTCCTGTCCGGCAATACCCGTAAAAGGGTTCGCGGAGTGTTTAAAGTCACTGCCGCTAAGCTGAGTCAACTGTTCGGCAAACTCAGCTGCGAATTCTTTAGGGGCATTTATTCCGGTACCTATTGCTGTACCGCCCTGAGGAAGAACTCGGCTGCGCTGCAATAACTGTGGAAGTTGTTCAGCGGTAATGTCCAACTGACCCGCCCAGGCTTCAAGTTCTTGCGCCATGGTCATTGGCATGGCATCCATTAAATGGGTTCTGCCGGTTTTTACCACATTGCGTAGCTCAATGGCTTTCTTGCGAATGGTGTCAATAAGACCTTTTAAAGCCGGTTCTAACTGTTTTTCTACAGCCAGCACACTCGCTACCTGAATGGCGGTAGGTATAACATCGTTGCTTGACTGGCTTTGGTTTACATGGTCATTGGGGTGAATTTCAACACCGTTTTGTTTAGCTAAATTGGCAATAACCTCGTTCACATTCATATTGGAACTGGTGCCTGAACCGGTTTGAAATACATCGATAGGGAAGTGCTCTAAGTGTTGACCGTTAATGATTTCTTTAGCCGCTTTAATAATGGCGCCAGCCTGTTCCTTTTCTAACTGACCGATTTTAGCGTTTGCTCCGGCCGCACTCGCTTTAACCATTGCGATGGCTTGTATTAACTGAGTGGGTAAGGTTAACCCGCTGATGGAAAAGTTATCAACGGCGCGTTGAGTTTGTGCAGCATAAAGTGCTTTTGAGAGGACTTTGACCTCGCCCATACTGTCTTTCTCTGTGCGATAATCCTGACTCATGAATATCCCTCCTGTCATAAGCTTAAGAGTAAAAGCTTCGTATCGAAATTAGTATGTCGCCACTGAGTATTTCAAATACCAATAATGAACCATAGTGGATCATTAATACGTACTCCAATCATAGCGCAATTTCGTTTTTTCGGTTACGGTTGACTGATGTGCGCCCAATGGTGATTTTGTGGAGGATCCTGTGTGAAGCGATTTTTTGTTGGTGTTTTTTTCATGGCATCTGTGGTTCAAAACGTAGTTGCAGATACCGTAACGGTTGAGGTTGTGGCCGCAGATGGTCAGCCGTTGGCAAATGCTGCACTATTAATTGAGAGGGAAAAGCCGTCTGTCAAAGTGCCTGGGCAGTCGGCGGTAGTTGATCAGGTGGACAAGCAGTTTACGCCCACGGTTAGCGCAGTAGAGCCTGGCACTGACGTTGTTTTTCCTAACAGTGATAACATTCGACACCATGTTTACTCTTTTTCTGAGGCTAAGAATTTTGAGTTAAAACTTTATTCCGATAAAGAAAAGCCAAGTGTTAATTTTGATAAAGCTGGCATAGTGACTCTCGGGTGCAATATTCACGACCAGATGGTTGCCTATGTGTTGGTAAGTGACGAATATGATGTTGCTGTAACGAATGAACAAGGTATTGCGGAGCTTAATCTGGAAGAAAGAGAACCGCCCGCTGAAATCAAGGTTTGGCATTATTGGATGGGGGACGAATTGTCTAAAGCACAGAGCGTGCAATTAGCCTCAGATTCAGGGAAGCTAACCGCGCAGGTGCAAGTATCACCGCCGGTGCAGAAAGATAAAGAGCCGTCGCGGCTGGAACAGCGCTTTAATCGTAGAGGGAATTGATGATAACACGGTTCAGAACCCGTTTAGTTCTCATCCTTGCAGGGCTTGTAGCTGGCGCTTTGTTGGTTGCGTTAGCTGCAGTTTGGGTCGCTACAGAGAATCAGTTAGGCCGCTCCATTGAACGTGAGCTTAGTGTTAGTGAAAGAGTCTTCCGGGAGCTTCTGGATAGCCGTAGCGCTCAGTTGTTGCAAGCGGCAGAAGTTCTTACCGACGATTTTGGGTTTAAACGCGCGGTGGCTTCAAAAGATCGGGAAACCATAGTGTCAGCTTTGGTCAATTACGGTGAGCGTATTGAAGCTGAGTTGATGGTGCTGCAAACTCCCGAGGGCGAAGAAATAGCATCATCTCATGCTTTTGATAAGCTACGTATTAGACATAGTGGGGCAGGCTCGAACAGTGAACTGGCGGTTGTCGAAGGAGAACTGTTTCAACTGGTTACAGTACCGGTTAATGCTCCAAATCTTATTGCCTGGGCAACCTTAGGTTTTGAAGTGGATTCGGGGTTAGCAGAAGAGTTAAAAAACCTGGCTAATGCCGATATCACCCTGTGGCTGGAGAACTCGGGAAAAGTCATTGCTTCCAGTTTGGAGGCCCGACAAGTGTCCTCGTTTGCAAAAGCCCTGAACAAAGACGGTCATACTCTTGATAACTGGCTGTTAAGCCAGGAACTGGCGGGGAGTGAAGTGGTGCTTGATGCCGGTTCCGATGACGCCGTTCATGTGGCATTGACAACGTCACTTGAAACGGCGGCCGCCGAGTTCACACGGCTGCATTGGCAAATTGCTTTAATTGCAATTGTCGCTCTGGTTATAGCTATGCTTTTAGCGGCGATTATAGCCCGAGGGGTTTCCCGTCCGTTACAGCAGTTATCGGGAGCGGCTAGGAAATTACAGCAAGGCGACTACAGCGAATCCGAGTTGTCGCTGAACGACGATGAGTTCGGAGAGCTGGCGAATACCTTTGGCAGCATGCGCAAGGCTATTTCCGAACGTGAAAAAAGAATTTCTTATCAGGCATCTCATGACCATTTAACCGATTTACCGAATCGTTCGTTTTTCCGTGAGCAGTTACAGTACCGTTTAGATGGCAATACCAGCTCCGGATGCCTGTTATTGTTGAATATTCATCAATTCAGAGTTCTCAACGACAGTGTGGGGCAGGAAATCGGTGATGACATCCTGCGTCAGTTATCTGCCCGGCTGAAGTGGTGTTGTGGCAACGCTGAATTATTGGCTCGCATCGGTGGCGACGAATTTGCTGTTTTATACGCTTCTGATAAGTCCGAATTCGATCTCGACAACAAAATTAAAGAGCTTCACTCTTTTCTTGATACGCCTTTTAAAGTCGGCGACAGTGATTATCGGCTGGCCTTTAATATCGGTGTTGTTTATTTTCCTGGGCATGGCAACGAGGTCGACTTACTTATTCGTCGCGCGCAAGTCAGTGTTCAGCAGTCCAAACTCCAGAAGAGCTTTTATGTTGAATATAAAAGTGGGTTGGACGAACAATACATGCGGCGCCTGCAAATTATCGAGTCCCTTAAAGACGCAGTAGCGGATAAGGAGCTACATCTTGTACTGCAACCTAAAATTAATTGCCAGACGGGTTCATTGGTGGGGGCTGAGGTATTGTTGAGATGGCAAAGTGATAAGCTCGGATTTGTCGGACCGGATGAATTTATTCCGTTAGCAGAGCAATCCGGAGCCATTACAGAGTTGACCAACTGGGTGTGCAGAGAGTCGGCCAAACTGCTTCAGAGCTGGCATGAGCAGGGGCGAACTTTAAAATTGAGCATCAATTTGTCAACCGTCGACTTATTGAGCGACGCCTTACCCTTGCTGTTTGAACAACTCATTATTGATTTTCCTGAGTTGCCAAAATTACTGGTACTGGAAATTACAGAAAGTGCGGTAATGAAAGACCCGGAAAAAGCCATTGCCCGGCTGGAAACATTGAAGCGTCTTGGGTTTTCAATATCAATTGATGACTACGGTACCGGTCACTCCTCATTGGCACAATTGCGCCGTTTACCAGTAGAGGAATTGAAAGTAGACCGGGCCTTTGTGCAGCATTTGAGCGAGGAGTCTAAGGACAAATCTATTGTTCGTTCAACCATACACTTAGCTCACGAGTTAGGTCTTCGTGTCGTTGCAGAAGGTGTGGAAAATGAGGATAGCTGGAGAGTGTTGCAGTCGATGCATTGCGATGAGTTGCAAGGCTATTTCTTTAGCAAACCCTTACCAATTTCAGGCTTTATAGATTACTTAAATAACCATGAAACCAATGGATGATAACGAATGATGAACAAGTGTTTATATGGTGGCGGTTTTTTGCTGACCTGTGCTCTAGCTTTAACCCCGCCTGCAGCAGCGGATCAGGGAGCCCGATTACTAGCGACCGGTGGTACCAGTAGTCTTGAAGGCTCTGGCGGCGGAGGCATAGTGCCCTGGGCTACGTTAAGCAGTTATGCCGGTGAAGGCCAATTTGGCGCGACGGTTAACTTAAGTGAAGTTTCAGTTGATGATTTCCGCTTAAGTGTTCAGGGCGCCAGTTTGAGCTGGAACAACCGTATTGAGCTTTCGTATGCTGAACAAACCTTTGATCTCTCCACTATTGGCGGCGAATTGAGCCAAAGCATTGTTGGTGCAAAAGTACGTTTGGCAGGAGACTTAATTTATGGTGGCCTACCGCAAATAAGCCTGGGTTTACAACATAAGAAGAACAACGATTATGAGTTGCCAGCGGCGGTAGGCTCTCAGGATGACAGTGGCACCGACTGGTATGTCAGTGCGGCAAAAGCCTGGCTAGACGGGCCTTTCCACCGTACCTGGGTTGCTAATCTGACTTTGCGTTCAAGTAAAGCTAATCAATTGGGCTTACTGGGCTTTGGCGGCGATAAAGAAGATGGACGCGAGTGGCTGGCTGAAGCTTCCGTAGCTGCGTTTATTAATCGTTATTGGGCTGTAGGCGTTGAGTACCGACAGAAACCGGACAACTTAAGTTTTGCTCAAGAGCAGGACTGGAAAGATCTTTTTGTTGCTTATTTCCCGAATAAACATGTATCGGTCGTTGGTGCCTACACCGATCTGGGCTCGATTGCCGGCCTGGATGATCAAACGGGTTGGTATTTATCGGTTCAGGCAGCCTTTTAAGGAGAGACTATGAAAACCGTTTTGTTAATGGCGGTCTTGTTGTTTTCGCCGCTTAGCTTTGCTCAGAGTCTGTATCAGCAACTGGGTGAGCAGCAGGGCATAGAGACTATCGTCGAAGAAATGCTCTATCGGGTGGGTGGTGATGAGCGTATTGCGCATCATTTTGATGGTGTTGATATTATGCGTGTGCACAAACTCATTAGTGAACAAGTGTGTGACTTAAGTGGCGGTCCTTGTGATTACAGTGGCGAGGATATGAAAACTTCCCATCGTAATATGGGAGTCGACAATGCGGATTTTAACGCTTTAGTCGAACACTTGATTGCTGCAATGGAAAAAGAGGATGTGCCGGTTTCAGCGCAGAATCAGTTATTGGGCGTGCTGGCGCCAATGCATGGCGATATTGTTGAAGAGTAATGAGGAAAAAGTGGCTCGCTGAGAGCGAGCCACTAATCGGTATTTAAACGTTAAAGCGGAAGTGAATGACATCGCCGTCTTTCACAATGTACTCTTTCCCTTCGAGACGCCATTTCCCGGCATCTTTTGCGCCTTGTTCACCGTTGTTAGCTATATAGTCGTCATAACCAACAATCTCGGCACGAATAAAGCCTTTTTCAAAGTCAGTATGAATGCGTCCGGCTGCCTGCGGTGCAGTTGAACCCACTTTAACTGTCCAGGCGCGAACTTCCTTTACGCCGGCGGTGAAGTAAGTGTGCAGGTTTAGTAGTTCATAGCCGCCACGAATAACGCGGTTAAGCCCCGGTTCGTCCTGACCCAGTTCGCTTAAGAACTCTTCTTTATCGGCTTCGTCCAGCTCGGCAATTTCTGATTCAATAGCGGCACATACCGGAACGACTACCGCATTCTCGGTTGCGGCAATTTCACGAACTTTGTCAAGATGAGGGTTATTTTCAAAGCCGTCTTCGTTGACATTAGCAATGTACATAGTCGGCTTTAAAGTTAGCAAGTTGTATGAACGAATAGTGGCACGCTCATCTTTGCTTAGCTCAACAGAACGAGCCATTTGGCCTTCGTCCAGTGCCGGTTTCAGCTTTTCCAGCACGGCGATTTCGGCTTTAGCTTGTGAATCTCCACCTTTCGCTTTTTTACTTAAACGGTATAGAGACTTATCAACCGAGTCTAAATCGGCTAATGCCAGCTCGGTGTTAATGGTGTCAATGTCATCGGCAGGGTCGATACCACCGCTGACATGCACTATGTTGTCGTCTTCAAAACAGCGAACAACATGGCCAATAGCGTCAGTTTCACGAATGTTTGCTAAAAACTGGTTACCTAAGCCTTCGCCTTTTGAAGCACCTTTAACTAACCCGGCGATATCCACAAACTCCATGGTTGTTGGAATGACTCGTTCCGGGTTAACAATAGCGGCTAGTTTATCAAGGCGAGGGTCAGGAACAGGCACAACGCCAGTGTTTGGTTCGATGGTACAAAATGGAAAGTTTGCAGCTTCAATGCCTGCTTTGGTCAGTGCGTTGAAGAGAGTGGATTTACCTACGTTAGGTAAACCAACGATACCACATCGAAATCCCATGAGAGTTTAGCCTTTCTGTTCAGGGCGGTAGCTATGCAGGCGCTGCAACGCAGTTCCCCAGCCTTCCGCCATTAATGTGTCGATACTGCGGCTGGCTTCATCGATACAGTCATCAATAAGCCGCTGTTCATTTGCTGAAGCTTTGCCTAAGACAAAGCCAGTTACCTTCGTTTTATCGCCCGGGTGGCCAATACCAATGCGTAACCGCATAAAGTCCTGGCTGCCTGTCTGGGCAATAATGTCTTTAATTCCGTTATGCCCGCCGGCACCTCCACCTTTCTTAAACTTAGCAACGCCGGGTGGTAAATCGAGCTCATCGTAAGCCACTAAAATTTCGTTAGCCGGTATTTTATAAAAGTTAGCCAGAGCCGCAACAGAGAAGCCACTACGGTTCATAAAATTTTGTGGTAATACAATGCGCAGGTCATGAGCGCCTTGTTGCCAGCGTCCAATCAGAGCTTTGCTTTTTGTATCAGGGGAGAGCGTAATCGCGTGGCGTCTGCAAAAGTCATCGACTAACCAGAAACCAGCGTTGTGGCGAGTTCGTTCATACTCGGGGCCCGGATTTCCCAGGCCCACAAGCAGTTTTACTTCAGTTCCCATAACAGGAGACTGACTTATTCTTCGTCAGCGTCTTTGCTGTTTTCAGCAGGAACGTCGCCGGGTGCTACTGTATCTTCTTCGGTCTCTTCTTTCTCGACGCGAGGAGCAGTAATAGACACAACCGCCTGGTCGTGGTCTTCACCTTTAGTCAGTTCAACTAACTCAACGCCTTTTGGCAGTTTTAAGTCAGTCAGGTGAATGGTGTCACCTACGCTGAGTTCAGCAATATCAACTTCCAGGTATTCTGGTAAGTCTTTCGGTAATACAGTAATTTCCACGTCGTTTACGTGGTGAACAACAACACCGCCTTCTTCTTTAACGCCCTTCGCAGTTGTTTCGTTTAAGAAATGCAGAGGTAAGTTAGTGTGAAGTTTGTGGCCTTTTTCTACACGCTGGAAATCCAGGTGAGTCAATTTAGGCTTGTACGGGTGACGCTGCATGTCTTTTAGGATTGCCTGATGTTTCTTACCATCAAATTCCAGCGTCACAATGTGTGAATAGAAGGCTTCGTAGTCGGCCATGTTATTCACTTTATTGTGGTCTAACGCTAATGCGATTGGCTCGCCCTGACCACCGTATAAAATCGCTGGTACTTTGTCCTCATGACGCAGGCGGCGGCTCGCACCTTTCCCTTTGTCCGTGCGGACGGTAGCTTGGATGTTAAAATCTAATTCAGCCATGATTTGGCCTCTCAATGTTTAAAGTTTTTATTTGTCAGCACTCGCGACCAAGAGCTGACCCAGAAACTTAGAAACCGACAACGAGGCCGGTTTCTAAGGGCGCGCAATACTAGCACTGGGCAGGAATAATTACAACAATCAGTAATCGAACATTGCTGAAATAGATTCTTCATTACTGACTCGACGCAGTGCTTCTGAAAGCATACCGGACAAGGTTAACTGAGTAACTTTACCAGTGGCTTTCATGGCATCGCTCAACGGAACACTGTCGGTAACGATAAATTCGTCAATTTCAGAGTCTTTAATGTTCTGCACCGCATTACCGGAAAACACCGGGTGAGTAGCGTAAGCAAACACACGCTTTGCACCGTGAGATTTCAGTGCTTCTGCGGCTTTGCAAAGCGTTCCGCCAGTATCAATCATGTCATCGACAATAATGCAGTCACGGCCTTTAACATCACCAATTATGTGCATAACCTGCGATACGTTGGCTGACGGACGGCGCTTATCAATGATGGCTAAATCGGTGTCGTCCATTAGCTTGGCAAAAGCACGGGCACGCACAACACCACCAATATCAGGAGAGACCACAACCGGATGGTCGAAGTTTTGCTGACGCATGTGCTCTAATAAAACCGGGGTTCCGAAAACGTTATCGACAGGCACATCGAAGAAGCCCTGAATTTGCTCTGCGTGTAAGTCGACAGTCAGTACACGGTCAACACCCACACTGGATAAGAAATCGGCAACAACTTTAGCAGTAATAGGAACACGAGCTGAACGAACCCGGCGATCCTGACGAGCGTAACCAAAATAAGGCATCACTGCAGTAATACGACCAGCAGACGCACGACGTAAGGCGTCCACCATAACAATGAGTTCCATTAAATTGTCATTGGTTGGGGCGCACGTAGATTGAAGAATAAAGACGTCGGAACCGCGGACGTTTTCATTGATGGCGACGCTAATTTCGCCGTCACTAAAGCGACCAACGGAAGCTTCACCAAGTTTGATATAAAGGCGATCGGCGATTTTCTGGGCTAGCTCAGGAGTGGCGTTGCCGGCGAAAAGTTTCATGTCAGGCACAACATACCTCGACTTTTATTGGGTTAATGTCTGGATAAGTGGTGAACGGTTCTGGCCTTGAGCGATAAATGAGCAAAGTTCTTTGGGAACCTGCTGTTGCGCTTCCTTTGCGGCTTGTCTTGTTTCGAATGTTGAAAAAAGACATGCTCCACTGCCAGTGAGCCGAGTCGGGGCGTATTCTAGCAAGGCACGGCGTAACATAGCAACTTCGGTGTGTAGATCGCAGACCACTGGTTCAAACACATTCGCGACTTTTTGCTGTTGCCAGTTGTCCGCGGTAACCGGCGAGCAGTTGCGTTCTAGCTTAGGGTGAGAGAACAACGCAGCCGTACTGATAGAAACATTGGGTTTAACCACTAAATACCACGGAGTAGGCGGTGTTATATTAGTGAACACATCGCCGATACCTTCAGCAAAACAAGCATGTCCATGAATAAACACAGGCACATCGGCACCGAGTTTGCGACCTATTGCCTGTAATTCAGTGCTATTTAAATGGCTACCCCAAAGCTGATTCAGCCCCACCAGTGCGGTTGCCGCATTAGATGAACCACCACCTAGCCCGGCACCCTGAGGAAGTCTCTTAATTAATTCAATCGAGCAGCCAGGAAGTTGCGTAATGCCTTTTTCTTCGTATGTTTTTCTTAGCGCTGTTAACGCCTTCCAGACTAAATTCTCGTCGCGGGGAATGTGGCTATCGTGGTCAATTAAATCAAACTTGTCGTCGGCGGCGGTATAGAATTTCAGAGTGTCGGCGTAGTCCAGAAACTGAAAAACAGTCTGTAAATTGTGGTACCCGTCGGAGCGGCGCCCGATAATATGCAAAAATAGGTTGAGTTTCGCCGGAGCTGGGAGCGTTAAGATGTTTACTGCCATTCGTTCACTTGTACCTTTATCAGTAGAACCGGACTTTCCAGATGGATTTGTTCCGGCAAGGTTACTGTTTGTACTTTGTCCTGATCATAGAACCAGTTGAGCTGCCAGTTTTGACCCCGGTGAAATATCGTCGACTGAGCTAAGGTTCCATCTTTATGATAACTCACAGACTTTAGTGAGTTTGTTTTTCTGCCCAGAACCCAGTGGTGTAACTGCTCAAAGGGAACGGCTGCACCCAGTAGACGGTATAATAAAGCGTCTGCTGAAGGAGCCCAGCGTTCCTGATCATCGGAGTCAGTTAACAAGGCGCCGCTGTCATCGACGGTCAGCTTAGCCAGTTGGCCTTTTAGCGGGTGAGAAAAACGAATAACCTGTTGGTGAGGCTGGTAGTGCCAGTTAATGTAAAAACTGTCCCTTTCCTTATTTTGCTTTTGAATAACCGCCATGCGGCCACTTAACGACCACTGTTGCAACTGCTCCAGCTTTTGTTGATGAGCGTCAATAATACGTTGATTAACTTCGGTACTGCTTGCTTGCTCTGATGGCGTCGGCAGCGCGCACCCGGTTAACGATGTTATGACAACCAGGTAAACCCAGAATAGTCGGCGTTGAATCATATTTTTCAATTGCTGCAATCGGAATGTAATTAGTTGACCAGAAAGCGCTGTCACTTTCAATGACTAAGGCTTTCACGTACAATCGGGCAACTTAGATTTTGGCCGCGTTGGGATAACGAGTTTCACAGTCAGATGACCATTTCAGCTCTCGGAATTAATCATAAAACCGCATCAGTCGATTTGCGCGAGCAAGTTGCGTTCAGTGCTGAACAGCTTGATGCTGCGCTGCAGGCTGTACGTAATCTTCAAGGTGTTGAAGAAGCCGTCATCGTCTCTACCTGTAACCGAACCGAGCTATATTGCCGGGGTGAAGTGTCTGGCGACTTGCTCCTGGGCTGGTTAACCGGTTTCCACAAATTGGCACCAAATGCGCTGGAAAATCATCATTATCACTTTCAGGGCGAGCAGGCCATTACTCATCTTATGTCGGTTGCCAGTGGTTTAGACTCACTGGTGCTTGGCGAGCCACAAATTCTGGGGCAGGTGAAGCAAGCGTATCAGGCCGCAAAACGTCAGGCCTCGGTGGGCGGTATCCTTGAACGCTTATTTCAGCAAACCTTTCGTGTAGCAAAAACCGTTAGAAATGAAACCGCGGTAGGTCAAAACGCGGTTTCGGTTGCATATGCTGCGGTTTCTATGGCGCGTCATATTTTCGCTAATTTGCAGAAATCGAAGGTGCTGCTGATTGGAGCCGGTGATACTTCCGAGCTGGTTGCTCAGCATTTGAAACAACAAGGCGTAACCGAAATTCTGGTGGCAAACCGGACTCTGCAACGAGCTAGCGAAATGGCTGAACGTGTCGGGGCAACGGCTCACAGCTTGTCTGAGTTATCAGAGTTATTACCGCAGGCCGATATTGTCGTCAGTTCAACCGCCAGTACTTTGCCTATTGTGGGCAAAGGCAGCATTGAAAAAGCACTGAAAAAGCGTCGCCACAGACCCATGCTGTTAATTGATCTGGCTGTGCCGCGGGACATTGAAGAGCAGGTTAATGAACTCGATGACGCTTACCTTTATACAGTTGACGATCTTCAAAGTATTATTAGCGAAAATATTCGTAACCGTGAGCAGGCAGCTCGTGAAGCTCAGGTTATTATTCAGCAGCAAACGAAAGAGTTTAATGACTGGCTGAAATCCCTGAATAGTGTAGAGCTGGTGCGGGAGTACCGTACGCACACAAAAACACTAGCTGACGAGCAGTTAAAAAAAGCATTAGCGCAAATAGAGCAGGGCAAAGACCCGGCCGAAGTGCTGCAACGATTCAGTCACAGGCTGGTGCAGCAGTTAACGCATAAACCGACAAGCTTATTGAAATCTGCCGGCGAAAATAACGACCAATATACGCTGGCCGTTTTGCAACAACTTTGGTCAGAGCCATCCTCTGACTCATCAAAAGGCAAATAAAAACATGTTGAATCCATCCATTGAACGCAAACTAGAAGGGTTAGTTGAGCGTTATCAGGAAGTGCAAGCTTTATTGGGTGAGCCCGATGTGATCAGTGATCAAAACCGTTTTCGCTCATTATCGCGTGAGTACTCTCAATTAGAAGAGGTGGTTGGTTGCTTTGAAGAGTACCGCCAGAATCAGGATGATCAGGCAGCTGCAAAAGATATGGCTGAAGATGATGACGCTGAAATGCGCGAAATGGCGGAAGAAGAGCTAAAAGAGGCAAGAAAAGCCGAAGAAGAGCTGGAAAACCGCCTACAACTTCTGTTGCTGCCTAAAGACCCGAACGATGATCGTTCATGCTATTTGGAAATTCGGGCCGGAGCTGGCGGTGATGAAGCGTCGATATTCGCCGGCGATTTATTCCGTATGTATAGCCGCTACGCTGAAAAAAATGGCTGGAAGGTCAATATTGTCAGTGCCAGTGATGGCGAACACGGCGGTTATAAAGAAATTATTGCTCACATGAGTGGTGATGGTGTTTACGGGCGCATGAAGTTTGAGTCTGGTGGGCATCGGGTGCAGCGTGTTCCTGAAACTGAATCGCAAGGGCGTATTCATACTTCAGCTTGTACCGTTGCCGTGTTACCGGAAATTCCAGAAGCCGAGGCCGTTGAAATTAACCCGGCGGACTTACGTGTCGATACTTACCGCGCCTCGGGTGCTGGTGGTCAGCACGTTAACCGAACCGATTCTGCTATTCGTCTTACCCACATACCAACTGGTGTGGTTGTTGAATGTCAGGAAGAGCGTTCGCAACATAAAAACCGGGCTAAAGCCATGTCGGTTTTACAGGCAAGAATACAACGTCTGGAAGATGAAAAACGTCAGGCAGAAGAAGACAGTACCCGCCGTAATTTGGTAGGAAGTGGTGATCGTTCAGAGCGCATTCGCACTTATAATTACCCGCAAAGCCGGGTAACAGACCACCGCATTAACCTGACGCTGTATCGGTTAGATGAAGTACTTACCGGCGATATCGATTTGATACTGGATGCCATTATTACTGAGCATCAGGCGGATCAACTGGCGGCTCTGTCTGAAGGACAGCAATGACGCTGCAGCAAGCCATAAAATGGGGGCGGGAGCAGTTAGAGCAGAGTGAAGATGCTGCTGCGGATGTTTCTGCCTTACTTTGCTTTGTGCTGGATAAAGAAAAAACTTACCTTATGACCTGGCCGGAAAAGCCGCTGACACAAGAGCAGCAACGGCATTATGAGGAATGTATTTTAGCCCGGCAGAAAGGCAAGCCCGTGGCTCATATCACTGGTCGCCGCGAGTTTTGGTCATTGATGCTTGAAGTAAACGCCAGCACGTTAATTCCCCGTCCCGATACTGAAACGCTGGTTGAAGCGGCGCTTAGTCTTGAGCTTCCTGAAAATGCCCGCGTACTGGATTTAGGCACGGGTACGGGAGCGGTCGCCTTGGCATTAAAGTCGGAACGTCCCGGCTGGCAAGTTTGGGCGTGCGATAAAAGCGGCGATGCGGTGGAACTGGCACGCCGGAATAGTCAGGCTTTAGGCTTAAATGTTGAAATTTTGTGCAGCAACTGGTTTCAATCTGTGCCAAAGTCTCTTAAATTTGACTTGATTTTATCGAACCCTCCATACATTGATGCAGGCGATCCGCACTTGAGTATGGGAGATGTCAGATTTGAGCCCCAGACGGCGTTAATTGCGGAAAATAACGGTTTAGCCGATATAGAGACTATTATAAAAGAAGCCAACAACCATTTAGCAGACCAGGGTTGGTTACTACTTGAGCAGGGATGGCAACAGGCTGATAGCGTTGCAGAGCTACTGTTTAAAAGTGGTTATAAAAAGGTTAACCGTTGGCAGGATTATGCTAGGGTAGACCGAGTTACCGGCGGGAAAAAAGCCAGGGCGGGGAGAGACTAATAATGAGCAATCAGTTTATGTTTGCTGACGAAACCAGCCAGCAAACCACAAAATTACCGACAGAATACTGGAAAATTCTGATTGTCGATGATGAACCAGAGGTGCATGCGGTAACCAAACTGGCACTCAACGACTTTAATTTTTTAGGTCGTGGTTTAAAGTTTTACAGTGCTTTTTCTGGTGAAGAAGCAAAGCGGTTAATTGACGAGCATCCTGACGCAGCTATATTACTGCTGGACGTTGTTATGGAAACCGATGATGCCGGACTGCAGGTAGCGCGTTATATTCGGGAAGAAGCCGACAACCACTTTACTCGTATTATTTTGCGGACAGGGCAGCCGGGTCAGGCACCTGAACGCACGGTTATCGTTAACTACGACATCAACGACTACAAATCCAAAACCGAACTCACTGCACAGAAACTCTTTACTGCAGTAATGTCATCGCTGCGTTCGTACCGCGATATCATGTCCATTGATCAAAGTCGTCACGGGCTTGAGAAAATCATCGCCGCTTCGGCTAATCTTTATGCTCTGCAACCAATGAACAGTTTTGTTGATGGTTTAGTGCAGCAGTTGAGCTGGGTAATCGGCGGTGCCAAACAAACCTTGTATGCTACTTCCAATGAAGACGGCTCATCTTATAAAGTGTTAGCCGCTCATGGAGAAGATTCCGGGGTTTGTGTTGGTCAGACTTTACGTTCAGTTATTCCGTCAAAGGCCTTAGCCGAGTTAGAGCATGTTATTGCGAATCATGGCTCGTATTATGGTGACGACTTCGTATTGTTATATTGCCGCAGTCATTGCCGGTCGCACGGTTCTGTTTTGTTTATCGGCGGCTTATCCAGAGCACTTACGGCCGATGATCACCATGTGCTTCAACTATTTTCTGAAAATGTACAACTGGCACAGGATAACGTGGTTTGTCTGGAAGATTCCGATCAGTTTCTGGCGCGTTTAGCCGATCAACTTATGCTGCACCATGCCAGCCATTTTAACGGCATTCTGGAGCAAAACAGCGAAGTTCGATTGGCATATGCTGTAGCTCAAAAAGTTGCGGCAGAAGACGCAGAGACAACGGCTTTGGCCTGGTCTTTATTTGCGCAAGCGCGGCCGTTGCTTAATTGCGCTTCAGATGCGGCTGCAGCGGTAGAAACCACGTGTCAGCAACGAGTTGCCCGCTCATTACGAGCGTTGGGGCACGGTGAGCATGAAGCAACACAAAATGCGCACAGGGCACTTATTGAAAGACTGGAGCGCTGGGACGGCCTGGGTTTGCCCGAAGGTAAACAAGGCTCGGATATCGCGATAAGCACTCAGGTTCTTCTGTTGACCGAGCAGTTGCTGGATTGGTGGGAAAGTGGCATTAGTGACAGCGATATTGCGGTACGCCTGAAAGATGAACGGGGCCGCTATTATTCACCTAAGTTTCTTGATGTTGTTATAAAATCCCTGCCTGAGTTGAGAACCATTTAATTAAATTAAAAATAAGAGGTTACTGTGTACGCTGCTTTTAAACACCTGCATGTATTATTTGTGCTGATTTCGATCAGCCTTTTTTTATTCCGTTTTGTGCTTCTGCTTCTTGACTCACCTTTATTAAAAAAGAAGTGGTTGAAGATAGTCCCTCACGTTAACGATACCTTATTGTTGCTCAGTGCGGTGGGTATCATGGTGACGTTAAGCATGTACCCAATTCAGGTTCCCTGGTTAACTGATAAAGTCATAGGTGTTATTGCTTATATTGGCTTTGGTGTCTTAGCTATGAAAGGAAAAACAGCTGGTGCGCGCTGGCTTGGTTTTATTGGCGCTTGCGGCTGGATAGCCTTCCTGTTGCATGTGGCTGTGTCCAAACAAGCACTTATTGCCGGTTAAGTAAAAGGAGTACCTATGTTAGCGCCTGAGTCTGTTGTTTCGGAAACGAATGCCTTAATCACTAACGATGGGGTTGTTATTGGTTTATTGCTGACCATCCTTGGTTTTGTATTTTACACTAATAGCAGCGAGCATCCTTTTTTCAAGAAATTCTATCGTTTTGTTCCGGCTTTACTGCTTTGCTATTTCATACCGTCTTTGCTGAATACTTTTGGTATTGTCGACGGAAATCAAACTGCCGTAACAGATATAGCAATGGATTATCTGTTACCCGCCTGTATGGTATTGCTTACCCTAAGTCTGGATTTAAAAGCCGTAATGGGTCTTGGGTCAAAGGCTCTTATTCTATTTTTAACCGGTACTTTTGGTATTGTCATTGGCGGACCTATAGCCTTGTTACTGGTGTCTGCCATATTCCCTGAAATGCTTGGCGGTGCGGGCCCTGATGCTGTTTGGCGTGGCATGACAACCATTGCCGGAAGCTGGATTGGTGGCGGCGCAAACCAGGCTGCCATGAAAGAAGTTTATGAAGTCGGCGGTGATATTTTCTCAGCCATGGTGACAGTAGACATTATTGTTGCCAACTTATGGATGGCTGTACTGCTTTATATGGCAGCAAATGCTAAGAAAATTGATGCCCGCACCGGCGCTGATACATCCGCTATCGACAACATTCGTCGTAAAGTGGAGCAGTATGAAGCCGAGCATGTCAGAAACCCGAGCTTACGTGATTTAATGCTGATTCTGGCTGTTGGTTTCGGTATTGCCGGGTTAGCGCATTTGCTGGCTGACTGGATAGCTCCGGGAATAGCAACGAATTATCCTGCACTAAGTAAGTTCAGCCTGGACAGTCTGTTTTTCTGGGTCATTGTTTTAGCCACTGCTGGCGGTATTGCACTTTCTTTTACCCGGGCTCGTTCTTTGGAGGCCGCCGGGGCGTCAAAAATAGGCTCCGTTTTTGTTTATATTCTGGTGGCCAGCATTGGCCTGCATATGGACGTAACCAAAATAGTAGAGGCGCCTAAGTACTTCTTAATTGGTGCTATCTGGATGCTGATCCATGCTGGGCTTATGTTATTCGTGGCTAAACTGCTTCGTGCTCCTGTATTTTATATGGCTGTGGGCAGTCAGGCTAATGTGGGTGGCGCAGCGTCAGCACCGGTTGTTGCTTCAGCTTTTCATCCGTCATTGGCGCCGGTTGGTGTATTATTAGCGGTAATGGGTTATGCGCTTGGAACCTATATGGCGTATTTCGCCGGACAGATTCTACGAGTTGTCGGTAGTTAACCGCGGGAGTTTATGATGATTAAAGAGTTACAGCTTGGTGACATTCAAATAGCAAATGAGAAACCCTTTGTTTTATTTGGCGGGATGAATGTGCTGGAATCCCGTGATTTAGCTTTGCGAATTGCTGAGCATTACGTTGAGGTAACCAGCAGGCTTGGCATTCCTTACGTGTTTAAGGCGTCGTTTGATAAAGCCAATCGGTCATCCATTCACTCTTTTCGCGGCCCCGGTCTGGAAGAAGGACTGCGCATTTTTGAAGAAGTGAAACAGCAGTTTAATGTACCTTTAATTACCGATGTACACGAGCCGCATCAGGCAGCACCGGTCGCTGAAGTGGTTGATGTATTGCAGTTACCGGCGTTTCTCGCCCGTCAGACTGACCTGGTTGTAGCACTGGCTGAAACCGGGTCTATGGTTAATATTAAAAAGCCACAGTTTCTTGCGCCGCAGGAAATGAAGCACATTATTAAAAAGTTTGGCGAGGCCGGTAACGAGAAGCTGATGTTGTGTGAGCGAGGTTCAAGCTTTGGTTATAACAATCTCATTGTTGATATGCTTGGTATGGACGAGATGAAACCCATGGCGCCGGTTATTTTTGACGCAACTCACGCTTTGCAGCGTCCTGGCGGCAGAGCTGACTCTGCTGACGGACGCCGCGCGCAAGCAGCGCAGTTGGCTCGTTCTGGTATGTCGCTGGGTATTGCTGGTTTGTTTATTGAAGCGCACCCGAACCCCGATGAAGCGAAATGCGATGGTCCCTGTGCTTTACCTCTGCACGCTCTGGAGCCCTACCTTCAGCAGATGAAAGCGATTGATGATTTGGTGAAATCATTTGCTCCTTTAGACACGTCTAACTAAAACTATGTCAATGCAGGCAAGCCAGTCATTGCGTCAGACTCCGCTTGATAAGCGTCAGGCTATTAAGCTATTGCTGAAAGCCATTGGCGGGCTCATTGCATTGCTTTCTATCGCCTTGCTGGCGCCCTTTGTTATGGCGGTGGTTAGTGGCGAAAAAGAGCAGTGGACTTACCTGACATTATCCAGCCTGGGTCTGGTTTTTGGTTTGCTTCTGTTTTTGCAGCCAGCGGGTGAGGCCAAACTGCGGGCACGACAAGTTTTTCTGTTGACCTCCTTATGCTGGGTTTCGGCCAGCTTATTCGCCACCTTGCCGTTTATTTTTGCTCGACCTTATCTGGACTTCTCCAGTGCCTGGTTTGAAGCCATGTCAGCCATTACAACTACCGGAGCCACCGTTATCTCGGGGCTGGACGACTTGCCCGCGAGTGTTCTGTTGTGGCGGGCTATGTTGCAATGGTTGGGCGGAATCGGAATTATCGTTATGGCTATGGCCATTTTGCCGTTTTTGCAAGTTGGCGGCATGCGCCTGTTCCAGGCTGAATCTTCCGATATGTCGGGTAAATTTATGCCACGTTCCAGCCATATGGTTTTGGCAATAGGGCGGGTTTACCTCATTCTGACGGCTGCCGTTATTAGCTTGTATTTAATTGGCGGCATGGGCAGTTTTGATGCCTTTGTGCACGGCATGACCACCATAGCGACAGCAGGCTTCTCTAACTACGATGCGTCTTTTGGGCATTTTTCTAATACACCATTTTTGGTGATAACGGGCACTATTTTTATGGTGGCAGGCGCCTTACCTTTTGTGCTCTACATTCGCTTTGTAAAAGGTGACTTTGGACCATTGTGGAAAGATAGCCAGGTACGGGCTTTTGTTACCTTCCTTCTCATTGCTATTGCGTTGATTACCCTGGTTCAGATAGTTAAAGGACGGGAACTTGGTGATGCATTAATGCATACGGCATTTAATGTCGTGTCAGTTGTGACCACAACCGGTTACGCAACCGAAGATTACGGAAACTGGGGAAGTTGGTCGTTAATGGCTTTCTTCTACTTAATGTTTATTGGCGGCTGCACCGGCTCAACTTCCGGCGGTATGAAAATTTTTCGTTTTCAGTTGTCGCAGCTGTTATTAAGAAAACAGTTCAGCCAGTTAATTCATCCTAACCTGGTCAGTGTCCAGACCTATCAGGAGCGTCGGGTAAATGACTCATTACTTGGCTCAATGGTCGCTTTTTGCTTTATGTACTTTTTGCTGATAGCGGTTATTGCATTGGGGTTATCATTATTTGATCTGGATTTTATGACGGCAATATCAGGTGCGGCTTCTGCGGTGGGCAACGTTGGACCTGGATTAGGCGACATTATTGGTCCGGCAGGAAACTTCGCGAGCCTTGACGGGGGAGCTAAACTTTTGCTGGTTTTTGCTATGCTGGCAGGCCGTCTGGAAATTATGACGGTACTTATTTTGTTCCATCGTCATTATTGGCGCCACTAAGTGCAGCCTGAAAAGGTTTACACTCTTACCAAAAATAAATTCAGCGAACACTTGCACGCTGAAACGACATGAATTAGATTAAACGCATGTTTAAATCATGCGTTTATTTATTTCATGGCAGCCCGAATTCCGACTCAAAAGAAAATACTTAATGCCGCAGAAATGCTCTTTTCCCGCGATGGATTTGAGCAGACTTCGTTAAGGCAAATTACGCAGGAAGCGGGGGTTAACCTTGCTTCTGTAAACTATCACTTTGGCTCAAAAAAAGCACTTATTCAGGCCGTAATGGCGCGTTATCTGGTTGTTTTTATGCCGGTTCTGGAAGAACAGTTAAAGCTGGCAGAGCAGCAGAGCGAGTTAAAAACGGAAGAATTGTTTAAGCGCTTTAAAATACCTCTGGCAAAGTTAACCGAAGTTAATAAACACGGCCCCGATATCTTTTTAAGATTACTGGGCTTTGCTTATTCCGAAATTCAGGGGCATTTACGTAAATACACTCAGCAGGAGTTTGGTGAGGTATTACAGCATTTAATGGCTTTATTAAAGCGCGCGAATCCACATTTGGATGAGCAACAAATGTTCTGGCGTCTACACTTTATTCTGGGAGCAGCAGTTTTTGCCCAGGTATCTGGGCAAGCTCTGATTGAAATTGCTGAGGCCGAATTCAATCAAAAAGTGGGTGCGCAGGATGTTATTGATCATTTGATCCCATTTGTTTCCGGCGGGCTGGAAGAAGCGTAAACAACCTGTCGTAAGTTTGAGATTTGACTACACTTTTATTGTGATGGTGCACTGGAGATACCCATGGAAATTTTTATTCTGTTAGTGGTTTTAGTGGTACTGGTGTTTGCAGTCGGAGATATCCGTCGCAGCCTGGTGACTAAACCCGTTTTTGCTATTTTTAAACGCATTTTGCCGCCTATGTCTGACACAGAACGTGAGGCCATGGAAGCGGGCGATGTATGGTGGGACGGAGAGCTGTTCAGCGGACGTCCGGACTGGCAAAAACTGCTGGATGTACCTGAACCTAAACTCACTGCCGAAGAACAGGCGTTTGTCGACAACCAGTTGGCTAAACTGCTGGACATGCTGGATGATTTTAAAATTGTTCAGCAGGATCGCGATTTACCTAAACAAGTTTGGGATTATCTGCGTAAAGAACGCTTCTTCGCCATGATTATTGGTAAAGATTACGGCGGCCTCGACTTTACCCCGGCGGCAAACTCCTACATTGTTTCGCGAATTGCCAGTCGTTCTATCAGTGCTGCGGTCTCTGTTATGGTTCCAAACTCCCTGGGGCCGGGCGAGTTACTAACTCATTATGGTACCAAAGAGCAAAAAGACTATTGGTTGCCACGCCTGTCTGATGGTACCGACATTCCGTGTTTTGCCTTAACCGGACCGGAAGCTGGCTCAGATGCTGGTGCTATTCCGGATGAAGGTATTATTTGTAAAGGCGAGCACGAGGGTGAAGAAGTTGTTGGCATTCGTCTTAACTGGTCGAAGCGTTATATTACCTTAGCGCCTTCAGCAACGGTTCTGGGTTTGGCATTTAAACTCTACGACCCGGATGCCTTATTAGGTGATAAGAAAGAAATTGGCATTACTTGTGCGTTAATTCCGACATCGCACAAAGGTGTTGAAATTGGCGACCGTCATTTTCCTCTGAACCAGGCGTTTCTGAACGGTACAACCTATGGTAAAGACGTCTTTATTCCGCTGAAATGGATTATTGGTGGTTCAGACTATGCCGGTAAAGGCTGGCGTATGCTGGTTGAATGTTTGTCGGCAGGGCGTGGTATTTCACTGCCGGCACTGGCTGCTGCATCAGGCCACGTAACTCAGCGTATGACCGGTGCTTACGCTTATGTGCGTCAGCAATTTGGCATGCCAATTGGTATGTTCGAAGGTGTGCAGTCATCAATGGGTAAAATTGGTGGCACCAACTACATTCTGGAATCTATGCGTCGTCTGACCATTTCGGCTTTATGTCAGGGACAGAGTCCTTCAGTAGTAACTGCCATGACTAAATACCATATGACCGAAATGGGTCGTGAGGTATTAGAGCATGCAATGGATATTCACGCCGGTAAGGGCATTCAATTAGGTCCGCATAACTATTTAGGCCACGCCTACATGGCGACGCCAGTGTCTATTACGGTTGAGGGTGCAAATATTCTGACCCGTAACCTGATGATATTTGGTCAGGGTGCAACGCGTTGTCACCCCTATGTACTTAAAGAAATGAAAGCTGCGGCTAACCCTAATGAAGATGAGGGTATGCGTGAGTTTGACGGCCTGCTGATGAAGCATATCGGTTTTGCCGCCAGTAACGTCTTTGGCAGCTTATGGCTGGGCTTAAGTGGCGCACGCTTTGGCGAGTCTCCGGTGAGTGGTGAAACTGCTCATTATTATCGTAAGCTGGGTCGTATGAGCCGTGGTTTAGCTTTAGCATCAGATATTTCTATGCTGATGATGGGTGGCGATTTGAAACGTAAAGAAATGATTTCAGCCCGCTTAGGTGACATTTTGAGTCATTTATATATGGGCTCGGCAGTACTGAAGCGCTTTGAAGACGAAGGCCGTCAGGTAGCCGACTTACCTTACGTTCATTATGCGCTGAAGCACCATTTATACAGCATTGCCGATGCGTTCTATGGCTTTTTTGATAACTTCCCGAATCGCTTTATGGCTTGGGTAATGCGTATTTTGATATTCCCGCTGGGCAATCACTTCAAAAAGCCGTCTGATGAAATTTTACAGGATATCAGTGTCAGCATGATGGAGCCGGGCGTTACTCGTGACCGCCATACTTTCCTGTGTTACTGGAAAGACAGTATTGGTGATGCAACAGGGCACATGGAAAAAGCTTTTACTTCTATGCTGGAAATGAAGTCGGTTTACAAAACGCTGCGTAAAGCGCAAAAACGCGGTGAATTATCCTCTAACCTCAATGGTAAAGAGCTTGCCGATGTGGCTTTGGAAAAAGGTTTGGTGGATGCAGACACGGCTGCAAAATTGGCAGAAACTGAAGAGCTTCGTTTAACCGCCATTGGCGTGGACAGCTTTGCTCCCGGTATTATCGAAAACAACCAGTTTTACACGGCTAAAGGCGACATAAGAAAAGCAGCGGTTAAAGATTAACCGCTGCTGCATCGGGTTCCTGCGTATAGCCTTACTGCAGGGACTCGCGCTTATCCTTCATGTTGTGAATAGGTTTAACAAAAGAGCGCGCCTGAGCGCTCTTTTTTATTTCTGCGCTGGCAGAGCTTACCGGGCAACTGCCGGTACTAATGTATGTGTTTGCGGCCGCTGTTAGTGGATCTTCTGAGCTTCCCCAGTCAGCGACCAGTTGGTCTTCAACCGAACAGGTTGGTGCCAGACCATTGTAGTATTTCCCTTCGCCTTCTGAGTTAACCGTTTCAAAGTTAATGGCAAAAGTGACTTTATCGCAGAGTTCGGCAGGTTGCTGACCGACAGGCTTTCCACATGTTTGTTCGCCTATGGTGACAACTTCAATATGCGGGCTTAACGAGTTAATAATAATTTCGGAAGACGAACAACTGCTGCCGGTGGTTAGCACAAACACCCGGTCTAAATCGAGTTGCTCGACACCATCGACCAAACTAAAAGGGAGTGTCTGGTTCTGGTCGCTGTTCTGCTCGTTAAAGCGGTATTGCAGAAAGGTTTTACCCAGCACATTGCTGCCGGCAGTCTGAGTAGAAATTTGATTAGCGTAACGAATTAAACCACCGCCGTTATAGCGCACATCAATGACTAAATGGTCGATGTTGTCGGCGGCAAACTGATCAAATGCCATGTTTAAGTCTGAACCCGTGCGGTTAATGAATGAGTCCAGAGCAAAGTAACCAACCGTTTCTCCATTTTGTGTGTAAGTTTGAGACCCCATAACGGTATTGGTTTCTACTTCAACTTTACTTAAGAGTTCGGTTTCTTCACTACCGTCCGGACGTCTCCAGGTAACGCTTTTACTGACGCCACTCTCGTTGGGGCCCAATGCGTTATTAAACTCCCCATTGGCAAGTAAGTCCGCTACCGACTGCCCATCTATTTCCAATAGTTCATCGCCTCGGGCAATGCCAGCTGCAGCGGCGGGGGAATTGTCATAAACAAAACGAATTTTCACCCGGCTTGCGCTAATTTGCTCCATAGAAAAACCAAACCCGAAGTAAGTCGCACTGACAAACAGGTCATTGTATTCCTCTTCTGTAAGAATGTAGCTGTAGGTGTCCTCCGGTACGCGCAATTCCTCAAGAACCGCATAAACGTCGTCAAATGCCTCTGGGTCTAAGCTGTCCTGTAGCTGACTTGCCCAGAAGTAATCCTCTTTCATGTACTCGAAAAACTCTTCATTTTGATATTCAGCGGAACAAAACGCGTAGTCATTGTCGCCACCACCAGCGGAGCCTGAACTACCGGAACTGCCGCTGTCTGAGCCATCACAGGCAGACAGTGCCAAAGTAATACCAATACATAAAAGCGATTTTTCGAGTTTCATACTACGTCTCTCTTATTGTTGTAATAATGTTAATTTAGCACAGCGGACGAAAAGATAAACAGGGAACATGGCGTCTTTACTGAACTCATGGCAAACTGCTGACTATTGAAAACGAAATGAGACAGCTGCTGTTATGGCACAATTAATGATAGATATTGCGGGCACAGAGCTGACCGCCGAGGACAAAAAACTTCTTGCGGCACCCGCCGTAAACGGACTAATTCTATTTACGCGAAATTTTGCCTCGCTGGAACAACTGCAGGAGTTAATACGTGAGGCACGAGCCGCTGCTGCTAAGCCGTTGCTTATTGCAGTAGACCACGAAGGTGGGCGGGTACAGCGCTTTCGTGAGGGGTTTAGCGCCATTCCGTCTATGGGCTCTTTGCAAAAAATAGAAAATGAAGATGAGCGCCAGCGTGCCGCGCGCGACTTAGGCTGGCTAATGGCAGCAGAAGTTCAGGCTGTGGGCATTGATATCAGTTTTGCCCCGGTACTGGACGTAGACGACTGCAGTGACGTTATAGGTGACCGCGCATTTTCTGCAGTGCCGTCGGAAATTTCTAAACTGGCGTCGTCGTTTATTGAAGGCATGCATGAGGCCGGTATGGCCTGCACCGGCAAGCACTTCCCTGGGCACGGTTCTGTTCAGGCCGATTCCCACATTGCCATTCCGGAAGACGACCGTACCTTAGAGCAAATTCGCGCGCACGATTTAAAGCCATTTTTGTCATTAATCCAGAAACTAGACGGCATAATGCCGGCTCACGTTATTTACCCGCAAATAGACCCGCAGCCTGCCGGTTTCAGCGAGTTCTGGCTGCAGCAAATACTGCGCAGTGAACTGCAGTTTAACGGCACTATTTTTAGTGACGATTTGTCTATGCAGGGCGCAACCGTTGCCGGAGATATGGAACAGCGTGCAGTGGCGGCGCTAAAGGCTGGCTGTGACATGATATTGGTATGCAATGACAGAGCCGGAGCGGTGCAAGTATTGGACGCTGACTTACCCGCCACTGAGCCGGAAAGTGCCCAACGCGTGAACCGAATGCTAATGTCGTCGAACGCGGTGTCGCTCGAAGAGTTAAAACGCACTCAGCGCTGGGAACAAGCCCAACGCTGGCTGTAGGTTATTCGTAGCCTTTTATTCGTAAGCAATAGGGTCTTCAATGCCGTTGGCGGCGAAGGCCTCTAAGCGTTCCTGGCAGGCTCCGCATTTTCCACAGGCTTTGTCGCGGCCGTTATAGCAAGTCCAGGTTTGACTGTAGTCCAGCCCCATTTTAATGCCGTCGGCCAAAATGGCGTTTTTGTCCACGTCTAAATAAGGCGCATGAACCGCTACCGGCTCGTAGTTCGCCATTTTACTTACTACATCCATTTGCCGCACAAACTCAGGGCGACAGTCCGGGTAAATAGCGTGATCACCCGAATGCGCGCCGTAATACACCGCAGAAGCCTCTTCAGACACCGCATAACCAATGGCCAGCGACAGTAAAATCATATTGC
The DNA here is from genome assembly GCF_000008465.1 of Idiomarina loihiensis L2TR. Classification (NCBI taxonomy): domain Bacteria; kingdom Pseudomonadati; phylum Pseudomonadota; class Gammaproteobacteria; order Alteromonadales; family Idiomarinaceae; genus Idiomarina; species Idiomarina loihiensis. The sequence goes on along the minus strand of NC_006512.1, from coordinate 966,068 downwards.
GGTTAGGTACCACAGTGGACTTCATTGACTCTTCTTCGTAGTGGCCTTCAGGAATGTCGATGTCGTCGGTTAGCGAGCTACCGGACAGCAGCGAGTTAATAGCGGTAATGTCCACCACTTTGTGGGGTATTCCATGCTGTTTACAGACGTTACCCGCAACTTCTAATTCTTTGACATGGCGTTGTCCGTAGTTAAACGACAGTGCCAGTACCTCGTTTCCCTCGGCCAGGGCTCTGTGCAAAACGGTAAAAGAGTCCATTCCGCCTGAATAAATAACAACGACCTTTTGCGACATGCTGTAACTCCCCGTATAATCCGCATTCACTCATGTTAACCAAAGCCATTTTAACGGAAGCTATGTCTTACCGCATCAACGAAATTTTTGAAACCTTGCAAGGCGAGGGCACCTTTACCGGCGTGCCATCTATTTTTCTGCGTTTGCAGGGTTGTCCTGTGGGCTGCCCCTGGTGCGATACCCAGCACACATGGGAAACCAACCCCACCGACCAGGTAAGCATAGACGCATTAATGGCAAAAACCGAAGCCTCTGCAAAATGGTCAGAAATGACCGCCGAGGACATTATTGCGCGTTTTGAACAAGAAGGTTACTCCGCCAAACATGTAGTGATAACCGGCGGTGAACCCGCTATGTTTGACTTACTGCCGCTTGGCAAAGCCTTAGAAGCCAAAGGCTACCAGTTGCAAATAGAAACCAGCGGTACCTTTGAGCTAAAAGTGACCGACAGCACCTGGGTAACGGTATCACCCAAGCTGGATATGCCCGGTGGTTATTTAGTGCGCCCCGACTGCATGGCACGCGCTAATGAAATAAAGCACCCCATAGCCATGCAAAAGCACATAGACGCGCTAGATTCCTTACTAGAACGCTGCCCACCCAAAGCAGACGCCATTATTTGCCTGCAACCAATAAGCCAGCGGCCACGCGCCACCGAGCTTGCGATGAAAACCTGCATAGCGCGCAACTGGCGACTTTCCGTGCAGATGCATAAATATCTTAATATTGAGTAACTTGCTAAAAAAGCGATGTTCCTATCTATGCCATTATAATTAACGTTTATATTGCGTGCTGTTTAGGCGTCGAAATATTTTGTGGGGCATGCTGGTTTCATTTCATCTTTCTCGTATAGTAGGGTGTTATAGAGTAAATATTAACCGAGGTGGTTATGACGATATCTGCAGAAGTTCTCGAAACTGAAGCGCTTTCCCTTCCCAAAGAGGAGAAAACCCGATTGATAGTTCACCTATTGGAGAGCCTTGAACAGCGTTCTGGCTCGAATTCGCAACAAGTGGAGCAAGCCTGGGTGGCTGAAGCAAATAACCGATACGAAGCTTATATTCGGGGTGAAGAGCAAGCTATCCCATCTGAGGACGTATTTAAAGACCTTAAGGCAGATGATCGTTGAAACCTGTTCGCTTTCTTGCATCTGCCCGCGAAGATATTCGGCGAGAAAAGAGCTATTATCAGAAAATTAGCCCTGACTTAGCTAGAAAGTTTCAAAGTGCAGTAGAAACAGCCGTTAAAGCTGCTGCAAACCAACCTTTGGCGATGCAAATTCTTGAGCATAAGGTTCGCCGTTGGCCTTTAGAGATATTTCCTCACGGAATACTCTATCGTGATGAAGCTGAGTTTATTCTCATATTAGCCGTCTTCCATCCAAAACAAGCGCCAATGAAGTGGCACAGTAAACTAAGCACCTAAAAAATCTGAGCTGCCATAAACTTTCTACGCAGATGCATAAATATCTGAATATTGAGTAAGACATTTGCTACTTCTGATCTGACTCTCTAAAACTCGTTCTATACTTCCTGACGTCAACGCCAATTACGGTGTTGCCTATTGCCAGGAGGGAATTATGAATACGCATTTAGCTCGGCGTTCTCGTGGTCAGGGAATGACGGAATACATCATTATTGTCGCTTTGATTGCTGTTGCTGCAATCGGAGTCTATTCACTTTTTGGTAAGTCCATACGTAACCAGGTGGCTGGACTTGCTCAAGAAATGACAGGGCAATCATCTACGCAACAGTTAAACCGAGCTCGCCAGTCGTCAAGGCGCGCAGGAACCGTGGCAAATACTGAAGTAAACCTCGGAAATTATGACGAGGCCACCGAGCAAGGCAAGAAGAAATGATTGCTTTGGGAAAATCCAATACGCGAATAAAAGGACAAACCCTGATTTTAATGGTCGGGGTTTTGTTACTCGTTTCGATGTTGCTTTTCGCTGTAACGGACATGGGAAAACACGCCCGGCGTCAATGGTACTTGCAAAGTGTTGCTGATAACGCGGCTTATAGCGCAGCTGTTGCTATGTCCCGGCAGATGAATTTTCTAGCTTTAACAAATCGTGCACTTATTGGAAACCAGGTAGCAATAGCTCAGTGGGTTGGTCTAGCGAGCTATATGTCTATGTTAGACCGGACGGCGGACAACTTAGAGACAGTAACGTCATTCATTCCTTATATCGGGCAAATAACCAGAGTGTTATCAACCATTCTCGACCGAGTCGAGGAAGCTTATCAGCAATTGGCGCGCGTCTTAATCCGTTTTCAATCGGCTGTGATACAGGGAATATCAGCGGCACAGAGACTTTTAGATGCAAGTTTCGTCTTGGAGCTACCACTTCTTATTCAAGATATCGTTTCTAAACATTCAGGAGATCTAAGTTGGGAAGCGTATCAGGGAGGTGGTGTTGTGCCATTTCCAACTCTTTGGTGGCGCAAAACAGAAGTCCGTAAAACCAGTAATGAAAGACAATCAAAAGAACTAGAAGAGTTGACACTGAAAAGTCTGGATCCCTTCAGCAAATCCAGAGGATATAACTGGATAGACGTATTCACTCATAAAATAATAAAGCGTGGAGGAACAGAATTATCAAGGAACAGAAACGGAGGCTGGGACTGGCATGCGCTGGATTCCGTTTCGCTTCACGGGCGAAAATGGTTCGTAGGAAGTTTTCGGGAGCAATTGCCATTAGGCTGGGGCGCTAAAGCACAACAGCAAAGACGTTATCATCGCTCTGGTTATGGTGCAGCCTTTCAAAGTAATTCTATGTCTTCCAGACTTGGTTTGGCGCAGATGGAGTCGTTTAATTCGAACCCACAAAAATTTAGCTATATGCGGCTAAGCAACTTTTTAAAGATGGGCATGGATACGGTGATAATAAAAGTGGGGGACAGTAACCAAGTTGCATATGCTAAAGCAAAAACGCATTTTAGTCGTCCAGACAAAATCTTCTATAGAAAAGATGATCTTTATGAAACGGATAACTTGTTTAATGCGCTCTGGGAGCCTCAGCTAACTTCAATATCTTATAAAGATAAAACAGGAATTTTAGGTCGTGATGCGCTTTAAATGTAAAGGTCAAGCTACTGTTGAGGTCATGTTATCAATTGGTATTTTGCTAGCTATTTACTTGTCGTTGTATCAAGTCCTTATACCTGCGATTAACAACAGTACCGTTAACCTTATTGAGGCTCGTAAAATTATTTGGAGCAGGGTTATGGATGTTGATCGAGCTCAATTATCGGGAGAGTATCGGCTAAATAAACATACAGAAAAGTTATTTATCCCTCTAAATAGACTTCTTCCAGTAAAGCTCCAAGGGAAAAACTTAAGAGAGTTGAAGAAACTGGATAAAAAACCTTTTTATCCAATGAGTAGGTTAACAGATAGTTGGCAGGCAAGAAGCAGCGAGGAGCTATCGACTAGGCCTGCGTCTTTAGTTGTAAATAACTTACTCTCGGGAGAAATAACAGAATTAATCCAAGATGGGCTTAGCTCACTTTTTTTGGCTAAAGAGCTTAGTTCCGATTATTTAGTTTTCGGTACGATATCTCCAGATGTCGTGCCCGAGGAAGTACTTCAAAAAAAGGAATAGTTATGGATTTACCCGTAGTTTTAGAGGACTGGAGCTGGGCTGAGCAACCGATTAGTTCATCCATCAATATTGATGCTCTTTTTTTGAGAAAACCAGAAATTCCTGACTGGAAAGAGTTGAGCCAGTTTTATCCATATTGTCCCGGAGGGGAAATAATTTTTTGGCTTTGTCCCATAGAAGATACTGAATGGACGTTGTTTGAGGGAGAAAACGGACAATGGATACTAATGCCACTGACTAAGTCTCCAGGACATGAAGAATCTTTAAAGGGACCCATTACTCCAATTTCAGGATATGAAAGTAATGGAGAAAAGATATGGATTTATTTAGCTAGATATCCGCTTAAACCATTGCAAACGGCAATGATGTCTTATTACAGCCAAAAAGTAGACTCTTTTCAATCTATTGAGAAAGAAAATGATGTTTGGATATTAAAAGAAGATATGGGGCGCGTAGTTTTTTCTGAACAAGGTGAATATGTGATTTTGGCACATTATTTATGACTGGAATACTAAAGATTTATCTACATAAAAATGGAAAATTACTTTTCTAAAAATCTGTGGGTTTAGCTGTAACAAATTCTTAGTAAAGCTTTAATTAAGGTGCGTATATGATTGCTGATATTCCTGCAGGGTTTGATAAATGGGAATGGTCTGAAATGCCAATTTCTCAGAATGCGACGGCTACTGCTTATTTTTTACAAAGTCCTAATGTTCCAGACTGGAGTGTTATTGAAGATTTCTATTCCTACTGTCCAGCCCCTCATGGAGATTTTTGGATCTGTCCAATTGGAGAAGACAACTGGACTTTCTTCAAAGGAAATGATGGTTCATGGATTTTAAGTAAAATAATTCTTCCGTATATGGAAAAGCCTAAGCTTGACGGGCCTTTTAATGCCATTTCAAAAAACCGGAAAAATGGAAAAGAGGTCTGGGTTTATTTATCGACATTCAAATTCAAAGATATAAAAAACGTATTAAAATTAACTTACAGCCAAAAAATCGATTCTTTTCAATCGATTGAGAAACCCCATGACTTTTGGATCTTTAAAGAAGATATGGGAAGCCTAATGTTCTCCGAGCAAGGTGAGTATGTGATTTTGGTTCATGTTCTATGAGAAGACAACAAAATGGCCAGGCATCGACAGAGTGGTTATTGCTCTCTCTCTTAATAATGACCATTTTATTTGTTGTTGAAGAGCAACTTTCACTCATTGACTACTTAATTGAAGTGGGTCGTGAGGCGAAAGAGTTTTATTATTTTATTTGGCGCTATTTAGTACTAATACCAGGAGGAGGATCATGAAAAAAAAGGCGAAATGGATTTTTGCCGTGATTTTTAGCTCAATAATTTCGATGGTGACGATTTTTCTAATTAATCAATATCTACAGCAAGAAACTTCCCGACGACTTCAAGAGGCGTCAGGAAATGCTGATAGTGTTGTTGTTTTTTCCAAAGATCTTAATGTCGGGGATATTTTAGAAGTAAGCGACCTCTTGGTTCGAAAATATCCGCACGAACTTATCAATGAGCATTGGTATTTGGAGAGCGCCGCTAATTTGATTATCGGTAGGAAACTGCGAAGTTCTGTTAAATCTGGTGAACCGGTTTCTGAACGCGTTCTATCGAATAATCAGAACAATGGTTTATCGGAAGTTCTGCCTAACGGTTACTACGCTATTACGGTCACTACGGACAATTTAGGCCACCACAATGCGCTGCTGAAAGTCGGAGATCTGGTCGATATTGTATTTGTCGGGGAGTCTTTTGAAAACTCAAGACAATACGTTTCATTTGAAGAAATTGAGGTTTTCGATATCCACGGCTTGCAGGAGGGATATGGTTCATATTCGCTGACATTGTTGGTGGAGCCCGAGAAGGTAGCCGCATTTACAAGAGCTATTGGAAGTCCAATGTTGGTCTGGGCGAGAGGCCGTCATTTAGAGCAAGCAAGTATTTGGCATCAAGATTCTAAACAAAGCAAGGTGCAACCATGGAAGGTTCAGTAAAGTTCAAACATTACTTAGTCGTGACTTTGTTATTTTTCGTCGCCCTTAGTGCTCGGGCCGAGGTTAATCATAGCTCCTACTATCTTGAAGAAGGTGAGACTCGAATTATCAGTATAGAACCTGGAAGCGATATTCTTATCAGTGATGAGAGTGTTGTAGATGTTCATGTGCTTGATAATAGCAGGGCAATTCTAAGAGGGGTGGGAGTTGGCAAAGCTGATATCTGGCTCAAATCCGAAGAGGTATTAAAAGAGTTAAAGATTATGGTAACGGCTAGCCTGAAACTCTCCCTGGAGGGGCGTTTAGAAGCTATATCTGAAGCAGAACAGAGTCTTAACAAAACAGAAAAGTCAGGGCTTACAGTTTTATCGGGCAAGGTATCCAAAAGAAATTACGAAGAACTCGAGAAAATTTCCGAGAATCACGAAGAGATTTTAAATTTAACTGAATCTTTTCAGGAAGAGCCTCCTATGTTGACTTTGCGAGTCAATATTCTGGAAACCAAGCGCCAGTATCTCGAAGACCTTGGAATTAGATGGCAAGGGACAACGAGCGGCCCTACATTTTCGAGCTCTTTATCAGGTTTGTTCGAGTGGGACGCCGAAATTAATTCCCAACTGATGCTTATGCAGCGACGCGGTCTCGCCAAACTATTGGCAAATCCTGTTTTATCTACCCAAAGCGGTGAGAAGGCGACGTTTCTTGCGGGAGGAGAACTGCCTATTCCTCAAGTTGTCGCGCAGGGTATGCAGGACGTTACTTTCCGCGAATACGGTATAAGGCTTGTTATTCAGCCGGTGGTTTTAGATGACAACAGAATAAAAACGCAGCTTCATGCCGAATTAAGCAATATTGATCCTGCTGTTTCGGTTTCAGGTGTACCGGGCATACTTAGTCGTCGTACGGAATCGGTGTTTCTCTCAAATGATGGAGACACACTGGTTTTGTCTGGTCTTTTAAGTACAGATGAGTCAGCTCAGGATGACCAGATACCGGGTTTAGGTTCATTACCGATTCTGGAAAATGCTTTCAGAAGTCAGCAAAACAGAGAGCAAACCACGGAACTAATTATTATGGTTACGGCTGAGCGTATGGATACGGCTAAAGAGCGGTTGCATGATAAGCAAAAACGGTTAGCGCAAAAACACGACTGGTACCAGAAGGACTCCATTTTACAGCTAAGGGAGACATTTCGATGATATCAGTTAATTTAATTAACAGCCTCAAAGAGCATTTAGATACCAGAGATCCGCGTTTTGAGTCTATGAGTGAATGTGAGTTGAGGCGCTATGCTGAATCCTATTTAAAGGAAACTACAGGCGAGTCTGGAAAAGATATAGCAGATGCAGTAGCTGAAGTCATTGGCCTGGGGCCTATTGAGGGTCTTTTAGAAGATGATTCAGTAACTGAAATCATGGTCAATAGTTATGATCAGATCTATGTTGAGCGCTCAGGTAAGTTGAAGAAAGCGGATGAACAATTCAGTAACGAGGTTTCCCTGCGGCGAACCATCGATAAGATTGTTCTGCCTTTAGGCCGTCACGTTGATGATGCATCCCCCATGGTCGATGCTCGTCTACCAGACGGTTCTCGCGTAAACGCTGTTCTAGCTCCTTTAGCAACCAAAGGGTCGTGTCTCACTATTCGAAAGTTCACCAAGAAATCGCTAACGATCGAGGACTTGGTAGATAGTGGCTCATTAACGGAGCAAGCTGCTGAATTCTTAAGGCTTGCTGTTCGTTGTCGCCAAAATATTATTGTTTCTGGTGGAACAGGAACGGGTAAAACAACCTTATTAAATATTCTATCTCAGGAAATTCCTGAAGGTGAAAGAATTATAAGTATCGAAGACGCGGCTGAACTGCAATTAGATCACAATAATCTGATAAGTCTTGAGGCCAGACCTAAAAATCAGGAGGGAACAGGGGCTATAAATATTCGTGAACTCGTTATCAATGCACTGCGAATGCGTCCTGATCGACTTATTGTAGGTGAGTGCCGTGGGTCGGAAGCTTTAGACATGTTACAGGCTATGAACACGGGTCATGCGGGATCTTTGAGTACCGTTCATGCTAACAGCGCTCGCGATGCTTTAAGACGTTTGGAAATTATGGTCTTGATGGGTGGAATAGAGCTTCCGATTTCTGCGTTACGACAGCAAATAGCCAGTGCTGTTAATATTGTGGTTCAGATAGCGCGTCTTTCTGATGGCCGAAGAGCCGTGCTTAGTATCAGTGAAGTTACGGGGATAGACGATAATGTTTTACAGCTGTCACCACTATTTGAAAGAAGCAATACGACTCAATCATTAATAAGTAGTATGACATTATGTAAGTTCGCAGATGAGCAAGGGGACGATATTCGTCAAGAGGTCTGGGAGTCACTTATGGGAGATGGATTATGTTCATCTTCGGATTAGCCCTCTTAATCGTATGCAGCGGACTTTGCTGGCTCTGGATCTTTTCGCATTTAACACCAAAGCGATATCGACAACTTGAAGACAAACTGACGCTATCAACGGTACGCTCTTTAGAAGAATTTTTCTTGAGAATGCCGGTAACAATTTTGGTCAGAAGTTATCTGGTAGTCACACTCTTATCGCCTCTAATCGTATGGTTTTATGTTAATAGAACCTGGGCAGTAGCGACGTTTATTCTGACTTTGTTGGCTCCTCCATTTGTTTATCGTCATCTTAAAAAGCAACGTTACATAAAAATTGAAAAACAGTTGCCCGGTATGTTGATCGGGCTTAGTAACCAGTTAAGAAGTGGTACGAGTGTCGGAGCAGCTTTGAAGAATTTAAAAGGAACGTTATTAGCTCCTTTAGGACAAGAGGTGGACGAGCTATTGAGACAGGAAAAAGTGGGTAAACCCTTAACAGATTGCCTGGAAGACTGGCAGCGGAGAGTTCCTGTTTTCTCCATTAAACTCGTGGTTCAATCTTTAGTTCTAGGTTTGAAAAGTGGAGGGCAACAGTCGGATTTATTTCTAAGGTTGGCTGACAACCTCCAACAACAGCAGCACATTAAAGAGCGGCAGATAACGCTGACTTCACAAGCCAGAATGCAGGCTAAAATTCTCGTTATGATGCCGGTTGGATTGTATTTTCTTTTAAGTTGGATGAAATCAGAACATACAGCGCTTTTCACTGAGTCACGGGTTGGTATTTTTATGCTTATAGTGGCTCTTATATTGATGATTATTGGTGGATGGATGGTTAAGCGAATTATGCATCCGGAAGATGAAAAATGATTATAGTTGCTGTCTTAACATTTCTCGCTACTCTTAGCTTTTCGCTTTTAGTCCTCGCGTTCTGGCAAATACTGGGGCTTGGGCAAAAGCTTGATTATGCAGTGTCAAAAATGTGGTCGGTTTTACCGGAAAATGTCAAAAGATGGACTGTTCGTTATCTGGAAGTAGATTTTCTAAAAGGAGCCGCGCGATCATTTTTCTTCTGGGTTTTTATGGCATGTGTATCTGTCTCTATTTCTCTGCTTTCCGGGGTTTGGCTTTTAAGTATCGCTTATGTTCTCTTACTACTAATGGTAATAAATAAGAGAAGACAGTTAGCTCTAAAAAATAATAAAGCGATAGTTCGCCAACTTCCTGATTTTTGTGATCTAATTTCTATGATGATTGCTTCAGGTATTCCGTTAATTTCCGCTTTAGAAAAGGTATCTGCGTCGTGCAGCGATCTTCTGCTTGCGCGGGAGATCACATCGATGCTCAGTCGGTTGCGACGAGGGACAAGTTTTGCTCAGTCAATGTATGAACTATCTGAACGGTATGATGCGAAGCAGATCCATGAGTGGAGTTCGATGCTAATAAAAGGATATCAGCAAGGAACTAGCCTAACCAAGTCGTTAAGGTTTTATGCTAACCAATTAAGACAGGATCTACTAAACTCAGCGGAGAAGAGAGCGCAAGAAGCGCCCGTAAAGCTCCTTTTTCCACTAGTAACTTGTTTTTTTCCCGTAAACTTTCTGGTTATTCTCGGGCCAGTTATTGTTCAAATAAGCCAAGGAGGGTTTGGATGACGAGTGAGAAAGAAATTATTGCATGGCCCAAGGTGAAGGCCATGAAAAAGTTTCATCAAAGGTTAATTGGCATGCTGGGCGAGCAGCAACCAACGCCAGAGATGGCCTTTTGGTTTCCATTTTGTAGGTCAATACACACTTGGGGAATGAAAGAGCCAATTGATGTTGTGGCCCTCGACAAAGGAAATCAAATTATAGAGGTTCGTCGATTCATTTGTCCCAATGAAATCGCTCGCTTTAAAGGAGCTCACGGATTAATTGAAATGGCTGCTGGAAACTTTTGGCCTTTAGAAAAATGGGTTGGAAAGAGATTAAAGTTTATAAACAAGCATGGAGAGCTAAATGAAAACAAGCATTTTGATTGCTGTATTGCTATTGAGCTTAATTAATCAAGGCTGTAGCGCGACAGTAGAAGAGAGGCAAGTTAGGGAACAGAGCCTGGATACCGCCATTAACTGGTATAAAAATGGCGATCTCTTATCAGCGGAACAGCATTTGCAATGGTTACACCGTAAGGGGTTAGGGACGGATAAAAGTTGGGCGCTACTCGGTAACATTTACTTTAGACAGTATCGTTTTAAAGCTAGCGAATCAGCTTACGGGCAATCCCTGAGACTTAATTCTTCTGATCGGAATGTGTGGTTCAATCTGGCATTACTTAATTTACGTCAGACCACCAACATTCTTATGGATGCCCGGGTTGAGCTGGATACCTTTGACGGAGAGCTCGAAAGGTTGCTCAATCAACTATTGAAACTTCAACAGGCACGCCTGAATGACGCACCTGAAGTTCCAACTAACGCACCGAATGCTTCATTATCCGAGCCTTCTGGCGTTGCCAGTCGCGCTCTTTAATGGTGTCGCGCTTATCGTGTGACTTTTTACCCTGGGCTAAAAATATTTCCAGTTTTGCCCATGGGCCTTTCCAGTATATGGTTGTGGCAACAATGGAATAGCCCTCACGCTCTGAGGCGCCAATAAGCTTATCCAGCTCGCGGCGCTTCAGCAGCAGTTTACGGCTGCGGTCTGGCTCGCAATAAACATGGCTTGAGGCTTGGTTAAGAGGCTGAATTTCGGCACCCAAAAGGTAAGCCTCGCCATTTTTAATAATGACGTAGCTGTCGCTAATGTTGACCTTGCCAGCCCGTATGCTCTTAATTTCCCAGCCTTGCAAACTAACACCTGCCTCGAACTTGTCTTCAAGGAAGTATTCATGCCGCGCTTTTTTATTACGAGCTATGGTATTGGATGATTGTTGTGGTTTCTTTTTACTCATAGCCCCATTATACCTATGCGCACTGAAAAGAAAATTGCTTTAAGGGCTTCAAAGAGCTTCTGGTTGCGTTATTATTGCGCAGTTGATTTTAGTCGTAGGTAAAAAAATGCCGAGTATCGAGAAAAGTGCTTTAGTTTCGTACAGCGCCAAACAAATGTTCGACCTCGTTAACCACGTTGAAGCGTACCCGGAGTTTGTGCCCGGATGTGCTGCCGCGCGGGTGCTGGAGTCCTCCAGCCAACAAAAAGTGGCTGCGTTAGACATAAGCAAGGCGGGTATCAGCAAAACCTTTACTACCCGCAATACGCTGCACGAACCCGAACGTATAGATATGGATCTGGTAGACGGACCATTTAAAAAATTAACTGGTGGTTGGGTATTTACGCCACTGGCCGAAGACGCCTGTAAAGTTGAGCTTAAGCTGGACTTTGAGTTTTCCAGTCGCTTGCTGGGCATGGCCTTTGGTAAAATATTCAAAGAAGTCACGTCACGTATGGTCGATGCCTTTGTGAAAAGGGCGGAGCAGGTGTATGGAAACCAGCATGGGCAATAAATTAACCATTGAAGTGGCTTACGCTACCCCTGACAAGCAAGTGCTGTTAACCGTGCATCCGCAAGAAGGCGCAACGGTGGAAGAGTGCATACGCATGTCGGATGTGCTCGAGCAGTTTCCGGAAATTGATCTTGAACAGCAAAAAGTGGGTATCTGGAATAAGACGGTGAAATTAAATGCACAACCGCGAGACGGTGACCGCATTGAAATTTATCGTCCGCTAATTGCCGATCCAAAAGCCGTACGTAAACGTCGTGCGGAAGAAGCTAAGCAGTCCGGCCGGGCAGACCGGGTAACCGGTGGCCGACCAGACGCAAAACGTCGAGCGCAGGCTGAGGAGTCCAAGCCAGAATGAAGCTGTATATTATGCGTCACGGTGAAGCAAACTACCCCAAGGGCAGTTACTCCGATCGCGAGCGTCGCTTAACAACAAATGGCGAGCGCGAAGTTATAACCACAACCAATTGGCTCATAGACAAGCAACCGAAAGTAGACTGTGTTTACGTCAGCCCGTATTTGCGTGCTCAGCAAACGGCTTCTATTTTATTGTCGCATCTGAAAACCGGGCAGAAGCAAAATTGCGATGACATTACGCCCGATGGTCATGCCGGTTCGGTTGTTAGTTGGCTTGCTGCAGAAATTCAACAGCACGGCTACGAGAGTGTGGTGTTGGTGTCGCACATGCCGCTAGTGAGTTATTTAGTGCATGAGCTGGATGCCAGCGTGCAGCCTCCTATTTTTCCGACAGCGGGTATTGCGGTTGTCGACTTTTCGCCGGAAACCTTACGCGGCAAGTTTCAGCAACTATTAATAGCAGAGCGGTGTGCTGGCTAACTGCTAGCTCGCTACTTTTAACAGTACCAGTAAAGAGGCTGCGCCACCCCATTCCAGCGGAGCCTGATGAAACGCCCGAACATGCGGATGCTGTACCAGCCAGTGTGGCAACTGCTGCTTTAATTTACCACTGCCGTGCCCGTGCATAATGCAGCAACAGTCTATGTGTTCGCGCTCACATGCCAGTAATAACGCCGCTAACTCCTGGCGCGCCGTGGCTAACGTCATGCCGTGTAAGTCCAGTAGTAACTCGGGCGTGTAGTCTCCCCGGCGTAATTGCTTAACCAAATACCCCGACTCACCCTCCGCGGAAAAACGTACCGGGCCGTCGGCAAAGTGCGCTTCAAAATCATCCGAAAAATAATGACTGGCCGAGCGACTGGCGTCGGCAATTTGCTGGGCGCTGGGGTCTTGCGATAGCTGTCGGCGCTTCCGTAATTCAGCAATTTTTGGTGGTTCCGGCGGCAGTTTGTCCTGCTTTATGCGGGCAGCACCTTTCGCGGCTTCACGAAAAAGCTCGATATCGTCTTCAGAAAGTGATGATGACTGACGTTTGTTTGCAACCATGATTGATGAAAACCGCGCTGAATTAAGGTATCTTTAAGGCATTAAGTTTATTCAGTATAAAACATTCAGTGGTCGGGAGACAGCCTTTGCAAGTGCGTAATCTGGAACAAGCCATTCAAGAGTTAGTAAGCATTGATGACATTACCCGCTGGAGCGTAACTCAGCTCAACCAGTCTGACGTGTATTATGGTCATGGCACCGACAACCCAATTGATGAAACCCGGGCTTTATTAAGCTTCGTGCTACAGCTAACAACGGCTCAGTTAGCCGCTATGGGTCATTGCCGTATGCTCAACTCAGAGAAACAAGAATTTGTTGAGTTATTAAAGCAACGCGTTGAGCAACACATTCCGGCTGCGTATCTGACTCATCAGGCCTGGTTTGCCGGATTACCATTTTATGTCGACGAACGGGTTCTGGTGCCACGCTCTCCAATAGCCGAGCTTATTGAAAATGGCTTTCAGACTTGGTTAGTCGAAGCCCCGCACCGTGTTCTGGACTTATGCACCGGCGGTGGCTGTATTGCCATAGCCTGTGCCTATGCGTTTCCCGAAGCCGAAGTCGATGCGCTGGATATTTCCACCGAAGCGCTGGAAGTGGCTGAGTTCAACATTGAACAGCACGGTTTAACTCATAGAGTGACGCCCATTCAGTCGGACTTATTCGATGCGGTAAAAGCCGAAAAATACGATTTAATTGTTACCAATCCTCCGTATGTCGATGCCGAAGATATGACTGATTTACCACCTGAGTATCACCACGAACCGGAACTTGGGTTGGCGGCCGGCGAAGATGGCTTGATTTTGGTAGACAAAATGCTGATGCAGGCGTCGGATTTACTGAACGACGGCGGCCTGTTTGTTTGTGAGGTGGGCAATTCAATGCCGGCTTTAGCTGAAAAGTATCCGAAAACGCCGTTTATGTGGCTTGAGTTTGCCAATGGCGGCGACGGGGTATTTTTGCTGACAAAACAGCAATTAATTGAACATAAACAACGGGAAACTAAGGCCAGCTAATGCCAGGAAACAGTTTTGGTCAGTTATTCAAAATTACCACCTTTGGTGAAAGCCACGGGCCTTCGCTGGGTGCAGTTGTTGACGGTTGTCCTGCGGGGTTAGAGTTAACCGAAGCCGATTTACAGGAAGCTTTAGACCGGCGTAAGCCAGGACAAAACCGCTATACCACAGCACGTCGTGAGGCCGATCAAGTTAAGATCCTCTCCGGGGTATTTGAAGGCGTGACAACCGGCACCTCTATTGGTTTGCTGATTGAAAACACTGACCAGCGCAGCCAGGATTACTCTGACATAAAAGATACCTTCCGACCCGGCCATGCCGATTACACCTACCAACATAAGTACGGTGTACGGGATTATCGCGGTGGCGGTCGTTCTTCAGCGCGTGAAACCGCAATGCGGGTGGCGGCTGGTGCTATAGCCGATAAATTACTACGGCAGCAGGGCATACAGGTTCAGGCGGCATTAACGCAAATGGGCGATGTTGTTGCTAGTAATATTGACTGGCAGCAGGTACGCGAGAATGAACTGTTTTGCGGAGACGCCAATGCGGTTGAAGCTATGCAGGAGCTTATTCGTCAGCTGAAAAAAGAAGGCGACTCAATTGGTGCAAAAATTCGGGTGCAGGCTACTGGTGTGCCGCCGGGTTGGGGCGAACCGGTTTTTGACAGGCTGGATGCTGATTTAGCCAAAGCACTGATGAGCATTAATGCGGTAAAGGCGGTGAGTGTTGGCGATGGTTTCGAGGTGGTAAGCCAGCGTGGCAGCGAACACCGTGATGAAATGACGCCGGACGGTTTCTTATCGAACCACGCGGGCGGTGTCTTAGGCGGTATTAGCAGTGGGCAGCCAATTTTTGCTGATATCGCACTGAAACCAACCTCAAGTATTGCCATTAGCGGGCGTACAATTGACCGCTGGGGTAACGAACAAGCGATAGTGACGAAAGGCCGTCATGATCCTTGTGTTGGCATACGTGCGGTACCTATTGTTGAAGCTATGACCAGCCTGGTTTTAGCCGACCATTGGTTACGCCAGCGGGCGCATAATTTAACAGCGCAAACTGAAACGCCGGATATTAGTCGCTAGCGAATATGAGTCAGACGTCAGAACACCATTATGAGCGCTTAATTGAGATTTTTAAGCGTTGTTTCAGCGAAGATTACAACACAATACTGGTTGCCGGTGACGATGAGCCTTATTATCAGCCCTCAGCGGAAGAGGGTGAGCCACATAAGGTGGTGTTTGCTCATGGCTTTTTTGCCTCAGCGCTGCACGAGACCGCACATTGGTGTATAGCGGGTGAAGCGCGGCGCAAGTTGTTTGACTATGGCTACTGGTATGAACCTGACGGGCGCAACGAAGCCCAGCAGAAATCCTTTGAGCAGGTTGAGCAAAAGCCACAGGCTTTGGAGTGGCTGTTTTCTTTATGTTGTGGTTTTCCGTTCCAGGTAAGTGTGGATAATTTAAATGGCGTTGAAGTAGACAGGCAGGCATTTTCCTCGAAAGTGGCTGCGCAGTTAAGTCGTCTACTGGAAGAAAATACGATACCGCCACGCGCTGCAAAGTTTGCAAAAGCGCTCTGTGACGACTTTAATTGTAGCTGGCCTAATCCGCCAAACAGTTAATTTGTAATAGTAAATAAGGAGTTACCTATGTTTTTAAGAGCATTATTGGTTACCATCGCAATATTCGGTTTGAGTGCCTGTGAAACTATGGAAGGTGCGGGTGAAGATATAGAAAACGCCGGTGAAGCGATTCAAGATGAGGCTGATGACGAGTAGTAATGGAAACAAGCAGTAAACTCACCGTAGGTTTTATTATTAACCCATACGCAGGTATTGGCGGCGCCTTAGCTTTAAAGGGAAGCGATGGCGCCGACATTCGGGAAAAAGCATTAGCGGCCGGGGCTGAGAAAAAGGCCGCCAGAAGAGCTGAAACCGCATTAGAACTTTTGCAGCCATACAAACAGCTACTTCATTTTGTTACTGCCGACAATGAAATGGGAGCGAATAGTCTCGAAGCTCTGGGTTTTTCATTTGACTCGGTTTATAAAGCTGCTGAAACTCCATCCTCACCAGAAGACACCAAAAAAGCGGTGTCTGAAATTGTGACTCATAACATCGATATTCTTTTATTCGCCGGCGGTGACGGCACTGCGCGCGATATTTATCAGGTGGTTCCTGAGCAACAATTAGTTTTGGGTATACCGGCTGGCGTTAAAATTCATTCAGGCGTTTACGCTATTAGTCCAACTGGTGCCGGGCGGGTTATTGAGAAGATCCTGCAGGGTGAGTTATCCAGCATTCATAACGCCGATGTCATGGATATTGATGAAGACGCTTTCAGAAAAGGCACAGTAAAAGCCCGACGTTTTGGTGAAATGTCGGTACCGGCCGAACTTGAATATGTTCAGGCGGTAAAAATGGGCGGTAAAGAAAGCGACGAGATGGTACTGGATGATATTGCTGCTGAAGTAACAGAGCGCATTGACGACGAACTTTTAGTTATGGGGTCTGGCTCTACAGTAGAAGCTATTATGCAGTCCATGGGGCACGAGAATACTTTGCTCGGTGTCGACTTAGTCCAACAGAATAACCTGCTAGCCAGCGACGTAACCGAAAGCCGTTTATACGAAGAAGTGGCTCAGTGCGAAGCTGGAAGCGTTAAATTGGTTATAACCTTAATTGGCGGGCAGGGGCATTTATTTGGTCGTGGAAATCAGCAATTAAGTCCACGGGTTATTCGGCATATTGGTAAAGAGAATATTTGGGTGGTTGCCACTAAAACTAAGTTGCAGGCACTGAATAACAAGCCTCTACGCGTTGATACCGGCGACTCGGAACTAGACCGTGAACTCTCAGGCACTATTCGGGTTATTACCGGCTACCACGACGAAGTTCTTATGCCGGTGGCAGCCGTAAATTAATTTGAGGCTTATTTAGAACTGAGTTTTCGGCATGTGCACAACTAAACCGTCTAATTCGTCTGTTATTTCTATCTGACAGCTTAAGCGGCTATTGTCCTGCGGCTCTAAAACCATATCTATCATGTCTTCTTCCTGCTCCGATGGGGCAGGAATTTTGCTTTGCCATTCTGGCGGTATGTAACAATGGCAAGTTGCGCACGACATAACGCCGCCGCACTCGCCAATAATGCCGTCAATAAAGTTTTCGACAGCGGCTTCCATAACGTTGGTTCCTGCATCGACAGTAGCTTCAAACTGGTTACCATCGGCATCAACAAAGTAAACGGTTGGCATGATAAGTTCTGTATCCTGTTAACAAAATAAAAAGTGAACAACACATTTTGCGGCGGTTAAGGTAAGATATCTGTCTTTTAATCGCAATGCTAAATTTTAGCAGCTACGCATTATTATTACATTTATCGGGTTAGGGTAACGAAATTATGGGATGGCATTCAAACCGCGAGTTTTTTGTATCATGGGAAGAGTTGCACCGCGCTACGCGTGAACTAGCGCGTCGGCAATTACCGGCGGAGCAATATAAAGGTATTATTGCGGTTAGCCGTGGTGGTTTGGTTCCGGCGGCAATTGTGTCGCGCGAGCTTAATATTCGTGTTGTCGACTGTGTTGCTGTTAGCTCATATGACCACACAGAACAGCGTGACGACTTGCAGGTAATGAAAGACGTAACGGCAACGGAAGACGGCGAAGGTTTTCTGGTCGTTGATGACTTAGTGGATACCGGCAATACGATGAAGTTTTTGCGGGAACGCTTGCCGAAAGCTAAGTTTGTGACGGTTTACGCAAAACCCAGTGGTATGGAAATGGTCGACGATTTTGTTGCTGACTTAGCCCAGGATACCTGGATCCACTTTCCGTGGGATATGCATTTACACTACATTGAGCCTTTGGCGGGTCAGGAGTCTTAAGACTCTCTCGTTAAAAAATTAAGGCAAAAAAAATGGCCTGATAGCGAAAACTATCAGGCCATTTTTATTAATAACGTCAGTTAGAGTTGTTGCTGTATGAAGCTAATGCAGTCATCTAAATTGATTTTCTGCTTCTCTCCGCCTTTACGACTTTGGTACTCAACCTGGTTTTCATCAAGGTTACGCTCACCAACCACAACCTGATGAGGAATACCTATGAGCTCCATGTCGGTAAACATCACCCCAGGGCGTTCCTTACGGTCATCAAACAGCACATCAATACCTTGAGCCTTTAAGTCGGTATAAAGCTTCTCAGCGGCTTCCTGTACCCGTGCCGACTTGTGCATATTCATTGGCACTATAACAACCTGGAAAGGCGCTAAAGCTTCCGGCCAGCAAATACCGCGCTCGTCGTTATTTTGCTCTATGGCGGCAGCGACTATGCGCGAAACACCTATTCCATAGCAGCCCATGGTTAAAGTTTCGTGTTTACCGCTTTCAGACAACACACCAACTTTCATAGCGTCGCTGTATTTTTTGCCCAGCTGGAAAATATGACCAACTTCAATACCGCGAGCAATTTTTACTTTGCCCTGACCACAAGGACTCGGGTCACCGGCAACAACGTTACGAATATCCACGACGCTGAAATCACCCGTGTCACGTTTCCAGTTAACACCTGTTAGCCACTGGCCGTTCTCATTTGCACCACAGGCAAAATCGGCGAGGTGAGCCGCACTGCTGTCAACTAACAGAGGCAGTTTCGCGTTTACAACGCCAATGTAAGGTGCTTCTACGCCGGTGGCTTTCTCTGTTTCAGTCAGTATTTCCAGCGGAGCCGCAACCTGAGCCAGTTTCTCAGCTTTTACTGTGTTCAGTTCATGGTCAGCGCGAAGAACTAGCTGAACGTATTCAGAATCAATGTCGTCCGCTGCTTTAACAATAAAAGACTTGGTTGCTTGCTGGCTTTCTACAGACAAAGGCTGTAGTACAGCAGCGAGTTCGTCGCCTTGTACTTCATGCTTTTCTACTTTTTGATTAGGAGCAGGGCGCTCACCAGCAGGAGCCAGAGCTTCTGCCATTTCCACGTTCGCGGCGTAATCTGAAGAGTCAGAAAATGCAATGGCGTCCTCACCGGAGCTTGCCAGCACATGAAACTCATGCGAGTGGCTTCCGCCAATAGAGCCTGTATCGGCTATAACCGGACGATAATCTAAACCAAGACGCTCGAAAATACGACAGTAGGCCTTGTACATATCGTCGTATGTTTTTTGCAGCGATTCGTCGGTCAAATGGAAAGAGTAGGCGTCCTTCATCAGAAATTCGCGCGCACGCATCACGCCAAAACGAGGGCGTATTTCATCACGGAATTTGGTCTGGATTTGGAACAAGGTCAATGGCAGTTGTTTGTAGCTGCTAACTTCCTTACGTACCAGTTGACTGATAATTTCTTCGTGGGTTGGCCCCAGTAAAAAGTCACGTTGGTTGCGGTCTTTTATACGCAGTAATTCCGGTCCGTAGTCATCCCAGCGTCCTGACTCCTGCCAAAGATCGGCGGGTTGTACCATTGGCATTAAAATTTCCAATGCGTTAATGGCTTCCATTTCCTCGCGCACAACGTTTTCAACTTTGCGCAGTACACGCAAACCGGTTGGCGTCCAGGTATACAACCCAGCGGCGACTTTACGGATCATACCTGCCCGCAACATCAGCTGATGACTCACGATCTCAGCATCAGAAGGTGTCTCTTTAAGCGTTGATAATAAATATTTGCTGCTGCGCATAGTCCGGCATCTCTGCAAGTTATAGTGGTCAAAAATTAGAGCGAAGTTTAGCAGTGTCTGACGCCGCCCAAAAGCCTTTTACAGCTGTTTTAGTGAGATTTCTTCAACAAAAACGGTGTTTTGTTGTACATACCAGCGAATATTGTAGTTCAAAAGCGCTGTGCCGTAATTTCTCTGGTTTTCCTGTAACTTGTGATAAGCGGGTCTGGGGTCCTGGCTGAGCACCTCGGTAATCAGTGTTTTAAGCTCAGGAGCGCGCTCTGACTCCCTGATAAGAGTCGACTCCGCCGCTTCCAAAAAAATCACCTCTAAGCTTTCTTCCGGTTTGTGCTGAGCAAATCCCGCACGAGCGTCACTAATGGCGTCGACGTAGGGAATATAAGGTTTTATATCGACAATAGGGGTGTTATCCACCAAGTCAGCTCCGCGAACCGTCAACACCACCTTAGGCTCGGTCTCTACTGCAACTAACTCAACCACAGATAAGCCTAATTGATTCGGCCGGAACGGGGAGCGGGTGGCAAAGACGCCTAGCTGTTCATTACCGCCAAGCCGGGGCGGGCGAACGCGCTCCTGCCACGAACTGTGCTGATGAAACTCGAAGGTTAGCCAAAGGTGAGAGAACTGTTCTATACCCTCTATGGCTTGTGCATGCTGGTAATTCCCAACGAGCTCAACCTGAGCCAATGCAGAGGGAGCCAGGCCGGGTTGCCGGGGAACACTAAACTTTTCAGGAAAAGGCGTACGAATGATAGCTATGGGTGTTAGTTGTTGCTGGCTTTTCATTCTGCCTCCGTTAGTGAATATCCAGAATTGTGGTAGCCAATTTGACCACATAGTTTGTTAATTCACTAACCTCGAAAATCAAAGATGGATTAACTCACTGATTTTATGTGACTTTTATTTTTGGCACAGGCGTTGCAAAAGCTAGTCATAAGCAACTTTTAGTGCTTTAGGGGTTAGCATGAATCGTTTTAATAACAATAGGAAAAGAAAAATGATGAAACACAAAATTTGGCCTTTAACTTTAGGTTTTATTGGTTTAGTTACAGTAAGTACAGCCGCGTTTTCTGCCGAAAGTGAACGCACGTTAACCAGTAGTTATATTGTTAGCAGTGATACAGAAATTCATTTAGACGCAACGGTGGGAACGGTTGAGTTAAGTGTAACAGAAGGCGATACGGTCGGAATTGAGCTTCGTGTAGAGTCGGATGATGACGGCTGGTTCGTCAGTGGCGGTGAGCTTGATAAAGTTATTATAAAAGGTGAACGAGACGGGAATCGCCTGGAAATTTCGGCAACACCCGATGACGATATGTCACAACATTGGATAGTGTCCGTACCGCGCAGCCGATTGCTTGAGATAGACCTGGGTGTTGGTCAGATTGAAGGTGACGTACCATTCAACGACTTAAAAGTTGATTTAGGTGTTGGTGATGTCTCTTTGAATCTAGCCAAGGGCGACTACAAGCAAGTAGAAGCATCGGTAGGAGTTGGCGATACCAGTTTAAAGAACTTCGGCAACACTCAGGAAGACAGAATGATTGTGACATCTGAGTCGAGTTATCAGGGTAACGGCTCTGTCAGAGTTAAGGTTGAAGTTGGCGTTGGCGACGTTACCTTGAAACAAGGTTATTAATCACGCCATTGAATAGCGCGGCCCACGCAGCTGACTTCACTGTAACAGATGGAGTCGGCTTCGGGTTTAAAAGAAAAGCATTGAGCGCCGATAATGGCATGAGCTTTAAATCGGACAGCGTCTTCCCGCAGGGCTTCAACGGCATCGTTCGCCGACGCTTCTGCGCCTCTAAATTTTCGCTGGCAGCTTTCACCATTTACAATACTTATCAACTCGTATGCACGCGAGGGCTTGTTGTCACCGCGATAAACTTCAACATCACCTGAGTCGATCTGATTAAAGCCTCCTGACATCTGAGGTAAGATGCTACAGGCAGAAAGGCCGAATAATGGCGTTAATACGAATGCTATGAAACGATAGCGCAATGTCGATCCTTGCCAGTTTGAATTTTCTATAGCCTAATCAAGCTGAGCCTATTGTTCAACAAAAAGCGTAATCTCTACTCTTTATTATTGGTAGAGATTACGTTTGACTAACGCTACTTAATTAGAAATGCTTCTAATGATTTGCCATTATCGACCGCTGTTTTCATGGCTTTAGGCATGCGACCCTGACCAGTCCAGGTTTGTTTTTCGCCATTTTCGTCGGTGTATTCGTATTTAGGAGGCTTAGGTGCCCGTTTTTTACGAGTGGTTTTAACGATAGGTTCGCCACCCAGCTCTTGCTCTAATATGTCGGACAATTCAATGCCTGCATCGGCCATCGCGCTTTTAAATTCTTCAATTTTTTTCTGCTTTGCTTCGTTCTGGCGTTGCTTTTCAGCTTCCTCTTCGCGACGCTGAGAAATTACCGAATCAAATTTAGATTTAACACTTTCCAGCTCGTTTAAATCCAGTTCTTTTAATGCTGCTTTTAAACGGCGTTCGTGACGAAGAATGTTAATGAATTCACTCATTTTTTGCTTACCTTATTTGATTGCTTAAATATTGGTTTGTTTGCATTATAGCTGTTATTACAGTTTAAGTTGAAACTTCTTTTTATTGAATAAGTACATAGAAATAGAGAAAGAGGATTAAAATCACCGTATAGCGTTACTTATTAACAATTACTTATAATTACTATCAATACTGCTCTCTTTTCACTTCATTTTTATATGACTCGTTTAAAAGTACATTTATGACTTAATAAGTCGACAAACTTATAATTTTTAGTTCCTAAAACGAAAAAACACCAAAACATTTAACATGCTTTGGTGTTTTTTGTTATTAACTTTACGAAGTGTTTACATATTAGGGTAGGTAGGTCCGCCGCCACCTTCGGGCACAACCCAGGTTATATTCTGGCTAGGATCTTTAATATCACAAGTTTTACAGTGTATGCAGTTTTGCGCATTAATTTGAAAAACTTGTTTGCCGTCTTCTTCAACCACTTCATAAACCCCGGCAGGGCAATAGCGTTGCGCAGGCTCTGCATACTTCGGTAAATTGACCTCTAATGGAATATTAGCGTCACTGAGCTTTAAATGGCAGGGTTGATCTTCTGCGTGATTGGTATTGGACAAAAATACCGATGACAGACGATCAAATGTCAGTTTATTATCTGCTTTTGGATAGTCGATTGCCGTATAGTTTTCGGCTTTACCTGTCGCTTTATAATCCGGTGTCCACTCTTTAAATTTAAAGGGTAATTTACCACCAAACCAATTTTGATCGACCATATTATAAGCGCCGCCAAGTATTGTGCCCAATTTATGCACAGCACCGCCGAAATTGCGTGAGCGATACAATTCATCAAATACCCAGGACTTTTCAAACGCCTCTTTGTAGCTGGTAATGTCGTCGTTGGCTTTACCATTTTTTAGCTGTTCAAATACACATTCAGCGGCCACCATACCCGACTTCATTGCGGTATGGTTTCCTTTGATCTTGGCAAAGTTTAAGGTGCCTGCGTTACAGCCAACCAGCAAACCTCCGGGGAAGGTCATTTTCGGTAACGAATAATAGCCACCTTTAGCAATAGCGCGTGCGCCGTAGGACACCCGCTTACCATTTTCAATGATTTGCTTAATAGCCGGGTGAGTTTTGAACCGCTGAAACTCCTGAAATGGATTCAGGTAAGGGTTAGCGTAGTTAAGATCAACAATAAGGCCTAAGTACACTTGTCCGTCTTCGGCATGATATAGATAACCGCCGCCAGTAGCATCACTGTCGGTTAGCGGCCAGCCTGCGGTGTGAACCACTTTGCCGGGCTCGTGCATGTCCTCTGGTACATCCCAAATTTCTTTAAAGCCTAGACCATAATGTTGCGGGGTGCTGTCTTTATCCAGTTCAAACCTGCTAATCAGCTCTTTGCCTAAATGACCGCGACAACCTTCTGCGAATAAGGTGTATTTAGCACGCAGTTCCATTCCCGGCATATAGCCGTCTTTTTCGCTACCGTCTTTAGCCACACCCATGTCACCGGTTTGAATACCCGCAACGCTGCCATCGTCGTTATACAGAATTTCAGAGGCCGCAAAACCAGGAAATATTTCGATGCCCAGTTGTTCGGCTTGTTCTGCCATCCAACGACACAGGTTACCCATACTGGCAATGTAATTGCCTTTATTGTGAAAGGTTTTAGGCACACTAAAGTCAGGCAGGCGACTGTGATTATTTTCGTCTTTTAGCAATAAAACATCATCGCCGGTAACTTCGGTATTGAGCGGGGCGCCGCGATCTTTCCAGTCAGGGAAAAGTTCGTTCAGGGCTCGTGGTTCGAACACCGCGCCGGATAAAATATGAGCGCCAATATCAGCGCCTTTCTCAACTACGCATATCATGAGTTCTTGCTCATTTTCCTGTGCGAGTTGGCCGAGTCGACAGGCGGTTGCCAACCCTGACGGGCCTGCACCAACTATGACGACATCAAATTCCATGCTTTCGCGTTCCACGTTAACCTCCACTATATTCAGGCTATCTGGATAGGGATAAGCCCTTTATACTGCTGTAATAGTTCAGTGATTTGCCGTGCCGGAACCGGTTTACTGAAAAGAAAGCCTTGTCCGGTACTGCATTCACGTTGTAATAAAAATTCGACTTGTTCTTCGGTTTCGATACCCTCGGCAACCAATTGCAGGTTTAAATTACGCGCCAGACTAATAATGGTCTGCGTAATGGTTGCGTCGTCTTCGTTGTGTGGTAAATCCCTGACAAAAGAGCGATCTATTTTTAACGAAGTAACCGGGAAATTCTTCAAATATGAAAGCGAAGAGTATCCCACACCAAAGTCGTCTATAGCCAGTGACATTCCCTGTTCACGCACCGAGTGCATGAAACGGGTATGGGACTGAATATTTTCGATAAATACTTGCTCAGTTAGCTCTAGTTCAACTTTGTTTGGCGGTATTTGTGCTTCGTTAACCCGCTCCATAATATCATCGACCAAATCAGCTAAGTGTAGCTGTTTTCCTGAGATATTGATGGCAATGCTCAATTCGTCGAAGCCAAGTTCGTGCCATTGCTTTAATTGTAGGAAGGCTTCTTCCATCACGTATTCCGATATAGGAATAATAAGGCCGGTATCTTCAGCCAGTGGAATAAACTCATCCGGAGGAATGATACTGCCATCGTCATCAACCCAGCGAACCAGAGCCTCTAAACCACTGATACGGCGGCTACCGAGCTCAACTTTAGGTTGGTAATAAACCGTTAGTTGCTGCTTAGAAACGGCGTGGCGCAGCCGTTTAACCAGTTCCAGTTTTTTGGTCAAGTCGCGGTGAATGGCTTTATCGTAAACTTTATAGGTATTGCGGCCATGTTCTTTTGCCTGATATAGCGCGGTGTCTGCGTTACGAATAAAGTATTCAGCGTTAAAATCGGCATCATCCGCGAAAGTGACACCAATAGAAGCACTAATAAAGAGCTCATAGACGTCGACGAAAAAGTGCGTGTCCAAAGCCTGGAGCATTTGCTCAGACAATTTGATAATACTTTCGCGACTATCAGGTTTTGCTATTGCCAGTAAAAACTCATCACCACCAGCCCGCGCCAGAACACTACCTTTAGGTGCTAATTTTGTAATGCGTCGTGCAACCCGGCGTAGCAATTCGTCGCCAACCGTATGACCCAGCGCATCATTGACTTCCTTAAATCTATCTAAATCGATAAATAACAAAGCGGCTTTTTTATGCGGCGATTCGGTTTCCAGCCACTCACCCAAAATACGTTTCAAGGCGTTTCGGTTTACAAGGCCGGTAAGAGAATCATGCTCGGCAAGATAAGCCATCTGCTTTTCAATGCGCTCGCGTTCATCAATTTCACTATAAAGTTCAATATTTGAATCGGCCAGTTGCTGAGCTTTAAAACGGCTCTGGCCTAAAATATAAAGGACAAAAGTCAGCATGCTGGTTACGAGTAAACCGGCGATTAAAGCGGCTAGTGAAATTCCCCCGCGTAGTTGTTCCAGATGACCAGCGGTCGGCCAGACTGAAAGCTCCCAGCTATTTCCTACTAATTGTAGTGAATGAAAATGTGACCATTCTTCGCGTAATGAAGTATCGCCGGCAAATTGATACAGTATGTCGTTGTCACTGCGTACACTGAGTTGGAAACCTTCACTGATGTTACTGCGCACCACATTGTTAAACAGGCTTTGCAGGCTTATTACAAAACCCAGAAAGCCGTGAGTTTGATCTTGCTGCTCTACACGGACAAAAATAGCTATGTCGCTGCTAATACGGCCCAAATTCCCGGCAGGGCCCATCATTGCGTGACGGTTTCCTTCCGAAGCCTTCAGCTTTTCCAGTAATGGAGTTTTAGCAAAAGGCGTTCCCAGTAGTTCGGGTTGTTCGTTCTGAGGGTAGATAAGCTCAATATCCAGCTCATCATTGAGCCAGGTGATGCCTTGTACATTCTGATAGTACAAAGTAACGATATCGGCATTTTCCTTCCAGCGTTCCTCTATTGAAAGGTCACTACGTTCCCACTCGCGAGCTAACAATTCAGCGACGAACAAATGGGATACCAGACTTTGTCGAATGTCGCGTTGCAAGTTATAAGTTTCGGCTTCCAGGGCATCGTGGACAACTTGATTTTCCTGATAACGCAAATAGCTAAAAGCGGTAACAGTAATGACCAAACCAACAAGGGCTGCTATAACAGCCTGCCGTGATCCGTGCAGGAACATCATGGATTAACGCAACTCCTCTCTATCACGGAAGTAATCCAGTGCCTCTGGGTTTGCCAGAGCATCCGTGTTTTTCACGGGCTCGCCGTGAACCACATTACGTACCGCTAATTCGACTATCTTACCGCTTATAGTACGGGGTATGTCCTCAACCTGCAAAATTACGGCAGGTACGTGCCGCGGAGTCGCGTTGGCCCGAATGGTTTTTGCAATGGTTTGACGAAGTTCGTCGCTAAGCTCTATGCCATCTCTGAGTTTTACAAAAAGAATGACGCGCTCGTCATCTTCGTATTGCTGACCGATAGCAATACTTTCCAATACTTCCTCAACCTTTTCTACCTGACGGTAAATTTCAGCGGTGCCAATACGTACGCCGCCCGGGTTAAGAACGGCATCGGAACGGCCGTAAATAATAACGCCGTTGTTCTCGGTGAGCTCAGCAAAGTCACCATGTGCCCAGGTATTTTTAAATCTATCGAAATACGCGTTGAAGTAGCGTTCGCCATTCTCGTCGTTCCAGAAGCTTACGGGCATGCAGGGGAATGAGTTTTCACAAACCAGTTCGCCTTTTTCGCCTTTAACCGGCTTTCCGTTCTCGTCATAAACGTTAACGGCTAAACCAAGGCCCCGACATTGTAATTCGCCCCGGTAAACCGGCAGAATAGGGCAGCCAAGGGCAAAGCAGGAGACAATGTCCGTACCGCCTGATATTGAGGACAGACACAGGTCTTTTTTAATGTCGCGGTAAACGTAGTCAAAGCTTTCTGGTGGTAGTACCGACCCCGTGGTTAAGATGCTGCGCAGCTTTTCCAGGTTATGGCTTTCTCCCGGTTTAACGCCTTCTTTTTCAAGCGCTGCTAAATATTTGGCGCTGGTACCAAATACGGTAATGCCTTCTTCGTCAGCCACATCCCATAAAAACTCAGGTTTAGGTGCAAAAGGTGAACCGTCGAATAAGGTCAGGGTTGCGCCCACTGCCAGTCCACTGACCAGCCAGTTCCACATCATCCAGCCACAGGTGGTGAAGTAAAACAGATTGTCGTCACGATCTAAGTCGGTATGCAGACCGTGCTCTTTTAAGTGCTGCAATAAGGTACCACCCGTACCATGAACAATGCACTTAGGTACGCCCGTAGTACCTGATGAAAACATAATATAGAGCGGGTCATTAAAGTTGCGTGGAGCGAAATCTATCTGGGTCTTTTCAGCGTCGCCAAAATCACTCCATGAAAATATTTTGTCGCCTTTTATGCGATCTTTTTGTTCGCTGAAATTAACCAACACCGTGGCTTCAATGCTGGGAATTTGTTTAATGATATCGGCGGTTTTGCTCTTTATGTTGAGGTTTTTGCCGTTATAAAAATAACCATCAACAGTAATCAGAACTTTAGGTTCTATTTGACCGAAACGGTCAAGCACGCCCTGAACGCCAAAGTCTGGCGAGCAAGACGACCAGATAGCGCCGATGCTGGTGGTTGCCAGCATACCAATTATGGTCTCAATGCAGTTAGGCATCATGGCGGCAACACGGTCACCGGCTTCAACTCCGCGTTGGCGTAGACCTTCGGCAAAAGCGGCAACTTCGTGGTTGAGTTCGGCATAAGTTAACTGCTGGCGTGTGCCATTCTCACCGCGAAAAATTAGAGCAATATGATCGTCTTTATGACGCAACAGGTTTTCGGCAAAATTCAGGCTGGCTTCAGGAAACCATTGAGCACCGGGCATTTTTTCTTTATCGGTAACTATCGTAGAGCCTTTTTCACCAATAACATCAAAGTAATCCCACACCATAGACCAGAAACTTTCGTCGTTCTCGACGGACCACTGATAAAGGTCGTGATAATTGGCCAGCGCAGCGGCTTCTTCTGTATTCACTTGTTGTAGAAAGTCTGTCATGCGGGCATTAGCAATGGTATCTGCTGACGGTTGCCATAAAGCTTCTGAAGTCATTTTAATCCCCTTATTTTGCTAATTAAGCTTTTGCCAATTCTGCTACTGCGACCTGAGAGCGGGGGCCATGCGCTAAATGCTGACAAATATCGGCTCCGGCCGCGATTAACTTGTTCAGGTCAATACCGGTTTTAATGCCCATACCATTTAACATGTAAACCACGTCTTCGGTGGCAACATTGCCACTGGCGCCTTTAGCGTATGGGCAACCACCCAGGCCAGCTACGGCCGAGTCAATGGTGGCTACACCTAGTGGCAGGCAGGCTATGATATTGGCCAAAGCTTGTCCGTATGTATTGTGAAAATGCAGCGCCAGTTTGTCCATGGGGACTTTTTCCGCCACCGCAGCAAGCATTTCCTGAGCTTTTAGCGGTGTACCGACGCCTATGGTGTCGCCCAGCGATACTTCATAACAGCCCATGTGGTATAAAGCTTCTGCAACTTTAACCACATTTTCTACCGGAACCTCACCCTGGTAAGGGCAACCCAAAACGCAGGAAACATAACCTCTGACGGGAATGCCTTTTTCTTTAGCCGCGGCAATAACTGGCTTAAAACGCTCCAGTGATTCG
Source organism: Idiomarina loihiensis L2TR (assembly GCF_000008465.1). Lineage (NCBI taxonomy): Bacteria > Pseudomonadati > Pseudomonadota > Gammaproteobacteria > Alteromonadales > Idiomarinaceae > Idiomarina > Idiomarina loihiensis. The sequence continues at coordinate 936,933 of NC_006512.1, read as the reverse complement.
TCGATGCTGCAGTTAATATTTTTTTGGGCAAAGGCTTCCGATGCTGCACCGAACACTGCGACTTCGTCCATGTTGACTGCAACTGCCGCTTCAAACCCTTTCAAATTGGGCGTTAAACCAGCGTAAGTCACTCCAGGGCGACGCTTAATCTGCTTCATAACGGCAGGGCTGTCGGCCATTTGCGGCACCCATTTGGGGCTGACAAAGCTGGCACTTTCAATGTAAGAAACGCCGGCTTCTGCCAGCGCTTCAATTAAGGCAACTTTTGCATCGACAGAAACAGCTGCTTCATTTTGCAAGCCGTCACGAGGACCAACTTCGACGATTTTTATCTGTTCTGCAATTGCCATAATTACTCCTGGTTACTTCTAATAATGTCTTATTATTCGGCTTCGCTCACTGTAAGCAGTTCATCGCCGTCGCTGACCAAATCCCCCGCGGCGAAAAAGACGTCGGTGACTTCACCTTCATGGCCAGCTTTAATGGTGTACTCCATTTTCATGGCTTCCATAATGACCAGCGGTTGATCTTTCTTGACTGTATCGCCTTTTTTGACCAGTACTTCCATGATGGTCCCGTTCATTGGGGCAACGTGACCACCATGGGCCGCTTCATCCGACAGCGTATCAGTCACGCGGTGTCGATGGAAAGTCATAGGGCCGTTATCGGTGAATACGGTAATTTGCTGGTCGTCGGCACTGACATAGCGATGATAGCGCATACTACCGGCAGTCAGAGTGAGTTTGTCGTCGGTTAAAGATGCCTGCCATTGTATGCTTTCGTCATCAACTTGCTGCAGGAACTCTCCGTTAGCGGTTTCTATTAGTGAAATGGAGTAGGTTTCTTCGCCAAATTGCAGTGGAACCGTATGTGTCGCCGCTGAGTTCATTCTAAATGCATTACCACTTTGCCATGGTGAACTGCCACGCTGTTGTTGGCGCTGACAAATATCAAACAAAGCCGCTTCCGTTGCAATTTGCTGACAATTTACCGAGCTATCGGGCAGAAGCTCTTCCTGATGTTGCTGGATAAATTCGGTTGTCAGGTTTGTTTTCACAAACTCAGGATGCGAAGCCAAACGATGCAAAAAGTCGACGTTAGTCGTTAACCCAGTTAAACGATATTCACGCAAAGCCTTTTGCAGACGCAGCAGGGCACGGGTACGATCGGTGTCCCAGACAATCAGCTTAGCTATCATTGGGTCATAGAAAGCAGATATCTCATCGCCTTCTTCAATACCGGTGTCAATGCGGATGCCGTTTTCTTCTGCAGGCGTACGTAAATGCTTAATGGTACCTGTGCAGGGTAAGAAATCGTTGTCCGGGTCTTCGGCGTAAATCCGTGCCTCAAACGCGTGACCGTTTACCTGAATGTCATTTTGCGCCAGAGGTAATGGCTGACCCGAAGCGACCAGCAACTGCCATTCGACTAAATCCTGGCCGGTGATCATCTCCGTAACCGGATGCTCAACCTGTAAGCGAGTGTTCATCTCCATAAAGTAGAACTCGCCACTTTGGTCGAACAAAAACTCAACCGTACCGGCGCCAACGTAATTTATTGCCTGGGCTGCTCGAATGGCAGCTTCGCCCATTTCGGTACGTGTTTTCTCGGTTAGTGCCGGAGCAGGAGCCTCTTCAAGCACCTTCTGGTGACGGCGTTGCACTGAACAGTCGCGCTCTGCTAGATAAACGGCGTTACCGTGTTCATCGGTGAACACCTGAATCTCTACGTGGCGAGGGTTACGAATAAAACGTTCCATCAGCATTTTATCATTGCCGAAAGAGGACTTAGCTTCGCGTTTGGCGGAATTCAGGGCGTCATCGAATTCGCCCATGTTTTCGACCACACGCATGCCTTTACCACCGCCGCCGTACGCCGCTTTCAGCAGTAACGGGAAACCCACTTTTTCAGCTTCTGCTTTTAGCGTTTTAATGTCCTGCTCGCTTCCGTGGTAACCCGGAACCAGAGGTACGCCGGCGTCCTGCATAATGGATTTAGCCGCGCTCTTCGAACCCATAGCGGCAATGGATGATACTGGCGGGCCAACAAAGATTATATCGTTAGCCTGACATTGGTCGGCAAAATCTTCGTTCTCTGAGAGAAAACCGTAACCAGGATGAATGGCTTCGGCATCAGTTTGTTTAGCAGCGGCGATAATTTTGTCCGCACGCAGGTAACTGTCCGTGCTCGCTGCAGGACCAATATGTACGGCCTGATCTGCCAGCTTAACGTGGCGTGAGTTACGGTCGGCATCGGAGAATACCGCTACGGTGCGAATTCCCATTTTTTTAGCTGTGGCAATAATACGACAGGCAATTTCACCACGGTTCGCAATCAATAATGTTTTGATCATAATGAGACCTGTTGTTAACTCTGTTTAAGCCAGGCGGCGGGGCGTTTTTCAAGAAACGCACTGAGTCCTTCCTGACCTTGTTCCGACACGCGAATTTCGGCAATGGCTTTAATGGTGTGTTCACGCACGTCTTTATCAACTGGACGTGAACCAACATTGCGAATCAGTTGCTTACAGGCGTCTACCGCTTGTGGACTATTGGCTAGAAGAGCTTCTAATAACTTATTCAGTGGCTCCTCGAAATCTTCTACAACTTCGTTAACCAGACCTAGCTCCTGTGCTTTGTCGGCAAAGAAGCGCTCGGCGGTGAGCATATAGCGACGCGACTGGCGCTCGCCAATAGTACGCACAACATAAGGGCTGATAACCGCAGGAATAAGCCCAATTTTGACTTCACTCAGGCAGAAGCTGCTGCGCGGCTGCGCCAGTACAATGTCACAGCAAGCGGCCAGGCCTACGGCACCGCCGAAAGCGGCTCCCTGGACTAAAGCAATGCTGGGCTTGCTGAGCAAGTCCAGACGCTCCATTAACAGCCCAAGCTCACCCGCGTCATCCACGTTTTGCTGGTAGTTTTTATCGGCCATGGAGCGCATCCATTTAAGATCCGCACCGGCAGAAAAGTTTTTACCTTCTGAGCGAAGCACCAGCACTCTCGCGCTGGCACTTTCTTCAACTTCTTTTAACGCCTGCAGCAGCTCTGCGATCATCACGTCGTCAAACGCGTTGTGAACGTCAGGCCGGTTCAATGTCAGCGTGGCAACGCCCTGGTCGTTAATATCAAGCTTGGTGTATTTTGCCATTATTAATAACCTCCGATTACATGCGGAAGACGCCGAAGCGGCTGTCTTCAATCGGTGCATTTAATGAAGCGGCAAGGCTCAATGCCAGAACTTCGCGCGTTTGTGCCGGGTCAATAATGCCATCGTCCCATAAGCGCGCTGACGCATAATAGGGGTGCCCCTGCTTATCGTACTGCTCAACAATGGGTTTTTTCAGCGCCTGTTCTTTCTCTTCACTTAAGCTTTCGCCTTTACGGGCTAAGTTGTCTTTAGTCACCTGCGCCATAACGCCTGCAGCTTGCTCACCGCCCATAACTGAGATACGGGCATTAGGCCACATGAACATCATGGTTGGGTCATAGGCGCGACCACACATGCCATAGTTACCGGCGCCGTAGCTGCCACCGATTAACACGGTAAACTTAGGTACTTTGGCACAGGAAACCGCCATCACCATTTTCGCGCCGTGCTTGGCAATGCCTTCGGCTTCGTATTTTTTACCGACCATAAAGCCGGTAATGTTTTGTAAGAACACCAGTGGAATTTTGCGCTGGGCGCAAAGCTCAATAAAGTGAGCGCCTTTTTGTGCCGATTCAGAGAACAAAATACCGTTGTTTGCGACAATGCCTACCGGGTAGCCGTCAATGCGGGCAAAGCCGGTCACCAATGTATTGCCATAATTGGCTTTAAATTCGTCAAAGTCTGAGTCATCGACAATGCGCGCAATCACTTCGTGTACATCATAAGGTTTACGCAAGTCAGTGCCGACAATGCCATACAGCTCTTTTGCGTCGTAACGCGGCGGTTTGGCTGGCTGGCGGTCGAGCTTAGTTGGTTCACCGCGGTTAAGGCGGGCTACTGAGCGACGCGCTAAGGCTAAAGCGTGTTCGTCGTTGTGAGCAAAATGATCCGCAACACCGGAGATGCGTGTGTGCACATCGGCACCGCCGAGCTCTTCGGCTGAGACTTCTTCACCTGTTGCAGCTTTAACTAACGGCGGACCCGCAAGGAAAATAGTGCCTTGCTCTTTTACAATGACGCTTTCATCGGCCATAGCCGGTACGTAAGCACCGCCTGCGGTACAAAGACCCATAACCACCGCAATTTGTGGAATGCCTTTGGCTGACATATTTGCCTGATTAAAGAAAATGCGACCAAAGTGTTCTTTGTCCGGGAATACTTCATCCTGACGGGGCAGATTAGCACCGCCAGAGTCCACCAGATAAATACAAGGCAGGTGGCAACGCTCGGCAATTTCCTGAGCGCGCAGGTGTTTTTTTACGGTTAGCGGGTAATAAGTACCGCCTTTAACGGTGGCGTCGTTGGCGATGATCATGCACTCAGTGCCTTCAACCTGACCAATACCGGCAACCACACCAGCAGAAGGAACGTAGTCTTCGTAACATTCCCAGGCCGCAAACTGACCTATTTCCAGAAACGGTGAACCCGCGTCCAGTAGTTTATTAATACGGTCGCGGGGCAATAACTTACCACGGGACAAATGGCGCTCCTGATACTTCGGACCGCCACCTTGATGAATTTTTGCCGCTTTTTCCTGCAGGTCGTTAACGACGGTCTGCATAGACTCGCTGTTAGCTGCAAATTGTGCATCGCGGGTGTTGATTTTACTGGATAAAATCGCCACGGCGTTGCCTCCTTATTATTTGGATTCAGTGAACAGTTCGCGGCCAATGAGCATACGGCGAATTTCTGACGTACCAGCACCGATTTCATAAAGCTTGGCGTCACGTAGCAGGCGTCCTGTGGGGTACTCGTTAATGTAGCCGTTACCGCCCAATAACTGAATAGCGTCCAGTGCTAGCTGAGTGGCTAATTCTGCGGCGTAAAGAATTGCTCCGGCGGCATCTTTACGAGTGGTCTCGCCACGGTCGCAAGATTGAGCCACGGCGTAAACGTAGGCACGCGCCGCATTGGTGCGAGTGTACATATCAGCAACTTTGCCCTGAATTAGCTGGAATTCGCCGATCTCTTTACCGAACTGTTTACGATCATGAATATAAGGTACGCATGTATCAAGGCAGGCCTGCATAATGCCTAAAGGACCCGCTGCAAGAACAGCGCGCTCGTAATCAAGGCCACTCATCAACACTTTAACGCCTTCGTTTAGCTCTCCCAGAATGTTTTCTTCGGGGACTTCGACGTCTTCGAAGACCAGTTCACAGGTATTTGAACCACGCATACCCAGTTTGTCGAGTTTTTGCGCCTGGCTGAATCCTGGTGTGTCTTTTTCAACGATAAAGGCCGTAATGCCCCGTGAGTTCTTCTCGGGTTCGGTTTTCGCGTAAATGACAAAGACATTAGCTTCCGGACCGTTAGTGATCCACATTTTATTACCGTTCAGAATGTACTTGTCGCCTTTCTTCTCTGCACGTAATTTCATGCTGACTACATCAGAACCGGCATTAGGTTCACTCATAGCTAAAGCACCAACGTGCTCACCGGTGCATAGTTTAGGCAAATACTTTTGTTTTTGTTCTTCGTTACCGTTGCGATGAATTTGGTTAACACAGAGGTTTGAATGGGCACCATAACTTAAGCCAACCGAGGCAGAAGCGCGGCTAATTTCTTCCATAGCAATAACATGTTCAAGGTAGCCCATGCCGGAACCACCATATTCTTCGGCAACGGTTAAGCCCAGCAGACCCATGTCGCCAAGTTTCTGCCATAAATCGCCGGGAAATTCATTTTTTTCATCAATTTCGGCGGCGCGTGGGGCTATTTCATCACGCGCGAAGGCATTAACCTGTTCACGGATCATATCGGCTGTTTCGCCGAGACCAAAGTTAAAGGTGGTATATTGACTGATCATAACGACTCCTGAGAATGAACTTCTGAAACTGACGACTGAATATTCTCGAGCTCGTCTTGGCAACGTTGCTCCAGACCACTGAGTTCGGTCAGTAACACATTAATATCTTCCATTTGTTGTTTGAGTGAGTGTTTTTTCTCACTGACCAGCTCAAGTACCTTTTCGAGCTGGGCCGCACTGCTATTATCCGCGTCGTAAAGTTCGAACAAACGACGGGTTTCGGCCAGTGAAAAACCGAGTCGTTTGCCGCGTAGAATCAGCTTTAAACGAACCCGGTCTTTGTTGGTATATATGCGCTGTTGCCCCTGGCGTCTGGGGGAAAGCAAGCCTTCGTCCTCATAAAAACGAATGCTGCGGGTGGTAATGTCAAATTCTTTTGCCAGTTCGCCAATACTGTAGGTCACTTTATTGTTCATCGGTACTTGCTTTTTGGTTGTCCTAAGATCTAAGCTTAGAGGAAGTTTACGTTAACGTAAAGTGCATTTGGAGGAAAAATGTCGAGCGATTCAATCGTTATAGTAGCGGCCAACCGTACGCCAATGGGCGGTTTTCAGGGCAGCTTAAGTGAAGTTACCGCCCCCAATTTGGGCGCAACCGCGATAAAAGCAGCGCTGAATAACAGCGGTTTAGCAGCCGATGATATTTCAGAAGTAATCATGGGCAATGTGTTACCTGCCGGTTTAGGTCAGGCACCAGCGCGTCAGGCAATGCTGCATGCGGATCTACCTCGCTCAACGGGCGCGACCACCATTAATAAAGTATGCGGCTCCGGATTGAAAGCTGCAATGATGGCGCACGATTTAATTAAAGCGGGCTCAGCAGACGTGGTACTGGCCGGTGGCATGGAAAGCATGTCGAATGCACCTTACATGCTGCCAAAAGGCCGCAGCGGTTATCGTATGGGGCACGGACAAGTGCTGGATCATATGATGCTGGACGGTTTGGAAGACGCCTACGAGCATAAAGCTATGGGGTGTTACGCACAGGACACCGCTGACGAATACGGTCTGGGTCGTGAAGCAATGGATGAGTTTGCCATTCATTCACTTACCAAAGCTCAGGCTGCTATTAAAGATGGCTTTTTTAAAGACGAAATCACCCCAGTTACATATTCTACTCGTAAAGGCGACGTCACTGTCGATACTGACGAGCAACCGGGTAAAGCGCGTCTGGACAAAATTCCTCAGTTGCGTGCGGCATTCAAAAAAGACGGCACCATTACTGCGGCTAATTCCAGTTCTATTTCTGATGGCGCAGCAGCACTTATTTTAATGCGTGAGAGCGATGCAAAGGCCAAAGGCCTGCAGCCGCTGGCGCGAGTTATGGGTCATACTACGCATTCTCAGGCGCCGTCTGAATTTACCGTTGCCCCAATTGGTGCAATGAATTCTTTGCTGAGTAAGCTGGACTGGACTAAAGACGACGTCGATTTATGGGAAATTAATGAAGCCTTTGCCATGGTTACCATGCTGGCTATTCAGCAAATGAAACTGGATCCGGCTAAAGTGAATGTGCATGGCGGAGCCTGTGCTTTAGGGCATCCTATTGGCGCAAGTGGTGCGCGGTTATTGGTTACTTTGCTGCATGCACTGAAACAAAAAGGCCAGAAACGGGGTATCACCTCACTGTGTATTGGTGGTGGTGAAGCCGTTGCTCTGGCCGTAGAAATGATCTAAAGCGTTGGTTAGCGGGCGGGTTTAAGTTTGTTAACCCGTCCTGCCAGCCATACGGCAAGAATAATAATAAGAGCGCCAATGCTTAACCGGGTATAGTCGAAAGACTGTTCCCAAAAAATGACATTAACCAAAATGCCCGCGGGAATTAACGCATTGTTCATGGTGGCCAGTTGCCCGGTATTGACTCGTTTACCGGAAAGGTTCCAACCAAGGTAACCAAGCCCGGAGGCAACAATACCGAGCCACAATAAAATGCCCCATTGAAGATTGGTGGTCGGCATTTTGGTTAAGTCGCCAAAGAATAAAACACCAAGGCCGGCGATAACACTGGCGCCAAAGAAAAAGGCGGCAAATTGCTGGCTTTGTTCTAAGGTTTTACCCGTGGGTAAACGTTTATAAGCAACTTGACCGGCGGCAAAGCACGCATTGGCTGCCTGAATTAAAAAGAAGCCGGTGATGAAATCATCGGACAAGGGTTGATAGCGAATGATGGCGGCGCCGCATACCGATACCGCAGCGGCTATCCACCATAACAGCGGCAGATGCTTGCGGTTAAGTATCAGCTCGTCAATTAGCGTTATGTAGAGTGGTGTAAAGATAGTGAACAAAAGCACTTCGGCAATGCTCAAATACAAAAACGCATGATAAAGAAACAAATACATGGCGCCAATTTGTACAGCGCCAATAACGGCCAGTTTAGCTAGTTGAGGTAGTTGCCCATTTTGTGGTGACAGATGCCTCCAGCGGAATAACGGCAAAACCGTTATTAAGGCTAAAACCATACGGATAAAGACAACAAGATAACCGTCAACCTGGCCGGCAAGATAAACGCCGATTAGCGAAAAGCTGGCGGCCCAAAGTAAAGTAATCAGAATTAAGAGGGTCACGTTAAGGCTCACTTAACTAAATTTAGCTCATCAATAGATGACAAAATAACACAATAAGAAGGTGAATTATGTCTAAGAAAGTGCCTCTGTATATAGATGGCGAATTTGTCGCCTCGAAGTCAGAACAGTGGATTCCTGTCACCAACCCGGCAACTCAGGAAGTTATCGCTCAAGTGCCAGTTGCTACTCAAAGCGAAATGGACGCAGCGGTTGAGAGTGCTCGTGAAGCTTTTAAAACCTGGAAAGAAGTGCCTGTTTCTGAGCGTGCTCGCGTAATGATGCGCTATCAGGCCTTGTTAAAAGAACATCAGGAAGAAATTGCAGAGACTCTGGCGCAAGAAACTGGTAAAACTTTTGAAGATGCCAAAGGTGATGTCTGGCGTGGTATAGAAGTGGTTGAACACGCAGCGAATATTCCTTCGTTATTAATGGGCGAGACAGTTGAAAACGTTGCTCGTAAAATTGATTCTTATAGTTACACTCAGCCATTAGGTGTTTGCGCTGGTATTACGCCGTTTAACTTTCCGGCGATGATCCCACTGTGGATGTTCCCGCTGGCCATTGCTTGTGGTAATACCTTCATTCTGAAGCCTTCCGAGCAAGATCCGTTAACGCCAACCCGTTTGGCTGAACTGTTCGAAGAAGCTGGCGCACCTAAAGGCGTACTGCAGGTATTGCACGGCAATAAAGAACAGGTCGATTTTCTGTTAGACCACCCGGACGTTCGTGCCTTGTCTTTTGTAGGCTCAGTGCCGGTTGCTGAATATATTTACCGCCGTGGTACGGAAAATGGTAAGCGTGTACAGGCTTTTGCTGGTGCGAAAAACCATTGCGTTATTATGCCTGACGCCAATAAACAGCAAGTCATCAATAATATGGTTGGCTCTTCTGTCGGTGCGGCGGGTCAACGTTGTATGGCTATTTCTGTCGCAGTATTTGTTGGCGCGGCAAAAGAGTGGATCCCTGAAATAGCGGAAGCTATTGCTAAGGTTCGTCCGGGCGCATGGAATGACGAAGGTGCCGCTTATGGCCCGGTTATTAGTCCACAAGCGAAAGAACGCGTTGAAGCTTTGATTACTCAGGGTGAGAAAGAAGGCGCTAAATTGCTGGTTGATGGTCGTAATTGCAAAGTTGACGGTCTGCCAAATGGTAACTGGGTTGGCCCAACAGTGTTCTCTAACGTAACGCCGGATATGGAAATCTATAAAACAGAAATTTTCGGTCCGGTATTGTGCGCCACAGAAGTGGACAGCCTTGAAGACGCTTTGGAATTGGTTAACAACAACCCTTACGGTAATGGTACTTCTATCTTTACCGCAAGTGGTGCCGCCGCGCGTAAATACCAGCACGAAGTTGAAGTGGGTCAGGTCGGTATCAACATTCCAATTCCGGTACCGCTGCCGTTCTTCTCATTTACTGGCTGGAAGCGTTCATTCTTTGGTGACCTTCACGCTTATGGTAAGCAGGGCGTTCGTTTCTACAGCGAAACTAAGACGGTAACGGCGCGTTGGTTTGAGAGCGACCTTGAAGATCCAGCAGGTCCGAACATGTCAATTAACCTGAGATAATAGGGGATAACGATGAATTTCGAATTGACAGAAGACCAGCAAGCCTTTGTGGATACTGCCAAAGCTTTTGCCGACAAAGAGCTGGCGCCTAATGCGGCTAAGTGGGACGAAGAGCATTATTTCCCCGTTGAAGTGTTCCGTAAAGCTGGTGAAATGGGCTTTATGGGCATGTATACGCCGGAAGAGGCTGGCGGCTTCGGAATGAGCCGTCTGGACTCAGCGCTTATTTTTGAGCAGCTGGCAGGTGGTTGTACCGCAACCACGGCCATGATGACCATTCATAACATGGTCACCTGGATGATTGGTTCTTTCGGCCAACAGTCAGTGATTGACCAGTGGGTGTCCGAGTTGGTTACCGGTGAGAAGCTTGGCTCTTACTGCCTGACCGAACCAGGCTCTGGTTCAGACGCTGCCAGCTTGCGTACCAGTGCGAAAAAAGACGGCGACGAGTACGTCTTAAATGGCTCTAAAATGTTCATCTCCGGTGCCGGTGAAACTGACGTTTTAGTGGTTATGGCTCGTACTGGCGAAGACGGACCTAAAGGCATTTCTGCCTTTGCTGTACCGGCGGACGCGAAAGGTGTTATTTACGGTAAAGCCGAAGATAAAATGGGCTGGAATGCACAGCCTACCCGCTTAGTGACTTTTGAAGACGTTCGCATTCCGGCAGAAAACCTGCTGGGTAAAGAAGGCGAAGGCTTTAAGTTTGCCATGATGGGCTTAGACGGCGGACGCATTAACATTGCGGTGTGTTCTGTGGGTACAGCGCAAGCGGCATTAAATACTGCCAAAGCTTATATGCAGGAACGTACGCAATTTGGTAAGCCCCTCGCGGCTTTTCAGGCGCTACAGTTTAAGTTAGCCGATATGGCGACTGAGCTGGTTGCGGCCCGTCAAATGGTGCGTCTGGCAGCCAGTAAAGTCGATAACAACGATGCTGATAAAACTACCTATTGTGCTATGGCAAAACAGTTTGCGACCGATGTTGGTTTTAAAGTGTGTAACGACGCACTGCAGCTGCACGGTGGTTATGGCTACATTAAAGAGTATCCGTTAGAGCGCCATGTGCGTGATGTTCGTGTGCACCAGATCCTGGAAGGCACAAACGAAGTTATGCGCATGATTATTGGACGTCGCATTCTGGCTGATAACGATCGCGAAATCTTGTAAGGAGATTCCATGCAAGACGTTGTACTTTTTGAAGAACTGAACGCCGGTGACAAAGTCATCGGCGTTGCTACGTTAAATTCCGAGAAATCATTGAATGCCCTAAGCCTGGCAATGGCTGAAAAGCTGTTACCGCAGCTGAAAAAATGGGCAGAAGATGACAAAGTTGCTTGTGTCTGGTTACAGGGTGCCGGTGAAAAAGCATTCTGTGCCGGTGGTGACATTGTGGCTATGTATAAAGCCATGCAGGCAGAGCCGGGCAAATTAGTGGAAGAAGTCGAAAACTTCTTCACCCAGGAATATCAACTGGACTACTTTATTCAGACCTTCCCTAAACCTCTTATTTGCTGGGGTGACGGCATTGTGATGGGCGGCGGTATGGGGCTAATGAATGGCGCCAGCCACCGTATTGTGACCGAACGTTCGTTACTGGCTATGCCAGAAGTGACTATTGGTTTGTACCCGGATGTTGGTGCGACCTACTTCCTTAATCGCATGCCACGAGGTTGCGGTTTGTTCTTAGGTATTACCGGCGCAACGATGAATGCGAACGATGCACTGTATCTGAACCTGGCCGATCACTTTGTTGGGCATGAGAGCAAAGAAAGCATTCTGAATAAGCTGAAAGAAGTTCAATGGGGCAATACTGAGGCTCTGAACAAACAAAAAGTGACGGACTTACTGAGTGACGTGGCAAGTAGTGACCCAACAGCATTACCCACGCCTCAGGTAGAACCACATCAGAAGCTAATAACAGAGCTGACAACGGGCAATGATATTGGTGAAATTGTTGAACGTATTGTCAGTGACGAAACCGATGATAAATGGCTGGCGCGGGCGCGTAAGAACCTGGCCAATGGTTGTCCGTTTACATCGCACCTGGTCTGGAACCAGTTGCAGCAAGGCTCTGACTTGTCTTTGGCTGACTGTTTCCGTTTAGAGCTAACCTTGTCCTGTAACTGTGCAGTTCGTGGTGACTTTGCCGAAGGTATTCGGGCACTGCTGATTGATAAAGATAAGAATCCACAATGGCAGCATAGCTCGGTAGCCGAAGTACCAGCGGAAGAGATTGATGCATTCTTTTTACCGCCCTGGGGCGAGCGAACGCATCCATTAGCCGATCTTGATAAATAAAACGAATTAACAAGAAGGAGTGCCTTTATGGCAACCGTAGGATTTATTGGACTGGGTAACATGGGTGGCCCAATGGCCAGCAATCTGGCAAAAGCCGGCCACAAGGTTAAGGCTTTTGACTTATCGGAAGAAGCACTTAAAGCGATAGTTGCTGACGGTGCACAGGCTGCGAAAACAGCAGCTGAAGCCATCGACGGAGCTGAATTTGTGGTGTCTATGCTGCCTGCAGACCGTCACGTAAAAGGCGTTTACCTTGGTGACGACGGCCTAATCAACAAGCTGAATAAAGATCAGCTCGTTATTGATTGCAGTACCATTTCTTCTGAAACCGCTATGTATGTGGGTGAACAGTTAGAGAAAGCTGGTATTGCCTTTATCGACGCCCCTGTTTCTGGTGGTGTTGGTGGCGCGAAAGCGGGTACCTTAACCTTTATTTGCGGTGGTACAGAAACTAACGTTGACCGGGCTCGTAGCGTGCTTAACGACATGGGCAAAAATGTTTTCCGCGCCGGTGATGTCGGTGCCGGACAGATTGCAAAAATCTGTAATAACATGTTGTTGTCAGTATTAATGGTGGGTACTTCTGAAGCTCTGCAATTAGGTAAGGCTAACGGGTTGGACCCGAAAGTTTTATCGGAAATTATGCTGGCAAGCTCGGGTAGTAATTGGACATTACAGGTATATAATCCGTGCCCAGGGGTAATGGATAACGTGCCTTCAAGTAACGACTACCAAGGCGGCTTTCTGGTTGACTTAATGGCTAAAGATTTAGGTCTGGCGCAACAAACCGCATTAGAAAGTGGTGCCGCAACGCCTATGGGATCACTGACTCGCAACCTTTACCACAGCTGGTCTGAGCAAGGCCATGGTCGCCAGGACTTTTCCAGTATTTTTAATTATGTGGCACCTAAGTCACAGAAGTAACCTAAGAATTGGGGAAACACATGCAAATTAAAGACAGTGTCATTGTTATTACCGGTGGTGCTCAGGGGCTGGGCCTTGCGATGGCTGAAGATTTCGCGAGACAAGGTGCCAAACTTGCGCTTATTGATATTAACGGCGACGTATTAGGTGAAGCTCAGGAGCAATGCGAAAAGTTGGGCGCAGCCAAAGTGGTTGGTTATGAAGTTGATATCACTGACGAAGAGTCGGTAGAAACCGTATTTGAGCAAATTCAGCAAGAGTTTGATGGCATTGATGTGCTGGTGAACAACGCAGGCCTATTGCGTGACGGCTTGCTGATCAAATTCAAAGACGGCGAACTGAAACAGAAAATGCCTTTACAACAGTTCCAGTCGGTACTGGATGTGAATCTCACCGGTACCTTCTTATGCGGCCGTGAAGCCGCGGCACAGATGGTAAAAGCCGGCAAGAAAGGCGTTATCATCAATATTTCCAGCGTCGCGCGTGCTGGTAATATGGGACAGACTAACTATTCCGCAACCAAAGCCGGTGTGGTTGCTATGACGGTGACCTGGGCTCGCGAACTGGGTCGTTACGGCATTCGCTGCGGTGCCATTGCGCCGGGCTTTATTGAAACTCCAATGACGGCACAGATGAAACCTGAAGCGGTTGATCGCGCGTTGTCTATGGTTCCGCTAAAACGCTGGGGCCAGCCCAATGAAATTGCCCACAGTGCGCGCTACATTATTGAAAATGACTTTTTCAGCGGCCGTGTGGTCGAAATTGACGGCGGCGTTCGGTTGTAAGTCACATTAGATAAAGTAATGATAAATAGCCGAACAAAGGGCGTCTCTGTTATAGTGGTGGCAATATACTAAACAGAGACGCTTTTTAGTTAATGGCATGCGGAAATTACCTCCCTTAAACGCGCTTAAATCATTTGAAGTGGCAGCGCGTCACCTCAGTTTCACCAAAGCAGCTGAAGAGTTATTTGTGACTCAGGCGGCAGTTAGTCACCAGGTGAAAGCGTTAGAAGACTTCCTTGAACTGAAGCTTTTTATTCGGCGTAACCGCTCGCTGTTGCTGACCGAAGAAGGGCAGGAATACTACTTAGAGTTACGCGATATTTTTGAGCAACTGGCGCAGGCTACCGATAAACTTCGGTTAGTGTCTGAACGTGGGGCTTTGACCGTGTCGGTTCCGCCCAGTTTCGCTATTTTATGGTTTGTTCCGCGGCTCAGTAGTTTTCGCGAAGAACACCCGGATATGGACATTCGCATTAAAGCCGTGGATGAAATTAGTGGTTCGTTAACCGACGACGTGGACGTTGCTATTTATTATGGCGATGGCCGTTGGCCCGGGGTAAAGGCTTACCAGCTACACGAAGAGTATTTGTGGCCGGTTTGTTCGCCGTTGTTACTGAACAAAGCGAATATCAAAGAGCCGATAGATTTATTCAAGCAAACTTTGCTGCACGACGAAACCCGTAATGCCTGGAAGGACTGGTTTCAGTTGGTGGGATTACCTCAGTATAAAGGCGATAACGGACCGGTATTCAGTCATTCGAGCCTGGCTTTACAGGCGGCGGTCCACGGGCAGGGCATTGCATTAGCCAATAATGTGCTGGTGAAGTCTGAAATTGACAGTGGCCACCTGGTTCGTATTTTCCCTCAGGCTTTGCAGCGGAATAAAGCGTTTTATCTGGTTTGTCGTGACAATCAGGCGGAGATAGGTAAAATCGCGACCTTCCGTCAGTGGTTGCTAAACTTGGTTCAAAAAGAAGAGCAAGAGTTTAACCAATAATGCGTTATCAACAACAGAACCCGGAAGGAGCCTTCCGCATCGTGTTTTTGCACGGTTCAGGAGGCGGTCCCGACACAGCTTTTATGGATTTCTTTGCGGAGCAGGGCATAGCGCTTGGCGCAGAGCTTGTGCGTCCGGACTTTCCTTATTGGGAAAAGGTTCGAGAAACCGGGAAACCCCGGCCGCCGAATAAAATGCAGGCATTGCTCGATGCGATCGATGAACTATTGAGCGAATTACAGCAAGATAATAAGCCGTTAGTTTTGATGGGTAAGTCATTAGGAAGCCGGGTGATGTTGCGTTTAGCCGATAAATACGGCGCGAAAGCAGTAATTGCTTTGGGGTTTCCGTTCCATCCGCCGCAAAAACCTGAGAAGTCACGCCTTGAAGAATTAGAAATGACGCAGGCGCCCGGTCTTATTTTGCAGGGAACACGGGACCCGTTCAGTAAACCGCTTTTAAAAAGAGCGGAGCAGGGGCAAAGCGTGGAGTTGCCGCATAACTGGCAGTTGCAGTGGCTAGAGGGTGCCGATCACGGTTTTGCCGCCACAAAAGCCAAAGCGGAGAATACGCCTAAGCTTTGGCAACAGGCCGCAGATGCCATTAAGGAGTTTATTCAATGAGTCAGATATTTTTAATTGTGGCCGCCATTTTAGGCGGTACCGGCGTTATGTTGGGCGCTTTTGCTTCGCACGGTTTAAAATCGAAATTAAGCGAGAGTTTGCTGAGCGCTTTTGAGACCGGAGTCACTTATCAATTTTATCACGCGTTGGCACTGTTTGTTTTAGCGCTTTGGTTAAAGCAGTCACAGTCAGTCTGGTTTGTTGTCAGTGGTTATTTGTGGCTGGCGGGCGTGGTTTTATTTTCCGGCAGTTTGTATGCCTTAGCGCTTACCGGTGTTAAATGGTTTGGACCTATAACGCCCATTGGCGGGGTATTATTTATTGCTGGCTGGGTCAGTTTATTAGTTGGCGCAATAAAGTTAGGAGCAGGTAGTTAATGAGTGAAATTGTTAACGGCAGAGGTAGTGGCATTGTATTGCTGTGTCGTGCAGGGTTCGAAGGTGATTGCGCGGCTGAAATTCAGGATAAAACCGCGGAACTGGGTGTTTATGGTTATTGCCAGACACAACCCGAGCAAGCTTACGTTACCTATCATTGCCAGCACGAAGAAGCAGAGCATATTGCCCGTAAACTGACGCTGAAAGACCTGGTCTTTGCGCGCGAAATGTTTGCCTTGCTGGGGCCTGTTAAAGTGGCCGGTATTGAAGACCGTGCCAGCGAAGTCATTAAGGTATTAAAACCTCATCAGGAAACGTTCGGTTTAGCCGGTGAGTTACGGGTGGGAACTCCAGATACTAATGAAGCTAACCAGCTATCCAAATTCTGCCGAAAATTCAGCGTGCCGCTGCGTCAGGCGTTGCGTAAAGAAGAGCTTTTAAGTAATAAGCCGCTAGCTAAACGACCGATGCTGCATGTGTTATTCGTCAACCCGGCGCATGCCTTGGTGGGCTATTCATACAGCTATAACCAAACCTTACACAACGGTGGTATTGTGCGTTTGCGTATGTCAAAAGAGGCACCAAGCCGTTCAACGTTAAAACTGGATGAAGCCTTTCAGGTATTTGTACCTGAAAACGAACATGAAAAACGTGTTCACTCGGGCATGAAGGCGGTAGATCTTGGTGCAGCGCCGGGAGGCTGGACTTATCAGCTGGTTCGCCGCGGTATGATGGTGCAAGCGGTTGATAACGGCCCGATGGCTGAGTCCTTAATGGAAACCGGGCAGGTTAAGCACATTCAGGAAGACGGCTTTAAATTTCGTCCGAAACGCAAAAATGTTACCTGGCTGGTGTGCGATATGGTTGAAAAACCCGCACGTGTCGGCGAGCTGATGACCAGTTGGTTACTCGAAGGTGACTGTGAAGAAGCCATCTTTAACCTTAAGTTACCAATGCGTCAGCGCTATGCCGCAGTTAAAGGCTACCTGGATCAGATTAAAGAACAACTACAAACCGAGGGGACTAAGCCGTTTGAAATTCAGGCCAAGCACCTTTACCACGACCGTGAAGAAATTACCGTACACTTGCGCTGGCTGCCCCGCAGCTAGCTTTAATGGCATAGCCTGAGTTCATTCATGGCTATGCCTTTCGCCTTAAAGACGCTCAATAACTGCCTGAGTAAAATCAGTGGTACCGTGCGAACCGCCTAAATCACGAGTGGTACGGTCACCACTGGAAATCACGTCTTCTAGTGCTTTGGTGATTTTTTCGGCTTGCTCTTGCATGCCCAAGTATTCCAGCATCTGAATTGACGCTAAGATAACTGAGGTTGGGTTTGCCAGGTTTTTACCGGCAATATCCGGGGCTGAGCCGTGTACAGCTTCGAAAATGGCGCAGTCTTTACCAATGTTAGCGCCGGGTGCCATACCTAAGCCGCCGACCAAACCTGCGCACAGGTCTGACAGGATATCGCCAAACAGGTTGGTGGTAACAATAACGTCAAACTCTTCAGGGTTCATAACTAAGCGCATGCAGGCCGCATCAACAATCATTTCTGTTGATTCAATGTCCGGATACTCTTCCGCAATTTCACGCGCTACTTTTAAGAATAGACCAGAAGTGGACTTCAGAATATTGGCTTTATGCACTGCGGTGACTTTCTTACGGCCTTCGCGGCGTGCGGTTTCATAGGCGAAACGGACAATCCGCTCAGCGCCTTCACGGGTAATTTTGCTGACTGCTTCTGCTTCATTACCGTCTTCAGACACTTTTTGGCCTAAGCCGGAATACATACCTTCGGTATTTTCACGAATGGTAATAATATCAATGTTTTCGTAGCGCGCTTGGGTGCCGGTAAAAGACAAAACAGGGCGTACGTTAGCATATAGCGAAAAGTGTTTACGCAGGCTGACATTAATAGAGGTGAAGCCTTCGCCAACCGGAGTAGTCAGTGGACCTTTTAATGTAACACCGTTACGTTCAATCGCATCAAGAGTATTTTGAGGTAATAACTCTCCGGTTTTTTCCAAAGCAGTCAGACCAGCGTCGACGTATTCATATTCAAAGTCACAACCTGCTTTATCAAGAATGGCTGTTGCAGACTCGACAATATCCGGGCCGATGCCGTCACCTGGAATAACTGTGATAGTTCTACTCATGAATTGATTCCTTTAAACCGTGTTACAACAAAAACAGGAACGGTAATTCTACCATTGCCGCGCTAATACTGACTAGCAAAGCATTATTCAGCCAGTGAATATAGGTTATAACGGTGAGTAACAGTGACTTTCAAAAGCCGATTTAGCTTTAATTCGGGTCAGTTGCTCACTGTTTATTTGCAGTTGCTGACAATAAGACTTTAGCATCGATTTTACTGAACTGCTTAACGACACCTCTGGATAATAAGTGCTTAGCGTTAAATAGTGGGCTAAGAAAAATAGTGCACTTAATTTGCTGGTCTCGGCTTTATCGGGGTTTAATAAATTTTCGGTAGCCGGAGGCAATTGCCAGCGCTTAACTAATTGTCGACTGCGGCGAAAGTCACTGATATCCAGTGCAGAGCCAACCCAACTTGTGCTATAGCAGTGTTCTATTTCTCGCGGACGGGGCCACTTCGCTGATTTAAGCAGCTCTGGGTGACGAAAAAGATCGGAGCCTGAAAGTAGGGCAAGTAGCGGAGCCGGGGTTGGCAGGCTAACGCCGGTTTCTGCCGATAAGTGCTGTAGCGTTGTGGTCAGTAAGCCGAGCTTTTGCATCAATGCGTTATGCAGAGGAATTGTATTTAATGAAAATTGGTGTTGTAAAAAAGCGGTCGCAAGAATAACTGAAGCTCGTTTAGAGCCTAGCCATAAATAAGACTGTTTCAAGTCCATACGGCTGGCTTCGCTGTAGCCAATGCGTTCGCTCTGATGCACGGCGGCATGAAGGCTGCTGGCTAAAAAAGGCAGTTGGTTAATTTGCTGAATTACTGCGTTTAAGGCGCCACTGGCATTGGCGTAACGGTTTATTGCCCGTAACAGTTGTCTGGGCGTTTGTTGTGTTGTGCTTGTTTGCTCTTGTTTTAGCAACCGATGCTGAGCCAGTGCGCTCATTTGTTCCTGTGTCAGAGGTTTGTCGTTAACTTGCCAATTTTGTGTTTCGTCCGGGCTGACATAAAACGGGCTGTCCAGCTTATGTAATAGAGCCAGAACTTGGTGCTTTCCTTCATAACCTAAAAGTACCGCGGTCTGCTGGTTTTTGTGATGTGAAAACTTTTGACCAGTGAGTCTTACCGGAAGCGCATTCTGCTGATTTAAAAGCGTCCAGAAGCGATAGCGGAATTCGCTGTTCAATAAGGGGAAAAAAGCTTGAGTAGGCTCACAGCGTTGCAGCTGAACCTGAGTTAAGGCGTTAACCCAGTAGCGAAAAAAGACAATATCAGCGGATTTTAGGGTTAGAGGCTCTAAAGCCGAAAGCCACAGGGGCTGCCTTAAATGAAGTTGCTTCCAGTAGTTCGGGTCTGGGTTGAGCTTTTCACTGACGCAAGCGGCGGCCAGAATTCGGCGATAATGTGAGTGCAAAGACCATTGGTAACCGCAATGCAGCGCGTTCACACAAACCGCGAGTAACTCACTTATTAGCTGATTATTGTCCTGAGCATGTTGCTGAGCGTAAAGGGGAAGCAGTTCAGGCCAGCGGTTTTGCTGGTATTCTTCATCAATAAACTGAACCAGACGATAAAGCTGACGAACGTCGTGTTGTTTTAGTAAACTTGCCGCTTTTTCACAACACTCGGTCAGTTCTCTCATTCTCGCCTCTGATAATTCTGATAGTCACGATAAGAGTCGTTACCCCAGGCGATAAGCTTATTATCGCGAAAAACCAAAGGGGTACATTCATCTTTAGTCGTGATTCCGTCAGAAGTCACGTGATGAGTTCGATAAAACAGAACTTGCATGTCACCTTCAGATGACGCTTTCGCTTCAGTTATGTCTGGTGAGCCTAAAACTCGAATAACACTGTCTTTTGACATACCCAGATCAAATTGACCAATTTGTCTGGCGTTGTAGGTCTCTCGTTCCTGCCACTGTAAATCAGCAGGATCAGCCTGATAAAGCATCAGCACTGCTCCTACTATAGCTAGATAAGAAACAGCGCCAATGGCGAGTATGACAAAGACTTTATTTTTCATAAATCCTTCAGTCAGTAACAACCTTATAACAAGGATGATACACCGAACCTGGTAATTTCATACGCCCTTGTTCGACGAATGCTCTTAACAATACGTCCAGTCGTTTCATTAACTCTTTTTCACCGTGAATGGTAAATACGCCTTTTTCTCTAATTTGGCGAATGCCACCATCTTTCACATTGCCGGCAACAATAGCTGAGAATGCGCGGCGTAAGTCCGCTGCTAACTCTTCTTTAGGCTGTTCCGGGTGCAGGTTCAGTGACGCCACATTTTCGTGAGTCGGGTAGAACGGGCGTTGGAAGTTTTCATCAATAAACAAGGTCCAGTTAAAGTAGTAAGCGTCACCAGAATCACGGCGGTATTGTTTTACGGCTGCCATGCCTGCGTGCATGTGCTGCGCAACACCTGATGGATCAGCAATAATAATACGGTAAAAGCCGCGAGCCTCTTCACCCAGAGTTTCGACAATAAAGGTATCCAGCGCATCAAAGTAATCTTTAGACGCTTCAGGGCCCGTCAATATAACTGGTAAGCTTTGTTGTTGGTTTTTCGGGTGCATCAGTATGCCAAGAAGATACAGCAGTTCTTCAGCCGTACCCGCGCCACCTGGGAAAATAACGATGCCGTGCGCACAGCGAACAAAAGCTTCCAGGCGTTTTTCAATATCGGGCAAAATAACCAGTTCGTTAACGATAGGATTAGGTGGCTCGGCAGCGATAATGCCAGGCTCAGTAAGGCCCAGGTAACGACCACCACTAATACGCTGTTTAGCATGACCAATGGTCGCGCCTTTCATAGGGCCTTTCATGGCACCCGGACCACACCCGGTACAGATATTTAAGCCACGCAAACCCAACTGATAACCCACTTCTTTAGTGTATTTATACTCAGCTTCGTTAATCGAGTGACCACCCCAGCAAACAACCATATCGGGCTCTTGCATGGCCTGAATAGTACGGGCGTTGCGTAAAATATCGAACACCACGTGGGTTAGGGTAGCGCTGTCGGCGTCTTTCAGTTCTTCTTCTGAGTAGCGCTCTCCGGTAAAGAGAATATCGCGCAATACGGATTCCAGTAACTCACGAATACCGACAATGAGTTCGCCATCAACAAAAGCTTCCGCCGGCGGTTCAATCAACTCAATTTTAATACCGCGCTCTTTGCGGATAATATTAACGGAGAAATCTTTATACTTATCGTAAATTTCAGCGCTGCTGTCGGTATTACTTCCGGCATTTAGGACCGCGAGACAGCAGTTGCGAAATAATTTATAAAGTTGGCTGTTTGAGGATTGCTTTAAACGTTCTATTTCCAGTTGTGACAAAAGAGACATAGTGCCTCTTGGAGAAATGCTTGCTCTCATTATTTTTCCATACTCCTGTAATAACGATGACTCGGCGTCATCCTTGTGCCGGCGGTGATCCTCAGCGTTGGTTTCTATTTTGCTGTGATGACTTTGTTGCGCCCGCTATTTTTTGCTTCATAGAGCGCCTTATCGGCTCTTTCAAAAACCGCCAGCGGTGTATCTTCATTGTATTTAAATTCGGCTATTCCCGCGGAAATAGTAATGCGTATATCGTCGGTTTTAAATTTAAACGGGATATTAGCCACTTTCTCCCGCGTATTCTCGATATGTTGATAGGCACTTTGTCCATCAGAACAGAATATGATAGCAAACTCTTCGCCACCATAGCGACAAACAAAAGCTGATTCTCGTAACGATTTGCTAAGAGTACCTGCGATAACTTGTAAGGTCTTGTCGCCGGCAATGTGGCCGAAGCTATCATTAATATTCTTAAAATGATCAACATCGATAATGGCTATACTCAGCGGGGTTTCATCGTTGACCCAACGCTGGAATTCCAGGTTTAAGCGCTCATCAAAAGCAGAGCGGTTAGGCAGCTTGGTCAGGTTGTCCTGTAAGCTGCGGAACTTTTGTTTAGCCAGCTCCTGCTTGTAATGTAAAACCTGCTCTTCGGTTTCACGGAGTTTCTGCTCCATGGCCTGTGTGTTGCTATGGAAACTTTGACGTTCTTCGTCATGCAACTTTAGGTGCTGATTTAAAGTTTCACCTAAACGGTGTAGCTGCAAACCTACCGATTCTTTTAAATCGTTCAGTTCATACGCGTCAGTGACACAAGCTTTTATCTCGGAGACGCCACTTTTTAGTTGTTGGTTCAGGTGCAGTCGCTGGTCGGCAAAGTCCGCAGAATGACTTATGGTTTTACCTAATACACTTTGAACAGACTCTAAAGAAGCATTTAATTGTTGCAGAAATAGTTGTGCTGAGCGGCGTTCATCGTTGATGTTGTTAAACACCAGCCGCATAACCTTCAAGGTTATAGCTAACAAGGTTTCGTTAGTTTGCGGCTTTTGTAAAGCTACTTTTACTTGCTGCAAGGTGTCAGCAGCATTTCCCAGAAATTCGACTTCGCTGAGTAAATCAAGCAATTGACTTTGATATTGAGCTACTTGGGTTTCTGTCTGAGTACCTTGCTGCTGGTAGGAAAGTGCCAGTAATTGGTTTACTAATGGCAAATAATGAGAAACCGTCATTGTTGGTTGCTCGAATTCATTTGCTATTTTTTGTAGCTGGCTTCTGCCACTGCTATCACGTGGCTTAATAGACTGTAATGCCAGTTGGATACTTTCGTTGGTTTCTTTCAGCAGCGTTTGCATACGAACGGTATGCTGAGAAATTACCTCACCCACTTGTTGCATCATGGGCTCTAGAACCGCAGCGGACGCATTTTGCTGCAGGTGACCGCGTAATTTATGCAGTAAACCGTCTAACTCACTATCAACACCATTTAATGCCAGACAAAGGTCGTTCACAAAGTTTGAGTAACGTTGCGAATCGCGCAGATAGTCGTCTTCTATCTGTTTACGCGACTGGATGCTCTGTCGTAGCTTCTTGCTAAGGTGCTGAACCTGCTCTTGCGGTGTTTCCGGTATTGCCAATGCTCACCTACCAAATGTTGAAGTCAATACGCATAATACGAAAAATAATCCCATAAAGTCTAACCTATCTGAATTTATTTTCTATTGGTGAATTGTGGTAGTCTTTGAACAAGTTAACTAACAAATAAAGCGAAACTAACGGAGATAAACTGTGCGCAAGAGCTTATTAGCTGTTGGTGTTATGTTGGCACCTTCCATTGTATTGGCAAATACCGATTATAAAATTGATTTAACGCAACCTGAGCACCACAAAGGCGAAGTGTCTATAACCTTCCCGGCCAGTGACGCTAAGTTTCTGGATGTAAAAATGCCAGCCTGGAGAACAGGTTATTATCGCATTTTGAATCTCGCTAATGGCGTCCGTGACTTTGATGCTCAGAGCAACGGGGAAGAACTTCGCTGGGAAAAGGTCGATAAGAGCACCTGGCGCGTTTACTTACCTGAAGACAGCGGTGAAGTAACCGTTGACTACGAAATTTACGCCAATCAACTTGGGCGTCGCAGTCGGCATATCGATGATACTCATGCTTATTTAGATGCATCCGCTGTCTTTATGTATGCCGACGCCTGGCGTAATGAGCCGGTGTCCGTTTCTCTGGATGTCCCGGGCGAGTGGAAGAGTTACTCCGGTATGGAGAGAGACGGGGCACACCAGTTCTCTGCCGCAAACTGGGACGTCTTAGTTGATTCGCCCATAGAAACGGGCATTAACAAACACTATGAATTCACTCAGGATGATCGCGATTATGAAGTCGTATTCTGGGGCGAGGGTAACTACGACGCTGAAAAAACGGTCGAAGACTTACAAAAGTTGGTGACTACCGGTGACTCGATTTGGAGCAGTTATCCATTTGAGCGTTATGTTTTCATGATCCACGCGACGACTGGCGCGGGTGGTGCGACTGAGCACAAAAACTCGACGATTATCCAGCGCCCCAGATACAGCTTTGCCAGTCGCGATGATTATCTGTCGTTTATGTCCACAGCGTCACACGAGTTTGTGCATACATGGAACGTGAAGGCTTATCGTCCGGACGGGCTGGTGCCATACGATTACCAAAAAGAAAACTACACAGATTTGTTCTGGATTGCGGAAGGTTCCACCAGCTACTTCCAGAATCACTTGCTATTACAGGCAGGGATTATGGAGCCGTCTGAATATTTTGAACGAGTGGCAACGGGTATCGACCGTTATAGAGCCAAACCGGGTCGGGAGGTGATGTCAGTAGCAGAAGCCTCGTTCGAAGCCTGGATTGATCAATACGGAGACCGGGCGCATAACGATTCCGTTAATATTTATTCGGAAGGTGCTCTGGTGTCCTGGATGCTGGACAGCGAGCTGTTAAAAGCAACCGATGGGAAAGTTAGCTACCGCGACGTGCATAACGCGTTGTATCAGCGCTTCGATGCCGACGAGCAGGGCTTCACTTCAGCCGACGTGCTAACTATTTTGAAAGATTTAACCGGTGAGTCCTGGCAGGACTGGTGGCAAGAAAATGTTGAAAGTCCGGTTGCAGACATTCCGTTTGAGAGCATGCTGAAGCAGGTGGGTTTAGAGCTGGTTTACGAGCAGGGCAAGAAAGAAGACGAGGATGAATCCGAAGCTGAGAAAGTTTGGGCTGGCTGGAGTGCCAGTGAAGCCAGCGGTGGTATGGAGTTGACCCGGGTTAGTAAGGGCAGTCCCGCCTGGGAAGCGGGCTTTACGCCGGGCGATGTCATTGTTGCTTACGACGGACACACCGTAGTTGATGGTCGCTTTAAAGAAGCTTTTGCTGAATATAAAGCGGGTGATTCAATTGAAGTGACATTCTTCCGTCGCGACCAGTTGCACAAGAAAACCTTAACGGTGCAACCAACCCCTGCAACCGATGCGAAAATTGAACCATTAGACGAGCCTACGGCTGAACAGAAAGCTCGTTTTCTGCAATGGTTACAAATTCCGCACCCTAACGCTTAAAATCCGTTATTGTCGGGCCATGCGTTGCATTTGCAGCGCTGGCTCGAAGTCGGAACGAAATGGATTTATGTCCAGACCGCCACGACGTGTGTAACGGGCATAAACCGTCAACTTTTTCATTCCTAGTGCTTTCAAGTCCTGATAAATGCGCTCGACGCATTGCTCGTGGAATTCGTTATGACGTCTGAATGAGACCAGATAAGCCAGCAGCGCAGCGCGATCCAACTTCGGCCCCTGATAATGAATGTAAACCGAACCCCAATCGGGTTGATTGGTTATCAGGCAGTTCGATTTTAACAGATGACTGTGCAGTGCTTCTTCTGTTTCATGTTGTTCTGTAGCAAGCAGTGATGGCTGATAGTCGTAATGCGAAATACTGATGTTCTGATCATCTATGCAATGACCCGGGAAAGTCGCCACAGATTCACCTTCCAGCTCGGATAACTGTTTCAGCTTGACTTTAACCGGCGTTCCAGCACAAGCGGAAAGATCGGTTTCCATCAGTTGTTGCACATACTCCCAAGTGTCAAAACGCGAGTCATTGAAGCTGTTTAAATAAAGCTTAAAGGATTTGGATTCGATCAGGTTAGGGCTTTCAGCTGGCACTGCAAAATACCCCACCGCAACCTGTGGGAGTCCGTTTGCATTTAACCAGGAGATTTCATAACCGGTCCATAAATCAACACCCGAAAAAGGAAGCTTATCTTTAAGCCCTATAGGTTCCCGATTCAGTGAGCGGGGGACTGGCTGCAGCTGCTTCGGGTCATATTCATTCGGATAGTCGGTGTGCTGACCCAGTGATAAATGGTCTAGTGCGTCCTTCTTTGGCATTTAAGTCGCTCCGTAAGTACAATGGCCGTATTGTAAATTTTCTGAGGTGTAAGTACCAGATGAAGACGTTAGAAGAATCAATAGATGCACTAATGACACGCTATAAGGAAAATGTTCCTGTGCGCTATACCGAGTATGTAGAAGAGTGGAATAGCCCAATTTACGGAACTGTGATTGATGAGAATACGGTTGAGTGGACGCCGTGCCGGCAACCCGAAGCGTTAAACTTTGATGATCTTGAGAGTGCTCTGGAAATGAGTTTCCATCAGAGTATTAAAACTTTGTTTGGCCGCTGGTATGCAGGAGACCTTGCGCTTGATTATCAGGGGCACACAATTAGTTTGCTACAGACGCAGAGTGCAGAAGACGGTGAACGTTTATTAGAGAATATTACTGGTCACATTTTAATGAAGCGTCGTTTGAAACAGCCTGAAACGGTCTTTATTGGTTTAGGTAGCGAGGATGACGGCTTGTTGGTAACCATAGATAACCAAAGTGGTGCGGTTGGACTCGAATGGGTAGGTAAGGAACAACACGACGTTCTGTCTGATTCATTGGCGGCCTGGCTTGATAATTGTCAGCCTCAAGTTGAGACTGATAAAAACTCTTGATGAGAGTCTTGCCTGAATGGCGGATAAATGACTCTCGACAGAATTCCGAAAAATGGTTAAGTTGGTGTTATGAAAAACTAACAATTGGCTATTCATTATGCAGGGTCTGACAGAAAAAACGGAAAACGAAATTGATGAAGCAGGTGAAAACAGCAATGAGCATGTTCAGGGCGAGCTGGTTTACCTTGTTGCTGAAGATCTGAAATTAGCGGCCTCGCTTTTGTTCCAGACGTATTACGATGATGAATTACTGCAAAAGATTTTCCGGTCAGACA
Organism: Idiomarina loihiensis L2TR; assembly: GCF_000008465.1. NCBI lineage: Bacteria > Pseudomonadati > Pseudomonadota > Gammaproteobacteria > Alteromonadales > Idiomarinaceae > Idiomarina > Idiomarina loihiensis. Next base: position 910,027 of record NC_006512.1, on the reverse strand, counting down.
AACCTGACTACGATAAGCGTTTACGGGCGGCTATCCGCGAAGACTTAAACGCTTTCTGGGAAAGCGGACAGCCTATTATTGGTATTAGAGATGGTGGCACACTACTAGGTGTCGCGTGTCTTACCCGTCCTGGTAAAAGCTTTGGTCCCGGACGTTTCTGGCATTGGCGAATAAGCATGTTATTAACGGCTGGTTTTTTGAGTACTAAGCAGGTACTTGAAAAGGAACGCTTAATTCAGGAAGCGATGCCTGATGTGCCTTACCATATGCTGGCATTTATTGCGGTAGCACCACAGTATCAGTCGCAGGGAGTGGGGCATTTACTTGTTGAAGCTGCCAAAGCGGTTTTTGAGGAAGACCCGGAATCACAAGGGATAGCCGTTTACGTGACTCGTTCGGATTATCAGGCTTTCTTTAAAAAGCGCGGCTATCGCATTCAAGCTCAGATAGAAGTGGAAAAGCTGCCAGGTGAAGTTCTGTTCTACCAACGGCAGCCTGATTAAATTATTGCGCGGGAATTCGAAACGGCGGTAGCTCAACACCTACCAAACGCTGGTTATGAAGGGTTAAGTCGCCTTCATAACGAGTTTCGCCGTCGCTACTAAAGCCCATTTTAAAAGTACTACGCCAGCCCGGCTGGCTGCCTTTAAAAGACCAGCGCGTGTCCTCGCGACGAATATCTAAAAACTGAAGCCCCTGCTGCTTACAGTAAAATACTGCATGTTTTTGTGCGCTTTCTGACTGTTGGCGGTGTTGCCAAAACACCCATATTGCGGTTGCCAGCGCCAGTAAAACAATGACATCGAGTAAATTCATCAGCTTCCCTGAGTCTGTTGTTTTAATCGGTTTAATGCTTCATTAACCGCCGCAGACTGTTTTTGTTGAGCAATAATAGATAACAGTAACGGACGTATGTCCGGCAGGGCAATAATATCCTGGAATAAGGCATCAAACAGTGAATTATCAAGCTCTGCTATGGCGTCTAAGTAGCGCAACAAATTTTGCTCTTCGCAAAGCACGGGCCATAAACGCGCAGCAATAACAACGAGCTGATCGGCATTGGCATGTGGAACCAGCTTGTTTACTGCCTTTTTTACCCGAGGATGAGCTGAAGCGGAGGCCAGCGCACGCAAACTGTCAGTGCATAGTTGAGCATTACTGCTCTCGAGGTTTTGCAGAAGAGCGTCTCTTACCGGTGGCGTCAGGCTTTGTTGCTCAAGCGCAACCGCCAACGGCTGGCGCACCGCACTCGGATAATGAGAGAAATGCGTTGCTATGGCTTTGCTCAGTTCCGGCAATTGCTCTAACCGGGCAGCGCAGTCATGTAACCCCTGCAAGCCCATTTGTTGCCAGTCTATGCCGCTTTCAGGCTGCTTTAAATACGCTTCCGCCGTTTCAAAATGTATAGACGGCGACAACTTTTGCTGGCGCTGAACCCGGGCATGCAAAGCCGCGCGCTGTTGCTCATTCGGCGTTAATAAATACGGGTTTTGTTGCAGCTGCTTTTGCTGCTCTTCGGTCATTTCTCCGGTTATTTCATGGCCCAATGCATTGACCACATACTCCAGGTATTGATTACGTGCGGCTATATTTAAAAGACCGCGCTCGTCCAACGGAAATTGCAAAAACCAAATAAAAGGCTGTTGGTCATGTTGTTTATGCTGGAACAGTATTGCCAATTGAGCTTGCCGCGCAATGGGGTAGGGGTACGGACGCTGTTGTTGCTCAATGGCTGCAAACTCTTCTTGAGACAGCTCCGTCAGGCATCTGCCAATATCAAAAATTTTGTATTCGGCTTGGCCGGCTTGCAAAAACTCACCCAAGGTGGTGATGGTCGGTGCTGACACAGGCGCTCCCTTTTTGCTTGAATTTTAAGGCGTATTAAATCACTATGGCGCCATTATATCGGTTTATACAATGATGTGGTAACGGAGTCTGATATGGAGCAGTATCAGAAAGCCGCTCGATTGCTGGATAGAATAGAGCGTGAACTGAACAGTCTTGGCTTATGGCAGTCTCACCACCCGCCGGTGCAGGCGTTAGAGAGTCAGCAGCCTTTTGCTGTCGACACGCTGGAGTTTCATCAGTGGTTGCAGTTTATTATGCTTCCCCGAATGTGGGCCTTAGTGGATAGCAAGCGCCCTTTGCCTGAGGGTATTGCCGTTAGCCCCATGGCTGCGCATATCTACCGCAGCGAGCTGGAACAATACGAACAACTTATTGCACTGATACGTGAATTTGATGTGTTGCTCAGCGGAACTGACCCCTTGCAGGAAGATGTTTAACGGTGAGTCAGTTAGAAGTTGTTTATCTGGATGAGCACCTTGCCGTTATTAATAAGCCCAGTGGCTTATTGGTTCATCGAAGCCGTATAGCCAGCGGTGCCCGCGAGTTTGCAATGCAGATGCTGCGGAATCAACTTGGCTGCCACGTTTACCCTGTTCATCGTTTAGATCGCCCTACATCCGGTTTGTTGATCTTTGGCTTAAACAGCGATGTCGCCCGTACTCTGACAGAGCAACTGACCGCGCGCGAAGTGAGCAAAACATACCACGCTGTGGTCCGAGGCTACGTACCAGAAAACGGTACTATCGATTACGCGCTGAAAGAAGAACTGGATAAGCTTGCTGATAAAGACGCGGATCCGGATAAAGATAAGCAGCCGGCGGTAACGCATTATCAATGTTTAAAGCAGATTGAACTGCCTTATAAAGTCAGTAAAAAACATGACACCACACGGTATTCACTGGTTCAGATGCAACCGGAAACGGGGCGCAAGCATCAATTACGTAGACACATGGCACACATTAGGCATCCCATTGTTGGTGATACAAACCATGGTGATGGACGGCATAATAACTTTTTTCGCGAGCACTTTAATTGCCACCGTTTACTGCTGGCAGCGACTGGACTTAGCTTTAAACATCCGGTCAGTGGCGAGTCCATCAATTTGGAAATACCACTGCCGGATGAGTTTCACCAGCCATTTCTTAAGTAAAAGTTATTCCGCGCTGCGTAGCAGGGCATTGATACCCACTTTGGCACGAGTTTTAGCATCAACCCGCTTAACAATGATGGCAGCGTAAAGGCTGTGCGTTCCGTTTGCAGAAGGCAATGAACCTGGTACAACAACGGAACCTGAAGGTACGCGACCATATAGAATGCGGTCATTTTCGCGGTCATAAATACGCGTGCTCTGGCCAATGTAAACGCCCATGGAAATCACCGCGCCTTCTTCAACAATAACGCCTTCAACAATTTCTGAGCGCGCACCAATGAAGCAGTTATCTTCAATAATAGTCGGATTAGCCTGCAATGGTTCTAAAACCCCACCGATACCAACCCCGCCGGATAAGTGAACATTTTTTCCAATTTGCGCACAAGAGCCCACGGTAGCCCAGGTATCCACCATAGTGCCTTCACCAACGTGTGCACCAATATTAACGTACGATGGCATTACGACAACGTTGCGGCCGATAAAGGCACCTTTACGAACCATCGCGGGTGGTACAACCCGCATGCCTTCGGCACGGAAACGGGCACTGTCATAGTCAGCAAATTTGGCCGGGACTTTGTCCCAGAAGCGGGTTTCTCCGCCTTCAATCAGGTCGTTGTCGTTTAAGCGAAATGACAACAGAACCGCTTTCTTAAGCCATTGATGAACAACCCATTCACCGGAAACTTTTTCTGCAACCCGTAACTCGCCGCGGTCAATCTCGTCGATAACGTAACGCACAGCTTCGCGTAGGTCGTCGTTTTCGGTTCGAGCATTGATTTGATCACGTTGTTCAAATGCATCAATGATGCGCTGTTTTATGTTTTCCATGATAAGAATTTAAAACTCCAGGTCTTTGATAATTTTTGCTTTCAATGTTTTTTTCTGTTTGTCGCTAAGGGCGGTTTGCTGCTCGGTAGTGACAATAAATAAATCTTCTGCCTGCTCGCCTATGGTGGTGATTTTTGCTGCCAGCAGGATAACGTTCTGTTGCTGCAAAATAGCGGCAAGTTTAGCAATAAGCCCCGGCCTGTCCAGTGTTACCAGTTCGAAGGTGGTACGGCCGTGGTGTTTACTGGGTATAAAGGTGACCTCAGTTGCCACCGAAAAGTTCTTCATGCGACGCGACAATGGCCGCTTAGTGCTGGGAACGGGTATCCGTTTATGCAGGACATCCAGCAATTGTTGTTTTACCTCCTCAATACGATGAGGTTCTGTTAACGGCTTGCCGTCCCGTTGCAGCACAACGAAAGTATCCATGACAAAGCCATCGCGGGTAGCCAGAATTTGTGCGTCCAGAATGTTGAGTTGCTGACTGTCCAGCACGCCCGCAACCGAGGCAAACAAATGCCCCTCTTCGTGGTGGTAGATAAACAACTCAGTTGTGCCGTAGTTGTTCTCATCCCCAATAAGAATGAGCGGCAACTGCTCGCTTGGCAGGTTCAGAATATGCTGTGAATGCCAACTGATTTGCTCTGCCGTATGGCGGAAGAAATAATCTGCGGTAAAACGCCCCCATAACGCCAGAATCTCAGCTTTTTCAAAGCCTGCGCTTAATAGTAATGCCATTGCACTGGCTTTATTTTCATTTATTTTTTGGCGAATATCCAGGGTAGGCTTATTGCTGTCCTGCTGCAGTAAGTACGAAGTGGCGTTATAAAGCTCTTCCAGTAAAGTTGCTTTCCAGTTGTTCCAAAGCGACTGGTTGGTTGCGCGAATATCTGCCACCGTAAGACAGTAAAGGTAGTCTAACCGCTCGGGCGTAGAAACTTGATTCGCAAAGTCCTGGATGACTTCGGGGTCATGGATATCCCGCTTTTGCGCGGTAACCGACATGGTTAAATGATGCCGCACCAGCCAGGCCACCAGCTCTGCGTCTTCTTCACTGTAACCGTGTTGATGGCAAAAATTACGCGCATCCATTTCGCCAAGCTCTGAATGATCGCCGCCGCGACCTTTAGCTATGTCATGGAAAATACCCGCCAGATACAGGCAATAGCGACGATCCATTTGTGCAACCAGCTTCTCGCATAGTGGAAACTGATCCTGATAATCTTCGTCGCTAAAGCGGTATAAGTTTCTCACTAAACGAAAGGTGTGTTCATCCACTGTGTAAGCGTGAAAAAGGTCAAATTGCATTTGCCCGACAATTTGTTGCCACTGCGACAGGTAGCTTGCCAGTACACTGTGGTGATGCATCAGTGCAAAGGACAAACCACAGCCTCTGGGATGCTGAATCAGCTGATTGAATAAGTCGCGGCATTCTGGGTCATGGCTTAACGGTTCGCTTAATTGGGCTCGGGCATTTCTGAGTAAACGTATGGTATTCGAGTGTATGCCCTGTATTTGCGGGTGTTCCGCAATGCAGACAAAAGCGCGGATAATATTGCAGTGATTATCAAATACATTGTCGTGGCGTGCTGTTAACAGTTTATTCGCAACCGCAAAGTCATCGCTAATATGTTCAGCGTGTTGTAAGTCCTGTGTTCCTAATATCGCCTGATGAAAAAACTGCAGAAGCATCTGGTTAAGCTCGCTGACGCGTAAGACCACTTTAAAGTAATCTTTCATCATGGTTTCAACGGATGCCTTACCGTCATTACCGTAGCCCAGACGAACAGCAACGCCTGGCTGAAAGTCAAAGAGTAAGCGGTCTTCGCGTTTACCTGCTTCCAGATGAAGGGCAAAGCGTATGCGCCATAGCCAGTTCATGCAGTCACGCAGTTCAACGAATTCATCGGCTGTCATATAACCGTACTCAACCAGGTTTTCATCTGAGTGAGTACGGAAATGACGTTTAGCAATCCAGCCTACGGTCTGAATATCACGTAGCCCTCCGGGGCTCGATTTAATATTCGGTTCCAGGTTATAAGATGTACTGTGGTATTGCTGGTGGCGCTGCTTTTGTTCATCCAGCTTGGCCTGATAGAAATCGCGGCTTGACCAGGGGAAGTCATTTAACAACTGTTGATGAAATTCATTGTAAAGCGATTCAGCTCCTGAGAGGTATCGGCTTTCAATAAGGTTTGTGGCTATCGTGATATCGTTTTCTGACTGAGCGAAGCAGTCTTCGATAGTACGTACCGAATGGCCGATATCCAGGTGCAGGTCCCATAAAAAGGTAACAAACTGTCCGAGTTTTTCAGACAACTTAGCTTCGGCTTCAGCATTTTCAGGGCCCACTAAAATGAGCAGGTCGATATCTGAACCCGGGTGCAGAGTCTCACGACCATAGCCACCCACAGCTAAAATACTTGCCGGCTCGTCTTCAAGCTGAAATTGCTGCCACAACTGGCTAATTAGCTGGTCAAAGAAGGTCGCACGGTGATGAACCAGCTCATCGATATCGGCGGTAACAAAACGTGCTGCAGACCAGTTTTGGTAACTTTCTAAAAGCGCTTTGTAGTCTTTTAGGCAAGGTTGCAGGGTTCGGTCAGGCCAGCGCCCGTGAAAGTCTTTATCTTCTTGAACGTTAGCCATAGGCTCCCCCTGCAAATGCGTTAGCTGTGCTCGATAACTCGCGCTAAGTCAGGCTCATCACTGCGCAGTGTCAGTACTTCAACACCGTTATCGGTAACTAATAATGTATGTTCCCACTGTGCACTTAAGCTGCGATCTTTAGTCAGTACGGTCCAGCCGTCTTTCATCAGTTTAGTGTGGCGCTTACCCACATTTACCATAGGTTCAATAGTGAAACACATACCGGCTTTTAGCTCTTCGCCAGTACCTGCCTCACCGTAATGCAGAATTTGTGGGTCTTCATGGAATACAGAGCCAATACCGTGACCGCAGTACTCTCTAACAATAGAATAGCCATGGCCTTCGGCGTGTTTCTGAATAACTTCAGCAAAGTCACCCAGCTTGATACCTGGCTTGACCATTTCTATGGCTTTATAAAGCGACTCCTGAGTTACCTTAATTAACCGCTCGGCCATTATTGAAGGTTTACCCACAACAAACATTTTCGAAGTGTCGCCATGGTAACCATCCAGTTTAACGGTAACGTCAATATTCATGATATCGCCGTCTTTCAGTTTTTTCGGGCCAGGAATACCATGACAGACACAATGGTTAACCGACGTACATATCGATTTAGGGAAACCGTGATAGTTTAATGGTGCTGGATAGGCGTTATGATCCGTGATGTACTTATGGCAGATATCATCCAGTTCTTCCGTGGTTACGCCGGGTTTGATGTGCTCACCAATCATTTCAAGCACACTGGCAGCGAGCTTGCCTGCGGCGCGCATTTTTTCGATTTCTTCGGGTGTCTTAATTGAGATGGTCATTCTCTTCCTGTCCATGACTGCTGGAAAAGCCGACAGTTTAACAGTGACTGATAAAATTCGCTATCTTTGAGGTGGGTCAAAGCAGAAGTTAGCGAAGGTTTTTTGTTGTGCAGGGCTCGGCTTTATGGTATAAAACGCACGCTTTTTTGGCCTTATGCCAACAAAGTACACTTGTATGTAAATTATAATCCACACATACATCGACACATAAGGCGGGGTGCTTGTCTAAGAACAGGTCGGCTTATGGGATGTATGGAGGCTTAACCCCCTAAAAAGGAAAATATTATGGCTAACGTGTCAATGCGTGACATGCTGAAAGCGGGTGTCCACTTCGGTCACCAAACTCGTTTCTGGAACCCAAAAATGAAACCTTACATTTTTGGTGCTCGTAACAAAATTCATATCATTAACCTCGAAAAAACTGTGCCTATGTTCAACGACGCGTTGAGCTATATGCAGCACGTTGCTTCTAACAAAGGCAAAATCCTGTTTGTTGGTACTAAGCGCGCAGCAGCTGAAGCGGTTAAAGAAGCAGCCATTAACTGTGGTCAGTACTATGTAAACCACCGTTGGTTAGGCGGCATGTTGACTAACTGGAAAACAGTTCGTCAATCAATCAAGCGTCTAAAAGACCTTGAAACAATGAGCCAGGACGGTACTTTCGAGAAACTGACCAAGAAAGAAGCTTTGGTTAATACTCGTGAAATGGAAAAGCTGGAAAAAGGCTTAGGCGGTATCAAAAACATGGGCGGCTTACCAGACGTTCTGTTTGTTATCGACGCAGATCACGAACACATCTCTATTAAAGAAGCAAATAACCTGGGCATTCCAGTTGTTTCTGTTGTGGATACAAACTCTAACCCTGACGGTGTGGACTACATTGTTCCAGGTAACGATGACGCAATCCGTGCGGTTCAATTATACTTGAACACTGCAGCTGAAGCGGTAAAAGAAGCACGTACAGCGCAAGTTGAAGCGAAAGACTCAGACGATTTCGTCGAAGCAACTGAATAATCGAGGAATAGAATCATGGCTATTACAGCAGCTCTAGTTAAAGAACTGCGCGAGCGCACAGGCGCTGGCATGATGGACTGCAAGAAAGCATTGCAGGAAGTCGACGGTGATATGGAAGCGGCAATTGAACTGATGCGTAAGAGCGGTCAGGCAAAAGCAGCTAAAAAAGCAGGCCGTGTTGCGGCTGAAGGCGTTATCTTAGTTAAATCTGAAGGTAATCAGGCAACTTTGGTTGAACTGAACTGTGAAACCGACTTTGTTGCTCGCGATGACAGCTTCCTGGAATTCGGTGATAAAGTTATCAACGCAGCATTTGCTAATAAAGAAAATGACGTTGAAGCATTAAAAACAACTGACATCGATGGTCAGACTGTTGAGAAAACTCGTGAAGATTTAGTGGCTAAAATTGGCGAGAACATGAACGTTCGTCGTGTTCAAACTCTTGAAGCTGGCGACGTTGTTGCGACTTATACTCACGGTGCCCGCATTGGTGTTGCTGTTGCTTTAACTGGCGGTGACGAAGATCTGGCTCGTGACCTGTGCATGCATGTTGCAGCAAGCAGCCCGCAATTCGTTAAGCCTGAAGACGTTGCAGCTGAAGTTGTAGAAAAAGAGCGTTCTATTCAGGTTGATATCGCAATGCAAAGCGGTAAGCCGAAAGAAATTGCTGAAAAAATGGTTGAAGGCCGTATGCGTAAGTTTACCGGCGAAATCAGCCTGACAGGTCAGCCTTTCGTTAAAGATCCATCAATGACTGTTGGTGAGTTATTGAAGAAAGCTGGTGCTGATGTTGTGACTTTCGTTCGCTTTGAAGTGGGTGAAGGTATTGAACGTAAAGAAGAAGATTTTGCTTCTGAAGTTCAGGCACAAGTGGCGGCAGCGAGTAAAGGCTAATAGCGTGGTCTCGACCAGCCCCATGAAATAGAAAATTATAAACCGCGTCTTGAGCGTTCAGGACGCGGTTTTTTTTAAACTAAAGGAAAGAGTAGAGGCAATGATGAGCACCCATCCGAAACCCAGTTATCGACGCATATTGTTAAAACTCAGTGGTGAAGCCCTTATGGGAGATGAGCCATTTGGTATTGACGCCAAAGTACTTGATCGTATGGCGCAGGAAATTAAAGAATTGGTTGAACTTGGGGTTCAGGTTGGTTTAGTCATTGGGGGCGGTAACTTATTCCGTGGAGAAGGCTTAGCAAAAGCGGGTATGAATCGGGTTGTGGGCGACCACATGGGCATGTTGGCCACTGTAATGAATGGCCTGGCTATGCGCGACGCTTTACACCGTGCCTTTGTTAACGCACGTTTAATGTCAGCTATTGAATTGACCGGTGTTTGTGACAGTTACAACTGGGCAGAAGCCATCAGTTTGCTAAAATCAGGACGTGTAGTGATATTTTCTGCGGGAACCGGTAATCCGTTCTTTACTACAGATTCTGCCGCTTGTTTGCGCGGTATCGAAATTGAAGCTGAAGTCGTACTTAAGGGAACCAAGGTTGACGGAGTATATTCTGATGACCCGGTGAGTAACCCGGATGCGACTTTGTATAAGCATATTAATTACGATGATATACTGGAAAAACAGTTAAAAGTAATGGATTTAGCGGCTTTTACTCTGGCGCGTGATCACGCTTTGCCTATCCGGGTGTTTAATATGAATAAGCCGGGTGCCTTACGAGCCGTGATAATGGGTGAAGAAGAAGGTACACTGATTAGCAAGAACGCAGAGTAAACGCAGTTATTGAATAAAAGGGTATAAGACAGTGATAAAAGAAACTATAGAAGACGCTAAAGATCGCATGGAAAAAAGTGTTGAGTCGCTGCGCAGTCAAATGTCAAAAGTGCGTACGGGTCGTGCTCATCCAAGCATACTGGACAGTGTCATGGTGAACTATTACGGTACTGACACGCCTCTTAAGCAGTTAGCTAATATCACCACGGAAGACTCCAGAACTCTGGCTCTGACAGTGTTTGATAAGTCAGCTTCAGCGGCAGTTGAAAAAGCCATTATTAATTCTGATTTGGGTCTGAATCCGGCCTCAGCAGGCGCAGTTATTCGTATTCCATTACCTCCGTTGACAGAAGAGCGTCGTCGCGACTTAGTTAAAATTGTTCGTGCCGAAGCTGAGAACGGGCGTATTGCGGTACGTAATATTCGTCGCGATGCAAATGGCGATATTAAAGATCTGCTGAAAGAGAAAGAAATTACTGAAGACGAAGAACGTAATGCTGAAGAAGAGATTCAAAAACTGACCGATAAATTCGTGAAGCAAATTGATGAAGCTCTGAAAGCAAAAGAAGCGGATTTGATGGAAATTTAACCATCAAACCGTCCCTACGTTGGTCTATGACGCCGTGTCAGGTATACTCGCACGGCGTTTTTTAATGTTTACGGCAGATTGAATGAAAGAATTACCGTCAATTGAGCAGTTAGTCCCCAAGCATGTTGCCATTATAATGGATGGTAACGGGCGCTGGGCGAAACAACGCGGTAAAATAAGAACCTTCGGGCATAAAGCCGGCGCGGAAGCAGTGCGCAAGGCAGTTGCTTTTGCTCGCCGTAACGGTATTGAGTCACTGACTTTGTTCGCATTCAGTAGTGAAAACTGGAAGCGTCCGGCAACTGAAGTCTCGGTATTGATGGAATTGTTTATGTCAGTACTGAAAAGCGAAATTAAAAAATTAGATGACAACGATATTCGCTTGCGCATAGTTGGTGACAAAGAGGCTTTTTCAAAGCGTTTGCAAAAGCGCATGAGTGAAGCAGAAGAGCAAACGCGAAGTAACAGCGGACTCAATCTAAACATAGCGGCGAACTACGGCGGTCAGTGGGATATTACACAAGCCAGTCGTAGATTAGCTGAGAGAGTGAAAGCGGGTGAAATAGAACCGGCGGAAATTACTGAACAGACAATAGCAGGCGAATTGATGATGGCAGACCAGCCTTTGCCGGATTTACTTATTCGTACAGGCGGTGAACATCGTATCAGTAACTTTCTTTTATGGCAGCTGGCTTATGCCGAACTGTATTTCACCTCAGTATTATGGCCTGATTTTGACGATACGGCCTTTGCTCAGGCAATTACAGATTTTGCGCAACGGGAACGCCGTTTTGGTTTAACGAGCGAACAATTAACCGTGCTAATGCAAGGCATAGAAACTCGGATAGAGGAATAACACTTGCTAAAACAACGTATTATTACAGCACTATTGCTGGTTCCGGTGGCACTGTACGGTGTTTTTATGCTGCCGTTGTGGGGCTTTGCTCTTTTCATTCAGGGGGTCCTTATGCTGGGCGCCTGGGAATGGTCTCCGCTAATGGGCGTGCGTCGCATTTCAGCGCGCATCGCTTACACCTTATTTGTCGGTGCCATAATTGGCGTGTTGTCCTGGCTGGCTCCCTACGAGCATTTGTGGGAGGGCGGTGAGCTCTCTAAACTCATCTACTACACTATTTTAGCTGGCGGTGTCTGGTGGGTCGTTGCGTTGGCAATGATCGTAAATTATCCCTCCAGCCGACGTATGTGGTCACGAACCCGAGCCATTGTCGGTGTATTTGGTTTGTTAATTTTTATTCCTACCTGGGCGGCATTAGTCACGGTTCGCTCAATTGATATTGATGAGTCGCGCTTCTTTGGTGGCTGGGTGGTTCTCTTTATTTTACTGCTGGTTTGGGCTGCTGATGTTGGTGCGTATTTTGCCGGCGTGCGTTATGGCCGTAATAAGATGATGCCAGCGGTAAGCCCGGGTAAAACAATGGAAGGCCTTTGTGGTGGTGTGACCTTAGCTTTTGTAGTGATGATGGTTGTGGCGCACTGGACTAAAGTGCCTGCCGATCAGTTTACCGGTTATTACTTAACCGGATTGTTTACTGTGGTTGCTTCAGTATTTGGTGATTTAAACGAAAGCATGTTTAAGCGTAGTGCAGGGGTTAAGGACAGCGGTTCAATTTTACCCGGGCACGGGGGAATTCTTGACCGTATTGACAGTCTTACCGCTGCAGTGCCTATTTTCACCTTAGCTTATCTGGAGTTTTTGCATTAAACCTATGCGTCGAATAACAGTTTTGGGAGCAACCGGCTCTATTGGTCAAAACACATTGAACGTTGTCTCACGGCATCCGGATGACTTTCAGGTTTTTGCCTTAACAGCCCATAGCCAGATTAGTGCTATGGCTGAGCTTTGTGTAAAGCATAATCCGCAATACGCGGTTATGGGTTCATACAATGCTGCTGCTGAGCTTAAAGCACTTCTCGGTCAACAGACTTCAACTCAGGTTATGTATGGAGATCAGGCTTTAGCTGAGGTCAGTTCGGACGCTGAGGTGGATGTGGTTATGGCGGCTATAGTCGGTGCGGCCGGACTATCACCGACACTAGCTGCGATTGACGCAGGTAAAGATGTACTGTTAGCCAATAAAGAAGCTCTGGTTATGAGCGGTCAGTTGTTTATTGATCATGCTCAACGTTCCGGCGCTAGAATTATTCCGGTCGACAGCGAACACAACGCTATTTTTCAGTGTTTACCCCAGGCTGCGCAGCAACAGGTTGGTACTATGGCGTTAGCGGAGCATGGCATTCAGTATTTACTGTTAACCGGCTCCGGCGGTCCGTTTCGCGATATACCTCTTGAGGAGTTGCCGCAACAAACCCCTGGTGCGGCATGCAATCACCCAAATTGGTCCATGGGTCGGAAAATTTCAGTGGATTCCGCCACCATGCTGAACAAGGGGCTGGAATACATTGAAGCCCGCTGGTTATTCAATTGTTCGCGTGACCAACTGAAAGTTGTTATTCACCCGCAGAGCGTTATTCATTCTATGGTGCAATACACCGACGGTTCCGTACTTGCTCAAATGGGTGAACCGGACATGCGCACGCCTATAGCCCATTCGTTGGGTTATCCAGAGCGTTTAGAAAGCGGTGTTGCGGGCTTAGATTTTACTCAAATAGCCGAACTGACCTTTAAGCAGCCCGAAGCACAACGTTATCCGTGTTTACAGTTGGCGATAGAAGCATGTTGGGAAGGGCAGTGGGCCACTACTGCTTTAAACGCGGCGAACGAAGTTGCCGTTGCTGCATTTTTACAAGAACAGGTTGGTTTTACTGATATTGCAAAAGTTTGTGATTCGGTATTGCAGTCAATACAAGCTGATGAGGCCGATAGCTTAGAGACGCTGTTAGCCATAGATAAACAAGCGCGTTTAGCAGCCAATAAATGGTTGCAGGAGTACGCACAGTGATAGACGCAATTTGGTATTTCTTTTCCTTCGTTGTAACTCTCGGTATTTTAGTTGCTTTTCACGAGTTTGGGCACTTTTGGGTTGCGCGCCGCTGCGGTGTAAAAGTGTTAACTTTCTCGGTAGGTTTTGGCAGGGCTATATGGAAACGTGAAGGCAAAGAAGGCACGGTTTATCAACTGGGGATTATTCCCCTTGGTGGCTACGTTCGCATGCTGGACGAACGTATTGATGATGTCAGCGAGGAAGAGCGAGATGTTAGCTTTAACGCGCAATCAGTATATAAACGTTTTGCGATAGTTGCTGCCGGTCCAATCGCGAACTTTGTTTTAGCGGTCGCTGTTTTATGGTTGATGTTTGGCATTGGTGTTCCCACGGTGAAACCGGTTATCGGCGATGTAAAAGCCGACTCTGTTGCAGCCGAAGCTCAGCTTGAAAGAGGTAGCGAAATTCTCTCAGTTGATAATGTTGAAGCCTATGACTGGCAACAGGTTCAGCTGGGGCTTATGTCGGCAATTGGCGACGATGAAACAGTACTCACATTAAGAACGCCGGACGGTGATGAAGTAAAACGCACACTGAATTTAAGTGGCTGGCAGTTTGATCCGGAAACGGAATCGACCTTTGGCAGTTTGGGAATTGAGGTTTATCAACCTGCTGTTTATACCGAACTTAGCCAGGTAGAAAGTGGCTCCCCAGCCGAGGCCGGCGGATTAAAAGAAGGTGACACAATCACCCGAATTGGTGATGAAAGTGTCGAAAGTTGGACTGAAATACGTAAAATAATCGCTGAATCGGCGGGACAGGACGTTTTATTTACGGTTCAGAGGAATCAGGTTGAGCAGCAAATTTCTGTTCAAATAGGGGAACGGGAAAGCCAAAATGGTGTCATAGGCTACCTTGGCGTAGTTCCGGTAACAGAGCCTTTGCCAGATGATTACGTTTTCACGCATCAATATGGTTTTTTTAGCGGCTTAGCGAAAGGCGCAGAAAAAACTTGGGAATTGATGGTTGTTAGCGTGAAAATGATAGGTAAACTGCTGACCGGAGATGTTTCTGTAAAGAACCTGGCAGGGCCTTTAAGTATTGCCGAAGGTGCTGGAGTTAGTGCCAGCAATGGGTTCGTTTATTTTTTAAGTTTTTTGGCGCTGTTAAGTGTCAATTTAGGGATAATTAATTTATTACCTTTACCGGTATTAGACGGCGGTCATTTGATGTTTTACAGCATTGAATGGGTGCGCGGTAAGCCGGTATCCGAAAGAGTGCAAGACGTTTGCTATAGGATTGGTGGGGTGCTGGTATTCGCGTTGATGGCGTTAGCAATATCAAATGACATCGCCCGTTTCGCATTCTGAGTCACGAATTAACAATAAGTAGCTAGTGATAATGACGTTTAAAAAGCTGTTAGTGAGTGCCATGATTGCAGGTGCAGTAGCACCAGCCTACGCACAAGATGAATTTGTTGTCGAAGATATTGAAGTAAAAGGATTACAACGTGTCGCTTTAGGTGCTGCGTTAACCTACATACCTGTGAGAGTCGGTGACGAAGTTAGCGAGTTGCAAATTCGCAGCGCTATTCGCTCACTTTATTCTTCTACTCATTTCGACTATATCGATGCGCGCAGAAGTGAAGACACTTTGATCTTCACTGTTAGTGAACGGCCAACCATTGCCGAAATCACCTTTGAAGGTAACAGCGATATTAAAGACGAGCAGCTTCAGGAAAGCTTAGTTGATAATAATATTGTTACTGGTGAACCTTTAGACAGAACCACTATTTCTGGCATTGAAAAAGGTCTGGAAGACTTTTATCACAGTGTGGGTAAATATAATGCGTCGGTGGAAGTTCAGGTTGTGGACTTGCCACGTAACCGTGTTGAGTTACGCATGAACTTTGAAGAAGGTGATGCGGCGGAAATTGCGCAAATTAATATTGTGGGCAATAAAGCTTTCGCTGATGAGCTATTACTGGATACCTTTGAACTTCGGGATAGCCTTCCATGGTGGAACTTTATAGGCGAAAAGCGTTACCAGAAACAACAATTAAGCGGTGACCTGGAAACCTTAGAGTCATTTTATCGTGACCGCGGCTATTTGCGCTTCCGGGTAGAGTCTGTACAGGTCTCTATGACGCCGGATCGCGAAGGCATTTATATCACTATAAATGTCAGTGAAGGTGATAAATATAAAATTAGCGAGACCGATGTCATTGGTGATTTAAAAGGCCATGACGAGTTGGTTGGAAAAATTGCTAAAATTGAGAAAGGCACGCTCTATAACGCGGCACAGGTTACTTATATTGAAGACATGATCAGCCGCTTTTATGGTCGCTATGGTTATGCGTATCCAGAAGTTAGAGCTATCCCTGAGCACGATGATGAAGATAAAACGGTTAAAATTACCTTTTCGATAAACCCAGGAAAACGCGTCTACGTTCGTCATATTAATTTTGAAGGCAATGGCGCGACCAAAGACCGGGTGTTACGCCGTGAAATGCGTCAACTTGAAGGCGCATGGTTGTCTGACAGCAACATTGAGCAAGGTAAAGTTCGTCTTGAGCGTCTGGGCTATTTCGAAACCGTAGAAACGTCCACTGAACGGGTTGAAGGCCGGGATGATCAGGTAGATGTGACTTATAAGGTTAAAGAGCAACCTTCAGGTTCCTTTAATGCGGGTATTGGTTACGGAGACTACTCAGGTCTGCAACTTAACGCAGGTGTTCAGCAAAACAACTTTTTAGGTACGGGTACCCGAGTCGGGTTCAATATCAGTACCAGTCGTTTTAATAAAAACGTCAGTGTGTCGTATTCCGACCCTTATTTCACTATGAATGGTGTTGGACTCTCAGGTCAGATTTATATGAGCGAGTTTGACGCAGGTAATGCACAAAACCTCGTTAACTATAATCAGAAAACCTATGGGTTATCCACGGGACTTAGCTTTCCAATAGATGAAATTAACCGCTTAAACTTTGGCGTGGGTTATAAAAATCAGGAAGTGAGTGTTAATTCGCAGAACCAGAGTATCGAGCAAATCCAGCAGTTTTACCGCTCTTATCTGGATGACCAGAATCCGGAGCGACCAATCAGTTTCGATATTTATGAATTAAATGCCGGTTGGTCTCGGGTGACGCTTAATCGTGGAACATTCCCGACTAGTGGATCCTCGCAGCGTGCTAGTGCCGAAATTTCGGCGCCATTTAGTGACGTAAAGTATTTTCGTTTAAACTATGAGTACAAGCACTATTATCCGTTAAGTCGTGACCAGCAGTGGTCATTTCTCACCAGACTGAATTTAGGTTATGGTAACGGTTACGGTGAAGACGATGCTGGAAATGATTACCTCTTACCGTTCTGGGAATACTTCCGTATTGGTGGCCAGGGCGATTTACGCGGTTTTGAACCGAATACTGTCGGTCCGAGAGCTGTTTATGTTGTACCTGAGTCGGTCAACTCTGAGGGTATTCCGGATTTCACCGGGTTGCCAACACCGAACTACAGTTCGGAAACGGGTAACCAGCAGTTGTTTGTACAAAATAACTATTCTTTAGGCGGTAACGCTAAAGTCTCTGGTGGACTGGAACTGATTGTACCGACACCTTTTGTTGACGAAGGTATGCGTAATAGCATACGAACTAGTGTCTTTGTTGATTTTGGTATGGTTTGGGATACTGAATTCGACTACGATAGATACAAGGACTTGGAAAATACTAGTCCACAACCGTTAACTGACTATAGCTCACCGGGAGATTTCCGCGCATCGGCTGGTGTGTCTGTGCAATGGATATCTCCAATGGGTCCATTAACTTTCTCGTTAGGTCGGGCTTTAAAAGAAGTTGAGGGTGATGAAACCCAAGTGTTCTCATTTAATATCGGAACTACATTCTGATAATAATAATTACATAATAGTTACAAAAAATTTGAAGGAGTTTTACCTTGAAAAAGTTAATTAAATCTACAGCTGCAGCAGTTGCTGTTTCAACAGCGCTTTTTGCTGGTGCTGCACAGGCACAGCAAAAAATTGGTGTTGTCGATATGATGGAAGTATTCCAGCAGTTACCACAACGTGAGCAAATTTCCGAACAGCTGCAAACAGAGTTTCAGGATCGCTTTGAGGAAATGCGTCAGCTTGAACAGAAAGTTCAGGAACTGCGTCAAAAGCAAGAACGCGATGCATCAATCATGTCAGCTTCTGAGAAAACTCAGCTAGAGCGAGATCTTGAGCAGACTATCTCTGAAGCGCAGCTGAAAAGCAAAGCATTGCAAGAGGACACTCGTCGTCGTCAAAATGAAGAACGTAACAAGTTGCTTGGAAAAGTTCAGGACGCGATTACTGCTGTTGCAGAAGCTAAAGACTATGACATGGTTCTTGAAAGTAACGCGGTTACTTACATGAAAGCCGATAATGACTTGTCTGGTGCTGTTGTCGAGAAAATGACTTCAGGTAACTAATTTATGTCTGAGTACACATTGCAGCAGTTGGCTGACCATGTGGGTGGGGAGGTGCGAGGCAATTCGCAGCTCCCCATTTTGCGCGTGGCGACCTTGCAGTCTGCTACTGGTGACGCTATCGCTTTTTTGGCGAATAGCCGTTACAAAAGTCAGTTAGAAACAACCTCCGCCGGCGCTGTTATTGTCTCTGAAAAAGACGATAGCGATGCGATAGATAATGCAATCCGGGTAGTTAACCCTTATGCGGCTTTTGCGCGAATTGCTCAACTATTAGACACCACGCCGAAGCCGGCTCATGGTATCGCAGAGTCTGCGAAAATTGCACCGTCAGCTACTATCGGTCAGAACGTTAGCATTGGTGAATATACGGTGATTGACGAAGGCGTTATAATTGGTGATAACACCAGTATTGGCCCGCATTGCTATATTGGTCCGGAAACGCAAATTGGCGCCGGGTGCACACTTTGGTCAGGCGTTAAAATCTATCACCGTTGTGTTATTGGCGATGATTGCCTGTTTCATTCTGGCTCAATTATTGGTGCTGATGGTTTTGGTTGGGCTCCCGATAATGGCAAGTGGCTAAAAATTCCTCAGCTAGGCCGCGTTGTTATTAAAGACAATGTTGAAATTGGTGCCAGCACAACGGTCGATCGCGGAGCTCTGGACGACACGGTTATTTCGTCGGGCTGTATTATTGATAATCAATGTCAAATTGCGCATAACGTATTCATTGATGAAGATACGGCTATCGCAGGCTGTACTGTACTAGCAGGCAGTTGCCGCATTGGTAAGCGTTGTATGATTGGTGGGGCTTCGGCTATTAACGGTCATATCAGTGTTTGTGACGACGTGCAAATTATGGGATTTGCTATGGTGATAAAAGAAATCACCGAGCCAGGTGTTTATGCGTCAGGTATTCCTGCCAGTGGGCATCGTGAATGGCGACGTAATGGAGCGAGATTCCGTCAGCTGGATGATCTTTTTAAGCGTGTCAAAGAGTTAGAAAAACAAGCTGACGATAATAACTGAGTAAGGTGAAAGATTTGAAAATTACGGAATCAGGTTTTGATATTCAGGGCGTACTAGATTTACTGCCTCATCGTTATCCGTTTTTATTAATAGACAGAGTTATAGAAACAAACTCTAAAGACTCGTTACACGCGATAAAAAACGTGACTTTTAACGAGCCCATGTTCAATGGACATTTTCCGGCAAAGCCTATTTTCCCGGGAGTGTTGTTGCTTGAAGCTATAGCTCAGGCCTGTGGCTTATTAGGTTTTAAAATTACAGAAAGCAAAAAGAATGCAAACGATTTGTACCTTTTTGCCGGTATTGATAATGCCCGCTTTAAACGTCAGGTTATCCCGGGGGACACTGTTGATTTCTTTGTTACTTTCGAAAAAGAACGCCGTGGTATCTGGAAATTTACTGGTCGCGCGGAAGTTGACGGTGACGTTGCCTGTACTGCTGAAATTATTTGTGCAAGAAGAGAAGTTTAAGTGATTCACGAAACCGCAATTATCGACCCCAGCGCCAAACTCGGTACGAACGTTAGTGTCGGTCCTTGGACGGTTATTGGCCCCGATGTTGTTATCGGCGACAACTGTGATATTCGGTCACACGTTGTTTTAAAAGGCCCAACAACCATTGGTAAGAACAATACCATTTATCAATTTGCGTCGGTTGGTGAAGACTGCCAGGATAAAAAATACGACGGCGAACCGACTGAGCTTGAGATTGGCGACAACAACGTTATCCGAGAGTCGGTAACGATTCACCGTGGCACGGTGCAGGATAACTCGTTAACTAAAATTGGCGATAATAACCTGTTTATGGCCTACGTACATGTTGCGCATGATTGTGTCATAGGTAATGACAATATCTTTGCTAATCAGGTTACTCTGGCTGGCCATGTTCACGTAGGCGACTGGGTTATTCTGGGTGGCATGAGTGGTGTGCATCAATTTTGTCATATTGGTTCTCACTCTTTTGCCGCGGTTAACTCTATTATCGTTCAGGATATTCCTCCTTTTGTGATGGCGCAGGGTCATAACGCCAAACCCCGAACAATCAATTCCGAGGGTTTAAAGCGTCGCGGCTATACGCCCGAACAAATTCAAAATGTCCGTCGTGCCTATAAAATTTTGTATCGTTCCAGCCTTACTGTAGACGAAGCCCTGGAAGGTATTTCAGCATTAAATGAACCGGTAT
Source organism: Idiomarina loihiensis L2TR (assembly GCF_000008465.1). NCBI lineage: Bacteria > Pseudomonadati > Pseudomonadota > Gammaproteobacteria > Alteromonadales > Idiomarinaceae > Idiomarina > Idiomarina loihiensis. Next base: position 889,828 of record NC_006512.1, on the reverse strand, counting down.
TGGATGGTTTTAAAGCTTTTGTTGAAAACAGTTCACGAGGCATTATTCGTCCGTAATGAGCCGCAATCAGCCGCCTAAAATAGCTATTGTTGCCGGTGAGCACTCGGGTGATCTTCTAGGCGCCGGGCTAATGCAGGCCATTGCCAAGCGTCACCCCAATGCAACTTTTATTGGAGTCGGCGGGCCTTTAATGGCAGAACGGGGAATGGACTCGTTCTTTGCCATGGATGACTTGGCCGTTATGGGCATTGCTGAGGTCTTTCAGCAACTTCCTAAGCTGTTAAAACACAGAAAGAACCTGGTCAACTATCTCATTTCTGAGCAACCGGATGTGATGATAGGCATTGATGCCCCTGATTTTAACCTAACGGTTGAAGCTCGCCTTAAAAAAGCCGGTATCTCTACCATTCATTACGTCAGTCCATCTGTCTGGGCATGGCGAGAAGGGCGTATTAAAGGCATAAAAAAAGCAGTTGATCACGTACTGTGCTTATTGCCTTTTGAAAAAGATTTCTACGATAAACATCAATTGCCTGCAACTTTTGTTGGTCATCCGTTGGCAGATGATATTCCTATGCAATGGCAGCAAACAGAAGCGCGTAATGAGCTGGAACTTGAACCTGCTGTTATGTATCTGGCTATTTTACCTGGAAGTCGTAAAGGTGAGATTGCCCGTATGGCGCCGGTATTTTTGAAAGTAGCGAACAAACTAGCAGAAAGATACCCAGAACTTCGCTTTGTTGCGCCTATGATAAGCGAAGCTCGCGCCGCACAATTTCGGGAACTAGTTGACCAATACAGTCCCGAACTGAATATTGTGTTACCTGTTGGTGAAAGTCGAAAAGTTATGGCCGCAGCCAATTATTTACTGCTAACGTCAGGAACCGTTGCGCTTGAAGCCTTGCTGATAAAACGCCCTATGGTAGTAGCTTATCGTTTTCATTGGTTATCTTATCAAATCATTAAACGTTTATTTCACGCGCCTTTTTTCTCCTTACCTAACCTCTTAGCGGGTAAAGAAATTGTGCCGGAACTGGCTCAATCTGATGCTTCGGAAGAGGCAATCGAACAAGCGCTAGTTCAGTTAATTGAGCAAGACAACGAGCCCTTATTGGAGCAATTCACAAATATTCACCAGCAATTACAGGTATCGGCGAGCGAAAAAGCTGCTGACGTGGTTGAATCCTTTCTATAGTTCTATTTTTTAGAATAATTAATAGAAAATAATGCGCTAATAATTCCAAAAAATAGACTCTATTATAAAGCTATACTAACTTGAGGAGTTTATTATGGGTTTATTAGTTGATGGCCAATGGCATGACAAATGGTATGACACCAAAAAACACGGTGGCCGCTTTGTTCGCAGCGAATCACAGTTTCGCAATACCGTAGCGCAGGGCACAGAGTTTGAGCCCGAGTCTGGGCGTTACCATCTTTACGTTTCTTACGCCTGTCCGTGGGCTCACCGTGCGCTTATTTTCCGAAAATTAAAAGGTCTGGAAAGTCATATTGATGTTTCCGTTGTGCACCCGCTGATGCTGGAGAATGGCTGGGAGTTTTCAGACGCGCCGCTTAACGAGCCATTGTATGATGCCGACTTCCTTTATCAGCTGTATTTAAAAGCTGACCCGGAATACACCGGGCGAGTAACCGTTCCAGTACTATGGGATAAGAAAAATCAGACCATAGTGAACAATGAATCGGCCGAAATTATCCGTATTTTCAATTCAGCGTTTAACGAGCTGACCGGGAATACATCGGACTTCTTTCCCGCAGGTAAGCAAAAGCAGATAGAAGAAGTTAATGAGTGGGTTTACAACGACATTAACAACGGTGTTTACCGTAGTGGCTTCGCGACCACGCAGCATGCGTATGAAGAAGCGTACGAATCGCTATTTGCTGCCTTAGACAAAGTAGAGAACATTCTTAGTCAGAGCCGTTATTTAGCTGGTGACGTATTAACCGAGGCTGACTGGCGTTTATTTACTACTCTGGTACGTTTCGATGCGGTTTATTTCGGGCACTTTAAAACCAACAAGAAGCGCATTGTCGATTACCCTAATATGTGGAATTACCTATTGGAGCTATACCAGTACCCGGGCGTAGAAGAGACCGTAGTGATGGACCATATTAAAACGCATTACTATGCCAGCCATAAAACCATTAATCCGACACAAATAGTGCCGAAGGGACCGGAAATCGATTTTCACCAGGCACATAACAGGGGTAGCAAGGGGAGTAGCCAGTCATGAGTGTTATTTTAGCCAAACACCGGGGAATGCCGGCGCAGGATGGCGCGGGAGTTAAACTCACTCGTATTATTAATCAGCCGGGGCTAAAACATCAGGACCCGTTTTTAATGCTGGATGAGTTTCGTTCCGATAACCCGGACGATTATATTGCGGGTTTTCCGCCCCATCCACACCGCGGTTTTTGTACGCTGACCTATATGTTAGCGGGCACTATGGAACATAAAGACTCTGTTGGTAATAGCGGTGAAGTTGATGCTGGCGGTGTGCAGTGGATGAAGGCGGCGAAAGGTATTATTCACGCCGAAATGCCGAAGCAAGTTGAAGGCCTTATGTGGGGTTTTCAGCTCTGGGTAAACTTGCCGGGCGATGAAAAAATGAGTGAACCTGAGTGGCACGACTATCCGGCAGCCAGCATTCCTGAAGTGAAAAATGGTGATGCTCTGATCCGAATAATTTCAGGGAAATACCAGCAGCAGGAGGGTCCAGTAAATGCGCCGGGACGAGACTTTCTAATGCTCGATGTTCACTTAGAAAGTGACAGCTTCAGTTTGCCGTCACAAGGGCAAAAACGACGCTTGGCTTATGTTTATCAGGGTGAGCTGACAGTGAATGGGGAGGGGGCGAAAGAGGGCGAGTTGATCTTGCTTGATCCTGCTGAAACCTTAGATTTTTCCGCTACTGAACATGCGCGCTTTATCTTGTTGGCCGCCAAACCTATTGAAGAACCGATTGCTCAATACGGTCCTTTTGTCATGAACTCGTCGGATCAGATTGAGCAGGCTATTAAGGATTATCAATCAGGTCAGTTAGCCGCTAACCAAAAGCTGAGCTAGCGCAGTTCCAACCCTTCAGTTTGCTCCAGTAACCGCTCATAGCGGTTACTGTGGCTACTGGATAATTGCAGCCCCTCTAAGACTTTAAAGCAATTATCGCATTCTTTCTTAAGCCGAGCTCGCTCTCCACCTGGAGTTTCTTCAACATAACGGACGGCCGCCTGAATAAAGTTAAGTGCAGCACCACTATTCATTGGCGCGGCCTCCATGGCGTTACGAAACAGCTCCAGTGCACGAATATAGTTGCCTTGCTGATAAGCATCTAAGCCCGCCTTATGAACTTCAAAGAAGTTATCCTGCTGTTTTTGAGCTGCAGCTAAGCGTGCCTGTAAAATTTTAGTGGTATAACTGTCAAGAGTCGGGTTTTCATCCTGATTCGCTGCTAGCGCATTCGCTTTTTCATACTCCCCGACATCCAGTAAAATGGCGATAACGTCAGGTAGTAAATCTTTATTGATAGGCTGATTGTGCGCTAGTTTTTCGCCAACAACCTCGTTTAAGCGTTGCTGAGCTTCGCGTAAACGACCATTAAATGAATCAATACGTGACAATAAAATGGATTCCAAATCCTCAAACGAAATATCGGCATGCAACAGGTGCTCGTCATAGCGGGCTCGTTGTAGCTCCATTGTTGCTTCTGTCTGATACTTACTGATTTGCTGCGGTGTATCGCTATTTTCGGCCGCATCTAAAATGCTGCGTAAATAGTTACATAAGTGATGTGCGTTACGAAAAACCGATTTACGAGCTATTTGCAAAACGTTGTTCATGGCTTGCTTGGCAATGTCAAAGTCGCCGTTGTCGCGGGCAATATGGGCCAGTTTGGTTTGCCTTTCAATTGAAAATGGCGCCATGGTGATGGCATCACGGGCGCTTTCCAAAGCGTCTTCCAGCTGCTGTTGTTGAAGGTAACATTCGGTTTTCAGGTCATAAGCTTCAACAGCATTAGGCATGCGCTTAATTAAATGATTAAGAATATTCAGGGCTTCTTCGGGAGAGTTTTGTAATAACCGCGTTTCAGCCAGTTTTAGAAAGACCCAACTGTGAGAGTTTTCCTCAAGTAGTTCTTTAATTGCCGTTTCCGCTTTATCTAATTGACCGGTTTTGTTGTACAACTCAATTTGCAGTTTGCGGCAGTAATTACTGTAGCGGCTGTTAGATTGAATATGTTTCTGGCAGGCACCAATACAGGTTTCATAATCATGATTTGTCAGCGCCTTGAATACGTCTTTTAACCACATGCGGCGTTTATAGGCTCGCACCAGGCGGGAGCGCAACACTCTATGTGAAAACGGTTTCATCAAATAATCATCGGGTTGAAGTTCCAGTGCGCTGAGAACCATAGGACGGGTGTTGTCGCCGGTAATAATAAAGAACAGAGTATGCTCTTTCATTAGCCCTCGAACTTGCAGTTCCTCTAAAACCTGACGACCATTGCGACCACGCCCAAGGTTATAGTCTACCAACAGAATATCGTGCGGGTTTTTAATGTAAGCGGCAATACCTGCTTCGCCGGTGGTCTTGACTTGTACGTCCTGCGCCCCCAAGTTTAACAGCAAGCCTTTGAGCATGACCTGAAAGGGCTTCTGGTCATCTATTAATAATACGCGTTTATTATTGAGCTCTAAGGTTTTGTCCATTTGCGTCAAACAGTATCCTGATCTTATTCATACCGACAGCATACTGGCTAATTTCAATAATGTTAAGCGGCAACAGAGGCTGATATGAAAGCAATTGCTATTTCCGAACAAAAAGTACACTGGAAGAACCATCCTGAGCTGGACGAGCCACAGGCTAATGAAGTTCAGCTGCGGGTACTGAGCGCCGGGCTTAATCGTGCCGACTTAATGCAAATAGCAGGGAAATACCCACCACCTAAAGGTGCCTCAACTATTCCTGGACTAGAAGTCTGTGGGGTTATAGAAAAAGTAGGTAGCGAAGTCAATGGCTGGCAAACCGGGCAACGTGTCAGCGCGTTATTGGCTGGCGGCGGTTTTGCTGAACAAGTGAATGTTTCTGCTGAACAAATACTGGAGGTGCCTGAAAGCTGGAGTAATGCAGAAGCTGCGGGTTGGCTGGAAACTTTTGCTACGGCCTATCTTAATGTCTATCAATTAGCTGACTTAAAACCCGGAGAGCGGGTATTAGCTCATGCGGGTGCCAGCGGTGTGGGTTCGTCACTGATCCAGTTGTGCCGGGAAAGTGGTAATGAGCTTACCGCCGTAGTGGGTAGTGGAGAGAAATCGGAGTTTTGCCTGAAACTGGGTGCGAAGAATGCGATAAACCGGCACAAACAGAACATTGTTGAAGAAGTTAAAGCTCTTGGCGAAGTCGACGTCATTCTGAATCCTGTCGCTGGTGAGTCTATAGCAAAAGACCAGCAGTATCTGGCACAGGATGGCCGTATTATTTTAATTGGTTTAATGGCTGGCGTGACTGGCGAAGTTGATTTCGGACGTATGCTGATGAAGCGCCAAAAGCTGATTGGCTCAACTCTGCGAGCATTATCACCGGAACGCAAAGGAAAAATTTTACAGGGTTTGTGGCGTGATTTTGGCGATAAGTTTAAAAGCAGCACCATAAAACCTATCATCGATGAGGTTTTTGCCGCTGACGATATTCAGCAAGCACTGGATTATGTTGCAGATAATAAAACTCAGGGTAAGGTGGTTATAACGCTTTCGGAAGAGTAATTCAGGCTGATAGCCAACTGCCGGTGCAGTAAAGAAATGGTGGAGGGGGCAGGATTCGAACCTGCGAAGGCTGAGCCGTCAGATTTACAGTCTGATCCCTTTGGCCACTCGGGAACCCCTCCACTCAAGAGGCGCGTATAATAACAGTCTTAGCTTAGCTGTAAAGAGAAAACTTAAACTTTTAGGACTTTGGCCGATACAGAAGTATCTGTAACCGATTATCCAGAGTCTTAATGAGTCAAGTTTCAGCTGTACAGAATAGTGCTGTCGAAAACCAGGCCGCTCATTTCTTTGAGCAACACGCGAGCGAAGCAGTTAATCACGGCTTCGCGGGCGAGTTTGCTTATTGGGTGTCTGCCTTGGGTGACGACCCGGTTATTTCTGAGCGCCCTGCGCAAGTTAACTGGCAAAGAACCATTGGTGCCGGCAGAACGCGGCCTTTAGATGTAAAGCCAGGCATGGTGCTGGCTAGTGGTGTCTATGCAACAGTTAGTCAGTTGTCAGACTTTAAACTACAGGACGCAACTCATCCTCAGCCGCTTATTCCCGATGCAACGCCTGATCGTTTGCCCCTGGAGCTTCTTCACAACCTGGACTGGCGGGTTCGCCAGCGGCTGGAAAAGAAGAAGCAGCCGCAAACGGACGAAAAAAACGAGTACAAATATAAAGGGCCCGCTGGCCTATACGATGTTCTGCAGAAACTAGGCATTACTCATTAGCGCTTAACTTGATTCTTTTCGGAGAGTTTTGCACAAGCAGTTTCAGCCGCTCTCGCTATGCGGCATAATAGCATTATCATTTCGCTAATTTCCAAAAACCATGAAGCAACTCCGCCCAGAGGACGAAGATCGTATTGATGCTTTTACTGAGCACCTCTGGCTGCATCATGGCTCCAGCAATAATACTCAAGCCGCGTACCGCAGTGACTTACGCCGTTATTGTGAATATTTGCTATCGCTTAAAAAATCCTTAATGGACACTGATGAAGTGGTGCTGCAGGACTACCTGTTGTGGCGGCGTATGCAAGGCTTATCGCCACGAAGCACCTCGCGATTTTTAAGTTCGACGAAGAAATTCTTCCAGTTTGCTGTAAAACAGCAGTGGGTGGCAGTAGACCCAACAGCGCGCCTGAAACGCCCTAAGTTACCGCAAAGCATCCCACATTCGTTAAGCGAAGAGGATGTGATTTCTTTATTGGAACAACCGGATACAGAAACTCCCATTGGTCTGCGTGACCGGACTATGCTGGAAGTTCTCTATGCCACCGGATTACGGGTAACCGAACTTATTCGTCTGCAATATGATCAGTTGAGCCGCCAGCAAGGCTTAGTTCGGGTTATCGGCAAAGGCAATAAGGAACGCTTAGTGCCTTTAGGGGAAGACGCGCTGGAGTGGCTGGACAATTATTTAAAGCATGGACGTCCGGCAATAACGGATAAAAGCAGCCCCTGGATATTTGTTACGCAACGTGGCTCGTTATTAACACGTCAGGCATTTTGGTACAGATTAAAGCATTACGCCGAAGAAGCCGGCATTTACGCACATTTGTCGCCGCACACTTTACGCCATGCTTTTGCCACGCATTTGCTGAACCATGGCGCCGACTTACGTGTCTTACAGCTACTGTTAGGTCACAGTGATTTATCTACCACACAAATTTATACCCAGGTTGCACGTGAACGTCTGCAGGCCTTACATGCTCAGCATCACCCGCGAGGCTAATTGCATTTTGGCTGGTAACAGGGTAGGGTTCGGACAGTTAATTTAAGAGGTATTTATGCGCAATTTAATGTCTGTAGTTGGATTAGTAGGGCTGGTCGGCGCAAGTTTCAGTGCGCCGGCTATTAGTGCGGAACAAAGTGAAGTCGACACCCGGCACCTGAATAAAATTGGTATTGAAGTGTTGTCCACAGAGCCCGGTGAAATTGACGGCTATGTCCGTGCGGTGACTAATCAGGGCATGTTTTATGTGTCAGATGACGGTGAACGGCTTATTAGCGGCAATGTGTTTGATATAACCGGGAGTGAACCGGAAAATTTAAGTGAAGCCGGCATGGCTAAAGTTCGCCTGAAAATGCTAAAAGGCTTTGCTGACGATATGATCGTGTACCCGGCTGAGGACGAGAAATATCAGGTAACGGTTTTTACTGACACTACCTGCGGTTATTGTCAGCGCCTGCACGAAAACATGGACAGCTATCACGCACAAGGCATTACCATAAAATACCTGGCCTTTCCCCGTGGTGGTATGAGTAGCAAAGGCGGGAAGCAGTTACAAACCGTTTGGTGTGCGGATGACAAAAAAGGGGCCATTACCGCCTTTAAAGAAGACGAAAATTACAGTGGCGACTCAAGCTGTTCCAATCCGGTTGCTGAGCACTACCAACTGGGCAAATCTTTTGGGGTAAGCGGTACGCCCGCTATCGTTCTGCCCGACGGTCGCTTAGTACCGGGGGCGTTACCTGCATCACGCTTAATTGCTGAAATTAAAAAAGGTGAGTCACAGTAATTCATGAGTGATTATGAAATACGTCGTTATCAACTGGTTGACGATGACTTTTTGCCGCAACAAATGCCACCTTTGTTGCGGCAAATTTATGCCCGCCGGGGTGTCCGTCGTGCTGACGAATTATCTTTGAAAGCTTCCGGTTTACTGCATTTCTCTTCGTTAAGAGACATCGGGAAAGCCGTTGAACTGCTGCAAAATGCGTTAAAAAATCAAGCAAAAGTTTGTATTTGCGGTGATTTTGATGCCGACGGTGCAACCAGTTCGGCATTAATGGTGTCGGCCTTGCAGGCCTTTGGTCTACAGCAGGTGGGGTATCGCGTACCAAACCGAATGACTGACGGCTACGGACTTTCTGTTGCCATGGTAGAACAACTAGCTGTCGAGAATGTGCAGTTAATTGTGACTGTCGATAACGGCATTGCAGCGCATGACGCTATTGTACTTGCTCGTGAAAAAGGCATACAAGTGCTGGTTACTGACCACCATTTACCACCTGAAGAACTGCCTCCGGCTAACGCGATAGTGAACCCGAATCAGCACGGCTGTGAGTTTTCCAGCAAAAATTTAGCGGGTGTGGGTGTGGCGTTTTACGTCCTGCTGGCGTTGCGTTCAGCGTTACGTGAACAAGGCGTTGAACCGTTACCTAACCTGGCTGACTGGCTGGATCTTGTTGCTCTTGGCACCGTAGCGGATGTTGTACCGCTGGATTATAACAATCGCGTATTAGTGCAGCAGGGGATAGCCCGTATTCGTAAAGGCATGAGCCGACCCGGAATTAAAGCGTTGCTGGAAGTTGCCAACCGTGATGCCAGTCAGCTGGCCGCCAGTGATTTAGGGTTTGCCCTTGGTCCGCGAATTAATGCTGCTGGCCGCTTAGACGATATCGGGCTGGGAATAGAGTGCTTATTAGCGGGTGAGACCCGGGCGCAGCAGTTAGCGCAGCAACTTAACGATTTAAACCAGCAACGTAAATCGATTGAAACGGAAATGCGCGAGCACGCCGAAAGCGCTGTTGCAAAGCTGTGTTTTGATCAAGGGCAGGTGCCTGATTTAGTCACCTTGTATCAGCCGGACTGGCATGCCGGGGTTATCGGTATTGTCGCGGGTAGAGTAAAAGAGCAAGTGAACCGACCGGTGATTGCGCTTGCCAACGATGACGATGAATTCCTAAAAGGCTCCGCACGTTCGGTTAGTGGTCTGCATATGCGGGATTTACTGGAACGTGTTCATAGTCTGCAGCCGGGCATTATGGAACGTTTCGGTGGACATGCTATGGCCGCCGGCTTAACCATGAAGAAAGAAAATCTGACGCGCTTTTCCGAACTGGCGGAGCAAGTTGCGTCGGAGTGGCTGTCAGAAGAACAGAAGCAGCGGGTATTCTGGTCTGATGGCGAACTCACAACAACACAACTCTCGCTGGACAGTGTGAATACGCTGCAAAGTGCCGGCCCCTGGGGACAGCAGTTTCCCGAACCTATGTTTGACGGCCAGTTTGAATTGGTGGATCAGCGCATTGTCGGAGAGCGACATCTAAAATTGGTGGTGCGTCATCCGCAAGGCGAATTATTAGATGCGATTGCCTTTAACGTCGATACACAACAATGGCCGGCGCGGCAGGCCTCCGTTGTTGAACTTTTATACAAGCCACAGCTTAATCACTTCCGCGGACGCACAAACGTTCAGTTGTTGGTGGAGCAAATCCGCGCAATACGTTAAACTACGCCCCTTTTAGAATTAACAGAATTAGGTAGTCGCATGTTTGAAACTAACGCAACCTACAACAACATCAAAGAAATGCGTGAGCGTAGTAATTCGCTTAGGGGGTATCTTTGACTACGATGCTAAGTTAGAGCGTCTGGAAGAAGTTACTCGTGAGATGGAACAGCCCAATGTGTGGGATGATCCACCCAAGGCGCAAGCTTTAGGTAAAGAGCGTGCGGCATTAGAGCAAGTGGTACAAACCCTGGATAAACTTCAGCAGGGGCTGGATGATGTCGAGGGTCTTGTTGATCTTGCGGTAGAAGCAGAAGACGAAGACACTTTTAACGAAGCTCATGAAGAGCTGTCCGGTTTAGTGAAACAGCTGGAAGCTTTAGAGTTTCGTCGTATGTTTTCAAAAGACAACGACTCGGCAGACTGCTACCTGGATATTCAGTCAGGCTCCGGCGGAACCGAAGCTCAGGACTGGGCTAATATGTTGCTACGCATGTATTTGCGCTGGGCAGAAGCGCATGACTTTAAAGCGGAAATTACTGAGCTGTCAGAAGGCGATGTCGCTGGTATAAAATCGGCCACGGTACGTGTGGTCGGAGAATACGCCTACGGCTGGCTGCGTACTGAAACCGGTGTGCACCGTTTAGTACGTAAATCCCCCTTCGACTCAGGTAATCGCCGCCATACATCGTTCGCGTCGGTTTTTGTTTACCCGGAAGTAGATGACGACATTGATATTGAGATTGATCCGTCTGACCTGCGGGTGGATACCTATCGGGCATCGGGTGCCGGTGGTCAGCACGTTAACCGTACCGATTCTGCGGTTCGTTTAACGCACGAACCAACAGGCATTGTGGTGCAATGTCAGAGTGACCGTTCGCAGCACAAGAACCGCGACTCAGCAATGAAACAGCTGAAAGCGAAATTGTACGAATTTGAATTACAGAAACAGAACGAAGAGAAACAGGCATTAGAAGACTCAAAAGCTGATATCGGCTGGGGCAGTCAAATTCGCTCTTATGTTCTGGACGATGCGCGTATCAAAGATTTACGTACGGGTATCGAAAACCGTAATACCCAGGCTGTGCTTGATGGCGCACTTGACCCGTTTATTGAAGCCAGCTTGAAAAGCGGGCTGTAAGTTTAATTTAAGTATCCCGACAGAGGAAAATCGATAATGACTGATAAATCGCAGGCACCTGAAGTAGACGTAAACGAACAGATCGCGCAGCGAAAGGCGAAACTGTCGGCGCTTCGCGATAAGGGTATCGCATTCCCGAACGATTTCCGTCGGGACTCGTTAGCTGCTGACTTACACGCTGAATACGATAATCTGAGCAAAGAAGAGCTGGCGGAAAAAGGCATTCGCGTGAAAGTTGCCGGCCGTATGATGACCCGCCGTATTATGGGGAAAGCCAGTTTCGCAACCATCCAGGATATGAGCGGCAAAATTCAACTGTATGTTGCCCGCGACAATCTGCCTGAAGGTTATTACAACACGGAATTTAAAAAATGGGATTTAGGCGATATTCTCGGCGCCTCTGGCACCTTGTTTATTACCGGAACCGGTGAGTTAAGCGTGCAAGTTGACGAAGTACGTTTGCTGACTAAAGCACTGCGTCCTTTGCCGGATAAATTCCATGGCTTGTCAGATCAGGAAATGCGCTATCGTCAGCGTTATCTGGACCTGATTACCAACGAAGAGTCTCGCAGTACTTTCATGGCTCGCTCTAAAATCATTGACTATATTCGTCGTTTTTTAAGTGACCGTCAGTTTCTGGAAGTTGAAACTCCTATGATGCAGGCGATTCCGGGCGGCGCCGCAGCTCGTCCTTTCAGCACGCACCATAACGCACTGGATATGGAACTGTTTTTACGTATTGCACCAGAACTTTACCTGAAACGTTTAGTCGTTGGTGGTTTTGAGAAGGTGTTCGAAATTAACCGTAATTTCCGTAATGAAGGCCTGTCAACGCGCCACAACCCTGAGTTCACTATGTTGGAGTTCTACTGGGCGTACGCGGATTATCACGACTTAATGGATTTAACCGAGCAGATGTTACGTGGTGCGGCTGAGTCGGTCTTAGGCTCTGCTCAGTTTACCAGCCAGGGCGTGGATTATGATTTCGGTAAGCCGTTTGAGCGCATGACAGTGTTGGAAGCTATTGTTAAGTACATGCCGGAAGTGAGCCTTGAGCAGCTTAATGACATGAATACAGCAACTGAAATTGCCGAGCAGGTTGGTGTCAGTGTTAAGCCGTCATGGGGCTTAGGTAAAGTTCAGATCGAAATTTTTGAGACTGTTGCTGAGCATCGTTTAATTCAGCCTACCTTTATTACTGCGTACCCGGCTGAAGTTTCACCGTTGGCTCGTCGTCACGACGACAATCCGTTTGTGACTGATCGTTTTGAATTTTTTGCCGGTGGTCGTGAGTTGGCGAATGGTTTCTCGGAGCTTAACGATGCTGAAGATCAGGCTGAACGTTTTCGCGAGCAAGTTGAACAGAAAGAAGCGGGCGATGATGAAGCCATGTTCTACGACGAAGATTATGTCACCGCACTGGAACACGGTATGCCGCCAACAGCCGGTCAGGGCATTGGTATTGACCGTCTGGTAATGTTGCTAACGGATTCTGCGTCTATTCGCGACGTATTATTGTTCCCGCATATGCGCCCAAAAGCGGATTAATTACCTCTCTGAAACAAAAAAACCCGGCTTATTAGCCGGGTTTCTTTTATCAAAAACAGCGCTTAGTGATCTTCGCCGTCAGTGTGAACGTGACCGTGCTCAAGTTCTTGCTCAGTCGCTTCACGAACTTCAATAACTTTTACGTCAAAGTTCAGGTTAACACCGGCCAGTGGGTGGTTACCGTCAACAGTCACTTCGTCGTCTTTTACTTCAACGATAACAACAGACTGTTCGCCTTGATCCGTGCTGGCACGGAACTGCATGCCAGGCTGTACTTCGTTTTCGCCGAACAGGTTACGTGGTACAGTCTGGATTAAGCCGTCATGACGTTCGCCATAAGCTTCTTCTGGTTTAACTTCTGCAGTGAAGCTATCGCCAACTTTTTTGCCTTCCAGTGCATTTTCCAGACCAGGAATCAGCATGCCACGACCGTGGATGAAGTTCAGTGGGCTGCCATCTTTAGACTGGTCCAGCGTCTGGCCATCTTCCGTTTTAACGGCATAGTTGATAGCCACGACTTTGTTTGGTGCAATGGTTTCGCTCATAAATTTAACCTAATTGATAAGGCAGTGAGTGTATTTCCAGAAGACTTGCGTCGTCATCCCGGACTCGTATAGCCGTGTCAGTGTCTATGTCACTGGGTAAAACAGCTAATAAGTCCACTTGGGTGTCGGTGCGGTTCACTGCCATAATGACCGTACCTGCACGACGCCAGTTCTCGCCAATGGCTTTCTCTAATTGCGTACCAGCAGTAACTTGAGCCGTTACTTTACCGGATAAGCGAAAGAGCGCCCGTTTCTGTTTGCCCAAATATTTCATCCGGGCAATAGTCTCCTGGCCGATATAACATCCTTTGTCAAAACTGATTCCATCCCACACCTGCAAATTCATCATTTGCGGGACAAACGCCTGGATGTTCTCAGACGTAAGTTGTGGACGAACCCGTTCAATTTCCAACGCATCCCAGTAAGGTTGCGGATAATCCGTAGAAATTGGCTGTTGGCTGAGTAACAGATATTGGTCGGGACTGGTCCCAACCTGCATTACCCGGCCATCAAATTCTGCTGCAACGCTGGCTGCTTTGCTACCGAAAACACCGGCTATGCTCCAGTCGTCGCTTACATCTTCAATAGTGACTTTACTAAAGACACCGAATTTCTTTAATTGTGCCAAAGAGCCTTCAATTGCACTGCGATGCATAATTAAAAAAACGGCGTCGTCTTCGCGATAAAGCCAGAAGATGCTAAACGCTTTTCCGGTTTGATCGCAATGTGCGCCATATAAGCAATTATCCTGGTCGAGTTTGCGTAAATCACATGTCAGCTGACCCTGTAAAAAACTGTCAGCATCTTCGCCAGAAACCGAGAGGATACCATAGTCCGTCAGTTGAACGGAAAGGTGATCCTGATTTGCGTCAGTAAAATGCTGCGTTAACTCAACCACAATGACTCCTTATTAAATGGCTTACGTGGTAATATTAGGGCACATTATCGAATTACAAGGGCAATTGCTGCGGAGATTTTATGTTGCCGTTAAAACAGTCAGAAGAAGCACTAAAAGACAAGCGTCGTTTACGTTGGGCGTGCCGCCGGGGCATGCTGGAGCTGGATGTATTATTTGAACCTTTTGTTGATCAGGCTTACGACGAACTAAGTGAAGAACAAAAAGCGGTATTTCGCCGTTTAATTACCTGCGATGACCCGGATCTTTTTGCCTGGTTTATGGGTCACCAGAAGTGTGAAGACGAAGAACTTGCTGAAATGATTCGGTTTATGTTGTCACGCGTTAAGGTATAGACTCGGGCGGTGAACCCTGACAGTTATTTTCGTTTACAGCGACCTATGCGCGTGTTGTCTGTGTCAGCGTGCGGACGTTACTGGTGGTGGCTGGGTGAACGTTGTCAATTATTCAGCAAAGCACTGGTCGTAGGCGGTATGTTGGTTTTACTGCCGCTTGCCTATAAAACAGAAAAAGGTCAGGAAAAGCGGCACTGGCTCCGGGTTTGGTGGTTTCAGTTGTCAAAGGCGCAGCAGATAAAACTGCGGCGCCAGTTACAACAGTTGTCAGAGCCTTAACTTTTCGGTGTCAGCACCGTAGGCTGAGGATCCGGCAATGTGTCAGGGTAGTCGAGAGTATAATGTAAGCCGCGACTTTCTTTACGACTAATAGCGCTTCGTACAATAAGCTCTGATACCTGCACTAAGTTACGTAACTCCAGTAAATTGTTACTCACGCGGAAGTTCGAGTAATACTCGTGAATTTCGCGCTGTAGCAACTGAATTCGGTGAAGGGCCCGTTCCAGACGCTTGGTGGTACGCACAATGCCAACGTAGTCCCACATGAACAGTCGTAGCTCATGCCAGTTATGTTGAATTATAACTTCCTCGTCGGAATTGCCTACCTGACTTTCATCCCAACCGGGAATATGATTTAAGGCCTTCTGATGAGGGCGTTTAGATAAAATATCTTTAGCCGCCGCACGGGCGAAAACCAGACATTCCAGCAGCGAGTTGCTAGCCATGCGATTGGCTCCGTGCAGACCTGTGCAGGCAACCTCACCAACAGCATACAAGTTGGGTAAATCGGTCGCTGCGTTCATATCGGTTTTAACACCGCCACAGGTGTAATGGGCCGCAGGAACAACCGGCATCGGCTGTTTGCTGATATCAATACCCAGCGACAAGCATTTTTCCATAATGGTAGGGAAGTGATGCTGAATAAAGTCTTTCGGTTTATGAGAAATATCCAGATACATGCAGTCAGCACCCAGACGCTTCATTTCAAAGTCGATAGCGCGGGCAACCACGTCGCGCGGAGCCAATTCAGCAGACTCATGAAAGTCCGGCATAAAACGAGTTCCGTCGGGCCGTTTCAGCAAAGCGCCTTCGCCACGCAAGGCTTCGCTTAATAGAAAACTCTGCGCGTTGGGGTGAAATAAACAGGTTGGATGGAACTGATTAAATTCCATATTGGCCACACTGCAGCCTGCGCGCCAGGCCATGGCAATACCGTCGCCGCTGGCAATATCCGGGTTACTGGTATACTGATATACCTTACTTGCACCGCCCGTAGCCAATACCACACAGCCTGCCGCAACGGTTTCCACTTGTTCTTTCTGACGGCTCCAGACATAAGCTCCATAGCAACCGTCAGGTTTACCGATACGAGAACCCGTGATCAAATCGACCGCGTTGTATCGTTCCAGCACCTGAATATTTGGATGCTCCATTGCTTTTTTCTGCAATGTTGTCTGTACCGCTTTGCCGGTGGCATCTGCTGCGTGCAGAATTCGTCGATGACTGTGACCGCCTTCACGGTTCAGGTGGTACGCTGGGTTGCTGTCTTTAGACTCGACTTGATCAAAACCCACGCCGGCATCAATCAGCCATTGCAGACTTGCGCGCGCGTTTTCTGTGGTAAACTTAACGGCTTCGGGATCGCAAAGGCCGGCGCCGGCAATTAAGGTATCCTCGATGTGACTCTCAATACTGTCGTTTTCGTCGAATACTGCGGCAATGCCGCCTTGCGCGTAAAAGGTTGAGCCTTCAGTCAGCGGGCCTTTACTTAGTACCGTAACGTTTAAGTTATCGGCCAACTGTAAAGCGGTAGTTAATCCCGCGGCTCCCGAACCAATAATCAGTACATCGCATTGATAATTTGCAACAGGTTCCATAAAGTACTCAATGTGAATTTTGAACGATTTTACGCATTTGACGATATTTTTGCGAACTTTTTACATGCGGCTCTGTCACAGTCAGTAAGAAACAGGACGGGCCGCCAGTTCCAGCAGTTCCTGGGTTAAGGGAGAACAGGCTCGGATGAGCGAACAGGTGAGTGACCAACAGCTGGTCGAAAGAGTACAACAAGGTGATAACCGAGCTTTTGATCTGCTGGTAAAAAAGTATCAGCATAAAGTCATGAGTTTGATATCGCGTTATGTCAAACAACAGGGCGACGTAGCTGATGTTGCACAGGAAGCGTTTATAAAAGCGTATCGGGCGTTACCGAACTTCCGTGGCGACAGTGCCTTTTATACCTGGCTGTACCGAATTGCGGTGAATACGGCGAAAAACTATTTAGTTTCGCAAGGTAGAAAACCGCCCGCATCTGACATTGATGCAGAAGACGCAGAGTTTTATGAAGGAGCCGGTGCGCTAAGAGACAGCGCCTCTCCGGAAAGGCAAATGCTCTCTGATGAGATTCGAGATGTGGTATTAAAAACAATTGATGAATTGCCGGATGATTTACGTCGGGCAATTACTTTAAGGGAAATTGAAGGTCTCGGTTACGAGGAAATTGCGCTAGAAATGGATTGTCCTATAGGTACTGTCCGCTCTCGCATCTTTCGCGCTCGGGAAGCAATAGATAATCAACTCCGACCGTTGCTGGAACGGTAAACTAACAGAGGGGCATCTATGTCTCGGAATAAATCAGAATCAACATCCGCGTTGTTTGATGAACAACTCATCAATGCCGATGAAATTGAAGCACTGTTGCAAGATGAACAGGCTCAGCAGGAGTGGCACCGTTACAGTGTTATTCACGCGGCAATAAAAGGTGACTTAAACTCGGATATCAGCCTTGATATTAGCGAGCGTGTTCGTGTTAGCGTAAGCCAGGAGTCCAATGTCGTTAAGCCAGGTTTTGGTCGCTCTAAGAGCCAGAATAAAGCGGCTTCACGTTGGTTCCAGCCTTTCGCCAAAGTTGCCGTTGCAGCAAGTGTGGCCGTGGTTGCGGTGATGACAGTGCAAACTTATCAGCAACCCGCGACACCCGATGGTAGCAGCGCAGAACCTACTCTGCTGACCAGCCCCATTGGTGGTGGCCGTGAGCCGGTGAGCTTGAATCGTGTTGAGCCAATGTCGCAAATCAGCGATCAGCAAAGACGCCGTCAGGTTCAGTCATACCTGATTGATCATCAACAACAATTGATGTTGCAGCAGAAAACAGAGCAAGCAGAAAAAGATGAGCAGTCAGAGCAGGAGCTCAACAAAGGTAATTAAGGCTATGATAACTCGGTTGTATCGGTCTATTTTATGTGGCGCTGTTTTATTCGCCGGCACCTTCTCGGTAAGCGCACAGCAGACTAACGAACAAGCAGAAAGTGGCGCTGACTGGTTCAACCGTATGGCAGAAGCTTTAACTGAACTGAATTTTGAGGCTTCTTTAGTTCATGTACATGGTGATCAAATTGAGCCTTATCAATGGCTACAGGGCAACGATCCGGAGACAGGAAGTACCGAACTGTTAATTCAAATGAATGGTCCGGACTTTCGCATCTTAAGAGTGAATAACAAGGTTGCCCACTTTAATACCTCATCCAGTAATTACGCGCTAGAGTCCGATACTATTACTGCTATCTTTCCGGCCGCATTTTCTCAACCCTTTGAGCGTCTTAGCCATAGTTATCAAGTTATGGTGGGTGGTGGCGCACGGGTTTTAGGTCGTAATGCCCAGCATATTCGTATTTTAAGCCGCGATAATCAGCGTTACAGCTATGCACTATGGATTGACCGCAAGCACGGTATGCCGCTTAAAATGATCATGATGAATCAGTCCGGCGATGTTGTGGAGCAAATGCAATTAACCAGTTTATCGGTTCGTGATACCGCTCCCGAAATAACCAAAGAAATAAGCAATATTGAAATGCCACCGCTGTTAAAAGATCTTCGGGTACAAAGTGCAACAAATTACAGTGTTGGGCCGCGGTGGGCACCGCGCGGATTCAAATTGTTAAGCCAGCAAAGCCATACTCTCGTTGTTGATGCAACGCCGGTTGACCATTATTTGTTTTCTGATGGTCTTGCTGAGTACTCGGTTTATGTGGCTGAGCTAACAGAAGGTATGGAAACCGATCTCGCTCTATCTTCTTCACACACTTTGTTCTCAAAGCGTTATAATAACTTTCTTGTGACAGTGGTGGGTCAGGTACCTTTAACCATGGCTCAACGCATAGCGGCGGAAGTTAAATAATGAAAGAAGTAGCAGAAGTAACCGCGGTTGATGGCAACCGCGTAACCGTTACCACTCAGTTAAAAACGGCCTGTTCGGGTTGCGCGCAGGTATCTAACTGTGGCGCTGGCATTTTAAGTAAAGTTTTTGCCGACCGAAATGCGCAGTTTACTGTGGTTACCGAACAAACGTTTAGTCCCGGCGACCAGGTGCAATTAGAAGTACCGGAAACCGCAGTAACACGTTTTGCTCTACTACTCTACGGTTTACCTATACTGACACTGTTGCTATTAGCTGTGCTACTGGAAAACACAGGCACGTTACCCGAAGGTTTTGTTATTTTATTGTCCTTTGCTGGCTTTGCTTTTACCTTCTGGGGACTAAAACGCTGGTTCCGTAAACGTGACATTCAAGTCAATGCAATGGTCAAACTGGAAACCGTCGCGGCTGAAGTTCAGCACTGAAACCCCTGAACTGTCATAAAGTCCTTTGTTCTTGCCGCTAACATGAGTATGATCGGGACTAATTTTTTAAGTTCCAGAATTCAGTTTTACAGAGGTATCATCAATGCCGAATAGGGCGTTCAAGCAAAGTAATATTCGTAACTTCTCGATCATCGCTCACATTGACCACGGTAAATCCACCTTGTCCGACCGCTTGATCCAGCATTGCGGTGGACTGACTGACCGTGAGATGGCTGAGCAAGTACTCGATTCCATGGATTTGGAGCGTGAGCGGGGTATTACGATTAAAGCGCAGAGCGTAACCCTTTATTACACGGCTAAAGATGGTGAAACCTATCAGTTAAACTTCATCGATACTCCAGGGCATGTTGACTTCTCTTATGAAGTCTCGCGTTCGTTGGCGGGTTGTGAAGGCGCACTGCTGGTTGTTGATGCAGCTCAGGGTGTTGAAGCGCAGACTTTGGCAAACTGTTATACCGCTATTGAAATGGACCTGGAAGTTGTTCCGGTATTGAACAAAATTGACCTGCCGCAGGCCGATGCTATGGGCGTTGCACAGGAAATAGAGGACATTGTGGGCATTGAAGCCGTAGACGCGGTTCAGTGTTCGGCTAAAACTGGTTTAGGTATTGACGACGTGCTTGAGCGCATTGTCCGGCAAATACCGCCGCCTAAGGGCGAACCAGAAGAGCCATTACAGGCACTGATTATTGACTCCTGGTTTGATAATTATCAGGGGGTTGTTTCTTTGGTTCGCGTCCGCAACGGAACGTTGCGTGCCGGCGAGAAAATGACAGTAATGTCTACTGGTCAGTCGTATCAAATTGATAAAGTTGGTTATTTTGACCCGAAACCTCACGAAACCGGTATTTTACACACTGGTGAGGTGGGCTATGTTATTTCGGGTATTAAAGACATTCTGGGCGCACCGGTCGGTGATACTCTAACCAATACGAAGAGCCCGGCAAAAGAGCCGGTACCGGGCTTTAAAAAAGTCAAACCTCAGGTTTACGCAGGTATGTTCCCAATCAGCTCAGAGGACTATGAGTCGTTCCGGGATGCTTTGGGGAAATTGTCGTTAAATGACGCGTCGCTTTTTTATGAGCCGGAGAACTCTGCGGCACTTGGCTTTGGCTTCCGTTGTGGTTTCCTTGGCATGCTGCACATGGAAATTATTCAGGAACGCTTAGAGCGTGAGTACGACATAGACTTGATTACCACGGCACCAACGGTTGTTTACGAAGTTGAAAAGACCGATGGCAGCATAGTCAAAGTGGATAACCCGGTGAACTTGCCAGCGGTTAACGATATTGAAACCATTTACGAACCTATTGTGGAAGCCAATATTCTGGTTCCGCAAGAGTTTCTGGGTAATGTGATTACCTTGTGCGTTGATAAGCGCGGCGTACAAACGGCTATGGCTTACCATGGTAAACAAGTTGCGGTAACTTACGAGCTGCCCATGGCAGAAGTGGTTATGGATTTCTTCGACCGGTTAAAATCGACCAGTCGTGGTTACGCTTCACTGGATTATCAGTTCAAGAAATTTGAACCTGCGGACATGGTTCGTGTCGATATACTGATTAACGGCGACCGGGTAGATGCGCTGGCAATGATCACTCACCGTGATCACGCTGAAGGGCGCGGCCGCATGTTAGTTGATAAAATGCGTGAGTTAATTCCACGACAAATGTTTGATATTGCCATTCAGGCGACCATTGGCAACCATGTTATTGCGCGCTCGACGGTCAAGCAGTTGCGTAAAAACGTAACAGCGAAGTGTTATGGCGGCGACATTAGTCGTAAGAAGAAGCTTTTACAAAAACAAAAAGAGGGTAAAAAGCGCATGAAGAACCTGGGTAACGTAGAAGTACCTCAGGAAGCCTTTCTTGCGGTTTTAAAAGTAGGCAAATAGGAAATGGCCAATTATTTTTCAATTATTTTAACCGTTATTACCGTTCTGTCCGGGTTGTTATGGCTTTACGATGCGCGAGTACTGAAGCCAAAGCGTAAAGCGGTTATTGCTGAGGTTGAGACCAAAACAACCAAGGCTTTAACCGAACAGCAAATTGACACACTGGCACCTCAGCCTAAACTTATGGAGCTGAGCGAGTCTATTTTTCCAGTGATTGCTTTAGTACTGGTGGTTCGTACATTGTTATACGAGCCATTTCAGATACCGTCAGGCTCAATGATGCCAACCTTACTAAAGGGCGACTTTATTCTGGTAGAAAAGTTTTCCTACGGTATTAAAGATCCGCTTTTTCAAAAGACGTTGGTGGATACCTCGTTGCCTGAACGCGGCGATATCGCCGTATTTAAATATCCGGAAGAACCGAGCATAGATTACATAAAACGCGTTATTGGCTTGCCTGGCGACCGTATTATTTACCGAAACAAGTCACTTTATATTCAGCCTGCGTGTGCCGTTGGCGAGAAAGACTGTGAAGAAATGAAGGTGGTATCCACCTCATTAAAAGAAGATGGTGAGTATTTCTCTGGTTCGTCACCTTTACGCACTTATGAAGAACAGTTAGGCGATGTAAGCCACGAAATTCTTATCGACCCACGTGTTGCGCCACGGACTATGTCGTATTTTAATCAGCCGGGCACACAGAAAGACGAGTGGGTGGTGCCGGAAGGCCAGTATTTTGCTATGGGTGATAACCGCGATAATTCTCGTGACAGCCGCTATTGGGGCTTTGTTGACGAAGAGTTGCTGGTTGGCAGAGCGGTATTCATCTGGATGAGTTTTGAAATGGATCGCAGTAGCGATAGTTGGTTGCCGTCGTGGGTTCCTACGGGAGTTCGATTTGAAAGGCTAGGGAGTATTGAGTGAGTTTGCCCAAACCACCTTTAACGGAACTGGAAAAAATTGTTGGTTATAGCTTTGAACAGCAGGGTTTATTGCATCAGGCAATGACCCACCGTAGTGCTTCATCAACGCACAATGAACGCCTGGAGTTTTTGGGCGATTCTATTTTAGGTCTGGTGATAGCTGAAGCTTTGTATCAAAAATTCCCCAAAGTAGCAGAAGGCGATTTAAGCCGCATGCGCGCTGCCATAGTTTGTGGTCGTTCTTTGGCGAAGCTTGGAAAAAAAATGGGACTGGGCGATTTTTTGTCGCTGGGTCAGGGCGAGCTAAAAAGCGGCGGTTATCGTCGCGAGTCCATTCTTGCCGATGCAGTAGAAGCCATTATTGGTGCCATTTATCTGGACAGTGACATGGATACCATTCGACAGGTCATTCTTAACTGGTTCGAACCCCAGTTAACCTTGATTGAACCTGGTACCAGCCAGAAAGATCCGAAAACACGCTTGCAGGAATTACTGCAGGCGCGTCAGAAGCCTTTACCTGAGTACGACGTGGTCGCTACGCAGGGGCAGGCGCATAATCAACAATTTACCGTAAACTGTTCTGTAGAAGGTATCGAAAGCCCTTTTAAAGGCACAGGTACCAGCCGCCGTAAAGCCGAACAGGCTGCAGCAACGGCCGCATTAGAACATTTGCAGGAGAGCGCATGACGCTGGATATAGAACTGGACGAGAATAAACACAGCGGCTTTGTCGCCATTGTTGGTCGTCCGAATGTGGGGAAATCCACACTGATTAACCGGTTGCTGGGGCAGAAAATCAGTATTACCTCGAATAAACCTCAGACCACCCGTCATCGTATTTTAGGCGTAGATACCGACGATGGCTGTCAGGCTATTTATGTCGACACGCCTGGTATGCACAAACAGGAACCTCGTGCGATAAACCGCGTGATGAACCAGACTGCATCCTCCGCCTTGAAAGACGTGGACCTAGTGCTTTTTGTGGTTGAAAACCTAAAGTGGTTAGAAGACGACAAAATGGTGCTGGAGAAAATTCAGCGCAGTAAAGTGCCAGTAGTGTTATTGGTTAATAAAGTTGACCAATTGAAAGACAAAGAACGCTTATTACCGCATTTGCAGTGGCTGAATGAACAGCATAAGTTTGATGCCATTCTGCCCATATCGGCAACACACGGCGACAATGTTGACGAGCTGAGAAAAATTGTTCGCTCGCATTTGCAGCCAGGCTACCACTATTACCCTGAAGACTACGTAACGGACCGTTCTGTGCGCTTTATGGCGGCAGAAATTGTGCGTGAAAAGCTTATGCGTTTTACCGGTGACGAATTGCCGTATGAAACGACAGTGGAAATTGAGCAGTTTGGTCAGTCTGAAAAAGGCACCACTCATATTCATGCCTTAATACTGGTTGAACGCGAAGCGCAGAAGCGGATGATTATCGGGCAAGGCGGTAGCAAACTGAAAACCATAGGCACCGAAGCCCGGCGCGATCTAGAAAAACTGCTGGACAACAAAGTCATGATGAAACTTTGGGTTAAGGTAAAATCTGGCTGGTCGGACGACGAACGAGCGTTAAAAAGTCTGGGCTACCGGGAAGATTAATCGGTGGCGCAGCGAGCACTGGTGTTGCATCGTTGGGACTATCAGGAAACCAGTCTTATTCTGGATCTGTTCACTGAAGATAAAGGACGGGTCCGGGTGGTGGCAAAAGGCGCTAAGCGCCCGAAAAGCCCCTGGCGCGGTTTAGCACAACCTTTTATGCCACTGTTGGCCGAGTTTCAGGGGCGCAGCGACTTAAAAACCTTAACCTTGCTGGAACCGCAGCAAACCACTCAAAAGCTGCTGTTGCAGGGTGATAAACTCTACAGTGGCTTTTACCTCAACGAGTTAATTCAACGGCTGGTGCCTACAGAAGCTGAAGCCCCCGAGCTTTTTGAAAGCTACTTGTCGGCCTTACAAAACATGACCAACAGCGAGCGCGTAGAGCCAGCTTTGCGTCAGTTTGAATGGCAGTTATTACAGCATCTGGGAGCGGCGTTTGACTGGCATTATGACGCCGACACCGGTAATGTGCTGTCCGACTCGAAGTGGTGCTATTTTATTCCCGATCATGGCTTTGTGACCCAAGCCAGAGATAATCAACAACGAGCATACTCTGTGGCGGATATTCAAAAACTGGCTGCGTGGGACGTTGACGACGAAAACCGCTTAAGACTGCTAAAATATATTATGCGTGACGCCTTAGCGGTTTACTTAGGTGATAAACCGCTGCGCAGTCGTGAATTGTTCCGGGGCACTAAGCGTCAGTGAATTACGAAGAACTAGCCGAAAGCGAAAGGAGCTGAATAATGAAAGGTTTACGCCTGGGCGTTAACATTGACCATGTGGCCACGTTGCGTAACGCACGTGGAGTCCGTTATCCTGACCCGGTAGCTGCGGCAGCTATTGCCGAACAAGCTGGTGCCGACGGCATTACCATTCATTTGCGTGAAGACCGCCGCCACATTACTGACCGCGACGTTGCTATGCTGAAGCAGACATTGAACGTCCCCATGAATCTGGAAATGGCTGTTACCGAGGAAATGCTCGATATAGCGATAAAAACGCAACCTACCTACAGTTGTCTGGTACCGGAAAAACGCCAGGAACTGACTACAGAAGGTGGCCTGAATGTTGCCGGTCAGTTAGAAACCATCACCGATGCTACTCGTCGCTTAAGTGATGCAGGTATTCAGGTGTCGTTGTTTATTGACGCTGACCATGAGCAAATAGACGCCGCTAAAAAAGCCGGTGCGCCCATTGTGGAATTGCACACCGGGCAATACGCAGAGGCCGAAACTGAAGAGCAGCGTACCGTTGAACTGGCACGCTTAATGGAAGCGTCAGAATACGCGCATTCTATTGGTTTGCAGGTGAATGTAGGTCACGGTCTGCATTATCACAACACATTAGAGGTGGCGGAAATTCCACAAGTTTGTGAACTGAACATTGGTCATTCGATTATTGCCCGTGCGGTATTGGTTGGCTTGGATCAGGCTGTGCGCGATATGCGCAATATTTTAGATAAGGCACGCTAATGGCAATTTGGGGCTTAGGTACTGACATTGTTGAAGTAGCCCGTATAGAGCAGTCTTTAGCGCGTGGCAACAGTTTAGTGAAACGCGTGTTAACGCCAAAAGAACAGGAAGAAATGACAGCCTCGGTTGATGAAGCCGCTTTTCTGGCCAAACGTTTTGCTGCTAAAGAAGCCTGTTCCAAAGCCTTTGGCCGGGGTATTTCCGCCGGACTGTCGTTTCAGCATATGCAGGTAGTGCATAATGAATACGGTAAACCCGAGTGGCATTTCACCGAAACCGCGGCACAATGGGTAAAAGAGCAGGGCATCAGCGGTAGTCATTTATCCATTAGTGACGAAAAGCACTACGCGGTAGCAACGGTTATTTTAGAAACAGACTAGAAATAAATTAGGTAAAACAAAACCAACATGGCGCAATTTTTTAAGCCGCAGAAGCGCAATAAGTCCGTAAGTAAAACCCTAAAAGGTCAGGTGTCAGCACTTGACCATCAGGCGCGTGCGGTTGTCCGTGCAGCTGTAAAAGGTCAGTCCACCCGTTTTATCATGGGCGCCTTGCCGGGCGAGGTTATAGAGTACAAAACCGCCGGCAAACACAGTGGTCATTTAGAGCGTATTCTGGAACCCAGTAGCGACCGTCGCGAAGTGCCCTGTGAGTATTATGCTAGCTGTGGAGGTTGCGACTTTCAGCATATAGACGAGCAAAAACAACTGGCTCATAAGCGGCAAGTGGTGGAAGAGCTGTTTCAGAAGTTCGGCGTATTTAATCCCCAAACCAGCAGTCTGCCGTGGCAGGAACCTCTTGTCAGCGAACCGATGCGTTACCGTCGCAGAGTGAGGCTGGCAACGCGCTGGTTGGGCAAAGAGCAAAAGCTGCTGATTGGTTTCAGAGAAGCGCAAAGCCACCATATTGTGCCCATAGAAGATTGCCTGGTAGCCGATGAAATTCTGCTGCACTGCGTAAATACCCTATACCCGTTATTAAATACATCGACTGTTGCCAGCAAGCTGGGCCATATTGAAGCAATAAACACCAACACGCCCGTTATTTTGCTGCGTATCACGGAAGCGCTGCCGGGTGATGCTATGCAGGCGTTGCAGGAGTGGCAAACGGTCAATAAAACCAATATTTGGTTACAGAGCGAGAATGATCTGCAGCCTTTAGCCGGTGCTGCAATGCCTTTTGATACTAGCATCGACGGCGACAAGCTGTATTTTCAGCCGGGTGACTTTCTACAAGTTAACGGCGGTATTAACCAGCGCATGGTGCAACAGGCTATGGACTGGCTGAAGCCAGAAAAAACACAGCGCGTGTATGACTTTTTCGCCGGTATTGGTAACTTCAGTCTGCCGTTGGCGCGCCGGGCACAGTCGGTACTGGCGGTAGAAGGTGTTTACCGTATGGCCGAGCAGACGCGCATTAACGCCGAAAGCAACGGTATGGATAACCTGAGTTCACTTAGCGCTGACTTAAACGAAATAACTGCTTCAGACTTAGGCAAACCCGCTGATTTGTGGTGTTTAGATCCTGCCAGACCAGGAGCTGAAGGTGTGGTGAAGTTGCTGCATAAGCTGAAGCCCGAACACAGACCACAACGCATTTTGTATGTTTCCTGCGCACCGGATACTTTGGCGCGGGATATTGCCGGCATGCTAACCGAAAGCAAGGGCTGTAATTACCGCATAATTGGCCTGAGTACAGTTGACATGTTTCCGCAAACGCATCACATTGAAACTATGGTTTGTCTGGAGAGAGCGTCGTAAATCATGGTCCATGTACGCAGTACCCACGTGGATGACCCCAAATACAAAGACAGTGAACAGCACTGGCTGAACGCTGTGAGTGATCCTGAGCCGTTAGAAAGTACTTTTCAGCAACTGAAGCAGCAGTTTCCTGAGGAAGCTGAAGCCTTGCTGAAAGGCCAGGAAATGGTCGAAATACTGGCACCGCTAAAGCTGGATGCAGAATCCTTGCTGGCGGCGTTATACGTGCCATTGCTGGAGGCAGGCAAGCTCGATTTAGACAAAATCACCGGTAAACAGTCGAAAACCCTGATTGTGCTGCTGCGTAACGTACAGCAAATGCAAAGTATAGGTGACTTACAACACTTCCAACACGGTCAGCCAGACGGCAGCCAGATAGACAATGTGAGACGCATGTTACTGTCTATGGTGGAAGATGTGCGCGCGGTGCTGATAAAACTGGCCGAACGCATTTGCTACCTGCGCGAAGTGAAGAAAGCCGACGAAGAAACCCGGGTACTGGCCGCTAAAGAGTGCGCGGAAATATACGCGCCGCTGGCTAACCGGTTAGGCATAGGGCAGCTGAAGTGGGAACTGGAGGACATTTCTTTCCGTTACCTGCATCCTAAAACCTACAAAACCATTGCTCAGCGTTTAGATGAGCGCCGTACCGACCGCGAACTCTACATAGATAACTTTGTGTCAGGTTTGCAGGAGTCACTGCAGCAGCAGGGTATTGATGCCGATGTCTATGGTCGCCCCAAACATATTTATTCTATTTGGCGCAAAATGCAGAAAAAGCATCTGCAGTTTGACCAGCTGTTCGACATTCGCGCCGTACGTATTCTGACGCATAACCTGAAAGACTGTTACGCCGCACTAGGCGTTGTGCATTCCAGTTGGCGCCATATTGCGTCCGAGTTTGACGACTACGTGGCAACGCCTAAACCGAACGGCTACCAGTCCATACATACCGTGGTTATTGGTCCTGAACACAAGAACGTTGAAATTCAGATACGCTCGCACGACATGCACGACGACGCCGAGTTGGGCGTGGCCGCGCACTGGATGTACAAAGAGGGCGCAGCCGCCGGTAAACGCCACGGTTTTGAAGACAAAATAGCCTGGCTGCGTAAGCTACTGGCCTGGCACGAAGACATGGCCGGCAGCGAAACGCTGGTAGATGAAATTCGCTCGCAGGTGTTTGAAGACCGTGTGTACGTGTTTACCCCGAAGGGCGAGGTGGTCGATTTGCCCATGGGCTCAACCCCGCTCGATTTTGCTTACTACATTCACAGTCAGGTAGGGCATAAGTGCATTGGCGCTAAAATCGACAGCCGCATTGTGCCTTTTACTTACCAGTTGCAAAACGGTGACCGGGTTGAAATTCTGACTCAGAAAAACGCCCAACCACGGCGCGACTGGTTAAATCCGCAACTGGGTTACCTGCATTCGTCACGGGCACGAGCCAAGGTTCACACCTACTTCAAAAAAGAAGACCGGGAAAAGAACCTGCAGGCCGGTAAAGAGTTACTGGAAAACGAACTGCAGAAGTATCAACTGCATGTGCAGGATGCCAACAAAGCGGTCGAGCGCTTTAACGTGCCGACGTTGGACGATTTGTTAGCCGCTATTGGCGCTGGCGACGTTCGCTTGCACCAGGTGGTGAACTTCCTGAAACCGCAGGAAACCGAAGCCGACAAAGTAGAGCGCTTAACTAAACGTCGTAAAGCCAAGCAGTCACCAAAAACGCCGAAGTCGGACGTAACGGTAGAAGGCATCGGTAACCTGATGATGCACTTTGCTAACTGCTGCGAGCCGCTGCCGGGTGAGCCCATTACTGGGTTTATTACTCAGGGGCGTGGCGTATCCGTACACCACAGCGACTGCGATCAATTGAAGCATTTATTGCATCAGCACCCCGAGCGCGGTATTGAAGTGTCCTGGTCGGGGCATTCCAAACAGGAATACCGGGCAAGCCTGCGTGTGTCGGCTTTAGATCGTAACGGTTTGTTACATGACATTACCAGCGTGCTGTCGAATGAAAAGGCGGCAGTGGCTCAAATGGACAGCGAGAGCGATGCGAAGTCACAGTCGGCGACAGTGGTGTTAACTCTGACCGTAAAAGATAGCGACGCGCTCAGCCGTATTACAGACAGACTGCGCCAGGTTCATGGTGTTGAGCAGGTTCAGCGCATTACTTTAAAGCTTTAGTTGAAACAATAGAGGTACCTCAGTGAAAGGCATGCAACAACTGCAACAGGTTATGACTCAGCTACGCAACCCAGAAAGCGGCTGCCCCTGGGATTTAAAGCAGAACATGACCTCGTTAATTCCTTACACCATAGAGGAAACCTACGAAGTGGTAGATGCCATTCAGTCGGGTAACTGGCAGTCGATAAAAGATGAGCTGGGCGATTTGCTGTTTCAGGTGGTGTTTTATGCTCAGTTAGCGCGTGAAGAGCAGCAGTTTGAGCTGGACGACATAGCTGCACATACCGCTGAAAAATTGATAAGTCGCCACCCGCATGTGTTCGGCACCGATGCGCAGCGCAATCTGTCTGACGCCGAAATTAAAGCCCAGTGGGAACAGATAAAGCAGCAGGAACGTACAAAGAAAGACGCCAAAGGCTCTGTGTTTGACGACATACCCAGCCAACTGCCCAGTATTCTAAAAGCCGCCAAACTGCAAAAGCGTGCCGCGTCAGTAGGTTTTGACTGGATCGATGCCGAGCCCGTTTACGCCAAAGTTGACGAAGAAATTCAGGAAGTAAAAGAAGCTACCGACCAGGACCATATTGAAGAAGAAATTGGCGATTTATTGTTTGCCGTAGTTAATTTAGCCCGCCACAAACAAGTAAACCCCGAAGCCGCGCTGCAACGCGCCAACGACAAATTCAAAAGCCGTTTTCAGCATATAGAGCGAAGCCTGAGCGAGCAGGGTAAACACCCAACTGACTGCAACCTCGAGGAACTCGAAGCGCTCTGGCTGCAAGCTAAGAAGGCGTAAGGGCAAGCCTGCGATCGGAAATGCGGCTGAACCAGCGGTTCGGGTATTTCTATATTGAGTAAAAAAGTCTTACTACCCAGCCGGATACATATAAGCCGAGACCAAAAATTGTATGTGTTATTAAGCTCTGTAGTCGGGCAGAGGCTGGGTGTTGTGTTTTGGACGCTGCAATACCTGCTCCCATACCTGGCTGCATAATGAGAAAAGGGGCTAAAACGGTAGCTATACCGACTAGTAGTGCCGGGGTAATTGTCGGATTGTGAAGCCACGACTCTCCCCAAATAGTAATGAGTAACGCAGCAAAAATAGCGCCTATTATATAGTGCGCCGTCCATCCTATAAAATGCTCCCCGGTTACCTTACGGGACTTCGCAATGGCGTTATGTCTGAATTGACCGTGAGTCATGTGGGTAATCCAGCGCCCAACCATTCCATAGTTTGGAAGAGGGATACCAAGCAGCGATTTACGCACGATACTCCACAAATCCATCACTGCAGTTGCTCCAAACCCGATTAATACTATAACTAGAAAATTGCTCATAATTATCTCCTTTGTTCGTCTTGATTTTGAACCAATGACAGCGTACAACTTAAAGTTAACTTTAGGTCAAGAGGAATTTATGGATATTGCTAAGGTTGCCAAACTTTCTGGAGTTCCAGCTTCTACTTTGCGCTTCTATGAGGAGAAAGGACTGATCACTTCTGTCGGGCGGCAAGGGTTGCGTAGGGTTTTTAACGCGAACATACTCGATCAATTGGCATTGATCGCTCTTGGGCGGGCGGCAGGTTTTTCACTTGATGAAATTGCACGCATGATCGGCTCAAAGGGAAAACCCAATATAGATAGAGAGTTATTAGCGAATAAGGCCGATGAACTGGATAGAACGATTCAAAAGTTAACAGGAATGCGCGACGGCCTTCGACATGCTGCCGCTTGTTCCGCGCCAAGCCATATGGAGTGCCCGAAATTTCGTCGTCTGCTTGGATTAGCGGCAGATGGGGCATGGTCTAAATAACCGTTTCGCCAAAATAACAACCAACTTTCCGGTTCTTGCCTATCTTATCGGTGTTCACTGAAAATTAATTTCCTAAACCAAGATTGAAACTTTACTGCATAACCATAGTCAGTTATTTGCAGGAGTTACATTTTTTCAACAATATAAGATGTAATTCTACATTTGGTTTTTACAATTAGGATTCATTGTGAATAAAATAAAAATAATTTTACTAGCCAGCATTCTAACTCTGGCAACGGCATGCAGTAACATTCCACTTAGCACCATGATAAAACTGATGGATCTAAATCCTTTAGAGACTGATCCGAAGCAGTTGGTTGTTGCGGTAAAGGCCCCGGAAGGCGTTGACGTGCGCGATGGCGACGTGGTTATTGATTTTGATTTTCGAACTGACGATCCTGAATACAGTTTTAGTCATAATTTTCCGGTAATAATTAATGATGACTACCTCGTTCCTGATAACTTAAAAGAAGATATTGAGGACAACGAGAAAATAACGATCATGCAGTTATCAAAACAAGACGCACAGACAATGTATGAAGGGCAGAAAGCTGTAAAAGAGTATCGTAGTAAGAATGAGGCCGGAGGAGCTGGCAGTATGAACGTGAGACTAGTCTCTGCCTGCCGTGGCGATAACTTCTCATGGAGTAATTCAGAGTTGGATGTTTATTTAAAGACTCAAGACGATGAAGATTTTTTCTTGTTCCTTGAGGACATGGATATCACTAAATTAGACGGCGATATTCAGCGCAATATTAATGCTATTCCTAATTGTGGGGAGGCCGAGTAGGTGATCTGGATGTGTTCAAGAGTTATGAGTTAATGGGGAGGGTTAATGAACAGTATGGTTAAAAAGCCATGGTTTAAAATAGCTTTTATTGAGATTCTGGTTTGCTGTTTTCCGTTAGGAGTTTTTACCTTTATAAGCTTGGCGAAACGTGATTTTTCTTTGATGTTTTCGAGTTTTATTTTATTGATGATACTTTTCGCTGGCTATATTTTGTTTAAGAATTATCAGTTCGTGAGTCCATCAAGAAAATGAAATGGTTTACTTAGTTGGATTTATGGAGAAAACAGAATGACAAAAAGAGATATCTCAAAATTGATAAATAAACATAGCGTAAAACCAGCCATTGCCGTTATTTTACTAGTAGTTGCAAGCCAAATTCTAAACGGCTATCTTTTTGAAGGTGCTCCTGTTTCACCGATATTGATAGCGTTTTTCTCTATAGGTGCTTGTTTGTACACTTTTCAGAAAGTACTCGTAGAGCTATTTGTTAAAGAGAGCTTGTCTGAAAATACTGAGTCCCAGTAGTTGAATATAATGACCCTGTCAGTAAGAGGGAATGTCGTTAGACAGTTCCTTGCTGAATGGGTGACCAGAGTCACAAAATGAAAAGAGGCTTTTTATCAGCATTACGAGTTTATTGCGCGAGACGGCGAAAACCTCGGGAAAGGTATGTGTCGCTTTGTTCGAAAGTAGTCGATTTAACGAAAATACACATTCGGGTATTACGCTAACTCCGCTGCGGAGTATCGCCACGAGTATATGCAAGTTGTGATTTTAGCATTGACCGCGGCATTGCCTTGTTGGCTAGCCGCATCAGGCTTCCTGTGGCTAGTCAGGGAAGTAGTACCCAAAGTGGTGCTGTTTTCAGTTTATTTTGTGACACTGTGTCTGTGTGCTTTTTACCTTTTTACCAACTTGTACGCCTTTGTCATGTGGTTACTTGATAAATAAGCTTTGTGAAAAATGCTATGAAAACGGAAACTGTTACTTATTTAAAAGAAAATGCGAATTCGCTTCAGGTAGTTAAGCTGAGCGCTAACTACCCAAGGCTGTATCCAGCACAAACATCAGCACGAAACCCAGCATCAGACCATTCGTTGCAGACATTTCGTGGCCTTGTTTGTGTGACTCGGGAATCATTTCATGACTGATGACGAATAACATAGCACCCGCGGCCATAGCCAGCCCCCAGGGCAGCACAGCTGAGTTGCTTAATGCAATGGCGCCAATAACAGCCATTAATGGCTCCACCAAACCGGATAACATCCCGACACCAATTGCTATCTTACGGCTATAACCTGCGGCCAATAGAGCCATGGCTACGACAAAGCCCTCAGGTATGTCTTGCACAGAAATACCGGTTGCCAGAGTGGACGCTCCGACTGTGTCATCGCCGGCGTAAGCTACGCCTATTGCCAACCCTTCAGGAATATTGTGCAGAATAATTGCAAAAACAAACAACCAACTGCGTTTCAATATCAGTGCCTGGCGTCCTTCAGTGCCTTTAATAAAGTGCTCATGTGGGACACTGCGCTCCAGAGCCATCATTAAAAAAGAGCCCAAAAGTATAGCCGCAGACACTTTTAGCGGCGCATGCCAAGCGGTTTGTGCTGCTATTTCGAATAGATCTAACGCCGGTACAATGAGAGAAAAAATGCTGGCTGCCAGCATAACTCCGCCGCCAAACCCCAATATTGCAGCATGTAAACGAGTTGATAATCCACGAGAGAAAAGAGCGGGAAGGGTACCCGCAGCCGTGGCTCCAGCCGCTACCATTCCGGCATAAAACGCGTAGCGTACATGGTCCTGATTCTGCATTAACAGAATGAGCTGATATAAACCATAGCCTGCGCCCAAAACCAGGACGAACCAACCGAGTAGCTTGCTTCCAAGACGCCAACCCGGTTGAAATAATTCCATTACCTTCATTCATGTTCCTCAAAACGCCTGGCAACTTCCGGCCAGTGAATCACTTCATAAAATGCTGCAATATAGTCTGCACGTTTGTTCTGATATTTTAAATAGTAAGCGTGTTCCCAAACATCCAGCTCGAGTATGGGAGTCAGTCCATCCATTAATGGACTATCTTGATTCGCTGTACTGGTTATTTCAAGTTGTCCGTTGGCATTAATCACTAACCAGGCCCAGCCGCTACCAAACCGACTGACCGCAGCCTGAGTGAATTGTTCCTGAAAGGCCTTAAAGCCGCCAATGTCGGTCTCTATGGCTTTAGCCAGATTGCCCGTGGGTTCGCCACCGCCCTGAGGTGACATAACTTGCCAGAACAATGAGTGGTTAGCATGGCCACCACCATGATTACGCACAGCAGACTGCATATTACTAGGTATACTCTCAATTTGTCGTAACAGTTCAGATAAGTCCCATTTTTCGTAACGGGTTTCGGCCAGTGCCTGGTTCAGACCGTTGACATAGGTCTGGTGATGTCGCTGATGGTGAATTTCCATTGTCATGGCATCGACATGAGGCTCAAGTGCATCGTAGTTGTAGGGTAACGCAGGTAATTTAAAGCACATAGTTTACTCCTGATTAATTTAAAGTTAACGGTAATCATTATCATTTGCATTTAATTAAATTGCAAGGCATGCTGATGAGTAACGCAGGAGGTTATTATGGAACTGATACAGAATTGGAAAATGTTACAGCGTATGGGGAATTATGAGTTTGAGCAGGGACAATGGCAAAATGCCAATCATTACTACATGAATAGTATTCTTCTGTTACGAGGACATTTGAGTGATATCCTGAAAAACCAGCATGAGCAGGCTGGCGAGGTTATTATTTGCTTGTCAATTGCGGTGCAGAATCTGTCTGAGACATATAATCGTCAAAATCGCGTGAATTGCTGCGTTTCTCTGTTAAGTCGGGCATTACACAATTTTCAGCAGTTACAGAATACGCTTTCGTCAGATCATCCGGCCGCTATAGCTCTGCTTCGCGAAGGCTGCAAGTTGCGACAACTCATGTTTACGTACAAGGAAACAGAGGAACAAACTATGCCTATGAATGGGACTACCGTTGCTGGATATGATACATCAGCGTATTCGCGGCTACATTAATGTAGCCGCAGGTATAGGATTTTGTTAGCACAGTACAATAAACTTTAGCTATGTCCGATGTCGGACGGACAAGCTTAAAAGACTCCGGTTAAAAAGCCGCTTTAAAAATAGTAACAATGTCTTCGTGACTGGGTTGAATTGGATTAGTCAGGCCACAAGCGTCTTTCATGGCATTGTCTGCCAATGTATTAAAGTCCTCTTCTTTTGCCCCTAATTCTTCCAAACCAGCCGGAATATTGACGCTTTGAGATAGTTTTACAATGGCGGCAATAGCAGCGTCAGCCCCTTCTTTTTCTGTTAATCCCTGTACTTCTGCGCCCAGTGCTTTACCAATGTCTTTCAGGCGCGGTGCGACAACCTGACTGTTGTAGCGTTGCACATGAGGCAATAAAACCGCGTTGCAGACGCCGTGCGGCAAGTCGTAGAATCCGCCGAGTTGGTGCGCCATGGCATGTACATAACCCAGGGACGCATTGTTAAACGCCATACCCGCCAGAAACTGTGCGTAAGCCATTTGCTCACGAGCTTCCATATTCGCTCCGTTATGAACCGCTTCGTGCAGATTGTCCCGGATAATCTCTATGGCTTTTATGGCACAGGCATCGGTAATCGGCGTAGCGTCGGTAGATACATAGGCTTCAACGGCATGGGTCAGCGCATCCATGCCTGTTGCTGCAGTCAAGCTGGCAGGCATACCGACCATTAACCTTGGGTCGTTAACCGACAGAATTGGTGTCACATTTTGGTCGACAATTGCCATTTTAATATGGCGTTCCGGATCGGTAATGATGCAAAAGCGGGTCATTTCGGACGCTGTGCCTGCGGTGGTATTAATACTAATGAGTGGCAGTTGTGGCTTTTTCGAGACATCAACGCCTTCATAGTCACTAATATGCCCGCCATTAGTGGCAACCAGGGCTATACCTTTGGCGCAGTCGTGAGCTGAACCTCCACCTAGTGAAATAACACAATCGCATTGATGTTTCTGCAGAACATCTAACCCGGCTTTCACGTTCGTTACTGTCGGGTTGGGTTGTACGCCATCGTAAATTAGGCTGTCTATTCCATGCTCTTTGAGCAGGGCTTCGATTTCGGCAGTAACGCCCAGTTTGGTCATGCCGGGGTCGGTGACTATCAAGGCTTGTTTAAAGCCATAGTTGTCCATTTGCGTGGCCGCATCTTTAAGGGCGTTCTCGCCAATAATATTGACCGCTGGAATATAAAAAGTACTGCTCATGGCATTAGCCTTTTCTGTCAGTGAATTTATATTCTATTATTGTGTTCCTTTGTTTCGCCGAATAGCTTGATCTGAATCAATAATTTGGCGTAAAGATAAAATCAGCACACCAGAGAGTCTGCATATAGCCCCGCTATCATACGTAGTAGCAGGGCTATATCGATTTTTTAGATCATGAAAGGGCAATACCTTAGAAGTCCCAGCGCACACTGGCACTGATATTACGTGGTTCGCCATAAGAGCCGTAGTTGTACACGCCGACACTTTCAAAGTAATTCTTATCAAAAAGGTTGTTAATATTTAATGACGCAGTAAGGCTGTCAGAGATCTGATAGCGGGCAAACAGGTCGGCAACCGTATAACTTTCCTGGCGGGGGATTTCACCATTGGGGCCCACACCTTGGTTTCTTGAAGGGAATACTTCACTTTGCCAGCGAAGCCCACCACCGAGAGTAAGCTCCGGCAAATTCTCTGCAAAGCTATAAGAACTGGTTATTCTTACCATGTCTTCAGGCGCTTGTCGGCTGACTTTTTCGCCGTCATTGTTGCGGGCTACCCGGTGTGTGTAACCTGCGTAAATTTGAAGGCCGGTCATTAGCTCGCCAGAAAGCTCAGCTTCATAACCTTTGGTTTCAACACCGTCTTCTGCTTTATAGCGTTGCTCTGGTTGGCCAGCGACAATCACTTCAATATCCGGAACCGCAACATTTCGCTGCTTAACCTGGAATACTGCAGTAGAGAAGTTCAGTCGTTGGTTAAAGAATTCGCCTTTCAGACCTATTTCATAGTTTTCGCCGTGCACAGGGTCAAGCAAATTACCATACCGATCTTTTTGAGTTTGAATGTTGTAGATATCGGTCAGGCTGGCGTAGCTGGAGAAATGATCATTAATGTCGTAAACAATGCCTGCGTATGGGGTAATAACACCGGAGTCAGATTCATCCACCGCGGTGACAGGGGAGCTCATAGCCTCGGGAGTGTAGTTGTACTCTTCATGCGACCATGAACTGGTGCGAAGTCCTACAATTAGGGACAAAGGCTCCGCTAGGTCAAATTGCGCACCACTGTAAAATCCGCTTTGCTTAGTTTCCCAGCCCCAGATATAGTCAGATGCCGATGCAAATTCTTGTTCAGAGACAGAATCCCATTGGTAAAAGCTCCATGGCTCAATTGCTGACAGTGCAGGTCGTCTGCTTCGGTCATTTTCTTCAAGGTTACTGTTCCAGCCGACAACCATTTGATGTTGGCGTCCTAAAAGCTCAAACGGACCGCTTAGTCTAAAGTCCAGAGTATATTGGTTCCAGTCACCTCTGGTCGAGCTGGGGCTGGCTCCAAGTCCGAGGCCGGTGTCCCGATCAAGAAATCCGGTTACATACATTCTTTTGTCATCATAATGCCCGTCAATATGGCTGGCGTAGAAATCAAATTGCCAAAAGTTGGCAAAACGGTGCTCCAGTGAGGCAAAAGTAATGTTGCGATCACGATCCCGGTAGGTCCAGTCACTTCCGGTATTGCTGGAGCGGGGGAGATCAGTACGTGTACCGTCGTTGTAATATAAAGGTACGGGCTCACCG
Organism: Idiomarina loihiensis L2TR; assembly: GCF_000008465.1. Lineage (NCBI taxonomy): Bacteria > Pseudomonadati > Pseudomonadota > Gammaproteobacteria > Alteromonadales > Idiomarinaceae > Idiomarina > Idiomarina loihiensis. The sequence continues at coordinate 852,366 of NC_006512.1, read as the reverse complement.
TAACTTATTCCATCAACATGATGTTTCTGGTAGTCGACACCGAAATTGACTTCGGTATAGGGCGTTATGTCAGCTTCCAGAATACCGTAAAGAATCGTTTTATCACGCTCTACACTGTCCATGTAAGAACCGGCATCCTGATAAGCCGCAACAAAGCGTCCCCTTAACTTGTCGTCAAAACCAAGACTTGACGAGACATCGGCTTCCGCTCGGGTTAAATCCCATCGACCGGCTTTAATGTTAATAGAAGAGCGGAGGTCTTCCGTTGGTTTTTTACGAATTAAATTGATAGCGGCTGATGGATTGCCCGCCCCCTGGAGTAAACCTGCAGCGCCCCGAATCACTTCTACACGCTCATAAACGGCCATGTCAGAGAGAAAGTCGCCTTCAACACCACCGTAAGCACCGCGCACATTAGCACCGTCAAATTGCACGTTATCAATAGAGAACCCGCGTGCGGTCGGAAAAATGCGATCTGTTTCGGCTCGGTTGACGTTAATGCCGGTGGTGTATCGGAGTGCCTGAGCAATTTCTGTTATTGCTAAATCGTCAATCTGCTGTTGGGTAATTACGGTCATTGACTGCGGGGTTTCTCTAAGTGAGAGGTTAAGCCCGGTGGAATAATTCATAACACGTGTTGTGTAAGAGTTTTTAATTTCAATTCTTTCCATTTCTTCGCTTTTGCTGCTTTCGTCCTGAGCGTAAGACGGCAAAGCAGCTGAGGCTGCGCCTATGCCCAGTAATACCGCTAAGTGAAGAGGGGATTTTTTTAAATGCTGAGTTATCACCTTTATATCCTCGCCTGTGTAAAGTGTAGAGAGGTTACTATAATGTTAATGATAACTATTATCAATTGTATTTAAGGTGAGCTATTGCCGCTATGGCTTTATTTAATGAGATGATGTTTACTTCGGTAATCGCATGCGCCGCTTTTTTGCTTTAACTGAGAGACCGTTATGGTATTTATCTTTTATGCATTCGCAATTTTGTCTCTGGCAGTGAGCGCTGCTGCCGTATATATGACGCTTATCCAGTCGTTTCCTGTTCAGTGGTCGTATTACCATTACTTTATTCGAAAGCCTTTTACCTGGGCTGTGCTGGTTGCTGGTGTTATCGGTACTTTGCTAATGAGCTGGCAAATTGACGAGCTGCCTTTATGGACGTTTCCTCCTCTTATCCTAATGGCGTTGGCCGTTGTATTAGCGCATCGAATGCATCAGGAGAATGCGTTTAAAGCGGTTGATTTCCCCGCCATGGCAGATGAGCCGCTGAAGCTTTCTCTTCAGGACAACATGGAGCTGGCTGTTATTGAGTGCGATGGTGTTACTAAGGCTTACCCGCTAGACTATGTAATACATCACCATATTATTAATGATCGTTTCGATGACAGACTGGTAGCATTAACTTATTGCGCTATGTGCCACAGTATTATTCCTTTCGATGTCACCGATATTGGCCCTTTATTTGTCGGCTCGTTTAAAAACGCGAATATGATTGTGGCTGACAAGAAAACTAAAACCTTTTTTCAGCAAGCCAGTTGTGAATCGGTTATTGGCAAGTTACACCCGTATACACTAACAATGATCCCGTTTCAGGTTTTAACCTGGAGTGAGGTGAAAAAGCTGAACCCCTGTCCTAAGGTCGTGAGAGTAACAAAGCAGGACTTTAAAGCGTTTGAGCTTCCCGTTAAGGGCCTTTGGAAAAAGGTTATAGCGAATGGTTTGACCCCAGGACTGTCATCAAAAAAACCGGGATAATACCTTTTCGCCCCGAACGCATGTGGTGGGCATTACCGATAAAGTCGCTAACCCGCAGGTTGTGTACCTTAAAGACGAGTTACTAAAGCAGGGCGTGGTTAACAACGAAGAGTTAGGTGTTGTGCTTGTCGCTGTGAACGGCTCAGTTCTTGGTTTTAAAAGCTCAGTCGAGGAAAAGCCGGTGAGCATTGAACCCGGTGCTAACAGCACGCTTTGCGACACTAAAAGCGGAACGGTGTGGGATGTTCGCGGTAAGTTTATAAAAGGCGAAATAGAATCGAACCTGGTTCCTGTAGCTATTTCCGATGAATATTGGTTCTCCTGGAAGCTGTTTCATCCCGGCAGTAAGCTGGTGCATTGCAAATAAGCACCAGCAAATACCGGAAATTTAGCGATTCATCGGTATGTGGAATACGATGACTCTCTTAACGAAAAACGATACCGCCATCAATTAACGGAGCCTGACCCGTCATGTAGTCAGAATCGGGGCCAGCCAGATAAGATACAAAACTTGCGACATCCTCTGGTGTTTGCGCGCGGCCAAGAGCAATGCCATCAACATACTTTTTGTACGTCTCGCCTACGGGCGCATCAGTAAGTTCAGCAAAGCGTTTGTCAATTTCAACCCACATATCGGTGCCAACGACTCCGGGGCAGTAGGCGTTTACCGTAATACCCTGGCTTGCATATTCCAGGGCTGCGGCTTGAGTTAACGCGCGCACGGCGAACTTAGTTGATGAGTAAACACCCAATAATGCAAAACCGTTATGACCCGCGATAGAGGAGGCATTGATAATTTTGCCTTTTTGTTTGCGCTCAATAAACTTCTTCGCTGCTGCCTGAATGCCCCAAAGAGTACCATCAACATTAATTTTCTGAATTTTATCTAATTCTTCTTGAGTGACATCCGCAATTGCCTGAACTTGGGCAATACCCGCGTTGTTCACCATGATGTCGAAACCACCAAGCGTTTTTTCAGCGTGATCAATGGCAGCGTAAACCTGCTCCCGGTCACTTACATCAGCTTTGAATGTTGTTGCTTTCCGGTTTAATGCTTCTACTTCGCGGGAGACCTCATTCATCTTGTCTTCGTTTAGATCCACAATGGCAATGTCGGCACCATCTTTTGCCAATCGCAAAGCTATAGCGCGCCCAATGCCCTGACCAGCTCCAGTTACTAAAGCTACTTTATTTTGTATAGACATAACGTACTCCTATTTGAAGATTGCACTTCAATTAGAGTACATACGCGGCGGTTAAGTTTCGCAAATGCAGATCAAAAAGTGGGGATTTTCATTACGACATAACCAAGGACATCACTTCCGCAACTGCTTTGTCATCTAAGTCCATTTGATCAACCGTTTCGCCGAGTTGGAGCATGGCCTGGCTAAGTGCGGTATTATAGCTACTGATTTCCTTTTGCAGAGCGTCTATTCGAGCCTTGCGTTCTTCATCGCTCAGGGCACTATCGTTCATAACGTCCCGCAGTTCCTGCTGTTTCTCCTTAAGCTTTTCTCTGTACTCCGCTATCCGTTTTAGTAAGTCTTTTAGCCCTGTGGGAAGGCTACTTTCGTCAATTTTTTCCTTCTTAGAAAGAAGCGAGCTTTCCCCTTTTTCAGAGGCAGAGGTAAGTTCTTTAACCAAAGGTGACAGGTCAACATAAAAACTGGCGCTGCTACTGGTTTTGTCGCTCGCAGGTTGGCTATTCGTTGTTGTGTTGAGCGGCTTAGTACTGACCGAAGGCACACTGGAAGAGGCGGTCTTCGTGTATAAAGATATAGGCATGGCACTCTCTCCAGAAGGTTAAAGGCTATTTCCGTAGGTTTGCCTTAGTATCGGCAACGTTTGCCAATACTTTAGTTCGTCCTTGGAAATAGCCTTTAGCTTAAAACTCGCTGCTATATAATGCTTAGCGTTTGAGTTTATAGGCAATCACATAATCGCCAATGGTGGTGCCTATAGAGCCGTGACCACCGGCTACCTGAACCACCATTTGTTCACCCTGGCTGTTCAAATAGGTCATTGGTGTGGCCTGTCCTCCAGCTGGCAAACGTGCACGCCAAAGTTCTTCACCGGTGGATAAGTCATAAGCGCGCAGGTAGTTATCGACAGCGGCTGCCATAAAGACCAGACCACCTTCGGTGATGACAGGGCCACCAATACCGGGGACGCCCATTTTAATTGGCAGCGGAAGCGGTGTCAGGTCACGGACAGTACCGTTTTTATGCTTGTATACGGTTTCGCCGGTTTTCAGGTCAACACCGGCCACGTAGCCCCATGGTGGCTGCTGACAGGGAACACCTAGCGGAGAAAGTAAAGGCTTCATATCCACTGCATAAGGCGCGCCGTCGTTTGAGTTCAGGCCTTGTTCTCCCTGGTTGGCCGGACCCATGTCGGAGCCGTCTTTTTTAACCAGCCTTTGTGTGAAGGCCAGGTATAAAGGCATACCGAACATAACCTGACGTTTTGGGTCTACTGCAACACTGCCCCAGTTGAAGACCCCAAAGTTACCCGGATATACCAGTGTGCCTTGTTCTGATGGCGGCGTGTACTGACCTTCATAGCGCAGTGACTTAAACTGAATACGGCACATCATCTGATCCAGCGGTGTCGCTCCCCACATGTCTTTTTCAGTCATGGTGGGTGGACGGAAGGTTAGCGCTGAAATTGGCTGTGTTGGCGAGGCATTATCCAGAGCCACCGTTCCCTGAGGTGCTGATTTTTCGGTAATCGGAAATATAGGTTCGCCGGTTTCACGATTCAGCACGTACACATCGCCTTGCTTAGTGGGTACCACAAGAGCCGGCTGTTTTCCGCTTACGGTATCTAAGTCGAGTAGTACCGGCTGAGCAGGGGTATCCATGTCCCACAGGTCATGATGAACAAATTGTTGTACCCACTCTACCTGTCCGGTTTTAAGGCTTAGCGCAACCACAGAGCTGGAATATTTCTCTTCATTTTCAGAGCGATACCAACCCAACTGATCGGGAGTGCGGTTCCCCATAGGAAAGTAAATAAGACCCAGCTCTTCATCAGCACTGGCTACCGACCAGCTGTTAGGAGAACTGGTAGTGTAAACTTCGTCTTCGGCAATAGGAGCGGTTTCATCCGGGTTACCGGAATCCCAGTTCCATACCAGCTCGCCAGTTTTTACGTCATAGGCACGAATAACGCCGGAAGGTGAGTTTTTGTCGTAGTTGTCATTTACCGAGCCTGCAACTACCACTACGCCATTCGCTACAACTGGCGGCGACGTAGAGTAATAGTAACCGGCTTGTTTGAACGGCATATTGTGGGTTAAATCCAGTTCACCGTTATCGGCAAAGTTTGCACAGCGTGCGCCTGTGGTCGGGTCAATTGCAATTAAACGGGCATCGGAAGTTGGCAAAAAGAGCTCTGCGTCACACTGCACCGGAGCCTGAGTTTCGGCTGCTATATCCAGCTTTTCAGCAGACGGCGCTTCACCGGAGCTGGGTGGCAAATAGGACACACCGCGACAGGTTTGATGCTGGCGCTGACTTTCAGGTGGCACTTTGGCGTCAAATACCCAGCGTTTAGAGCCGTTGTTGGCATCCAGTGCGACTAACCAGTTGTGCGGCGTACACAAATAAAGCGTATCGCCAATTTTCAATGGTGTTGCTTCATAGGTGGTTTCACCCACGTCTTTAGGGCCCTTCATGTCACCAGTGCTGTAACGCCAGGCTTCTTCCAACTGCCCCACATTTTCGGTGGTAATTTTATCCAGTGGCGAATAACGCTGACCCATATTAGTCCGGCCATAAGCGTACCAACTGTCTTCCGGAGAGTTGCCCAGTTTAGGAGATTCGCTGTCTACTTGCGTATCGAGCTTTCCGGATAAGTCATGTGGGTTTGCCAGAACGCTGCCCAGTGTCATTAGTGCAAGAACGGCCCAGACCGGGAGCAATACTTTGCGCCCGCCGTTGTCTGCCTCTTTGGAAAACAGCAAAGGTATGGCCAGCACCAAAAATAAACCTATGCGCGGCGCTAATGCCCACCAGTCATAACCGGATTCCCACGATGACCACAGCATGGTGAGGATCAGAAATACAGCGAACAAAGTGCGTGTTAACGGATGACGTTTGTAACCAAGCCAGGCGTTTAATAGTAAGACCAGGCCCGCCAGAAGGTAGTAGGGGCTGCCGCCAAGTGTGAGCAGGTAGACGCCACCGGCCGTTAAGGCAAGGCCAAGAAGTGCAATTAGAATAGCGAATAAAATCATAGCAATGATTCCATATGTTGAAATGCATACAGATGTGAGCGATATTCTAGCAGATGAAATACCAAGTCACCGCTGAATTTGAAGGAACAGTATGAACATTACAAGGAAGAACTTAAGCGAAGCGGCGGATAAAAACATTATCTCTACTTCGCAAGCTGACGCTCTTTTTGAATTCTTTAAAGAGCGACATCAGGACAAACCTCAGTTTACGTTCAATCATGTGCTGTATTATCTGGGCGGGCTGATTGCTATTGGCGCAATGACGCTGTTCATGAACCTGGGGTGGGAATCTTTCGGGGGGGCCGGCATTGTTCTGATATCCGTTCTTTATGCCGCTATTGGCTTAAAGCTTACTCATGTTTTTTCTGCTAAAAGCTTATCTATTCCCGCAGGAATCTGTGCCACCTTTGTGGTCTGCTTAACGCCGTTGGCTATTTACGGCCTTCAGCAATGGTTAGGTGTCTGGCCCGACGAAACTGTCTATCGTGAGTATCACCGATATATAAAGTGGCACTGGATATACATGGAGCTGGGCACCCTGGCTGTGGGTGTCATTATGGCGTGGAGATACAAATATCCGTTCTTAGTTATGCCTATAGCTGTGACGCTTTGGTATATGACTATGGATATTACCGTCATGATTGCTGGCGGTGACATCAGTTGGGAACTAAGAAAACTCGTATCGCTGTACACCGGGTTATTAATGATAGGTCTTGCATTCTGGGTGGACATTCGTTCGCGCGATACCGCTGACTACGCTTTCTGGATTTATCTCTTCGGTGCTTTGGCTTTTTGGGGCGGTCTATCTTTTATGGAATCAGACAGTGAACTGTCAAAATTTGTCTATTTCTGCGTAAACCTTCTGATGATAGGTGTTGGTGTATTACTGGTTCGTCGGGTATTTGTGGTGCTTGGAGCCCTTGGCGGTTGTTTTTATCTTGGCTATTTAGCTCAGGATGTTTTCCAGGACAGTTGGCTATTTCCAGCCGCTTTAACTGCTATTGGTCTGGGGATTATTTACTTAGGCATCCTCTGGCAAAAGCATGAGAAAGCTATTACCAAAAAGTCGCGTGAGTTGCTTCCTGAGGCGTTACGGGAGCTGTTGGAGGCAAGGTCTTAATGATTGGCAGTTGAAATAGCCATCGAGTGATTCACTATTAACAGTTTGCGGTAAAACAAAGAAGGTTAAGGGGGATACCAATGTCATCAAACGTCGTTAATTTTGCCGAAAAACTGAGTAAGTTTTCTGAACACTGGTCGCCGCGGGTGGTTGCCGAAATGAACGATTATCAAATTAAGGTCGTTAAAATTCAGGGTGAGTTTGTCTGGCACGATCATAAAGACACCGATGAAGTTTTTCTGGTACTCAAGGGACAAATGGGTATTGAGTTCAGAGATAGTGTGGTGCAGCTAGCGGAAGGCGAAATGTATGTGGTACCTAAAGGTGTAGAGCATAAACCCTTTGCTGAGAGTGAATGCCAGGTACTCCTGATTGAACCAAGTGGCGTTATCAATACAGGGGAGGCCGGTGGTGAGCTTAAGGCGAAGAACGATGTTTGGGTTTAGGCATTTTTTTTAATTATTTCACCGAACCACGATAAACAACCTGAATGATAGGTGAATGACGTCAACTTCCTTTTATTTAGGTATAGTATATTGTATAAATTATGTATATTTTAGTCTGTTCTGCAACAGAGAAAGTTAGTTGAGCCTAGGGAGAGGACATTGAAAAGAATTGCCATTGTTTTTATATCTGCATTATTTGTCATTTCTTGTTCATCAAATACTGAAGAAGACAAGATAGATACTCAGTTTTTAGATTTATCCAGCGCTGAACACAGCGAGCTCGTTGGTAACTATTGGACTGTAGCTAAGCGCGTTAATCCCCAATATCCAGCTTCAGCGGCCAGAGATGGAGTGTCCGGCTGTGTTGATCTAATCGTGGGCATAGGCTCTGACGGCCGTGCCGAGGGGTATAAAATTCGATCGTCTTATCCCAAAGGGGTTTTTGATGATTACGCAGCGGCAGCCCTTTCTCAATGGGAATGGAAAGCATCTGAGGAAAATATAGAACGCACTCCCGTAGTAACTTCGATTCAGCTCGATTTTACTACAGAGGTCGCGCCTGATGATTCCGAGTATATAGAAAATTGCCAACCGAAAAAGCAGGCTAAATAGTAAATTGAAGTTAGAAAAATACCGACTAATTAAGTTGGATTAATTACCAGTGAATAGACGCTAGACATGATTAGAGATGCTAATAAAGGTGACTCAGATGCTATTGCCGATATTTATAATTATTATATCGAAAATACATCGATTACATTTGAAGAAACACCGGTTTTAGGCTCCCAGATGCAGCAGAGAATTGAAGACGTTCAGGAGTGCAGCTTGCCCTGGCTCGTTGTGTTGGACAACGAGATTATCGTTGGTTATGCCTATGCGACAAAATGGAAAGATCGAAGCGCCTATCGGTTTTCAGTAGAAGTAACTGTTTATCTTGCAAACCAGATGCGAGGTCGAGGGCTTGGTAAAAAGCTCTATGAAGCCCTTTTTCTCAGACTCAAAGAACACGGAATTCATACGGTAATTGGCGGTATAGCACTTCCAAATCCGTCAAGTGTCGCGCTACATGAGAAAATGGGAATGAAAAAAGTGGCTCATTTTGAAAAAGTTGGTTTTAAGTTTAATGAATGGCGGGATGTAGGGTACTGGCAGCTTATAAAACCTATCATCACGGTTTAACTGACATTATGTATACGATGAAGCGGAGAGAAAAAGACGAGTTTGTGAACTATACACTTGGAGCAAGTAGTCTTGCCACTTTTGCTGCCTTCTTTAAATCAGTTATGAAGTCAAAACTCTTATTAACTATGGTACTGATTGGCTTTGCCGCAGCTTTTGGCTTTCTGTATTATTTTTTAAACCTAAAATAATTGTATAAAGTTACTATGAACTTAGCCCTCTTTGACTTTGACGGCACAATAACTAACCAAGACACTTACACAAAGTTCCTGCTTTACGCAACCCCTAAGCACCGCGTTATAGCTGCTCTGATTTTAGCCTCACCAATTATTATTCTGTATAAATTGGGGCTTTTAAAAGCCTCACGAACGAGGCCTGCGTTATCCAGAATTGTATTCTGGAACCGCCGGGCACCTGAAGTTTTAGAATCGGCAAAAGAGTTTGCTGAACACTATTTACCCAGTGTTACAAGGGAAGAAGCGCTTGCAAAAATTGAATGGCATAAACAGCGCGGCGACGAAATTTATGTGGTGTCAGCATCGTTAAATTCATATTTATCGTTTTGGTGTAATGCCCAGGGTATTAAGTTCATATGCAGTGAACTGGAGCTTAAAAACAATAAATTGACAGGCCGTTATGTCTCCGGCGACTGCAGTCTGGATAATAAAGTGAAAGGGATTAAACGTACCCTCGATTTGTCCGCGTTTGAAACCATATTTGCCTATGGTGATACCGAAGAAGACATGCCCATGTTGGCATTAGCGGATGAAAAGTATTTTAGGTGGCAGCGTATGTCTGAATTAGCAGAGCCTTCCGATGCTTTGTAAAATAAAAATATTATTTGTTAACGGGTAACCTCAAATGGATCCACAAATTCTGGCTTCACAGCTACGTCATCCTAGTGGAGAGCACGCCTCTGAAGTCGCTTTAAACATGAACAGTGCAAACGGTCAGTTGAACGTAAAGTGCATAGATCTTTTAAACCTACAAAATTCGGAGTCACTGCTGGAAATTGGTCCCGGCAATGGAGTTTTTGCTGCTGACATAATCAAACGGGCTGATAACCTCTCCTATACTGGCGTTGATTGGTCAGCAGATATGGTTGCCGAAGCGAAACGCATGAACGAAGATATAGTGACTTCGGGGCAGGCAACATTTCAGCAGGGCAATTCCTCTCAACTCAATTTTGATAACAATGTATTCGATAAAGTTCTGACCGTTCATACTCTCTATTTCTGGGACAATCCACTTGAGCACTTAGTGGAAATTCGACGTGTTCTTAAACCTCAGGGGCTATTCTGTCTCGCTTTTGGCGAGAGTTCATTTATGAAAGATTTGCCCTTCGTGCCTTATGGCTTTGAGCTCTACGATAGGGAACTCGCCTGTAACTTGTTGCAAGACGCGGGGTTCAGATTACTCAATGCGGAATATTATGCAGAGCAGGGCGTGAGTAATACAGGTGAAGTCGTTGATAAAATAATAAATATTATTATCTGCAAAGCTTAATTAGAAAGCTGGAAAACTTTTTACCGACTCAGTTACAGGGACAAAACTTGACCAATTTTAAATACATTCTGGTTCTTACTTTATTGGTAAGTGCTTTCACGTATGCGGACGATACTGCGATCGCAGAGGACAAAGAAAAGTACTGTGATTTTAACTTATATTTACCAGCAAAGAGTGAGGGAGCCCCGGATACCTTACTGTTAGAGCGTTCTGACCTTAGTTCGTTAAATACAACTACCGACAATAATACGGTTCAATGGACAATAGAAGTGGCCGACCATGCGCTGAGTAAATGGAAAGCCGCGAGTAAAGAGCATATTGGTTTACCCATGCGAATTTATTGTGGTGATGAATTGATATCAAGCCCCGTTATCAGGGCACCACTTGGAAAGAAGTTTAGAGTGACCGGAATGGACGAGGGCGCTCGTCGCATACGTTAGTTCCTCCAGGCCGTTATGCAGAAACTTAGGGTTAAGTTTCTGTAAAGGTGTCCACAACTGTATTGGAGCTGGGTATTAAGTTGGGTAAACTCAGTTTACAAAATGACAACACGGTGCCAATGGAAGGTGCATAGTAAGTTTTCTTCCGTTAGCTGTATTATGAAGAGCCGCGCTATTACTAATAAGGGAATGTCTTATGTCTATGCACGAGTTTGAAGACCTGGTTGAGTCGTCGGTTAACTGTCTGGCTCAGTCGAAAACAAAGACGAGCCAGGAACTGCGCTCGCTATTCTGGAACCTCTATCAATTTCAGGAATGTTGGGATACTGGTTTTACTCATCTTCGTGTTATTGACACTTTGTTGAAACACAACTTTGTTTACCAATTTAAACTCACCCAACACCCTGACTACGCCGCGCATAAAGCCTTTTTCGATAGCGTACGCGAGTTTACTTTTATTGGACTGCACCCAGAAGAAAAGTGGAACGGCGAGACAAACCCCACCGTGGGTTACATTGAACCACCTTACCTATATTGCGATGCTGGCTCACCGCTCTGGCAGAAATTCGTCGAAGCAGGCTTGCTTACGGGCGACGATGCATTGCCGCCGGTGGAAATGGCTATTCAGGATACGGCAAAAGAAGTCATTGTTGAGGCAAAAGAGCAGAGTAACCCTGAATTAGTCAGCCTGTGGTATTCCGCATTAGGCTTATATTTATGGTCTTTTCACGAGGAAGCGCAGCTGGAAGAGGCTAAGTCGGATGCATCCATTAAGGCAATTAGAGGTATTGTTCAGGAAACCGGAGCGCTTGATCTTGATCCGGGTCATGGCTTTTTACAGCAACCGCCGCCGGAAGCTTTAGAAGAATATCCGTACTTGTTCTGGTGGTTTCAAATAAACGAGTAGCACACAAAGATGTACCAAAAAAATAGGTAGGGAAACAGTGAATATATACAAAGTTTTGGGTGTTGCCTTTGTCAGCGCAATGCTGAGTGCTGGTTGTGCAGACAGCAAGGAAGCTAAGCAGGAGGGTCGAACTGTGTATGAGCAAATTCAGCAACGCGATGAACTTCACGATGCCCGTTTTGAAATATTAAAAGGGCTTGAGGACGAAGAGCTCGGACGTGCACTGTACGGTCAGGAAATGTCTAACTTCCAATGGATGATGGACGTTTTTGTCTTTTATGCCGGGATAGAAAAAGTTGAATACACTCAGCCGGAGTTTTTCCATTTAAACCAATACAGTGACAGAGATGCAATGACTGACGCGTACTTGCAGAGCCTGGTAGCGGTAAACAGTTGGAAACACCTCTCTTGCATGCAATATTCAAACGAACAGGGTTTTACTCTGAAGCCTGGCTTTGAGTTTCCGTTTCGTTACAGTCTGACATACACCAATATGGTTTTCGGCAACGGTGATACCCTGGGCTTCCCTGAATATGCGAGCTTTCCTGATATGGCAAATAATAAGCAGGCATTGGGCGATATTGTCGATACGCGTGAAGAATTTTGTTTCACCGAGGCACGCGATGAGAAGTCCCCCAGACCAGTTGCTGTAAAAGGAGAGTTTTATGCAGAGTTGCCAGAACAGATAATTACATTTGAACTCAGCGCTGAAGATGTAGGCGGAACTTTGGAGCGAGACGGCTTTTTAATTAACGTGCTGGAGTTTGGAGAAGACTATTACGTAGTTGAAATTAGTATTGAAGACGGCACCGACCCTTCTAAATTGTTCGGAAATGAAGATGTTCTTGCTGAGGCCGTTACAGCCAATGGGGATTATCTCGCTTGGCGGTCAACACGACGTCGGCCTACGTCTGAGGTTTATCAGGAAAACGACCTGCTGGAAGAGGTAATAGCAAAGGCTAAACAGGGAAATATCGATTTAGAAGCTGTAAAAAAGGATTTTGAGGCCTGGCAAAAAGACAGTAAAGAGGCGCGCGCTGGTAAAATATATTTAGGCAGAGCCTTTAACGGACAAGTAGAAAAAGGGTTGTTAACGCTATTAGTGTACGGTGAAGAAAGCAAAAAAGTGGAACGTGAGTTGGAGCTTCCTGTGCTTGATATGCCATATTCCCGGACTTATGAGATTAGCTCGGGTGATATACCAGAGATTGAGCTAACGGCTCCTGTTTACAATGATCGTCTGCCTGTTACAGCATCCCGTACCGAATTAAATGCACAAGAAATTTCAGACTTAATGACACTACTACATTTCCGAGGATATGAGTTCGACGATCCGAAAAGACAGGATGTTGAAACTCCTGGAGTTATAAGGTGGTTTTACCCCAATGTACAAAGCGATGTGTTTATTGAAAGTGGCAACCGGGTCGCGGCATCTGCAATGGCCGGTCATAAGTTCTTTGATGAAAATAATGAGCCAGTGCAGGATGCCGCTGAAGTTGAGTTAAAGAAAAGTGGGAGCCTCGAAAACACGGACTTAGAGAGCATTGAATTTGCTTATGACTTTAAAGCGCACAGTATTGATTATTATCCAAAAAGGTTCACAACTAAACCTGCTCGCTTTAAAGCTGCGCTTCCGGTGCTTATCGCACCTAATCTGACGAAAGAAAGCTATGCTAAAGACGAATTGCCGCAAGGCGTAAGTCTAAAAGGTAACCGACTCATTATTGACTACGCGGAGTTTGAGCCGCGTGAAACGATAAAAAGAAAAGCGTACGAACAAGAACGTCGTCGGAATGAGGTTTTTGTTAAGGATAGCAAGGGATACCTCAAGGAAATAACGAGGCAGTCTTTTGTGTATGCTCATGGTCGGAACAAGCCACCGGTAGATGTTTACTATTTTTATGGCGAGCCCGAAACCTTTGAAATTTGGTATATGGGGGAGGCTAAATTTATCGACTATGACGTAGATATTGACTTGAATTCTACTGGCACGCAGAACGCAAAGTAGTTTATAGGCTTATAGCTTTATTGCTCTGCGCTAGCGTTCGCGGCTTAAGTTCGATAAAGTAGCGGGCACGAAAATCTCATGGTTACTCATTACAGTCATCCTGATACACAGCTTTTTTACCTGTGCGTCTGTGGTTGGCCATATGGAAGACGCAAGCCACAGCAGTGTGGATGTTGTTTTTGATGTAAACCATGGTTTGGAACATAGCCCGAATTCTTCATCTTTAGATCTTGAGCAGGGGCACGACCACCAGTTTCATGCGCACGTTAGTTGCATTACTGGTTATGGCATTAGTGTCTCTGCTTGTCCCGTTATTACCGAAGCTCAACCTACCGCTGTGATTTTTGATAAGGGTTTAGCCCATCAACCGGCGGTTCCCCCACCAAACGCTTAATCTCCATTTCTACCGTCATTTTTAAATAGCGAACAATTGGAGAAAAAACATGAAGCGTTTGAGCTTCGTGGTGGTCTTTCTGGGTGCCATATTGGTGTTTCCGGTTAGTGCTGCCGCGTCAGATTTAACTTTAAGTGATGCATTAAACCGCACGCTGAAGAGTAACCCCGATTTACAAAAGTACGATTACCAACAGCAGGCCGCCGAGGCACTGACTCTGCAGGCTGAGTTTTCACCTAACCCGAGAGTTGGACTGGAAGTTGAAAACTTTGCTGGCTCTGGTGAAAGCTCCGGTCTGGATAATGCGCAAATGACGTTATCGTTCTCTCAGGTCATTGAGTTAGGAGAGAAACGCCAGCAGCGCATTAATGCGGCAACAGCCGAAGAAAAAGTGCAACGGGCCGAGTTTGAATACCAGCGCATTGAGGTGCTGGCACAAACAACACAACGCTTTTACCAGGTACTCAAGTTGCAGGAGTTTATTAGCCTTAGCAAGCAGCAACTCCATCGTACGGAGAGTCTGTTAGAAACAGCACAGGAGCGGGCAAATGCCGGCGCGGTTCCAAACTCTGAGGTAACCCGTATCCAACTTCAGCGCGAGAGCCAACGGGCTGATATAGAGGAACTGAAAGGCCAGTTGGCTAAAGCGCAGGCAAAGCTCAGCGCAATGTGGGCTGAGCAGCCAAACTTTAACCAAGTTTCGGGGACTTTTTATTTCCCCTTAAAGTTGCCGAAGCAATCCGACGTTCTAAATGCAGTAAATAAAGCGCCTGAATATTTACGCCTGTTAGATTCCGAACACTTATTGCAGGCTCAGGCAAAGGCGTTGGAAGCAGACTCTACCTCTGACTTAAGTCTCGGATTTGGCTTGCGTTACAACAATCAGTCGGATGATACCGGTTTTGTGGTTGAAGCTTCGATGCCATTGCAACTGCAAGATCCTAATATTGGGCGTATTCAGCAGCGTCGGGTTTTGCATCAATCGAACCTGCAGCAGCAGAAACTGGTGCGAACTCAGTTGCGCTCGCTGGCACTGGCGCTAATAAACAGCCTGCAAACCCACCAAAACTACCGACAAAAAGTGAAAGACACGCTATTGCCATTGGCACAGCAACTGGTCGAACAAACGAACCAGGGCTATGTGCGCGGTACGCATTCGCTATTGCAGGTGCTGGATGCGCAAAATGAGCTAGCTCAGCTCGAGTATCAAAGAATTTCGCGGGAGCACGCCATATACAGCGATGTCATTCAGCTGGAACGTATGACCGGACAAGCATTTTTAGGAGAACAGCAGTGAAATTATCAACTTACTTTTTAGCAGCTGCTTTGTTGGCTGTCTGTAGTTACACCCACCAAATCTGGGCGTCGGAAGATGACCACCATGAAAAGTCGCATACCGAACTGAGTGATAAAGCCATTGAAAACGCCGACCTGAGCATGGGGCAAGTTAGCTCTCAACGCATGGCTGTGACTCAAACCGTATTCGGTGTAATTGCCCCGGAGAATAACAATATTGCGCATATTAGCGCCCGCTATAAAGGCATTGTGAGTTCGCTTAATGCCAATATCGGCGACTCAGTTGAAAAGGGCGAGGTACTTGCCGTAGTCGAAAACGTCAGTACAGGTACCAGGTTCAGTGTAGTCAGTCCCATTAGTGGCGAGGTTTCTGAACGATTTACTAATGTTGGTGAGTTAGTGGATCAGCAACCTTTATTTCAGGTAATTAATACCGCTTCAGTTTGGGTAGAGTTGTCAGCTTTTCCCGAAAACGTGGAAGCAATGCAGGAAGGTCAGACTGCCGAGGTATATGACTTACACCACCATAAAACGGTAAGCGGTACAGTATCTTACATTGCACCTCAGATGACCGGCGGTCACATAGCCCGGGCACGCGTCGTGTTGCCCAATAAGTCAGGACATTGGCGGCCGGGTATGCATGTTAAAGCGGATGTCACAACTGACACCTTTACTGCCAATGTCGCGGTTGAGTCCGATGCGATTCAGAACTTGAACGGAGAGACCGTGGTTTTTATCCGCGAAGGCAATCGGTTTGAAGCCAGTGAAATTAAAACCGGTCGCAAATCGGGTGACTACGTGGAGGTTCTTTCGGGGCTTGAGCCAGGCGCTGAGTATGTCATTGGCAACAGTTATTTGATTAAAGCCGACATTCTCAAACAAGGTGCAGGGCACAGCCACTAAGGGGACTATCATGATTGATGCACTCATTCGCTTTGCGGTTGAACGCCGCTGGTTAGTGGTGGCCGCTACCTTTTTGATTGCGGCTGTTGGTGTGTACAGCACCATGAAACTGCCAATTGATGCGGTGCCGGACATTACTAATGTGCAGGTACAGGTAAATACCGAAGCACCAGGTTACTCACCGCTGGAAACAGAACAACGTATCACTTACCCGGTAGAAACGGCTATGGCGGGTATTCCGAAGCTGGATTATACCCGCTCAATTTCTCGTTATGGCTTGTCTCAGGTAACCGTGGTATTTGAAGAAGGCACTGACATTTACTGGGCCCGGCAACAAATCAGCGAGCGGTTGCAGCAAGTTAGGGGTGAGCTGCCGCAAGGCGTTGAACCCGCAATGGGACCCATAGCCTCCGGTTTGGGAGAAATCTTTAACTACGTTGTCAGATCAAAGCCCGGGGCAACCGGCGCAGAGGGTAACCCTTACACTGCGGAAAGCCTGCGCACCATACAGGACTGGATCATTAAACCGCAGTTGGTAAAAGTACCTGGGGTTACCGAAATAAACAGTGTCGGTGGTTATGAGAAACAGTACCAGGTGGCACCTGACCCGGGTCGTATGCTGGCTTACAAAGTGACCATGAAGGACTTACTCAGAGCTTTGGATTTGAACAACCGAAACGCTGGTGCCGGTTACATAGAAAAGAACGGGGAACAATGGCTGGTACGCTCGCCGGGCCAGTTAAAATCTCTGGAAGAAATTGGCAATGTGGTGGTATCCAAGCGGGACGATGCGCCGGTTCGGGTTCGCCATGTCGCAGAAGTCAAACTGGGTAAACAACTGCGTACCGGTGCGGCTACATCTAATCAGGAAGAAGTGGTTCTGGGCACCGCCATGATGCTGATTGGCGAGAACAGTCGCATAGTGGCACAAGCCGTTTCAGAAAAACTGGAACAAGTTCAGCAAAGCTTGCCGGATGGCGTGGTCGCCGAGCCCATTTATAACCGTACTACCCTGGTGGATAAAACCATTGCCACGGTTGAGAAGAACCTTTTTGAAGGCGCGGTTCTGGTTGTTGTGGTTCTGTTTATTCTGCTCGGGAATATACGAGCGGCCTTGATCACCGCATGCGTTATCCCGCTTAGTATGCTGTTTGCTATTACCGGAATGGTCACGAATAAGGTGTCCGGCAACTTGATGAGTCTGGGCGCGATAGACTTTGGCATTATTGTCGATGGGGCCGTTATTGTAGTGGAAAATGCTCTGCGACGACTGGGTAATGCGCAACAGCGGTTAGGAAGGGTGTTAAGAACTCAGGAACGCCTGATTGAGGTCATGAAAAGCACGCGTGAGGTATTTAACCCGGCAGTATTTGGCGTTCTCATTATTATGTTGGTGTATCTGCCTATATTTGCATTAAGCGGCGTGGAAGGAAAAATGTTCCATCCTATGGCTTTCACCGTAGTTGCAGCGCTGCTGGGTGCCTTGATTTTCTCGGTCACTTTTGTTCCTGCCTCTGTGGCTATCTTTGTCCGTGGCAATATTAAGCACGGCGAGAACAAAGTCATGCGCGGCGCTCGTAAAGCCTATCAACCGGTGTTACGAGGTGCGTTAAAACTTCCGGTGTTTGTTATTGCTATCGGTTTCGGTCTATTTGCGGTTTCTTTGTTTCAGGCAAGCCGTATGGGAACGGAGTTTTTGCCGCAACTGGACGAAGGCGATATTGCCATGCATGCGCTGCGAATTCCGGGCACAGGCTTACAGCAGTCGGTCGATATGCAAAAAGATGTAGAAGCCGTGGTTGCTGAATTTGCCGAAGTAAAGCGCGTCTTTTCTAAAATTGGTACACCGGACGTGGCAACGGATCCGATGCCACCGAGCGTGGCCGATACCTTCATTATGCTGAAGGAACGCAAAGACTGGCCCAATCCGGATAAAACGAAAGAGCAACTGGTCAGTGAAATTCGTATGGCGGTACAAGAGTTACCCGGTAACAAGTACGAATTTACCCAGCCGATAGAAATGCGGTTTAACGAGCTGATTGCGGGAGTGCGGGCCGATCTTGGTGTACGTATATACGGCGATGACCTTGAACAACTCAAACAACTGGGTGACTCAGCGGCGGCTATTATCAGAGAGGTTCCGGGGGCTTCCGGCGTGCGCGTTGAGCAAATGACCGGCTTACCTATCTTGTCTGTTGAGCCTAAGCGAGATCATTTGGCGTTGCTGGGGCTTACGGTTGCTGATGTACAAAGTACACTGAAGAGTGCTGTAGGCGGTATTCAGGCCGGGGTTATTTATGAAGGTGACAAACGTTTCAAATTATTGGTTCGGCTGGACAATGACTGGCGGCAGAACATTGAAAAATTGAAACAACTGCCGGTAGATGTACCTGCGGCAAATAACCCAGAGCTACAGTACGTGCCGTTAGGTGAAGTGGCTAAACTGACTTTAGCTAATGGGCCTAATCAAATTAACCGCGAAAGTGGTAAACGGAATGTCATTGTCAGTGCCAACGTTACTGACCGCGATTTGGGCTCATTCGTTAATGCGGTTCAGGAGAGTTTAAACATAAACCTGGATATTCCGACTGGTTATTGGATTGATTATGGCGGCACTTTTGAGCAGTTGCAGTCAGCGTCACAGCGCTTAAGCCTGGTGGTTCCGTTAACGCTGTTGCTGATTTTAGGTCTGCTGTATAGCGCCTTCGGTTCTTTAAGCAGCGCATTGATTATCTTTACCGGAGTGCCGCTTGCATTAACTGGCGGAATTTTCGCTTTGTCATTGCGAGGGATGCCTCTGTCTATTTCTGCGGCGGTCGGTTTTATTGCTTTGTCCGGCGTCGCGGTGTTAAACGGGGTTGTTATGCTGTCTTTTATCCGGCAGTTACTCCGTGATGGCTTACAGCTGAAAGACGCTGTATTTGAGGGAGCGCAACAACGTCTGCGACCGGTATTAATGACCGCTCTTGTCGCGAGCTTAGGCTTTGTTCCTATGGCATTTAATACTGGTACAGGAGCAGAGGTTCAACGGCCTCTGGCCACCGTTGTTATTGGCGGTATTATTTCGTCAACGCTTCTGACGCTGGTTGTTCTACCCGCGTTGTTTTATTTGGTAAATCGATTTAAACAGGCGAAAACGTAATTTTATTAATGCTTCCGAATAAGCGCGTTCACCTCGAACGCGCTTTTTTATTGATTTACCCTTAACAAGCAAGTTTAACTTTATTAACATGCTTGAAACATCAAGTTCCGATTATAAGCGACTATTAAGGAAACACCATGAACTCAGGCGCGAAGGCATTAGCTGCTAGCGAAACTAAATTCGACCGCAAAGCCTTTACCATTTTATTTTCCGTTCTAAGTTTACTTTTCGGTGTGGGAATTGGAGTAGCAATAAGCACGGTAGAACTAACCGGCAATTCTGAAATGTACGCTCAACTTGCTTTTAGTCTGATACCCGCAGCTGTTATTTGGACATATGTTCTTTTTCATTATCTAAAACGGTTTGATGATTAAGCCTCGATCATTAAAAACGGATTGGAAAGGGACAATAATGGAAGATAAAAAAGAATACGCTAAGTACGCCGGGTTTCGAATTCGCTTTGCAGCGATGTTAATTGACGTTGTTATCTTGGTGATTTTGTTTTCAATACCCGTTGGATTTATCTACGGTCAGGAGTACTGGCAAGGTGAAAAGCTGATATACGGCTTCTGGGACGTACTGATTAACTACGTTATACCGGCCATACTGACTATCTTTTTCTGGATTAAGTTCTTAGGAACACCCGGTAAAATGATATTGAAATTACGGGTAGTGGATGAGCATACTGGGGGGACCCTGAGTATAGGGAAAGCCATCGGCCGTTATTTTGCTTATATTCTCTCTATCCTTCCGGTTTTTCTAGGCTTCTTCTGGATAGGTTTTAGCGACAAAAAGCAGGGCTGGCACGATATATTAGCTGGTACCGTAGTGATCCGCAGCGAATCTAAAGGGCCTTTTGAGTTTAGATCTTAGCGTTTTTTGCTATATTCTGGAGCCTAGCCGCAGCACCCCGAAAGGTCAGTTTTCTCACCCGCTTTTACTGCTCGTGCATCGCGAATAATGCGTATTGCAGAGCGCAGCACAATTAAAGCAATGACTGTGGCTATGACTAAGTCCGGCCAGGCCATATTAAGCTTAGCAACCAGCAGAGCTGAGAGAATTACCCCGCCGTTCATTATCATGTCGTTGCGCGAGCATATCCAGCTGGCACGAATGTTAATATCGCCATTGCGCGAGCTGTACAGCAAAGCGAAACAAGCGATATTAACGGCAAGAGCGAGCAGGGCAACCCAGAGCATCATGTTGGCGTTAGGCTGGCTGCCAAAAATTAAACGTTGTAACACATCTGCCAAAACCACAAGTGCCAGCACGGTTTGCAGTGTGCCGTTAAGAATGGCGGCGTTGGCTTTGTATTTTATGGCTTTACCAACAGCATACAAACTAACTGCATAAACCAGAGTATCCGCCAGCATATCTAATGAGTCGGCAAAAAGCCCACTGGACTCTGCTAACCAACCCGCAATAAATTCAACGAAAAACATCACTCCGTTAAGAACCAGCACGGTCCATAATAATGTCCTTTGTGCTTTGTCGATGTGTTGTTGTGCGGTGGTGCCACAGCAGGACGACATAAAGTAACTCCGAATAGGTTTTAGCTGGCGCTATACTAGCAAAAGTGCTTGGTTGGAGACAGGTGGCGTGCTTTTTATTTGTTGTTAAGGTCGTCTTTCGGTATACTACTTTCCCGTCTGAATGCAATCCCAAATTTGACCTGACCAACTAGGTATCACATGGCGACAAACTATATTTTCGTAACCGGCGGAGTTGTATCCTCGCTGGGTAAAGGCATTGCTGCAGCCTCCCTGGCGGCAATTCTAGAAGCACGGGGCCTTAACGTTACTATCATGAAGCTGGATCCCTACATTAACGTAGATCCGGGTACCATGAGTCCAATTCAGCACGGTGAAGTTTTTGTCACCGTAGACGGAGCTGAAACCGATCTTGACCTTGGTCACTACGAGCGTTTTATCCGCACCCGTATGACCAGCAGCAACAACTTTACCACCGGCCGTGTCTATGAAGACATTATTCGCCGTGAGCGTAAAGGTGAGTTTTTAGGAGCGACCATTCAGGTCATTCCTCACATTACCAACGAAATTAAGCGTCGTGTTATTGAAGGCAGTAAAGGCTTCGACATTGCCATTATTGAAATTGGCGGCACGGTGGGTGACATTGAGTCACAACCTTTCCTTGAAGCCATTCGTCAGTTGGGCACGGAAATTGGTCGTGACCACACCTTATTTATGCATCTGACCCTGGTGCCATTCTTAGGCGCTGCGGGTGAGGTGAAAACCAAACCGACTCAGCACTCAGTGAAAGAACTGCGTTCTATTGGTATTCAACCAGATGTATTGGTGTGTCGTTCGGATCGCTCCTTACCGGCAACAGAGCGTTCGAAAATTGCTTTGTTTACCAATGTAGAAGAGCGAGCGGTTATTGGCTTGCGCGACGTAGACAGCATTTACAAAATTCCTTCTATGTTAAAGGCCCAGAGTTTGGATGACATAGTCACCAAGCGCTTTAATTTAGATTGCCCCGAAGCCGACTTGCATGAATGGGAAGAGGTTCTGTATCAAGAATCTAATCCGAATGGTGAAGTGACCGTCGGTTTTGTCGGTAAGTACGTTGAACTGCCGGATGCCTATAAGTCGGTGAACGAAGCGCTGGCTCATGCCGGCCTTAAAAATCGTTTAACGGTAAACATTCGTTACATCGACTCTCAAGACTTAGAAACCAAAGGTACGTCTAAGCTTGAAGATGTGGACGCTATTTTGGTGCCAGGCGGTTTTGGTGATCGTGGCATAGAGGGCAAGCTTATTGCGGCAAAATACGCACGCGAGAATAACATTCCTTACTTAGGCATTTGCTTAGGCATGCAAGTGGCAATGATTGAATTTGCCCGTAATGTTGCTGGTTTAACCGGCGCTAACAGCACTGAGTTTGATGAAAATTGCAGTGACCCGGTAGTTGGTCTTATCACGGAATGGATGGACGCCAGTGGTCAAAAAGAACTGCGCGACAAGCATTCCGACTTAGGCGGCACGATGCGTCTTGGTTCACAGGAATGTCATTTAGAAAAAGGTTCTAAAGCGCTTAAAATGTATGGCAAAGAAACCATTGAAGAGCGTCACCGCCATCGCTACGAAGTAAACAACCATTACATTGAGCCGCTGGAAAAAGCTGGCTTAAAAATTACCGGTTACTCGCACGATAAGCAGTTGGTTGAAATTCTGGAAAACCCGAAACACCGCTGGTTTGTGGCAGTACAGTTCCACCCGGAATTCACTTCAACGCCGCGTGACGGGCACCCGTTATTTAAAGGCTTTATAGAAGCTGCTGGCGAATTTCATAAAGAGCGTTTGGGTTAATAACCCGGCTAATGATTAAGCATTAAACAGGATTTAAGCATGAGTAAGATTGTTAAAGTTGTTGGTCGTGAAATTATGGACTCCCGTGGTAACCCGACGGTTGAAGCCGACGTTTACCTGGAGTCTGGCCACATGGGCCGTGCGGCAGCACCAAGTGGTGCATCAACCGGTTCACGTGAAGCTCTGGAGTTACGTGACGGCGACACTTCTCGTTACTTAGGTAAGGGTGTTGAAACGGCAGTCGCCAATATTAATGGCGCTATCGCTGAAGCCTTAAGCGGTATTGATGCGATTAACCAGGAAGCTGTCGATAACATTATGTTGAGGCTGGACGGTACCGACAATAAAGAAAAGTTGGGTGCTAACGCTATTTTAGCTGTGTCTCTTGCTGTGGCGAAAGCAGCGGCTTTGAGCAAAGGCATTGAGCTTTACGAACACATTGCCAACCTGAATAACACCAGCGGTAAATACAGCATGCCACTGCCAATGATGAACATATTAAACGGCGGTGAACATGCAGATAATAACGTGGATATTCAGGAGTTCATGATCCAGCCGGTTGGCGCTGAAAGCTTCAAAGAAGGCCTGCGTATGGGCGCTGAAGTGTTCCATGCTCTGAAAAAGGTTCTGCAGAAGCGCGGTTTAAGCACAGCGGTTGGTGACGAGGGCGGGTTTGCGCCTAACTTGGCATCTAACGAAGAAGCCTTGCAGGTGATTGTCGAAGCGGTTGAAAACGCGGGCTATAAAATGGGCAGCGACATTACCCTGGCTTTGGATTGCGCTGCATCTGAATTCTACCGTGACGGTAAATACGAATTGTCTGGCGAAGGTAAGTCCTTTACGGCAGAAGAGTTTGCCGACTACCTGGCAGAGCTTTGCGACCGTTACCCAATTATTTCTATTGAAGACGGCCTGGACGAAAGCGACTGGGACGGCTGGAAAGTCTTAACCGAAAAACTGGGCAGCAAAGTTCAGTTGGTCGGTGATGACCTGTTTGTGACCAATACGCGTATTCTGAAAGAAGGTATCGACAAGTCGATTGCCAATTCAATTTTGATTAAATTTAATCAGATTGGTAGCCTGACAGAAACCTTAGCAGCCATTGCGATGGCGCGTGAAGCAGGTTACTCGGCGGTTATTTCTCACCGTTCGGGTGAAACCGAAGACGCCACTATTGCCGATTTGGCAGTAGGCACCGCAGCGGGTCAAATTAAAACCGGCTCGCTGTGTCGCTCTGACCGGGTTGCTAAGTACAACCAATTATTGCGTATAGAGGGCGATTTGAATGGCCAAGCGCCTTACCGCGGACGACAGGAAGTCAACGCTGGCTAATCAACAGGCGGACATATTTCAGCCGCTGGCACAGCAGGGCGATTTTGCCGAGCTGTGCTCAGCGCTGTATGAACGTGAATTACCGCAACTGGCACAGGTTAATGATATGCCTGTTGCGGCTCTGCAACGTCGTTTAGCCAGTCTCCCGCACTATATTCGTCACGCCGCTCATGGTTGCCTCAATGCAGTGCAGTATTCGCCGTTAAAGTTGGATGTTCAGAACGCCAGCTGGCAGGCTCCTCAGCCAACAAAATCTCCTTCAGCCGGTATATCTGCCGAAGGGCAGAGCCAATGGTTTGCTAAACATGCAGCTTTGGGTCTGGTGGTTCCTGTTCGTTATCAAACTCCTGAATTTACGACCATAATGCTCGACAGCATCGACCGTGTGGATCCTGATAAAAAGCGTCTGCATCTGAATTACCGTGGCTGGTTTGATTTTACCGGGCAGGGTGAACATAGTCAGGATACCTTACTCAAGCCTAATAAGCGTGTTATGACCGCAGCCAGCTGTGGACATCAGTGGAATCATAAAGGGCGCGTTAACCCACGCACCTTAACGCTGCGTGAGTTGTTACTGGTGGCTACTCTGGACTGGAAAAAGTTTCAGGTGGCATTGCGGATAGCTCGTTAAGCCAGTCCTGCCATACCGGTTGTAATCCTTTCGCTTTTATTGCCTGCGCCACTTCACTTACTGGCCTGTCGTCATCTATGGAAAACTGTTCCAGCTCTTGTTGCTCGTTGGCGTAACCGCCGGGCTGAGTTTTCGATTCGGCACTGACCGAGGTCACACCTAGCCGAAACAACCCATCACGAAGCGCCTGCTGTTCGCGGGTGGAAAGGCTGAGTTCTACATCGGGGAACCGCAACCGATAGGCGCAAATTAACTGAACCAGTTGTTTATCAGAAATTGTCCTTGCGTTATCGACACCACCGGCACAGGGCCGTAGCCGGGGAAACGACAGCGAATAACGACTGCGCCAGTAGCGTCGCCGTAAATAATCCAGATGCATGGCGGTAAAGGTGCTGTCGATACGCCAGTCCTCCAGTCCAATCAGCGAGCCCAGGCCAATTTTATCGATACCGCATTCGCCCAGGCGGTCGGGCGTTTCAAGCCGCCAGCGGAAATCGCGTTTTTTGCCTTTTAAGTGATGTTTAGCATAGGTAGCGGCCTGATAAGTTTCCTGATACACCATAACGGCGTCCAGACCCAGCGTGCGTAATTCAGCGTATTCATGGGTAGCCAATGGCTGCACCTCAAACATGACATAGCTGAAATAGCGTTTGATAATAGGTAGCGCGTGACGAAAATAATCAATACCTACCTTGGTTTCATGCTCGCCAGTCACTATCAGCAGGGTGTCAAAACCTTTGGCTTTTATGGCCTGACATTCCTGCTCGATTTCAGTTGGTGACAAGGTTTTGCGCTTTAAGCGGTTACTCATGGAAAAGCCGCAGTAGCTGCAATCGTTAGCACACAGATTCGATAAATACAGCGGAATAAACAAGTGCAGTGTGTTACCAAAGCGTTGCCGGGTCAGTTGTTGTGAGCGCTCTGCCATAAGGGGCAGATAGGACTCCGCCGCCGGCGACAGTAACGCCATAAAATCGCCCGTATTCAGATGTTGTTTGCTTAAAGCGGTTTCAACGTCAGCCGCGTTTTTACTGTAAAGCTGCAGGCGGGTATCATCCCAGCTGGTCTGCTCCCAGGTAGTATAAAAGCTCATAGCGACTCCAGAAACTCCGTTAACGGGCTGGATGCGGACGCTTTTAGCGAAGCGTTTTGACTTAAGCCTGCTTCAAAGGCCTGACGCCCAACAATAACCGCATCGCGAAAGGTTTTTGACATAGCGACGGGGTCGTTTGCAGTGGCTATGGCGGTATTCACCAGCACAGCGTCTGCGCCCATTTCCATAGCTTCAACAGCGTGGCTTGGCGCGCCAATGCCCGCATCGACAATGACGGGTAGCGATGCCTGCTCGATAATAATCCGTAGGAAGTCTCGAGTAAGCAGGCCCTGGTTTGAGCCTATGGGAGCGCCTAACGGCATAACTGCCGCACAGCCAACTTCCTCTAAGCGTTTACACAATACGGGATCAGCACCGCAGTAGGGCAGTACGGTAAAGCCTTCTTTTACCAAAGTTTCAGCGGCTTTTAGGGTTTCTATCGGGTCCGGCAGCAAATAGTTGGGGTCGGGGTGTATTTCCAGTTTAAGCCAATGGGTACCTAAAGCTTCACGGGCAAGGCGTGCAGCAAAAATAGCGTCTTGTGCAGTTTTGGCACCAGAGGTATTTGGCAAAAGCTGTAAACCTAAGTTTTGTATAGGCGTGACAATGTCGTCAGTGGGGCGCTCAAGTTCAACGCGCTTTAATGCCAGCGTTACTAACTCGCTACCGGAAGCCGCAAGGGACTTCTGCATAATATCCGCGCTACTGTATTTGCCAGAGCCTATGAATAAACGGGAATGAAAATCTCGATCGGCTATTCTCAGCATGGTTTAACCTCCGGCCACGGCTTGAACAAGTGTAATGGTATCGTTGTCTTTAAGCTCAGTCTGTTGCCATTGCTCGCGGTGTATAATCTGTCCGTTTAAGGCGACGGCAACGGCCGAGGTATCGACGTTCTGAGCAGACAGTAGCTGCGATAAGTTGGTTTTTTCAGTGATCTCAAAATCTTTGTCATTAATTTGAATGCGCATTTTGACCTCCGCATACAGGGCATGAAGCGGCCCGCGGTAAATAGAGTTGTTGCCAGTTTTGCGATAAGCCATTGAAGGTTTGCAGGTAACCCCAGGCAAGCTTATGTCCGGTAAAATAATTAATTGCCAGTAGCGCCTGACTGGATCCCATAATGCCCACAACAGGAGCGGCTATACCCGCGTTACTGCAGTTCAGTGGCTCGGTAACAGCGTCGGGATAAAGGCACTGATAACAGCCGTGCGATTGCCCCGGATTTAACGCGATGAGTTGCCCGTTAAAGCCGCGCGCCGCAGCAGAAATGAGCGGGGTGTTCAGGCGGTAGCAGCTTTGGTTGATCAGGTACCGGGTCTCGCGATTGTCGGTGCAGTCGAGGACTAAATCGGCTTGTTCGGCGAGCGCGTCCAGATTGCCTTCATAGGCCTTTTCTTCAATAGCGGTGATACGAATGTCCGGGTTTAACCGCGACAAAGAATGACCAGCTTGCCACGCCTTGGACAAACCAATACCGTCGCTGGAATAGAGTGTTTGGCGCTGTAAGTTGCTGAGACTTATTGTGTCGTGATCGACCAGTGTGATTTGCCCAACGCCCGATGACGCCAGATATTGGCTGGCAGGACAACCGAGACCACCCAAGCCAATAATCAGCACATGACTTTTGAGCAAACGCTGTTGTCCGGTTTCGCCAATTTCTTTCATCAGTATGTTGCTGCTGTAACGCAGAAGTTGTTCGTTACTCAGCATGAGCAACCTCGTTCTTTTCTTTAACCTCGAGTTCAGCTTCCATCTCCGTTAGTAGCTGATGAACAGCCTGCTCTACGTTTCTGGCAGCAGTAATCGCGCTAACAACCGCTATTCCGTTTACGCCAGTAGCTGTTACGGGAGCTACGCGCTCTAAAGAAATGCCCCCAATAGCGACTGTCGGTATGTTCTTTGGCGCTAATAACGCGGCATAGCGGCGTAGTCGCTGCAGCCCTTGCGGTTTGGATGGCATAGTCTTGGTTTGAGTTGGGAAAATATGACCTAACGCGATGTAAGATGGCTTGTACGCTTGAGCAATTAATAACTCGGTGTAGCTGTGAGTGGAAATGCCCAACCTCAACCCTGCTTGCTGAATAGCGTGAAGGTTAGCCTCGGTTAAGTCTTCCTGACCTAAATGCACGCCATAAGCGTTGTGCTTAATAGCCAGTTGCCAGTGGTCATTAATAAACAACTGCGCTGAATATTTCTCTGCCAGCTGAATGCTTTTTTTAATAGCGGTTTCCAACTGAGGAGCATCAGGATCTTTAATACGCAGTTGCAGTGTCTTAATGCCCAGTTTTAAGAGCTTTTCTATCCACTCGTAAGAATCCACTACCGGATACAATCCGGGTTCCTGGTCTAGACTGGGAAACTGGAGGTCAACACAGGGCAACTCCGGCGTATTAATCTTTGGAAAATGGTCAATTTGCTGTGGCCAGTGTGTATGAGCAACAGGGCCTGGTCCTCTGCCTATACCTTTCGCCTCAATCAGGCCCTGATGCACGTAGGCATTAGCGACTGTTATGGCATCCTCAAGTGGATAGTCATGTGCTAACGCCGCGGCAATGGCTGAAGACAAGGTGCAGCCTGTTCCGTGGCTGTGTTTTGTTCTCAACTTCTGCTGAATGTACTGGGTATGTCCATCGGAGCTAAGGTAATAGTCAGAGATTTCATCGGCGCGACCAAAATCGGTGCCTGTTACCAGAATTCGGGACAGTCCGGCCTGAAAGAGTTGTTCTGCAGCGCGATACATTGAGTCCTCATCAGTAACCTCTAATCCGCTCAACCAACTGAGTTCATCCAAATTCGGTGTCATAATATCAACCAGCGGGAATAACTCCGCGCAATGTTGAGGCTTGAGCTCCGACAGGCGATCCTGCTGAGTGCTGACAACCACCGGATCCCAGACCACGAAAGGCTGGGGAAGGGGATCAGACCATTGCTTTAAAAAGTCAGCCACACACTGAAGCTGTTGCACATTACTAAGCAACCCAATTTTTATCGCAGCAGGCGGCATGTCCTGTTGCAGGCATTCCAACTGCTGACGAACGGCGTCAGCAGCTAACGGGAATAACCCGGTGGTTGCAACAGAGTTTTGGGCGGTAATTGTGCTTATGACACTGCAGCCATGCACGTTCAGACTACGGAACGTGTGCAAGTCCGCCTGAATGCCTGCGCCACCGCCGCTGTCAGAACCTGCGATGGTCCATACGACAGGTATCGACATCATTCTGCTCCTTCGGTCGCCGCGTCTTTCACTTTTACATCAATTCGAGTGTCCGGGTTGTACTGACGTACCTCGTGTGAAATTTTCATGGAGCAGAACTTTGGCCCGCACATGGAGCAAAACTGCGCGGTTTTGTTCGAATCCTGAGGCAGTGTCTCATCGTGATAGCTGCGAGCGGTAACCGGATCCAACGCCAGATTAAATTGATCCTCCCAGCGGAATTCAAAGCGGGCTTTTGACATAGCGTCATCCCTCGCCTGAGCGCCTGGGTGACCTTTGGCTAAATCGGCCGCATGAGCCGCTATTTTGTAAGCGATCATCCCCTGTTTTACATCTTCCTTGTTAGGCAAGCCTAAGTGTTCCTTCGGGGTAACATAGCAGAGCATGGCGCAGCCAAACGCGCCAATCATGGCAGCACCAATACATGAGGTAATGTGGTCGTAACCGGGTGCGATATCGGTGGTTAGCGGCCCTAAGGTGTAGAACGGCGCGCCGTGACAGTGCTTTAACTGCTCATCCATATTTTCCTGAATTTTATGCATGGGCACATGGCCGGGGCCTTCTATCATCACCTGCACATCGTACTCCCAGGCAATTTGAGTCAGCTCGCCTAGTACTCTCAGTTCAGCAAACTGAGCTTCATCGTTGGCGTCGGCAATGGAACCGGGGCGTAGGCCGTCACCTAAAGACAGCGACACATCATATTTCGCACAAATTTTGCAGATATCGCGGAAGTGCTGATAAAGAAAACTTTCTTGCTGGTGCGCCATGCACCATTTCGCCATTATCGAACCGCCACGGGAGACTATGCCGGTAACTCGCTTTGCAGTCAGTTTAATGAAGTCGTGCAGTACGCCGGCGTGAATCGTAAAATAGTCCACACCTTGCTCAGCCTGTTCCAGCAGTACGTCTTTAAATACTGGCCAGCTCAGATCCTCAGCAACGCCATTGACCCGTTCTAAAGCCTGATAAATAGGCACAGTACCAATAGGCACTGGACTGTTGCGTAAGATCCACTCACGGGTTTGGTGAATATTACGGCCGGTAGATAAGTCCATTACGGTATCAGCGCCCCAGCGAGTCGCCCATACCAGCTTTTCGACTTCTTCTTCAATAGACGAACTAACCGATGAGTTACCAATGTTGGCATTCACTTTAACCAAAAAGTTGCGGCCAATAATCATTGGTTCTGATTCGGGGTGGTGGGTATTAACGGGAATAATCGCGCGTCCACTGGCGACTTCGTCGCGTACAAATTCCGGTGTTATGGGGTTCTTAAGGTGCCCCCGACCCATATTCTCGCGCAGTGCAATGAACTCCATCTCAGGGGTGATCACGCCGCGCCTTGCGTAAGCTAACTGCGTAATGCCGTGATTATATTGCTGGTTCTCGCTATGGCGCTCCTGAATCCAGTTTTCACGAACCTTTTTCAGACCCGCTTTTACGTCAATTGTGGCATCCGGGTCACCGTAGACACTGGATGTATCATACACATCTACCGGTTCGTTCGGTGGTAACTTCACGCCCGGTGTGGGCTGGTGCAGGGTTTCGCTAAGGTGAATGCGACGAAAGGGGACCTGGATGTCTTTGTTGCTGCCTGAAATAAATTCACGGCTGGAATTAGGGTAATAATGCCCGGATAGTGATGATAAGAAGGATTCAGCCTGTTGGCGGTTTAAACGGTTATTCGATGGTGCAGTTGACATAGCATTCTCTCATTTTGTTGATGTTAGAGATGCTTGTCAGGAGTGTTGAAAGGAACATCAGCGCAGAAACAACGGTCGTGTCATGCTGATGCTCTCTTGTTCCCTTCGCAGGTATTAGCCTGATCAGGTTCAACGGATCCCGCAATTGCGGTCTCAGCCGGTAACTTCATTAAGAAAGCTACCGGCACTCCGACAAGATTCCTTTTTAGTGGAACAAAATCTTAGAGCGAATGCAACCGCTGTTAATCGTTAACCAGTTTAGCGACAACGTTAGCTGGCTTCTCCATTGGCTGGCTTAGGCCTTCTATGCGTTCAACAATAAGCCCTTGTTTATCGAGAATAGTGATCAAATTGCTGTGATCAAAATCACCGTCCGGACGCTGTCGATACCTCACGCCAAGTACTGTAGCTAAGGTTCTGATATCCTGCTCCGAACCGTTCAGAAACAGCCAGTTGTCGTTGTTAAGTTGATACTGCTTAACATAGTCAGCGAGTGCCTCGGGTGTATCGCGATCGGTGTCAAAACTCACCATAACGAGCTTAACTTGCTGTTTAGTGTCTTCGTCCAGCTTGCTGTATAAGCGTTTTACGTCATGAACCAACACTGGGCAGGCGGTGGTGCAACTGCCATAAATCATGGAAAGAATAACGGGATGACCTTCAAGTTCTGAAAGCTTGAGTTGGCTATTCTTATGCGTGTTCCAGGTAGCATCTATCTGGTATACCGACTCGGAGTGAGAGACCTCTGCTGCGTTCATTGCCGTATGATTGCTGTGGTCGTTAGCTGTCTGATTCTTGTGCATATTGTGATGCGAGTGATCCTGCGCAAAAGACTGGACAGCAAAGATCAAAGAGGCCAGGGCGGTCAATTTTAGCAATTTATTCATGGTCGTTCTCCAGGTCGTATGCGCAACGAAAACCCATAGTGCTGGTCGCACTTTGCGGGGCGTAATCACTGCGTGACTGATAACGGAAAAATGTGGCGTAATTGGCGTTACTAAAACTCGACATAAAGCGCGCTCCGTCGCCACATGAGCCGGAGAGCAAATCGACGTCATCGCCGTTGGTTAATAATAATTGATAGTCGTCTACCCATTCGTTGACACGGTCGTGCATGTGCATCAATTGCTCAGCATTTGGGTCGACGGTTTGTTGTTTCGCACTGTGTGGCTGGCTGTACCAGGCAAACAGGTTACGGGCATAATCATCGTCGCTGATGTTCTGCTGTTGCCGATATTTGACCGACGCATACTCCCACTCGTTAAGACCAGGCAAACGGCCACCTTGTGCGGAGCAGTATTCGCGTGCGGCAAACCAAGACACATAAGTGACTGGTTCGTTGTCTTTGCCTTTAGCAAATTCAGTATTATCATCCCAATGCTTCAGGTAATTTCCATCATGGAATAGGGCAGCGATGTTGTCTCGCTGCCACTGAGGTTGTTCAATGACAAATTCCAGAAACTCTTGGTTAGTGACAGGGGTTGCGTCCAGCATGAAACTTTCCATTTCTATACTGAGGCGCTCTTTGTCCAGTAAGACCGGAGGTTCGAAAGTACCACCATTGATCAGAACTGGATCAGCGAGCACTAAGGGTGACAATAAAACACCTGCAACTCCAAGCCACTTAACCATAAGTTTCCCCTTATTTCTCTTTACGCGGACCGGCAATTAATGCACCAGCTGCGCCACGCTCTGCATCAGCAAATTCGTGATCGACCAACTTATAGATGCCTTCTTCCGGAACAATAAATTCAATGGTTGCGCTGTTACTGGCACCCAGCAGCACGGTTTGCATGCCATACCATTCGTTACGCGGATCACCTTCGTACCAGACGCGGTCGAAAATCGCACCAATTACGTGGAAGCTGGAAGTGCCTGAAGGACCTGCGTTTAAAACATGTAAGCGCACACGGTCACCTTCGTTCGCTCGTAAAGGGTTGTCGCTAAGTGCTGCAACATGTCCGTTAAAGGTCACATGACTTGGCTGGCGGTCTAAAGCTGCACCGTGGTTATAGATGTAGTTACCTTCTGAGGCTTCTTCCAAATAGTGCTCTGACTGAACCAGAACGAATTCTTTATCAACGTCTTTGTCAGTTGGGTAGCCATCTTTAGGAGATACCACAACGGCGCCGTATTGGCCCATAGCTGTGTGCATGAGTACGCTGGAAGTACCACAGTGATACATATAAGTACCCGCGTAGTTGGCTATCCATTCGAACTCAATAGTTTCACCCGGAGAAATGGTACGCCATTTGTCTTCCGCTGCTACTGTGCCACTATGAAAGTCCATAGAGTGGGGCATTGGGTTAACGACTGGCTGGTTATTCTGATAACCGTTGGCCTGCAGTTGCTGAATGAACGGAGCACCATTTTTAACTGGCTTAGTAATAGTCACTTCTTCGTCAGAGCGGTTTTTCATTTTGAAGATAACACGGTCACCTTCACGTACGTGCAATACCGGTCCGGGTACTGAGCCACCGAATGTCCAGGCCGAATAGGTTACTCCCGGTGCTACTTCTATTTTCTGAGAGAAAACATCCATGCGTATGTCATGAGTTTTGTTACCTTCGTAGTCAAGTTTCGCTATGTTTGGAACCTGAGTCAGATAGTCGCCAACAACCGCCGGGCCGTTGTAGTCTTCGCGGTAGACTTTAGCTTCTGGTAATCCAAAGATTTTACCATCAATGACATATTCGCTGTCGTGCTTAAGGCTGAGCTCTTCCGCATTAACCGGAGCTGACGCCATAGCAGCCAGAAGAGAGGCACTGATAATTGATAAGCTTAGAGTTTTCATAATTATTTTTCCTTTAACTGATAACAAATAGGTTTAACGCAAACTGGCAACGGCTTCGGCTGTGATAGTCTCACTGCCGCCTGCAAGATCGGTATTGATGTAGTTAGCTAAGGTCGCTATATCGGCGTCTTTCAGATAACCCATGGGCGGCATAGCTCCGTTGTAATTTGTTCCGTTAACGGTTAGCGCGCCGGACTTACCATTGATAATTGTCTTAGCTATGTAGTCGGGGTTATCTTTGATATTTGTATTTCCTGCCAGCGGAGGAAATACGCCCTGCATGCCTTTGCCATTTGGTTGATGACATGCCTGACAATATTTTTTGTAAACGTTTTCGCCTTCGCCTGCGTTGGCTGACTGGCTCATAAACAAGCCAGCTAATGACACGGCAATGACTGAAATTTTGCAAAGAGACTGAATGCTCATAACGACACCTTCGTAATTGACTTAAGATGCCTTTAGAATACTGCTTTAATGAGCTTTTGCGAGTGAAATGAAGGGGTAACTCAGGCCTACTCCTTTATGTGTAAAAGAAGTAAGCCGAATGCAGGTTGGTAGGTATTAAATGCTGCGTGCTTCCAGTTCAATACGAGAGGCAGCACCGTAAATTTTACTAGGATCTCCCTCAAATTCACCTTCTGGGGTAGTAGTAGGCCAGAGGTTTTCAAGGTTACTGATGACCTTGCGGGTTTCGCTAATGGCTTCTTCAGCTTTTTCTGCTTCTTTATAATTAATACGGTTTAAGCGTTCAAGCGCAATTTCTTTAAAGCCCATGGCGTCTTGATATTCGTGAACATTAGTGACTTCGCCATTTTGAATGCCTATAGCGTACTCGTCGGCGGCTACCATTAGCATTGATGAAACACTCAATATGACGTCTTTAGCTGACATGTCAGCTATAGGTTCATTAGCGCTGATAGAGTCCAGCAGAGCCTTGTAGTTGCTCATGACCGTGCCTTCATTTTTATCATTAATGACACTTTCCGCCAGGGTATTTAACGGTTCGGCAAATCCGGGTAAGCCGCGTGCTTCAAATGCTTCAGTGAGACCACTATAGAGCTCGTCACCCGGGTGTTTCATGTGAGTTTTAGCCATTTCAATGTGGCCTTGCTCGTACAGTTTCATTCCCACCCATAAATGGCCGCGAATAAAACCGAGTTGAGCCAGAAAAGCCGTGTCATTGGTGTTTAAATCAATTTCAGGAGCGGCCATTTCGCCTTCTGCCATAGGGGCAGCCATGAACATGGAAGGTGCCGCGCCCGGTTGAGTCAGTGGCGCTGCTGTTACCTGTGATGCTGCTACGGTGGTGGCCAGAACACTGCCAACGCCAAGCCAAACTTTTTTCTTTTCAAACATATAAAGACCTTAGTATGCTTTTTTGCGAGAGTTAACTAATGTATATTTGCAGAAATGATAACTATTCGCAAGTTAGAAGTGTGGAATAATGATATTACAAATTAGCAATGCCGTAGATACAGATACGGTAAAGAGTATTGTTGCAGGCCTTGATGCCGGGCAGTTTAGTGATGGTAAGAAAACCGCAGGCTGGGCAGCGAAAGATGTAAAAAATAACCAGCAACTGTCGGGTAAAAAGTCTGAGGCAGCTACACAAGTGCTGCTGGACAGGCTTCAGCAAAACGCTCTGGTGCAATCGGTTATGCGGCCAAAGCAGGTGGCGCGGGTGACTATAAACCGATATCAGCAGGGAGAGTACTACGGTACCCACATGGACGACTCCTTAATGAACGGGGTAAGAACCGATATTTCTTTTACGCTGGGTTTGTCACCCTTATCGGATTTTGAAGGCGGAGAGCTGGTTATTGAGGATGCCAGTGGTGAGCGGAGCTGGCGGCTTGGGCAGGGGGATATTCTTATGTATCCGAGCCATTACCTGCATCGGGTTAATCCGGTGACTAAAGGTTCCCGGCTGGCAATGATAGGCTGGGTGCAAAGCTTGGTTAAACAGCCGAATTACAGGGAGCTACTCTTTGATATAGAACAATCGTTGAAAGCTGAGTTTGATGCAAACGGTAAGTCTGAAAACTTTGATCGCCTGACTAAGGTGTTTCATAACCTGTTAAGAGAATGGTCTGATGTGTGATCAGCCCAGAAAAAATTTAACGGCTTTTAAACCAGAGTGACACCGCACAAAATAAGCAAAGCAACGTTAGCTGCTAGCCCAATCATAAAGAAATAGCTGCGGGGGCTGGGGTTTTTCTCCGTTGCTATGGCGTAGTAAAGAACCATGTGAATTAAGCGAGCAATAGCGAAAATCCAGATAAATATCCCTGTCCAGAAAGCGCTGACACCTATGAAGAAGGCCAGAAATACTGTGCCCAGCATCAGCGGATAGTTTTCTAACGAGTTCATTAGCGTGCGGTGAGCACGAAACACAAAAGATGAATGACTCAGTGAGTCGTCGATTTTACCCGGAACGGCACCGGGTTGTTTCGCTTTTTGACCGCTGGCAATAACCCATTGAACCAGCAAAATGACCAGAGCAATGAGTACGCCCCAATAAGCCATTGTATAAGTTTCACTTCCGTTCATTTTATGTCTCCTTTTGTTCCGTATGATTTGGTTAAGCCGGGTTTCCGCAACTCCAGCATACTTCAAAAGCGGCTCCGTTAATTTCCTGACAATTATTGCAACGCCAGTCCGGGCCGTTCGCTTGTTCTTCCATATTTTCAATCAGTGTTTTTGCGACAGCGAGTTGAGTATCATCAACAAGCCATAATTCAGGCCAGGTATCCAATGGCGCTAAATCACCAGCGGCGCCACTGGAAAACTCATTTTTCATAACTGTTTCAATGCCTTCCATTTGTAATAGGTTACGGGCGTTTTCCACTAATAGTTTGTTTTCATGGGTATAAATAAGTTTCATAGGCGTTTCTTATAGGTAAAACCTGAATAGCAATGTATTTTTACGTTATAGTTAATGTATCAGACTCAGCGTCTGTTTGTGTTCTCCATTTTTCTAAGGAGTTGTATATGGCGGGTGGCTGGTCGCACGATGGTGCCGTACAGGAACAAATTGATGCCAGTACCGAAGATGAAGTAAAACGTGTACGCAGCAAACTTACCGGCGGGGAAAGTCTGGAGTTTTGCGAAGAATGTGGCGAGCCTATTCCGGAGGCCAGGCGCAAAGCGATTCCTGGTGTTCGTCTGTGTGTGGAATGTCAGGCGGAACTCGACAAGCAGGACTCAAACAAAGCGGGTTTTAACCGGCGTGGAAGTAAAGACAGCCAGTTACGTTAAGCTATGGGGCTGTCTTATCTGCCAGAAATTCAGACTCAGGTACGGGTTTGCTGAACAGGTAACCTTGAAAGGTATCGCAATTTAGTCGCGCCAAATAATTAAACTGTTCTTCGGTTTCTACTCCCTCAGCAACAATATTCAGTTTAAGGCTTTCTCCTAGCTGAATAATAGTGTAAACAATTTGAGCCTTTTCCATACTATCCAGCATGTTACGTACGAAAGATACGTCAATTTTCAGGGTGTCGAACGGAATTTGCATAAGATAAGAAAGCGACGAGTAACCCGTACCGAAGTCATCCAGTGCGAACTCAATCCCAAGGCGCTTTAATTGCTTTATTTTATTGGTTACGCTGGAAATGTCATCCATCAGCAAACTCTCAGTGAGCTCTAGCTTTAACCGATGAGGCCGTATCTCGTACTTCTCTACCAGAAGTTGAACCTGCTCAACAAACTCGGGCTGCTGAAACTGTTTGGCACTGACGTTAATCGACAGTTGCATCTTTGCTTTTTCAGGGCTCTGTTGCCATTGCTGGAGAATTTGGCAGGCACGCTCAGTAATCCAGTACCCTAAAGGAACAATTAAGCCGGTTTCCTCGGCTAAAGGAATGAAGTCAGCAGGAGAAACAAAGCGGCCATCACTTTGTTTCCAGCGGATGAGCGCCTCAGCTCCGGTGGGCTTTGACTCAATATTTACCTGAGGTTGCAGATAAAGTTCGAATTCGTTCTGTTTTATTGCATTACGCAGTTGCTCTTCCAGTTTGACTCGCTTACTTACTGCATCAGCAAACTCCTGACGAAACAGTGAGACTTCTCCCGTACCTTTGCGTTTTGAGTGAGATAATGCCAGGCCTGACTGGGTCATTAAGGTTTCAGCATTTGATTCGCTGTCGTCAAACAAGGAAGCGCCTGCGCTAAAGGAGCAAAGGTGCGTGTAGCTGTTGAGCTGATAGGGCTGTTGCAGTTGATCCAGCAATTGATAAATTCGGGTCAGCAATTGCTGTTTTATATTGACTGAATTACCACGCTCAAGTCCGGTTAGCACGACCGCGAATTCGTTCGCGCTCAAACGCGCCAGGAATGAGTTGGCTTTCGTCGAACTTTGCAGCCTTTCTGCCACGCGTTTTAACAGTAAATCACCCATATCCGAACCCAGGGTGTTATTCAGTATTTTAAATTTATCGATATCACAGAGAATTAACGCGCCGTTTTGGCCTGCTTCTTTATAAGTTGCGAGCTGATCTTGCAAATGATCCAACAAAGAGCGGCGGTTCGCTAACCCGGTTAACGCATCGTTGTAAGCCAGATAACGAATACGTTCACTGGATTCAACTTCTGCACTAATGTCTGTGACCGTTGCTACAAAATGTCGTTCTTTCTGTTGGTTATAGCGTACTTTTGAAATACTTAAGCGAACAGGGAAAGTCGTACCAGAACGTTTTCTTACATTAACTTTACCTTGCC
Source organism: Idiomarina loihiensis L2TR (assembly GCF_000008465.1). Classification (NCBI taxonomy): domain Bacteria; kingdom Pseudomonadati; phylum Pseudomonadota; class Gammaproteobacteria; order Alteromonadales; family Idiomarinaceae; genus Idiomarina; species Idiomarina loihiensis. The sequence goes on along the minus strand of NC_006512.1, from coordinate 814,207 downwards.
AGGCAACTCTGCGGGCTAGTGAGTTCTTAATATTCTCCAGTAACTTATCTGAGCGCTCAATATAGTCTTCAATATTGAGTTTACTGCCTTTTATTCGTTCCAGGTCATCTCCGGTAAGTCGCGTAAATGCCTGATTCGCTAACAAAACACGGTTGTGTTCGTCGAATAGCAGCAAGCCGTCATCTATGGCACTAATAACTTCATAAAGTTGCTCTGCAGACATTTGGGCTAACTTTTGCTGTTGTTGCAAGCGTCTGTCTATCTGAGAGGCTATAATGGCCATTATAGCGGTTAAGCACGAGCCAATTCCGACAACGTAAGCCAGCCAGTTGCCATGGCCGCTGAATACCGCATCGGGTGCCCGGGTAGGGTAAAAATTGGCTGCTATCATGGCGGTATAGTGCATACCAGAAATAGCCAGAGCAATAATGGCGGCAACAACAATTTGTGCGCTTCTGCGCCTGAACCAGCTGGTTCTTTCCGATTTTTTATAATGGCGATATGCCAATAAAGCTATGATGCCCAACGATACGGCGACAAATACCGAAAGTACAAACCAGAGAGGGTCATAACGAAGGTGAGCTGACATTTCCATTGCAGCCATTCCGGTATAGTGCATCAGGCCAATACCGGCGCCCAAAACAGTTCCGGCGATGAGTGTTGCACGCACCGATGACAAAGACATTTGAATTTTCATTGCTATAAAGCTGCCGACAATGGCAGGAACAACTGAAATAAGCGTTAACAACACGCTATGACTCATGGGCAGGTGAAGCTCAAAAGCCAGCATGCCAATAAAATGCATACTCCAGACACCAACGCCAGAGATAACTGCGCTGACAATTAACCAACTGTAGCGAGCAACCTTAGCCTGATATATTTGTACACGTTCCAGTGTGAGTATCGCGGTATAAGAAGCTAGCAGCGCGACGCAATAGGAGAGTATGACTAACCCCGGGTTATGGGAGCCATTTATAGGGGACTGGGAAAATTGACCCAAATCGAAAAATGCGTACAGGGTTTCAAGCATAAATTTAATTTTACCAGAGCCGTTGGCGGGAGTACTAAAACTATTTAATACTTTGCAATACGACACTGAGTCCCGAAAGTATCATTAGTGCCAGAGTAAATTGTCTAAAACGTTGTTCTGATACATGCTGTTGAAGTCTTTGTCCCACGCTGGCGCCTATAAGCGCACAAGGTAGTAAAGCGAGTACCAGATAGAGATGGGGCTCTGCGTAAATAGACTGGCGTGAGAAGTTAGCGACGTTTGCCATGGCAATGCAGCAGAAAAACAGACTGAGTGTAGCGCGAAACTGTTGTTTTGGGATACGGGCATTGGCCAGAAATAAAACAATAGGAGGCCCGCCTAATGTCATTAACCCGTTGAGCAAGCCAGAGCCTGTACCTACCGCAATATGTCCGGGCGCATGTTCAGCAGTAGAGAGTTGTTTACCGCTAGCCAAAGCGAGCGCAACAGCCAGTATGACAAAACCAAGAATCAGTTTAATAAACTGTTCGTTTACGCTTAACAGCAAAGATCCCGATACCAGAGAAGCAATGACGCCTGAAAAAATTAACCATTTCCACTGAGATGGGCGAGCCGCCTCTCTGTTTTTCCAGTAGATCCAGCCGCCAATCACGATATTAATGACAGACAGTGCAGGCGTAAGTACGCTAATAGGGAACCACAGCGCCAGAATTGGGACGGCTAACAAACCGGAGCCAAAACCGCTTACCCCCTGAACCAAAGCTGCGAAGAAAAATACTATTGCGGCAGCGAAATACTCCAAATGAACCTCTTTTGTCTTATAATGCTGAAAACGGCTTTTCAGTCACGTCAATAGTCTTCATAATGATAACAGGAAAAACAACGGAGCTGAGCATGCGGGTGACTCTGGTCGTGTTGTTGGCCTTGTTCCTTGCGTTACAATACCGTCTGTGGTTTGGCAAAAATAGCCTACCGGATTATTGGCGGTTGCAGCAAGAAGTCAGCAATCAGAAAAATACGAATGAAAATCTGGAAAGACGTAATCAACTCATTTACGCAGATATTGAAGATTTGCGCGAAGGGGAAGATGCGCTGGAGGAGCGTGCCCGTAACGAACTAGGGATGGTAAAAAAGGATGAAGTTTTCTTCCGTCTTGTACCTGATCGTAATCCATAGCCTGAGCGGGTGAGCGAGATGAAGAGTGAGTCTGAAAGCCACGCACAAAGCCAGATTGATTCGTTAATGGCTGTGATCCCTGCGGCTGGCAGCGGAAGCCGGATGCAGGCTAACATCCCTAAGCAGTTTCTGATGGTCGCTAACCGGACTTTGCTGGAGTACAGCATCGAAGCCGTATTAAAGGATGCGCGGGTTGAACAGGTTTTCGTTGCGGTTTCTGACTCTAATGCTGAATACCTTATTGAACTTAAAAAGAGCCTGCCAACAAAGGTTCATTTTGTGACAGGCGGCAACAGCCGCGCTGAATCCGTATTGGCTGGAGTTAAAGTTGCTGTTTCGCAAGGGGCTACCCATGTGCTGGTACATGACGCAGCACGTCCATGCCTACCAAAAAAGGCATTAACAGCGGTCATTAATACCGGATTAAAGGACCCTCAAGGCGCAATTCTTGCCATTCCGGTAAGAGATTCCTTAAAACGCGCTGTTATCTCTGTCAATGATGAAACCGGTGTTACCCATATAGAATCCAGTGTTGATCGGGAGGCCTTGTGGCAGGCGCAGACACCACAAGTTTTTAATGCAGAGCGTTTACAACAAGCCATAGAGCATATGGGGGCATTAAACCCTCAGTTAACTGATGAAGCTTCTGCTATGCAGTGGTGTGGTTTCCAGCCGGCGCTTATTCCTGGCTCTATCCGCAACTTAAAAGTGACTCACCCGGAAGATTTTGAATGTGTTCGCGACTGGTTATTAGCGGACAATAATGATCATAAAAATTAAAGAGGGCATCGTTCATGAAAATCCGTGTTGGTCATGGTTATGACGTTCATCGTTGGGGCTCTGATAAGCCTTTGATTTTAGGTGGTGTTGAAATTGAGCATCATCAGGGACTTGTCGCTCATTCCGACGGAGATGTTGTTCTGCATGCTGTCACCGACGCGGTATTAGGCGCTTTAGCGTTAGGTGATATTGGCCAGCACTTTCCTGATACCGATGAACGCTATGCCGGGGCGGATAGTGCCGAATTGCTGAGTCATGCCGTAAGTCTATGTCAGGAAAAAGAGTTTAAGACGGGTAACATTGACGTAACCATTGTAGCTCAGGCTCCGAAAATGGCACCACATATTGACGATATGCGGTCCAGCATTGCCCAGTGTTTAAAAACCTGCATCGACAATGTGAATGTTAAAGCGACAACGACAGAAAAATTAGGCTTTGTGGGGCGTGAAGAGGGTATTGCCTGTCATGCTGTGGTTCTGATGGAGTCATTTTAATGTTGGCACCCTCACAAGTGTCTTTGGCTGATTTACCGCGTTTACATAAAGGCGACAGACCGCAGGCCGAATTTAAACAGACGCCGGAAGATTTTCAGGTTATTGAGCAGTTGGATGTTATTGATGACGGTGAAGGTGAGCACCAGTGGCTTTGGGTTAGAAAAACCGGGGCTAATACAAATTTTTGTGCAGAAAAAATAGCCCGGTTTGCCGGAGTATCAGAAAGAAATGTCAGTTATTCCGGATTAAAAGATCGCCAGGCAGTGACCTGGCAATGGTTTTCCATTCAACTACCCGGCAAAGAAACGCTTAACTGGAATGAGTTAAACGATGAAGAAATGTCGGTTGAGCGAATAATACGCAGAACCAAGAAATTAAAGACGGGGTTTCACCGTGCGAACCGCTTCGTTATCAGGTTAGCTAATGTCAGCTCCCGCGAGGCACTTGAAAACCTCTGGCAAGGTGTGAGTGAGCAGGGCGTAATAAATTATTTTGGCGAACAGCGCTTTGGCCGCAGCGGAGATAACGTTGCACAAGCTGAGCGCTGGCTTATGGCGAGCCGCCCCCCGCGTATCAGCCGCAGCAAGCGAAGCCTCTATTTGTCTGCACTGCGCAGCTATTTATTCAACGAGATAGTAGCTGAGCGAATACGTCAGTTTGGTATAGAAGGAACTTTGACTGGTGATTGTGTCATGCTGGAAGGCTCGCAGTCGGTTTTTACCGTAGAGCAATGGGACGACGAACTTAAACAGCGGCTGGCAAATAACAATATTTACTTAACGGCACCTCTAGCAGGAAGCACAAATAAACCCTTAGTGAAAGGGGAAGCCGACGCCTTTGAACAAAGTTTATTACAACCGTTCGATAGTTGGTTACAGGCGCTCAGAAAGCTGCGCGTAGAGGCGGCTCGCCGGACTATTCTGTTGCGCGTAGAAAACCCCGAAATTAGTTGGCAGGGCAAGGACGCAGAGCTTCGCTTTACGCTTCCGTCCGGTGCTTATGCAACAACCGTATTGAATGAAATTGTCGACTTAAGTGGTGAATCCAGATGATGAAAATTTTATTAAGTAATGATGACGGCGTGCATGCGCCGGGTATTCTCGCGTTGTACCAGGCTTTAAAAGAAGTGGCAGATGTACGAGTGATAGCTCCGGACCGTAACTGCAGTGGTGCCAGTAATTCGTTAACCTTACATAATCCTTTGCGGGTGCGTCGGCTGGATAATGGTTTCTATTCTGTTAATGGTACGCCCACAGACTGTGTTCATTTAGGCACTAACTCGCCGATGGCTGAAGACGTAGATTTAGTCGTGTCGGGTATTAATGACAGCCCTAATATGGGTGACGATGTGTTGTACTCAGGCACGGTGGCGGCCGCGATGGAAGGGCGCTTTATGGGACTGCCTGCCATTGCAGTATCGATGGGTGGTCGTGGACACGACTACTATGATACCGCCGGGCGGGTCGTGGCAGAAATTGTCGCAAATATGGAAAACGATCCGCTGCGGCTTGATACTGTACTGAATATCAATGTGCCTTACACGACCTACGATAAGTTAAAAGGTACCCGGGTGACTAAATTGGGACGTCGGCATCGCGCAGAGACTATGGTTCACGACCGTGACCCTTTTGGCAGCGAAATCTTTTGGTATGGACCCATTGGGCATCATGCAAGTGATGAGCCTAATACCGACTTTACCGCGATTCATGAAGGTTATATCTCAATTACACCGTTAAGCCTGGATATGACGGCTCAACGCCACACCGATACACTGACAGACTGGTTAGAACAACAAAAATGATGATTAGTAATGGGCAGTCGCGGGTTAAGCGACTGATTCAACAATTAGAGGCTCTCGGTATTACCAACAAAGAGGTTTTACGGGTGATATCTGAAACCCCAAGACATCTGTTTATGCCCGAGTCGTTAGCTCACAAAGCCTATGAAAATACGGCGCTGCCCATTGGTAATGGGCAGACAATTTCGCAGCCATTAATGGTGGCAACAATGACGCAGTTATTAATGCAGCATCATTGTAAAAATGTGCTGGAGATAGGCACCGGCTCAGGCTATCAGACGGCGGTTCTGGCTCAGTTGGTTGATAAAGTCTTTAGTGTTGAGCGCATTGCTACGTTGCAGTATCAGGCCAAGCGCCGCATGCGTCAGCTGGATTTACATAATGTTGCTATGCGTCATGGTGATGGCTGGAAGGGCTGGCGCAGCAAAGGTCCGTTCGACGGCATTATTGTTACCGCCGCGGCCAGCGACATACCTCAGGATTTAGTCGATCAGCTTGCCGACGGCGGCGTGATGATTATTCCGGTCGGCGAGCAGCACCAATCGCAGAGCCTTGTCGTTATGCGTCGCTTTGGTGATTCGCTGGAGCAACAGCGTATTGGTGATGTGCGTTTCGTGCCTTTAGTTAAGGGAGATGTCGTTTGAAGCTGTTCTCCGCACTGTACGATAAAGTATTATCCTGGACTCAGCATCCCAGAGCAGACATTATTCTTGGTCTGTTGAGTTTTGCGGAATCGGTGATATTTCCTATTCCACCCGATGTCATGCTGGCGCCAATGGCAATGACTCAGCCTAAAAGAGCTTGGCGATTAGCGTTTCTGACGACAGTTGCCTCAGTAGCAGGCGGAATTTTAGGCTACTTTCTGGGCTATTGGGCTTATGAATCATTAGTTCTGCCAGCGGTTGAGGCACTTGGCTACGAGTCGAAGCTAGTTACTGTTCAGGGTTGGTTTGCGGACTGGGGCGTCTGGATAGTGTTTATTGCAGGCTTTTCTCCCATTCCTTATAAATTATTTACGGTAACTGCCGGTGTTATGCAGATAGCGTTTTTTCCTTTTGTTATTGCATCGGCTATTAGTCGCGGCATGCGCTTTTATCTGGTGGCCTGGTTATTACGTACTGGTGGTCCGGAAATGGGCGTAAAACTCCGTGAATATGTTGACCGCATTGGCTGGACACTGGTAATACTGGTTATTATTGGGTACGTAATAGCGCAGTTGGTATAAATGATGTTGGTATCGTCCGGGGCAATTAAGCAATCTGTATTATTGGTGTTTGCCATAACTCTACTGCAGGCTTGTAGTGGTCGGTCGGCACCTGCTCCAGTCGAAGAGCTTTATACTGGTAAAACTTACCTCGATTTTGAAGCCAACTCCATTAACGAAAAAGAGTATGAAGTTCAGCCCGGAGAAACACTCTATTCAATAGCTTTTCGGGCTAACCTGGATGTCCAGGATATTGCCCAAATCAATAATTTACAAAAACCTTACACTATTTATCCGGGACAAAAATTGAGTCTGGAAAGCGCGCCGCAACGGGGCGCCACCACAGCCAGAAAGGCGCAGCGAACAGCTAGTGCTAAACAGAATAAAAAAGCCTCTGATAACGCACAAAATAATATAAAAACGCCCGTTGCTAATAAGAAACAGAAAGGGTATGGTCAAAAAACAAGCACAAGAAAAATGGTTGCAAAACAAACCGATAAGGGTAGCAATAGCCAACCGAGACAGCGAATTGAGCGGCCTGAAGTGGTGCTACCGAGCAATAATAATATTGTTTGGCGTTGGCCTTCATCGGGGAAAGTAATAGCCGATTTCTCGTTGCGTGAACAAGGCAATAAAGGAATAGACTTTGCCGGTAGCAGGGGAGATTCAGTTAACGCTGCGGCGGCAGGGAAAGTGGTTTATGTCGGAAGCGCATTACACGGGTTTGGTAATTTAATCATTTTGAAACATAACGATGATTTTATTACTGCCTATGCTCACAACGAAGACATTCTGGTGAAGGAAAAAGAATGGGTGGACGTAGGTGAGACTATCGGACGTATGGGAGACTCCGGTAGTTCTCGGGTGAAATTGCATTTTGAAGTTCGTTTCCGTGGTAAGTCGGTCAATCCGAGGCATTACTTACCCAAATCTCGCTAGTCATGTGGGAATAATAATAACAAGATAAGGAAGTCGACGTGTGTTGTAACACGGTGTTCAGTATAACAGGAGCTTGTTATGAGCCGCATAAAGGAAGAAGCAGTTGAAAACGTCGAAGCTAATGAAGATGAGTCTATTGTAGATAGCACGGACAGTGCAGCAGAAGAGTTAGAAGAGGCGCTATCCTCGTCTTCAACTCAATATCAAAAGAAGATGGACGCGACGCAGCTATATCTGGGAGAAATCGGTTTCTCTCCATTACTGACTGCTGAAGAGGAAGTCTTTTATTCCCGTCGTGCGTTAAAAGGCGACAAGGCAGCCCGCCGTCGTATGATTGAGAGTAACCTGAGGCTGGTTGTTAAAATTGCCCGTCGCTATTCTAATCGGGGACTGCCTTTATTAGATTTAGTTGAAGAAGGTAACCTCGGCCTTATCCGGGCGGTTGAAAAATTCGACCCTGAACGCGGGTTCCGCTTCTCAACTTACGCTACCTGGTGGATACGACAAACTATTGAGCGCGCAATTATGAACCAGACGCGCACCATTAGACTGCCGATTCACGTCGTTAAAGAGCTTAACGTGTATCTTCGTGCTGCCCGTGAACTTGCGCATAAACTGGATCACGAACCAACCGCCGAAGACATTGCTAAAAGCCTCAATAAGCCCGTGGGTGATATCACTAAAATGTTGCGTCTGAATGAACGCATTGGTTCGGTAGATACGCCTATAGGCGGTGATAACGACAAAGCCTTGTTGGATATCCTCACCGATGATGCTGATACCGGACCGGAAGGTGTCTTGCAGGATGAAAACCTGAAAGGGAATATCACTGAATGGCTGCAGTCGTTAAATCAGAAACAACGTGAGGTGCTGGCTCGCCGCTTTGGGCTGATGGGCTATGAGCCTTCGACTCTGGAGGATGTTGGTCGTGAAATAGGCCTTACGCGTGAGCGAGTCCGGCAGATACAAGTGGAAGCTCTGCGTAAATTACGCGATTCGTTAAAACAGCAAGGCCTAACGTTAGACTCACTATTTACTGCTCAGTAAAAATAGCAGTTACTAAAAGTATTTAAAGCTTTAAAAGGCTCAACTTTGTGTTGAGCCTTTTTGTTTCTGTTGCCATTGGTAAAGAATATCCAGCGCCTGCTTCGGAGTCAGATCATTAATGTCCAGTTGTTCCAGCTCATCAAGCAGTGGGTTGCGTTTTTCTGTATGAGACGGGATAGCTTCAGGTGGAGGAGTGAGCTCCATAGTGGCTTGTTTGGGTTCGTTTAAACCACCATGGTGAGTATGCTCCAGTTCGGACAACTTTTGTTTTGCTTTATGAATGACATGCTCCGGAACCCCGGCCAGTTTAGCCACTTGCAAGCCAAAGCTCTGGCTGGCTGCTCCAGGGCTGACTTTATGTAAAAAAGCAATGGTATCGCCATGCTCTTTCGCATCAACATGCACGTTTACCGTGGCTGGTAACTCTTCTGCCAATTCCGTTAACTCAAAGTAATGAGTGGCGAATAAGGTCAGGCACTGGAGTTGTCGGGACAGGTAATCGGCACAAGACCAAGCCAGTGACAAACCGTCATAAGTTGAAGTGCCACGACCAATTTCATCCATAAGCACCAGGCTTTTTGCCGTGGCGTTATGCAGAATGTTCGCGGTTTCTGTCATTTCTACCATAAAAGTCGAACGGCCTGAGGCTAAATCGTCAGAGGCACCAATACGAGTAAAGATACGGTCGATGTCGCCAATAATTGCCTTATCAGCCGGTACGTAGCAGCCCATGTGCGCCAAAATAACGATTAACGCGGCTTGTCGCATGTAAGTCGATTTACCACCCATGTTAGGGCCGGTTATCATCAGCATGCGCTGCTGCGGCGTCAGCGACATGGGGTTAGCAATAAAAGGCTCATCGCTCAGTTGTTCAATAACCGGATGACGGGCAGCTTCCAGTTCAATTAAGCTGGTTTCCTTTTGCAGTTGCGGGCGGCAATAACGATAATTGTCAGCCAGCCGTGCAAAACAGCACAAGGTATCGAGTTGAGCCAGACCCGAAGCACTTTTTTGCAATGCAGTCACCTGCGGCAGTAAGTGCTCAAAGAGTTGGTCGTAAAGCCATTTTTCTCTGGCCAGAGAACGCGCCTGAGCATTCAGAACTTTGTCTTCGTGCTCCTTTAACTCTGGAATAATATAGCGCTCTGTATTTTTTAGTGTCTGGCGACGCTGATAGTCATCGGGTACCGCTTCTGACGACTGCCGGCTGACCTCAATAAAGTAGCCGTGAACTCTGTTATAGCCAACTTTTAATGTGGCGATACCACTTCTCTCACGTTCACGCTGCTCCAGTTGTTTCAGGTAGTCGGTAGCACCCGTTGCAAGATCGCGCAATTCATCGAGTTCCTTGTCGTATCCTTCGGCAATAACACCGCCGTCGCGAATCAATAAAGGTGGCTGCTCAATAACGGCTTTAGTCAGCAAGTCGACCACTTCTGGAAAGGGTTCAATAATGTCGTGCAGATAACTCAGCGAACGGTGAGATAAAGACGCTCTGACTTCCGGTATTTTAGCCAGGCTGTCGCGCAAGCGTGCAAAGTCTTTCGGACGCGCGCTTCGTAAGCCCACACGGGCAACAATACGTTCAATATCGGCTAACTGTTTTAATGTTAGCTGTATATTTTCAAAATTCAGATTTTCTTTTAATGCGTCGACAGCATCATAACGCTGGTTAAGTTCCTGATGGTTCCGAATAGGGCGCTGCAGCCAACGCTGGAACTGGCGGCTTCCCATAGCTGAAACGGTTTTGTCCAGTACAGCTGAAAGGTGTGTATCGCCTTCGCCCATGCTTTGCTGCAGCTCAAGGTTTCTGCGTGTTGCTGCGTCGAGAATAATAGCGTCTTGCGGATGTTCCGTTATTAGCGCCTGAATGTGAGGCAGGGCGGCGCGTTGAGTTTCTTTTACATAATGCAGAATAGCACCGGCGGCTGCCAGGGTAGGCTCATTATTTTTGATACCGAAGCCTTCTAAATGCTGAGTGCCAAACTGGCGAGTAAGCAGCATAAAAGCGGTTTGTTGTTCAAACTCCCAGGCCGGTCGGCGTTTGCATTTCGCTTTTGCTAAAGGTAGTCCGGCCAAGGAAATAGACTCAGGATAGAGCAATTCGGCTGGCTCTAAACGCTGCATTTCTGCAGCCAGTTGTTCACTGGAATGAGCTTTGGTTAGCCAGAAACGGCCGCTACTTAGCTCCAGACTGGATATTGCGTATTCCGCTTCCGGCTGTTTTGGATTCAGCGGACAAATCGCAACTAACAGATTTTGCCTTTTTTCCGCTAACAGCGACTCGTCAGTGACGGTTCCCGGCGTGACAATACGCACGACTTTTCTTTCAACCGGACCTTTGCTGGTTGCCGGATCGCCAATTTGTTCGCAGATGGCAACGGATTCGCCCATATTGACCAGGCGCGCCAGATAGTTTTCTACTGCGTGATAGGGAACACCTGCCATTGGAATAGGTTCACCATTACTCTGACCCCGCGCTGTGAGGGAGATATCTAACAGTTGGGCTGAGCGTTTCGCGTCTTCAAAAAACAGTTCGTAAAAGTCCCCCATACGATAGAATAAAAGCATGTCAGCATGCTCCGCTTTTATCCGTAGGTATTGCTGCATCATTGGGGTATGTGATTGGATCTGTTTATCAGAGAATTCAGGCATAATTGATTATTCTTATCTGGAGCCAGTGTTATGTTAGCAACCACGGCAATCGCGCCGCAAACCTTTAAACTCGCGGAACAAGTGGGCGGAAGCCTACAGCAGAAGCAGCAGACATTATGCACCGCAGAATCTTGTACCGGAGGAGGGATAGGATACGCTATTACCGAAGTTGCGGGAAGTTCTGCTTGGTTTAATGGTGGATTAATCACCTATACTAATGCCCTTAAGCAAAAGTTGCTGCTGGTTGAGTCTGACGTACTGGAAAAGCATGGTGCAGTTTCTGAAGCCTGTGTTCGGCAAATGGCCGTTGGAGCCATAGCGGCATGTGATGCCGATTGGGGTATCGCTGTGAGTGGTGTTGCAGGCCCCGCAGGCGGTACAGCGGATAAACCAGTGGGTTTGGTGTGGATGGCAATAGCAAATAGTGAAAGCTGTTGGTGCTGGTCTGAACAATTTGCAGGTGACCGCACTCAGGTGCGTTTACAAACCTTAGATGCAGTTCTGGATAAACTTATAAATCTAATTGAATTACAATAACTTACTTTTGTTTTAATGAAAAAATAAGAACAACGCTTGATACTGTAAATGTGTACAGTATACTGTTTATAAAACCAGTGATTAATAACGGAGCTTATAATGAGCAATGATCGTCAAAAGGCGTTAGATGCAGCGCTCGGACAAATCGAACGTCAATTTGGTAAAGGTTCTATCATGCGTCTGGGTGATAACCAGACTCTGGATATCGATTCTGTTTCAACCGGTTCGTTAGGGCTGGATATTGCTCTTGGTATTGGTGGCTTGCCTTTTGGGCGGGTTGTAGAAATTTACGGTCCTGAGTCCAGTGGTAAAACGACTATGACTCTGGAAGTGATTGCCGAAGCGCAAAAAATGGGTAAGACCTGTGCCTTCGTAGATGCTGAGCACGCGTTAGACCCTATTTATGCCGAAGCTTTAGGTGTTAACGTTGATGACTTATTAATATCGCAACCAGATACCGGTGAGCAGGCTTTAGAAATTTGTGACATGCTGGTTCGTTCCGGCGCAGTCGATATTGTGATTGTTGACTCGGTAGCAGCGCTGACACCAAAAGCGGAAATTGAAGGCGAAATGGGCGATAGCCATGTTGGCTTGCAGGCTCGTTTAATGTCACAAGCCCTGCGTAAATTAACGTCGAACATTAAGAAGTCCAACACCATGTGTATTTTCATCAACCAAATTCGGATGAAAATTGGTGTGATGTTTGGTAACCCTGAAACTACCACGGGTGGTAACGCCCTGAAGTTTTACTCTTCTGTTCGTCTGGATATTCGCCGTACCGGTGCATTGAAAGAAGGTGACGAAGTTGTGGGTAACGAAACCCGCGTGAAAGTGGTTAAAAACAAGGTGGCTCCTCCGTTTAAAGAAGCGCACTTCCAAATTTTATACGGCAAAGGTATTTCTAAAGAAGGTGAGCTTATTGACCTGGGTGTTAAGCACAAAATGGTTGATAAAGCCGGTGCCTGGTACAGTTATAACGGCGACAAAATTGGTCAGGGTAAAGCTAACTCAATGAAGTTTTTGCAGGACAACCCTAAAATTGCCGATGAATTAGAAGGTCGTATTCGCGAACTGTTGTTGTCAAAACCAGAAAAGAGAACAAAAGAAATTCGTGAAGCTGAGCGCGCTGCTGCGAAAGAAGACGCGAAAAGCGAAGCTAAAGCAGATAAGAAAACAGAAAAGAAAGGTAATGAGAAAGATGATATCAGTTTGTCATAACTGATTTGTTTTTCGGAATAACAAGCCGGAGCTTATTGCTCCGGTTTTTTTATAAGTAAAAATTACTGAAACGCACTTTTGGGTGAGCTGACTGAGAACAGCTCCTGATAAAGTTTAGCGGCATACCCGTCAGTCATGCCGGAAAGGTAATCAGAAATTACGCGCAGAGCATTCCCTCCTTTTTGTTGCTGTTGCAGATAACGCAAACGGGTATTTTCAGGCAATAAACGTTCCGGCTCTACGGCTAAAACCTCAAACAGTTCCATAACAATCTGTTGGCCTTTAAACTCCTGTGCCTGCATTTCAGGCTTTCGAATCACCCATTTAAAAATAAATTGCTTTAACGAGTTCAGCAGAATTTTTTCGGCAGCTCCTAACTGAACTTCATATTGCAGCAAAGGGCAGTCAAAATTGTATTCAGTAGAGTTCAGTCTTGCTGAGGTAAGCAGTCGGTTAACTAACCCTCCTATTGCCTGCTTGCGGAGGTGATGGCTGCCAGAAAAAAGATCTTCGGTTAACTTTCGGGCGTTAAAGTCGGAAAGCTCTGCTTCAAGCTGCTGTAAATCGAAGAACATGTGTTCTTCCCAGTGATGCCGCTGGATCAGGCCGACAACAATGGCGTCCTCAAGATCGTGAACGCCGTATGCGATATCGTCTGCGGCTTCCATAATGGACGCATCAATACTTTTAAGGGCGCTTTTTCCGTGGGTACTTTGTGTCGCTTCGTGCACTAATGCCTGAAAATTTTTCTTATCGTTAGTGCTTAGCGGCTGAAGTACCCAGTCTAGCTGCTCTGAGTCGTCGTCATACAAGGCTTTTGGTGGTAGCCATTCGCGGGTGGGCAAATGACGAAAGTTTGTTACCTCAGGGGGAAGTTCTTGCCTTCGGATTGCGCTCGCTAATACCGGGTACTTTAACAGCCCCAGCAGAGTTCTTCTGGTTAAGCTCATGCCATGCTCAGGCGTGTAAGCTTCAAGCTGGGTGACAATACGAAATGTTTGGCCGTTACCTTCAAACCCGCCGTTATTGCGCATCATATAATTAAGAGCAATTTCGCCACCGTGGCCAAATGGCGGATGGCCTATGTCGTGAGCCAGACATAAAGACTCGAGCAAAGGCTCTGACAGCTCCAGTTGCTCAGCCAGTGCCGGATGCCGGTTACTTAAATGAACTACCAGGCTGGCACCAATTTGACTGGCTTCCAGCGAATGGGTCAATCGTGTACGGGGGAAGTCGTGCATACCAACATACATAACCTGAGTTTTTGCCTGCAGCCGTCTGAATGCCGCACTGTGAAGAATTCGGGCTTTGTCCCGTTGAAAGTTTGTGCGGGTATCGTTAGGGCGCTGTTCTGATGTACCTGACTGACGTTCTGTCCAAATCATCTAACTGCTCAGTGATGTTGTTGACGAATGAGTAATCATAGTACGATAGATACATTATTAAGAAAAGTAGGAAACAGCACATGTCTGAAGTGAAAGTCGCTTTAGCTCTGGGCTCTGGAGCGGCAAGAGGATGGGCGCACATTGGTGTCATTAAGGCATTGGAAGAGATGGGCGTGCGCATCAATATGGTGGCCGGTACATCAATTGGCTCGTTAGTAGGAGCCGGCTATGCGTCCGGACGATTGGCCGAAGTAGAGCAATGGGTTCAGGGCATGAACCGTTGGGAAGTGTTTAATTTGCTGGATTTTGGTTTTAACCATGGCGGCATTATTGGTGGAGAAAAAGTCTTTAACCGCGCGCGGGAAGAATTTGGTCAACGCAATATAGAAGATTTGCCTGTTACTTATGGTGCCGTTGCGACCGATTTATACAGCGGTCGCGAAATTTGGTTACGTAAGGGCGACCTTTATGATGTTTCCAGAGCATCTTGTGCCATGCCGGGCGTGTTGTCACCGAAGTCTCTTGACGGACGCTGGCTAATAGACGGAGGCTTGGTGAACCCAGTGCCGGTGTCGTTGTGCCGAGCTTTGGGGGCAGATATTGTTATTGCTGTGCATCTTAATTCGCAATTAAATTCAAAAGCGTTGAAACGCAGAGGGCGAAGCATCCCACCTCAGACGGAAACCGAGCAGGTTGAAAAAGAAAAAGCTGATATGGAAGAGCACGGAGAGGATGATAACGGCTTTTTTGACAGCCTTTGGTCAGGCAGTAAAGAGTATCTGGACAGTTTTAAAGAACGCTTTAGAAATAATGGTGAAAAAGCGCCGGGGATGTTCAGTGTTATGGCAAGCTCCATAGACATTATGCAGGAGCGTATTACTAAGGCCCGTATGGCGGGTGATCCGCCGGATATTTTAGTGCAGCCTAAGCTTGGCCATATCGGTATTATGGAGTTTTATCGGGGTCAGGAAGCCATTGATCTGGGTTACGATACAACCACCAGAATGCGTGACTTGATTATGGAAGAAATTGAACTTTATCGTGAGCGCAGAGGTTAGTCAGATTTTCTCTGAGTTGAAAAGATAAAGCCGTCTCGCCTGCGCTGAGACGAGACGGCTATTATTCTTAATAACCAGCGGCGTGCCCATCCTTACGGCTTTCAGAAGCACCAATATAGACATCTTGTTCATGGTCTTTCCAGATAGCCTGATAGCCACCGTAGGGTCCCAGGGCTTCCTGTAGTGTGTGCCCCATTTTTATTAATTCACGGCGAGTGTTTTTTGAGAAACCATTTTCCAGACTAACAACGCCACCATCTTCCATTATCGATCCTGTTGGCTGACTTGAGCCTGTATGCAGAATACGCGGCGCGTCACCGGCTTCTTGCAAGTTCATATCAAAATCAATGAGGTTGATAAGAATTTGTGCGTGCATTTGTGGCTGCGTAGCTCCTCCCATAACTCCGTAGCTCATAAGCGGCTTACCGTCCTTAGTGACGAAAGCAGGGATAATGGTGTGGAAAGGGCGTTTACCTGGTTCAAATACGTTACGGTGGTTTGGGTCTAACGCAAAGAGCTCGCCCCGGTTTTGCAGAACGAAACCTAAACCGGTTGGAGTAACGCCTGAACCCATACCGCGATAGTTACTTTGAATTAGTGACACCATATTGCCATCTTTATCGGCAGTGGTCAGATAAATAGTGTCGCCCTCTGTTGGCGGGTTACCCGGCTCAAAGGAGCGTCCGGCGCGTTCAGAGTTAATTAGCTGCGCCCGTTTTTTGCCGTACTCTTTGTCGATAAGACCCTGAACCGGTACGTCATTGAACGCCGGATCCGAATAGTATTTAGCACGGTCTTCAAACGCCAGCTTTTTGGCCTCTACAAAATGATGAATGTACTCGGGGCTATCGTGACCCATGGCTTTGATATCAAATTGCTCAAGTATATTCAGAATCTGCAGTGCTGCTATGCCCTGTGTATTGGGTGGTAATTCCCATAAGTCGTAGCCGCGATAGTTAGTGGATACGGGATCAACCCAGGTAGAGCTATGTTGCGCTAAATCATCATATGAGAGAAAACCGTCGTGCTTTTCGACAAAGTCGCTGATAGTACGGGCTATCTTCCCTTTGTAAAAGCTGTCGCGACCCTCATTTGCCAATATTTTGTATGTATTGGCAAGGTCGGGGTTTTTAAAACGTTCGCCTTTCTCCGGAACATTGCCGTCACGCATAAAGACGTCGGCAAAGCCGGGGATATCTTTTAGTACTTCGGCGTTACGCTTCATGTAATAAGCGATAACTTCAGTAACCGGAAAACCGGATTCAGCATAGTTAATAGCTGGCTGCAATATTTTCTCCATGCTTAACTCACCGAAGCGGTCGTGCAACTCAAACCAGCCATCTACCGCCCCAGGTACGGATAAGGGAAGTACACCGCGAGCCGGAATTGACTCGTATCCGTTTTCTTTAAAATAGTCGAGCGTTAAGCTTTGCGGGGAACGGCCAGAGGCATTGAGACCATGAAGTTTCTTAGTTTCAGCATCCCAGACAATGGCGTAGAGGTCACCACCAATGCCGTTTCCGGTTGGCTCAACCAGACCTAATACCGCATTAGCTGCAATAGCGGCATCTATTGCATTGCCGCCATCCTGCATAATATCTAATGCAACTTGCGTGGCTAATGGCTGACTTGTTGCGGCCATTGCCGTTGGTGCCATCGCTTCTGAGCGGGTAGCAAAGTGGTGTCCGGTAATACGGTCACTGGCATTACTGGGTAAGGTTGTTGCCGCGCAGGAAAATGCGAGCGCCGCGGATGCAATAATATTTAATTTAGCCATAGTGGTTACCTTTTTGTTTTTCTACCACTATAGGCCGGACTTCTAAAACAAAAAAGACCAGCCACGATGGGCTGGTCTTTTTATCAGTTACAAGTCGTAAATAGTTTAGCCTTTTTTGTCACCATGGTAGTAACCGTCAATGACGCTCTCCATTTCAACAAACTTGTCCTGAAGCTCCTGAGCCGGTTCATCTGTCAGCTTACTGAAGATGATAATCGCCAGAGTCGACAGAATAAAGCCAGGCACCATTTCATAGACAACTTCGTCACTAAGGTCGATACCGAACAGTATTGGACTGAAAATCCAGAGTAGAACGGTAATTGCTCCGGTAAGCATGCCCGCTAGTGCGCCGTTACGGTTCATACGCTTCCAAAATAGACTGAGAATAACGACCGGACCGAAGGCAGCCCCGAATCCTGCCCAGGCTTTAGATACCAGAGCGAGTACCGTTTCTGTCTCACCGTACGCTAGATAAATAGCGACCAGGGTCACTACTAAAACTGACAATCGACCGACCATTACAAGCTCTCTTTCACTTGCGTCTTTACGCAGGAAGGCTTTATAAAAGTCCTCAGTTAATGAACTGGAACTAACCAGTAACTGAGAAGAAATTGTACTCATAATTGCGGCAAGAATAGCGGCAAGCAGGAAACCACCAATAAGTGGGTGGAACAGTACCTGAGAGAACTCAATAAAGATGGTCTCAGCATCAGCTATTCCCATTGGCTGAGTTGCCACATAAGCGATACCAACAAAACCGGTTGCCATAGCGCCGATGATGGATACCACCATCCACGACACGCCAATACGACGAGCAGCTTTGACATCGCTAACTGAACGTATTGCCATAAAGCGTACGATAATGTGTGGTTGGCCAAAGTAGCCAAGACCCCATGCCAGCAGTGAGACGATACCCAGAAAGCCAATCGCTTCGCCTTTGTCTACGTTGTAGAAAAAGTCGAGGAAGTTAGTATCAATGTCGTTAACCTGTCCAACTACACTGCTGTATCCACCGAGGTCGACAAAAGCCACGATAGGCACCAGTACCAAAGCGACAAACATAATACAGCCTTGCACAAAATCGGTCATACTCACCGCCAAAAAGCCCCCGAACAGGGTGTAAGCACAGACAACACCGGCCGTTACCCAGAGCCCTGTGGTGTAGTCCATGCCGAAGGAGCTGTCGAACAGCTTTCCTCCCGCAACTAAGCTGGCAGACGTGTACAAGGTGAAAAAGATGATAATAACAACTGAAGAAAAGATACGTAGACGTCGACCTTTATCGTTAAAACGATTAGAGAAATAGCCTGGTATCGTAATTGAGTCGTTAGCAACTTCGGTGTAGGTTCTGAGGCGGGGCGCCACTATGACATAGTTTAAGAATGCACCAATGACCAGACCCACTGCAATCCACAACTGCGATACGCCAGAGACGTAAATTGCACCGGGTAAGCCCATCAACATCCAACCACTCATATCGGATGCACCTGCTGATAATGCCGTAACTGCAGGGCCTAAGCCTCGTCCTCCAAGCATATAGCCTGAAACTGAGTCGGTAGACTTTTTATAGGCGTAAAGCCCAATACCTAGCATGACAATAAAGTACAGCGCTAGTGATATCAGAGTACCTGTTTCCACATTAAACTCCCGTTTTTTAGTTTTTAGTCAGCGATCTTAGCGCTTCTGTCGCTGTTATATTGAATGTTCTGTTTTAAATGTTCGTGCAGCAATTGTTGAACGTAAGTTTGCTGCGTGTCCTCTAGTACTATGTCTGTTTTATCAAACGCGATCATTTTACCACGATATAAAATTAAGATCTTATCCGCAATGTGTTTCACGATTTGCGGCGAATGTGTCACTAAAATGTAAGAAATACCCATATCTTTCTGAAGATCGAGCATAAGATTAATGATTTGAGCTCTAATTGATGGGTCAAGTGCAACCAGGGCTTCGTCGGCGACAACAATCTGCGGTTCCAGAATAATGGCCCGCGCAATACAGACTCTTTGTTTTTGCCCACTGGACAGCATATGAGGATAAAACTCCCAGTGCTCCCGCAGCATACCAACGCGTTGCAAGGTTAAATTGACCCGTTCCTGGCGCTCGGCGGCTGTTAACTGGGTATTAAATAACAGAGGCTCTTCCAGCTGTTTACCTATGTTGAGGTGCGCATTCAGAGAGTTTTCACTGTCCTGAAATATCATTCGAATGTTGTTACATAGCTGAGGGTAGTTATTGCTATGAAGCTTCTGGCCATTAAGCAGAATTTCGCCACTGGTTGCGGTGTCTACACCACCAATAATTTGTGCCAGGGTCGATTTTCCCGATCCGGTCTCGCCCATTACTGCCAGTATTTCGCCAGCTTCAAGGGTGAAAGACAAAGGCTCTATCGCTACCGACTTAGGAGTCCATGGCCAGCCTTTTCGGGAGCGGTACGTTTTGCCGAGATTTCGAACTTCCAGTAAGTGACTCATGAGCTGCTATCCAGTAGCGGGAAATGGCAATGATACACACGTTGTCGGTCGTGAGTGGCCCGTGGTGCTTTAACGCAAGTTTTTTGAGCGTATGGGCACCGGGGCCCCAGACGACACCCAATTGGCATATGCCGCAAGGTTGGTATGGAGCCGGGCAGGGTCGGTAAACGCGCTTTGTGAGGCAACTCCTGTTGCGTTTGCAATGACATGCGAAGCATCGAGTCGGTATAAGGGTGCGCCGGTTCCGACAAAATGTCCTGAGCAGGACCGGTCTCCATTAGCTGCCCACAATAAAGCAAGGTTAAGCGTTTGGTCTCAGGCAAAATGGAGCCGACATC
The DNA here is from genome assembly GCF_000008465.1 of Idiomarina loihiensis L2TR. Lineage (NCBI taxonomy): Bacteria > Pseudomonadati > Pseudomonadota > Gammaproteobacteria > Alteromonadales > Idiomarinaceae > Idiomarina > Idiomarina loihiensis. The sequence goes on along the minus strand of NC_006512.1, from coordinate 794,336 downwards.
CTGAGAAATTAGCACCACGGACATTTTTTGGCTAACCGCCAGTCGTGCCAGCAAACGATGGATCTGTAAACGGGTTGAAGGTTCCATCGCGGTGGTGGGTTCGTCGGCAATAAGGAGTCTGGGACGGTGAGCAATGGCTATAGCAATACTCACTTTTTGCGCTATGCCCTGAGACAATTCAAAAGGGTAGCTTTCCATTATAGATTCGTGGTCGCGAATGCCCACTCGGTGAAGCAGTCTTTTGACCCGGGTTTTACGATCAACCCGGCGACGCATGAATGTACCCCGAACATCCCCTTGTGGAATAGCTTCCACAATTTGTTGCTCTACTGTGCTGTTAGGATCGAGGTAGGCATTAGGGTCCTGAAAAATCATAGCCATATCGCGGCCGGTAATTTGCCGGCGCTGCTTTGGCGTCATTGCCAGTAAATCCTGTCCGTTCCACCAAAGTCTGTCGGCGGTAACTTGCCAGTTAGGGTTGATAAAACCCATAATGGCTTTTGCCAGCAAGCTTTTCCCCGACCCGGATTCGCCCACAATACTGTGAATTTCTCCCTCGGTAAGCTGCAGATTGACTTTATCCAATACTCGAACGATGCCGTGCGCTGTTTGCATCTCTACTGTCAGATTGCGTATATCGAGTAACTGCATTAGCTGTTAACCCTTTCTTTTAATGCACGGCGCAGGCTGTCTCCGACAATGTTAATGGCCATAATGGTAATAAACAACGTTATGCCCGGTAGCACCATTGACCAGGGAGACAAGTAAACCTCGTCCAGGCTGCGCGCCAGCATACTACCCCATTCAGGAGTTGGTGCCTGAATACCCAGACCAAGGAAGCTAAGAGCCGCAATATCCATAATAGCGACGGAAAGGGATACTGTAAGCTGCATGACCAATGTGGGGGTCACATTAGGTAATATAACGCGGTAAAGCAAGTAGGCCTTGGAACAACCATTGAGTCGTGAGGCGGTAACGTAGTCCTTATGCCACTCTTCGTGTACCGCGTTGCGGGTAACGAAGATAAACTGCGGAATTAATGAAAGTGTTATGGCAAAGGCTACGTTGTTAAAACCAGTACCGAGAATCGCAATAATGATAAGTGCCATTAAAAAAGACGGAATAGACAGCAAGGTATCAAAGAGCCGTGACAAGCTTTGGTATTTTATGGTTCGGTCAATACCGGCAAGAGCCCCTATGCTCATGCCAATTAGTGAGGATACTGCGACCATGAGTATCGGTAGGCCCAAACTGTACAGTCCGCCAATTAATAGTCGCGATAACATATCCCGACCTAGATCGTCGGTGCCAAATAAATAATTCATATTACCGCTTTCAACCCATGAAGGGGGAAGCGCAATGGCGTCAGAGAACTGGGTTGATGTATTGAAGGGCGTCAGCAACGGGGACAGCAACACAACCAATATCATTGCCAGCAGAACATATAAGGCAGCCATGGAGAGAAACCTTGACTGGAAGCTTTTCCATACTAGCTTGAGTGGCGACGGGGTTTCATCGTGATGGTAAAGATTAACGTGTGGCATATTGTTCGTGCCTCACTATCGGAAATCGCCAGCCATGGTAAAGCTCGACCAGTAGGTTAAAGAACAAAATAACGAAAGCAAACATTAATACAGCTGCCTGGATAATAGGGTAGTCACGCTCAAAAATACTACGGATAAGCCAGTTGCCCATTCCCGGCCAGTTAAAAATGGACTCAACCACAATACTGTTAGTTAACAGTAAACTGAAGATGAGAGTGGTTTGTTGCAGCACCGATTGCACCGCATTTGGAATAGCGTGTTTTACTAATACTCGGAACTCATTTAATCCACGGGCTCGGGCGGCTTTTACGAAAGGCTTTTGCAGCATTTCCTGAGTAGCGTTTCGCATTAAGCGAAGTAACAGCATCATTGGCATGATAGCCAGTATGATTACCGGTAGAACAATATGATTCAAAGCGTCCTGAAGCGCCGCGGCTTTGTAGTCGGAGTCGCTTAAAAAGACATCGATGAGAATTGAACCGGTCTTTGGTTCGACGCCATATAAAGGGTTTATCTGACCGGTAATGGGGAACCAGCCTAGCTTTATGGCAAACAGCAGTATCAGTAACTGGGCTAACCAGAAAACCGGAATGGAGTACCCAACCATCGCCAGACTTATTACGGTTTGGTCTGAACGCTGCCGAAAGCGGGAGGCAGCAAATACGCCCAACGGTAGTCCAAAAAGAACGGCAACCAGTAAAGCCATAAGGATAAGTTCGATTGACGCCATAAAGTGTTGAATACCATCGGCAAATACCGGTGTACCATTACTCAGAGATAATCCCCAGTCTCCGGCGAACAGGTGTTGCAAGTAACTTAGGTATTGAATGGCCAGGTTCTGGTCGCCGCCACGCAGTTCAGCCATTAATGGGTAACTGCTCTGGAACGACCGGATGCCGCTCATATTGGTTATTGGGTCGCCTGGAAACAAGTAATTAAGGCTAAAGCTAAACAGCGTTAGTAAAAACACAGCAATAATAAAAACGCTTAAACGGCCTAAAAGATAGCGGGTCATTGTGATTCTTCCTCCACCGTATCTTTAGTGGCCAGGCGAAAGTTAATACCACCATAAGGGGGAAGCTCTACGCCGCTGATATTTTTCTGCTGTGCCTGAAAGCGTTTGGAATGGGCAATAGGCAGCAAAGGTTGTTGCTGATTCAGTAAGTGCTGAGCTGATTGATACAGAGCTTTACGCTCCTCTGGTACCGTGGTTGCAATGGCGCTGTAAAGCAATTGGTCAAAGCCAGGGTGGCACCAGTTAGCCCGGTTACCTCCCGTTGCTACGGCAGCACAGCTCAACAATGGCCTGAAAAAGTTATCAGGGTCAGCATTGTCGGCGTACCAGCCAATTAGAACAGTGTCGTGTTCACCACGAGAAAGGCGGCGACGAAAGGTGTTCCATTCATAAGAAACAATGCTCGCGGAAACACCAATTTGGGCTAAGTCTGACTGCATTAGTTCCGCCATTCTGCGAGCGTTCGGGTTGTAAACCCGCTGTACTGGCATAGCCCAGATATTTATATTTAAATTTGAATGACCGGCTTCTTTTAATAAGCGTTTAGCCTTTTCCGGGTCATATTGATACTGGATACCGCGGTCATCATAAGCCCAGGACGTTGGAGGTAATATTGACTGTGCCAGTTCAGCATTACCGTAGTATATGGTCTGAATAATCGCTTCGCGATTAATAGCGTGGCTCAGTGCCTGACGAACCAGAGGGTCATCAAAAGGTTTTTTCTCAGTATTAAATGCCCAGAAAGACACATTTGGACTTACCTCATCAGTGACAATTAACTGATCTCGGTTGAGAGCTTGTAATTCACTCACCAGCGGGTAAGGAATGATGTCACATTCGCCGGTAACTAGCTTAAGCATACGCTTGTTTGCATTTGGGGTAATAGAGTACACCAAATGTTCAATTCCGGGGCCTTCCCGCCAGTACCCAGGATGTCGGGAGTAACGTATTAACACGTCTTTGCGATAACTTTCGAAACGGTAGGGGCCGGTTCCTATCGGTAGAGCATCTATTTGTCCGGGTCGCTCTTCAATTAATAGTTGTTGTGCGTACTCTGCGGATAAAATAACGGCAAAGTCTGTTGCCAGGTTCGCTAAAAACGAACTATCGGCATTATTCAGCACAATATCGACCGTCATTTTATCAATTTTGACAACTTTATTTATTAACTGGTCCAGCCCTGTGGCTCTGAAAAACGGATAACTCCCTCCAACTTGATGATAAAGACTGGTTTCATCCAGCCACCGGTTAAAGCTGAACTGAACGTCTTCAGCTGTTAGTTCGCGGCTAGGCTGAAAGTAGTTGGTGGTATGAAATTTTACGCCTTCGCGCAAATGAAATCGATAACGAGTGCCGTTATCCAAAGTTTCCCAGCGCTTCGCAAGCGCCGGTACAAATTTTTGTTGCTCAGCATCGTAATCAATTAACCTGTCATAGAGTTGAGCAGCGGTGGCATCAACGGTGGTGCCGGAGGTAACAAGCTGAGGATTAAAAGAAGCGGGGTTGCCTTCCGAACAATAAATAATACCGTTGGCCAGAGGAGCCGGCTCAGGTTCATCGGACTGGCAGCCTGAGAGAAACGCTGCTGCTATAACAGCTACATTGGCGTACGCTTTAATCATTAGCTGCAGAAGCCCCTTCCAATAACTGATACTTTTTTAAGTAACCCCGTAACTGATGATAAGTCAGTCCAAGAAAATTAGCTGTTTTCTTTTGGTTAAACTGACATAAACGCAAGGCTTGCGACAAGACATCAATTTCATACTCTTGCGACTTTTGCTTAAAGTCTATTGGCTGTTCGGCGTTGAGTTTCGGCATATCAATTAATTCATTACTTTCAGCATTGCTTTGTTCATTAGCTACAGGCTCTTGCGGTACAGCTTTTTCGGTAACCGGAGTTTTTGGCCGGAACGGACTGTTAAACGGGTCAATAATAATATCGTGAATAGGCACATGCCCATTTCCCAGCCGATATAAGCTTCGCTCTACTGTGTTTTTAAGCTCGCGTACATTACCGGGCCAATGATATTCAAGCAAGGTTTTACGGGCTTTCTCGGAAAAACCACTGAATAACTCCAGTTCCATTTCGCGTGCCATAGAAATAGCAAAGTGCTCAGCAAGTAACATAATATCGTCACGGCGCTCGCGTAATGGCGGCAGCGTAATGACATCAAATGCCAGGCGATCCAGCAAATCTGAACGAAATTGGCCTTTGGCAGCAAGTGATGGGAGGTCTTCATTGGTAGCGGCAATGAGGCGAGTGTCGACTTTAACTGAATGACGGCCACCCACTCGCTCAAATTCTCCGTACTCAATAACCCGCAGCAGCTTTTCCTGAACTCGCAAAGACGTATTGGCTAATTCATCAAGAAATAGCGAACCACTGTCAGCGCGTTCAAAACGACCTTCGTGCTTCTTTGCGGCTCCGGTGAAAGCACCAGCTTCATGTCCAAAGAGTTCACTGTCGAGTAAGTTTTCATTCAGTGCGGCACAGTTGAGGGTAACGTATTGCTGTTGCCAGCGTCTGGACAGGTAATGACAACGCGCCGCAATAAGCTCTTTACCAGTACCACGTTCACCAATAATTAATACGGGCTTATCGAGAGGAGCAATCTGCGACACTTGTTCCAGCACATCGGAAAAGCTGTTGGATTGTCCGATGAGGTTGTCGGGTTTTCGCTCAGGGCGCATGTCGAATGCCTTATATTATAGTTATTTTTGCTAATTATTAGTTTATTTTACGAACTCCCGCAAGGGTGTAATTCACATAAACTATAAAAAGTATTTATAAAACAAGTTGTTATGGCATAAATAAAAGTTGGCCTGATATTTGAATAATAAATCATCGAGTTGTTTATTAAACCAGTATGAGGTCATTATTATGGGTATTTTTTCACGTTTTAGCGATATCGTGAACTCCAATATCAATTCTTTATTGGATAAAGCCGAAGATCCGCAAAAAATGGTACGCCTGATTATTCAGGAGATGGAAGATACGTTAGTTGAAGTACGCTCTACGTCAGCGCGCCTGTTAGCTGAAAAGAAAGACATTCAGCGTCAGCAGCAACGGATGGAAAACGAAGTTCAGGACTGGGAAAACAAAGCTGAGCTGGCGTTAACCAAAGAGCGTGATGATTTAGCTCGTCAGGCATTAATTGAAAAGCAAAAAGCACAGCAGGGCGTTGACTCGTTGCAGCAGGAAATGGATCGCGTTAATGAAAACCTGGACAAGCTAAATGATGAAATTGGCCAACTTCAGGAAAAACTGGCCGATGCGAAGTCTCGCCAAAAAGCGATTCTGATGCGTCAGAAGGCGGCCAGCAGTCGCTTGCAGGTTAAGCAACAGGTCGATAGTGGCAAAGTAGATGACGCAATGCAGCGGTTTGACCGCTACGAAGCCAAAATCGATGATTTGGAAGCCCAGGTTGAATCTTATGATATGGGTAAACGGACATTACGTGACGAATTTGCAGAGCTGGAAAACGAGAGTAAAGTGAATGACGAGCTGGAAGCATTGCGTGCTCGTATGAGCTCAAAAACCAAACAAGACTCTTAAAACAGGCTTAAAAAAATGGATATTGAAGCAATACTAGGGATGTTGATGGCGCCGATTATTTTGTTTGTCATTATAGTCGCGCCTATCTGGATCATCCTTCATTACCGCAGTAAACGACAAATGAATCAGGGATTGAACGAGGAAGAAAGGGAATCTTTAGCGTTACTGGCGAATCAGGCAAAACGCATCCGTGAGCGTGTACAGACACTGGAACGTATTCTGGATGCTGACGCTCCGGGCTGGAGGGACAGACAATGAGCGAGAGAAGACCCAAACGAGAACTGCGTCGTGACTCAGAGCGAGGAAAAATTGCAGGTGTTTGTGCTGGTATTGCAGATTACCTGAACCTGGAACCCTGGCTAATACGAGTGGCCTTTGTTACTGGAGTGATTTTTACTAACGGCTCTTTCTTTGTACTTTATATCGCCGGTTGGTTAATTCTGGATAAAAAGCTACCGAATACTGAGCGTCATAATGTTGATGTAAAGACTAAGGTCTGGCAGGGCGGAGAACCGCCGCGTGAAGCTTTTCGCGATATAAAGCGAGAGTTTGATGAACTGGAGCAACAGTTGCAATCAATGGAAAAGTACGTAACCTCAAGTCACTATAATCTTCAACGAGAATTTAATCGTCTGTGAGCCGTTTTCAAAAGCTACAACACCAAACCCGCGACGTTATTCATCGCGGGTTTGATCGTCATATACGTCTGGCTGTAACGGGGTTAAGCGGAGCGGGAAAAACCGCGTTAATCACCGGTTTACTTGAGCAGCTATTATATGCGAATGAAACGCAGCAATTGCCTTATTTTAAGGTGAAGCAACAACAGCGTCTTAATGGCTGTCGTTTGCACACCAGTAGTAACTGGCAAGTCTCGCGTTTTGACTACGAAGGGGCAATAGACTGTTTAACCACAGATGTGCCCCGGTGGCCACAGTCGACACGCGATGTGAGTGAAATACGTGTCGAAATAAAGTATAAGCCGCATCGAGGCTTAGCCGGGCGAGTGCTCGACACTCGTCGGTTAACCCTGGATTTAATTGACTATCCGGGCGAATGGCTGCTGGATTTGCCGCTACTAAAACTGAGCTATGACGAGTGGAGCCAGCAACAGCAGCGCTTACTGAAAGCTGAGTTACGACATAAACTGGCAGAGAGCTGGTTGATTAAGGTGCAGACAGCTGCAAACGCCGCGTCAGAGGATAAACCTGAGCAGCAGATACGTGAACTGGCATCGGGGTATCGCTCTTTTTTACGCCAGTGCCGGGAGCAAAAATTATTATTGTTGCAACCCGGAAGAATGGTATTACCTGGAGAGCTTGAGGGAGCTCCGGCGCTGGAGTTTTTCCCCTGGCCGTTGTCACAGCCAATACCCGATGCCTGGGCGAAACGCTTGCGGGAGAAATACCGTTACTATCAGCAGCATGTGGTGACTCCGTTTTATCAAAAATACTTTAAGCACTTTAATCGGCAGGTTGTGTTAGTTGATGTCCTGCAGGCGTTGCAGAATGGTGAGCATCATTTTGCTGAATTACAGTTGGCAATAAATGAACTGATGAAGAGCTTTTCATATGGCAGTAACAGTTTGCTTAAGCGGTTGATGTCGCCGGTTATTGATAAAGTTGCGCTGGTTGCAACAAAAGCCGACAGCATTGCTCCGCAAGACCATCAAAAACTGACGGATTTACTGCGTGTTATGACGCAGAAGCAGCGTCAGGAGCTGCAGTTTGATCAAATACCGCACCAGGTATTTAGCGTTGCGGGTATTGCCACCAGTCAAATTAAGAAATTAAGTAACGGCACGACAGTTCTGGACGGTATTAATGAGAGCCGTGAGTTTGTGCGGGTGGGTGCACCAGAGGTACCTAAAGCCATACCAACGGCTGCAGACTGGCAACAAGGCTATATTTATCCGCAGTTTTATCCCGGCTTCACTGCGCAGAATTCACCTCTGCCGCATATCCGGCTGGATCAGCTACTTGAATACGTTCTGGGAGATAAACTCAAATGAGTGATCCGCGCAAGTTAACTTACTATTCGGTGGATGAACCGGCAGTTGAAGTTTCTGATATCGATAATACTCCTGAACAAGCCGGATATGAATCGGGAGCCGCACAAGCAGCTGCGAACGCCAAGCCTGGTCGCTGGGGTAAGTGGCTGGCACTGGGTTTAGTGGTTGCTTTAACTGCCGCCGTTATTGAATCGGTATTGATGGTTATTGAGCGTTTTCAACAAAACATATTTTTAGGCAGTTTGTGGGCGGTTGGTTTTGGCGTTATAGCGTTGGCATTATTGAGCTTTATGGTGCGCGAAATCTGGTTGCTGCAAAAGTTGAAACGGCGCTGGAAAAAACAGTCTGACGATCCCAAACCGGAGCAACAGTTGCAGCTTCTGCAGCATCCGGATTTAGAACACCGCTGGCAGCAAATCAAACAACCGTATTGGTCCGTGGATGAAGAACGTGAACGTTTTGAAGTGGATGTCTTAAGCCGTATAGACCAGCAGGCTACCCGTATTACAAGTCGCTGGTCGGCAGAAGCCGCCGCCATGGTGGCAGTGAGCCCCTTCGCCTTGTTGGATATGCTTATCGTTATGTGGCGTAACCAGCGCATGATATCGCGTATTGCCGAGTTGTACGGCGTAAAACTGGGGTATTGGGCCAGAGTTCGCTTATGGCGTCAGGTGTTTGCCAATATTGTTTACGCAGGGCTAAGCGAAGTTGCGGTTGATTTAGGTGCTCAGTGGGTTAGCGCTGAACTATTAACGCGTTTATCAACCCGGGCCGGACAAGGTTTAGGAGCCGGTTTGCTCACCGCCAGACTGGGCTACCAAGTGATTGAATTATGCCGACCTATGCCGTTCGAAAAGGTTAAAAAGCCGGGCTATTTAAAACTGCAAAAAGACTTACTAAGCCAGCTAAAGAGCGTTTTACCTTTTATTTATAAATCGCGTCAGGCAAAGGCTACAGCCACATCTGAGCAGAAAGTGGAAAACTAGCGTTACAGTTGTTTATAGGTTTGACACAGCGCAAAGATTGCCAACTAAGGTAAGCTCGTTGCACTCTGTTGCTCGTTAACAAATTTCTGACAAACGAGCCAAAACGCATGTCTTCTGATTTAAAACCACATAATAATAAATGGCAGCCAGCGACTCAGGTAATTCATGCCGGAGCCGCGCATGATGACCCTCATGGCGCGTTAACCGCGCCACTTTATCAGACCTCGACTTTTCGGTTTTCTTCTGCGGAGCAGGGCACTCGCCGCTTTGCCGGCGAGGAAGAAGGCTATATTTACAGCCGTTTAGGTAACCCGACAACAGCAGAACTGGAGCGCCGGATGGCGTCGCTTGAAGGTTATGAAGCTGCTGCTGCGGCAGCGACCGGGATGGGTGCTATTGCGGCTGCTACTATGGCTTTTGTGCGCAGCGGTGATCATATTGTGGTATCAGATGCCATTTACGGTTGCAGTTTTGCATTGTTCAGTGAGTTGTTTGAGCGCTTCGGCGTCGAAGCTGACTTTATTGATTTAAACAACGAAGGCCTGTTGAAAGAAACCCTGCGTGAGAATACCCGCTTAGTTTTTCTGGAAACCCCGGCTAACCCGCACCTGAAAGTGGTTGATATCGAAAAAGTTCATGCGGTAATTGCTGACTCAGATATTCGTCTGGTGGTGGATAATACCTTTATGACGCCACTGATGCAGCAGCCCAAACGACATGGTGCCGATATTGTTGTGCACAGTGCAACTAAGTTCCTCAATGGTCATGGTGACGTGGTCGCCGGCATTATTTGTGGCAGTGACGACGATATTAACACCATTAAAAGTACAACCTTAAAGGATATGGGCGCCACCATCAGTCCACATGACGCCTGGCTTATACTGCGTGGTCTGAAAACCCTGGATGTGCGCATGCAGCGCCACTGTGAAAACGCCGATGCGGTTTACGATTTTCTGGCCGCGCGGCAGGATATAAAAAAGATTTACTACCCCGGAGCTCCTGACCACGAGGCACAAGCTTTAATGGGTAAACAGATGAGCCGTAACGGGGCGGTTATTGCTTTTGAACTGGAAGGCGATGAAGCGAAAGCACGTTACTTTCTGAATCAATTGCGGATGATAGCTCTGGCAGTGAGTCTGGGCGATGCTGAAACTCTCATTCAGCACCCGGCGTCAATGACGCATTCCCCGTATACGCCGGAGGCTCGTCTTAAGGCGGGGATTTCGGATACATTGATCCGAATTGCGGTAGGCTTAGAAGCAGCAGACGATATTATTGCGGATCTTGAACAGGCGCTGGAGGCCTGCCGTGTGCAGTGGCAGAAGTCCGCGTAATTCTGCGAAAGATGAACTAATAATAACAAAAACGATCAAACATTAATGAGGAAGCAACAAGGCTGAATTATGGGTAAACAAAGTCAATACGTATCAAGGCAACCGGATGAAAACGGTATTATTCAGTGGAGTGACGAAGAAAATCAGGTCTGGAAGGATTTGGTCGAACGTCAGTTGGAATGCATACCGGGTAAAGCTTGCGATGAGTATATGAAGGGACTGGAGTTACTCGACTTGCCGAAGGATCGCTTGCCACAAATGCATGAAATTAATAATGTGCTGGAGAGAGAGACAGGCTGGCAAGTTGCAGCAGTTCCAGCGTTAATTCCATTTGACGAGTTTTTTCGCCTACTGGCAAACAAGCAGTTTCCGGTAGCAACCTTTATTCGCACACGGGAAGAGTTTGATTACTTGCAGGAACCTGATATTTTTCACGAAATATTCGGACACTGCCCACTATTAACCAACCCGGCGTTTGCGCATTTTACTCACCAATACGGTAAATTGGGTTATGCAGCCACACCCAAAGAACGGGTCTATCTGGCTCGCCTGTACTGGTTTACCGTAGAGTTCGGGTTATTGAAAACCGAAGAGGGTATCCGAATTTATGGTGGCGGTATTTTATCGTCTCCGGCTGAAACGGAATACGCCGTTAACAGCGATACGCCAGAGCGCAAACCACTGAAAGCGTTAGATGCGCTACGTACACCGTACCGAATTGATATTATTCAACCTATCTACTACACCATAGAGAGTGTGGACGAGCTGTTTAAGATATCCGATATGGATATCATGTCGCTGGTTCATGAAGCTATGGAGCTAGGGTTGTTTGAACCAAAATTTCCACCAAAAGATGCAGCTTAAGGCAAAGGAGTATTAAAGAATGTCAAACTTGGAAAATGCACGTTGCGAAGCGTGTCATGCAGACGCGCCACAAGTCAGCGATGAAGAGCTGAAAGAGCTGATGCGTGAGATACCTGACTGGACGCCGGTAACAAACGACAACGTTATGATGTTGCAGCGCGAATTTAAGTTTAAAAACTTTAAGCAGGCGCTGGCTTTTACTAACCGAGTAGGTGACCTTGCTGAGGAAGAAAAACATCACCCTGAGCTGGTGACTGAATGGGGCAAAGTAACGGTTACCTGGTGGACCCACGCTATTAACGGTTTGCATAAAAATGACTTTATTATGGCGGCAAAAACCGACAGTGTAGTTGACGCTTAGCCAGCTTTGTCGATGAACTGCATGGAACCCCGGTCTATTGGCCGGGGTTTTTGTTTTTTAAGCGGGAACAATAGTGTATTATTTGCTTTACATTTAGTTCAATGCAGTAGGGTTTATGCGACTTGAGATAACTTGTGATGACCGTCTGGGTATCTGTCAGGATGTTCTGCAAATTTTGCGAGACCACGAAATTGATTTACGTGGCATTGAAGTCGATCCTAAAGGAAAAATCTTCCTAAATTTTCCTGAATTAGCCTTCGATGATTTTCGGCATTTGATGCCTCAGATTCGTCGCATTCCCAATATTATTGACGTAAAAACCATTCCTTACATGCCGTTTGAACGCGAGCATTATGAATTTAGTTTGCTGTTAAGTACCTTGCCGGATCCGGTTCTTTCTATTGATAGTAAAGGTCATATCGACATTATCAATGACGCCGGTTTACGTTTATTAGCGGGTCAGGAAGACAGCCTTAAAGGTGAGCCGCTGATGCAGTATGTGCATGGTATCTCGCTACAACGCTGGCTGGATAAAAAGCCCCGTGACCCTATTTACGAGGCCGTGACCATAGGCAATTCAGAGTACTACGCTCAATTACTTCCTATCTGGGTTAACGACGAAGAAGGCAGTACGGCGTTTGCCGGTGCGGTAATGACTTGTAAGTCAGAGCCCGTAACAGCAACCTGGCAGAGTCAGACTAATGAGAAAGCCTTTGAACGTCTGTTGACCGATAACAGCACTATGAAGCGCGTGATTAAAGATGCTCAGCGTATGGCAGAGCTTGACGCGCCGCTGTTAATCGAAGGTGAAACGGGTGTTGGTAAAGAGCTGTTGGCAAAAGCCTGTCATTTAGCCAGCCAGCGTCAGGATAAACCCTTTTTAGCCATAAATTGTGCGGCACTACCGGACAATGTTGCTGAGAGCGAACTGTTTGGTCATGGCGAAGGCAGCATAAGTAGCCAGAGCACTCGTAAAACCGGGGTCCTGGAACAATCTGCCGGGGGCACAGTATTACTGGACTCAGTCAGTGAAATGTCTATTGGCCTGCAGGCAAAATTACTACGCTTTTTAGAAGACGGTGTGTTTCGCCGCATTGGCGAAGAGCAGGAAGTGAGCGTAGACGTGCGAGTTATTTGCACAGCCCAGGGTAACCTATACGAACTCGTTGAAAACGGCGAATTTCGCGAAGACTTGTATTATCGGCTAAACGTCCTGGCACTGAATGTTCCGCCGCTGCGTGAACGCAAAAGCGATATTTTATTGTTGGCAGAGCATTTTGTGACTCAGGCTTGTAAGAAGCTCGGGCGCAGTCAGGTAAGTTTAAGCCGGGCGGCGAAAGAGCGGCTCAAGCGTTACCAGTGGCCGGGCAACGTGCGCCAGCTGGAGAACACTATGTTTCGTTCGGTTTCAATGATAGAAGGTTATACGCTGGAGCCCGCGGATATCCGTTTGCCTGAGTTGAATCAGGAAGATGACCAGCTAGCACTGGATATTGACGATATGAGCCTGGACGATGCAGTTCGCCGTTTTGAAAGCCACGTACTACGCCGTTTGTATCCGAGTTTCCCCAGTACAAGGCAACTGGCAAAACGTTTAGGGCTTTCCCATACCGCAGTGGCTAATAAATTACGCGATTATGGCATTGGTAAGCAACGCAGTGGTCGCGCCCGTAAAGCAGAACAGACAAAAAAGTAGTCTTGTAACAAAAGCTTTACAAGTTAAACAGGCTGTACCTTGATCCAGAGCAAGTGTTCAGCCTGTACATTAAACTTTACGTTTTAACCTTAACTTCAGCAATTTGCTATCTTCTCCTCTTATTCGCCTTTTCCCCACAACTACCGCTACAGTCATGGTGTTAACAACCGAATAATAAGAGGAAGTAACCATGACAGATAAAATGATTAATCCGTTAAATACAGACGGTTTTGAGTTCGTTGAGTATACCGCTCCGGACGAGAAAGGCATTGATGCGTTAAAAGATTTGTTCGATAAACTGGGTTTCACTGAAGTGGCTAAGCACAAGAGCAAGCAGGCCTGGTTGTACAAGCAGAACGACATTAATTTCATTATTAACGCTGAACCGGGTGGGCAGGCTGAAGAGTTTGCGAAAGACCATGGTCCGAGTGTCTGTGGTATGGCATGGCGTGTGGAAGACGCTGAGCATGCGTTAAAGCATTCACTTGATAACGGTGCTAAAGCATTCCCTGCTGATAAAGGCGTTGTTGAAGGTGTTCCGGCAGTGTTCGGTATTGGCGAAAGTGCGTTGTATTTTGTCGACAACTACGAAAACCATGAAATTTATAAGCAGCATTTCGACTTCTATGAAAACTGGGAAGCGAAAATGAGCGGGCACGCCGCTGGTCTGTTTGAAATTGACCACCTGACGCACAACGTATTCCGCGGCAACATGGATACCTGGGCTGGCTTCTATGAGCGCATTGGTAACTTCCGTGAAATTCGTTACTTTGATATTGAAGGCAAACTGACAGGCCTGTTAAGCCGAGCGATGACAGCACCTTGCGGTAAGATCCGTATTCCAATTAATGAATCTCACGATGACAAATCGCAAATTGAAGAGTACTTAAAAGAGTACAAAGGCGAAGGTATTCAGCACATTGCTTTAACCAGTGACAATATCTACAAAACCGTAAAAGACCTGCGTTCTATTGGCATGGACTTCATGGATACGCCGGAAACTTACTACGAGAAAGTGAATGAGCGCGTTGAAGGGCATCAGGAAGATTTAGAAGCGTTACGCGAGCAGCGCATTCTAATTGACGGTGCGCCAATGAAAGATGGCATTTTACTGCAAATCTTTACTCAAACCGTCATTGGTCCGGTGTTCTTTGAAATCATTCAGCGTAAAGGCAACGAAGGTTTTGGCGAAGGTAACTTCAAAGCATTATTCGAAAGCATTGAAGAAGATCAGATCCGCCGGGGAGTGTTAAGCGATGCGTAAATGGATCAGCTTTCCGAAACAGGTGGGCAAGTCATCTCGACAGGCCCACGCTGATTTTCCGGAGCAAGCCATTTATGAACGTGAAGCTGGTCGTAGTGGCTTTTTCGGTCCGGCCACGCATTTTCACCATCAGCATGCTCCGACCGGTTGGTCGGAGTGGCGTGGGCCTCTGCGTCCACGGGCTTTTGATTTTAACAAGCTAGAAGCCATAGCTCCGGAAAACCCCTGGTTAACGCCTGACTTATTGCACAATAATAACTGCCGTTTTCGTTTATGGCATTGCCATAGCAAAATGGATTATTTAGTGCGTAATGCCGACGGCGATGATTTGCTCTTTGTGCACGAAGGTAGTGGTCATCTGCATTGTGACTACGGGCATATTCACCTGGTGAAAGGGGACTACTTCTTAATTCCCCGTTCTACTAACTGGCGTCTTGAGCCTGATGAGACCATGCAGTTGTTGATGATTGAGGCAACTAATGGCTCTTATAGCCTGCCGGAGAAAGGTCTGGTGGGTAATCATGCTATTTTTGACCCGGCAGTTCTGGATACGCCGGATATCGATGAGGCATTTCAGGCACAATACAGTGAAGAACAGTGGCAGGTGTATGTAAAACGTCATCAGCAGGTGTCGGTTATTACTTACCCTTATAACCCACTGGATGCGATAGGCTGGCACGGAGAATTAGCTCCGGTTCGTTTGAACTGGCGCGATATCCGGCCGTTAATGAGTCATCGTTATCATTTGCCGCCGTCGGCGCACACGACTTTTGTGGCTGACCGTTTCGTGGTCTGTACTTTTGTGCCGCGTCCTATCGAGTCAGATCCGGGCGCATTAAAAGTGCCTTTCTACCATAATAATGATGATTACGACGAAGTGCTGTTCTATCACGAAGGTGACTTTTTCAGTCGTGATAATATCGACCGCGGTATGGTAACCTTCCATCCGGCAGGCTTTACTCATGGCCCACACCCGAAAGCATTTAAAGCCGGGCGTGAGCACAAAAAGAAATTCACAGACGAAGTTGCGGTTATGCTTGATACCCGCGATGCCTTGCAAGCAAGTGATGAGGCTTTAGCGGTTGAAAACCCGGACTACGTCTACAGTTGGCAGGAGAAATAACAACTTATGAAACTCGCCACATACAGAAATGGTACTCGTGACGGCCAGTTAATGGTTGTCAGCAGGAATTTAAATGCAGCAGTAGCGGTTCCTGCTATTGCGTCTTGCATGCAAGAGTTGCTCGACAACTGGGACGGTATTGCACCTAAGCTCGAAAAAATCTATCAGCAGCTTAACGACAGCGACGTGGATGGCAGTATCCAGTTCGATGAAGCTTTATGTGAGTCGCCTCTGCCTCGTGCGTATCAGTGGGCCGATGGCAGCGCCTATGTAAACCACGTTGAATTAGTACGTCGTGCACGCGGTGCCGAGATGCCACCGAGCTTCTGGGAAGATCCTTTAATGTATCAGGGCGGTTCTGATGACTTCTTAGCACCTTACGATGATATTGAAATGGGCAGCACTGAATGGGGCATCGATTTTGAAGGCGAAATTGCCATTATTACCGATGATGTACCAATGGGTGTTGATGCTAAGACCGCCGGGCAGCATATTAAATTATTGATGTTGGTTAATGACGTTTCGTTACGCGGACTTATTCCGGGCGAGCTGGGCAAAGGTTTTGGCTTTTTCCAGAGTAAACCATCCTCAGCTTTTTCGCCGGTCGCAGTAACACCAGACGAACTGGGCGACGCATGGAAAGCTAACAAGGTACATTTACCACTATTGTCAGAGTACAACGGTAAAGCCTTTGGTAAACCTAACGCCGGCGAAGACATGACCTTTGACTTTGGCCAGTTGGTCGCTCATGCAGCGAAGACTCGTCACTTAGGGGCCGGTGCCATTATTGGCTCGGGTACAGTTTCCAATAAGCAGGGAACTGACCACGGAACCTCTATTGAAGAAGGTGGTGTTGGTTACAGCTGTATCGCTGAAGTGCGTATGATTGAAACCATTCGTGATGGCAAGCCGGCGACACAGTTTATGCAGTTTGGTGACACCATTAAAATGGAAATGAAAGATGATGGTGGCCAGTCAATATTCGGCACCATTAACCAAAAAGTTGTTCAATACGAAGGTCCTGAAAAGTGATGAAACTATACGGCTACTGGCGCTCAAGCGCCAGTTACCGGGTTCGTATTGCGTTAAACCTCAAAGGGCTGGCGTACGAGTACGAACCGGTGCATTTAGTTAAAGACGGCGGACAACAGCACAGTGAGGCTTATCGAAAGCTTAATCCTGCGCGCTTGGTTCCTACTTTTATAGATGGTGACGTTAGGTTAAATCAGTCTTTAGCCATTATTGAGTATCTGGAAGAGTGCTATCCAAAGAAACCTTTATTGCCCTCCGCTCCAGCTGACAAAGCCAGAGTCAGAGCCTTGGCTTATGATTTAGCCTGCGAACTGCAACCTGTTACAAACTTACGAGTGCTACAGTACTTAACCGGTGAGCTGAATTGCAGTGACGAACAACGTTCAGCCTGGATAGCTAACTGGGTAGAACGAAGTTTTACCGCATTTGAACAGCGGCTTACCGAGTATGCAGGTGATTATTGCTATGGTAATTCGGTAACATTGGCTGATATCTGTTTGATACCTCAGGTATACAATGCACAACGCTTTAATTTGGACTTAACGGCATATCCAACTTTAATGGCGGTGCATGAACGTTTGCAGGCGCTTGACGCAGTGCAACAGGCTCGGCCTGAAAATCAAGCGGATGCACAGTAATCCAGGGATCCTAAAAAGGAAAATAATAATATGGTGAAGTCACGTCTGGTGATGGCCATTGGGGCGGCATTGTTTGTCGCCTCTTGCGCATCAACCTCTCCTCAGAATACGAATACTGCTGACACGCAGAAAAACACCCCGACCTTACAAGCTAACTCTCTTGCCAGTGCGCAGGGAACCGCCGCTCTCACCATGGAACAAATTATGGCTGATCCGGACTGGATGGGACGTTTCCCGGAGCAGGCTTTCTGGAGTATGGATGGTGAGGACATTCTTTTTTATCAAAAGCGCGAAGGCAGCGACATTCGTGACTTAATGATGCTGGAAAATGGTGCCGGTGAACCACAGAAAGTGGCTATAGAAAACCTGCATCAGTACGTTGCCGATGAAAAAGTGCATGCAGCGGATGACAGCTTTTTAGCTTATACCTTTGAAGGCAATATTTTTGTTCGTTTTAATGACGGCAGTCTCCGTCAATTAACCCGTGACGATGCTCGCCAGCATAATCTACAGCCTATGACCAATGGGCAGTTGAGCTACCAACAAGATAATAACTTTTTTGTTATTGATGTGAACTCGGGGTTAAGCCGCCAGGTTGCTTCATTAGCTTTTAAAGAAAAGCCTAAGGCAAACGAAGAACCGAAGGATTACCTTGCTCGTGAAGAACAAGAGTTAATTCAGTTTGTGCAAAAAGAGCGTAAGGCATCGGAAGAACGTTTTGCTCAGCGTTCCAACTTACATGCGCAAAACTCAACCTTAGCGCCTAAGCCTTTCTACTTACCTGAAAATAAAGAGTTGGTGTCGGCCAGTTTGTCACCAAAAGGCGACTTTTTGCTGGTGGCTATTACTGAGCCGCAAAGCTGGCGTGATGAAGGCGATATTATGCCAAACTACATCAGTGAAGACGGCCGCGTAAAAAGTGAGAACGTGCGTCGCCGTGTTGCTGATGCCAAGCCTGTTGAACACCAATTGGTTTTACTCAATTTAAGCGACGGCAGCCAGTCGACGCTAACCTACAACACGTTACCAGGCTGGAATGAAGATGTTTTGGCAGAAGTGAAGCGCGAAAATCTTGAGGCAGAAGGCGAAAGCTACACCTCTGAAGAGAAGCCGCGCCCAATAACTCTGATGTCCGACTGGGGTTGGGATAACGGTGCTATTCAGTGGAACGCTGAAGGAACTGAAGTTGCGGTGATGCTGGAAGCCTGGGATAACAAAGATCGCTGGCTTGCTACTGTTGATACTGCCGGTAAAAAACTGGTTTCTCAAGACCGCTTACACGACGATGCATGGATCAATTACACTCACAACGAGTTTGGTTGGTTAAACAGCAGTGAGTTGTGGTTCATGTCCGAGGCTGATGGTTATTCACAGTTGTATGCGACGAGCATTGATGGCAGTACGCGCCAGTTAACTAAAGGTCATTATGTTGTCGAGTCTGCCGACTTAAATCGTAGCGGAGACTATCTGTATTTTCAGGCGAACATTGAACATCCTGGTATCTACGAAGTGTACCGGGTGAAAACCGATGGTAGCGGCGAACCGGAAGCTTTGACTGACCTTGATGGTATGACCGCATTTGAGCTCAGCCCTGAAAGTGACGAGCTGTTGCTGACTCATTCAACACCGTTAATGCCACCTGAGCTTTATCATAAAGCTGTAGACTCATCTCAAACACCGAAGCGCCTGACACATACGGTTTCGGAAAAGTTCCTGAGTATTGACTGGACTGCGCCGGAACTGGTCGGGGTTGAGTCTTCTCATGTTGATGAGCCTATTTATACCCGCATCTATAAGCCTGAAGGTTTTGATGAACACAGAGCCGAAGAATATCCTGCGGTTGTGTTCATTCACGGTGCCGGTTATTTGCAGAACGCGCATATGGGTTGGTCAGGCTATTTCCGCGAGTTCATGTTCCACAGCTTACTGAATAAAAATGGCTATGTGGTTGCAGACCTCGACTATCGCGGTTCAAAAGGTTACGGACGCGACTGGCGTACCGCTATTTATCGTCAAATGGGAACGCCGGAAGTTGAAGACCTGGTCGACGTTGCTACTTACTTAGAAAATGACTTGAACGTTGATGGCGACAAGTTAGGAACCTATGGCGGTTCTTATGGTGGCTTTTTGACTTTTATGGCTTTGTTTAAAGAGCCAGGTTTATTTGAGGCTGGTTCTGCTTTGCGTCCGGTGACTGACTGGGCTCATTATAACACCAGCTATACCTCAAACATTCTGAATTTACCGCAGGACGATGCTATTGCGTATCGTCGCAGTTCCCCTATCTACTTTGCTGAAGGTTTAGAAGATGCGCTGCTTATCAACTCTCCGATGGTTGATGACAATGTGTTTTTTCAGGACAGTGTTCGCCTTGTGCAGCGTTTAATTGAGCTGAAGAAAGAAGACTGGGAAACGGCAATTTATCCGGTGGAACCGCACGGTTTCCGTCAGCCTGAAAGTTGGCTGAACGAATACCGTCGGATTTTTAAGTTGTTTGAAGAAAACCTGAAGTAAAGCGAACTTTACTTATCGAAGGGAACGGCGTCACTAATGCGGCGCCGTTCTAATTTATAAAGCAATAATGAGCTCACTAAACCTGCCGCGTGAATGTAGCTGACATGCTCGCCAACAAAGTGATCCGGCTGCCAGCCAAGTAACTCGGCAACGACCTTTGCCACAAGTGCAATTAGAATAAGCCACATCCATTTTTTACCCGCACGAATGTCCTTAATTAAGCAATAAGCAAGCAGTCCGTGTAACACACCAGATAAACCGACAAAGCTTAAATTAACCGGCATAATCCAGAGCATTAGAGAGGTTGCAACACCGCTTATCAGCAGAGCGTTTATTAGCCACCGAGTGCTCCAGTATTCACGCCAAATGAGAACAATGAGCGCCAGCCCAATGAAGTTAAACAACGCATGCCACCAGTCTAAATGAATAAAGTGGGCGCTAATCAATGGCCAGCCTTCAGCCATAACTGTTTCTGAGTTAAAAGTCAGTAACGAGTGCCACTGAGGCATCAGTTGTAAAAAAATGGATAAAATCAGAACAAGGGCAAGCCCTGCCCAGTATTGATTAAACCTCTCCATTCGTTTTCCTTTTCGTTGCGTCATTGGTTTCTGATTCGTATGATAGGGGAAATTCCTCCCAATATGAATGAGGCCTTATGAAGTTCTGGCTACCGACAATAATTGCTGCAAGCGTATTAACTGCCTGTACGCCTGCATCCGAACAAGAAACCCGTGAACCGGAAGCCGCAACTGGCTTTGTTGAGAAGAGTGCGGTAACTGCCGATAACTTTATGGTGGCTGCAGCGAACCCGCACGCGGTTGACGCTGGCTATCAGGTTTTAAAGCGTGGTGGTTCTGCAGTTGATGCCGCTATTGCTGTACAGGCTATGCTCGGGCTGGTTGAACCTCAGTCATCGGGGCCGGGGGGCGGTGCGTTTATTCTGTATTGGGATAACGAAGAGAACAAGCTGTACAGCATAGATGCGCGTGAGACTGCTCCTATGGACGCTACTGAGTCTTTGTTTCTGGATGAAGAAGGTAATGCGCCTAAGTGGATTGACGCCGTCGTCGGTGGCCGTTCAGTCGGGACACCGGGAGTCATTCGCGGCCTGGAATTAGCTCATAAACGTTGGGGCAAAGCGGATTGGTCGTCACTTTTTAGTCAAACTATTGAGCTTTCAAAAGAGGGTTTTGAAGTATCTCCGCGACTGGCCAAGCTGGTTGAGATGGAGATTAACCCTGGTGTGAAAAAAATGCCTGAAGCCAGCGACTACTTTTTCCCTAACGGAGAGCCATTGAAAGCGGAGTCCATTCTCAAGAACCCTGACTATGCAAAGAGCTTAAGTCTTATTGCTGAGCAGGGGGCTGATGCATTTTATCAGGGGGAGCTGGCAGCAAAGATTGTGGATGCGGTACAAAACAGCCCTATCGAGCCAGGCGCATTAAGTCTTAAAGATTTAAGCCAATACAAAGCCAAACTGCGCGAACCAGTATGCAGCGCATATAGACAATATCAGGTCTGTGGCATGGGACCTCCAAGTTCTGGGGGGATTACAACACTGCAAACACTAGGCGTGCTGGAAAACTTTGAGTTAGGTGAGCTTGAACCTAATTCAGAACAATTCGTTCATTTGTTTACTCAGGCGTCACGCATGGCTTATGCCGACAGGAACCAATGGATTGCGGATCCTGACTTTGTAGAGATGCCAGTTGAAGCCATGCTGGACAAAACTTACTTGTCGAGCCGGGCAGATAAAATTACCGAAAATGACATGGGCAAGGCAAAACCGGGAGTTCAGTTACAGCCCGAGTATGAGCAGGATATTGCTTATGAACTGCCAAATACCAGCCATGTCTCAATAGTCGACGCCGAAGGCAATGTATTGTCTATGACCACCAGTATTGAAATGGGTTTCGGCTCAACGGTCATGGCCGGCGGTTTCTTGTTAAACAACCAATTAACGGACTTTTCTCTGGCGCCGGGCGATGGTAAAGAAAAGTATGCGAACAGAGTTGAGGCGGGGAAACGCCCCCGTAGTTCAATGGATCCCATTATTGTACTGGACGAGAAGGGTGAACAGGTTTTACACGCGTTAGGTTCCCCCGGCGGCAGCCGAATTATTAATTATGTCAGCCAGACATTAGTTGGCATGCTGGACTGGAACCTAAACGTCCAGCAAGCTATCAATCTTGGTCACGTAACTAACCGTAATGATTATACCTCGCTGGAAAAAGGTCGGGACATAAGTGAACTCAAAGCAGATTTAGAGAAGCGCGGACATGACGTTAAAGTTATTGATTTAAACAGTGGCTTACACGGAGTTAGCATTGATTCAGACGGCACTCTTATTGGCGGTGCTGACCCACGTCGCGAAGGTGTGGCAAAAGGAGAATAGCAGGTGATGAAAATTATAAACTTATTGGTAGTGGCTTTCACTATAGTGACGTTATCTGCGTGTGGAGACGACGAACCGATAAATTATGCACAAGCCCAGCCGGAAGAAGTTATCCAGGGTTTTTATGACTCAATTTATAAAGACGGAGACTTAGAGCAGGCGAAACAGCTGTCTTCAGAGCGTATGGCTGACTTAATTGATCATTATGGTGCGGTTAGTGCGGTTCAGAGGTACGTTCTTGGCCGCTATTTTGAAACCGTTGAAATTGAAGTGGAAACCAACTCTTTTACCGATTACTTAAATAATTCGGAAGATTTACGAGTAACGGTCATTTTTGACGGCTATCACAACGGTGAGAGAGCGAAGGACAGCCGTGATGTGGTACTGATTAAAAGGGACGATGCCTGGGTCGTTGATAAAATTCTTGATACTCGGTATCGCCCTTAATTGCTTTACGCTTCTTTTTTCTTATCAGTATAAGGTGGCCAGCCCATTTGTTTTCCAGCCAGCATGTGTAGATGAATGTGATACACCGTCTGGCCACCATACTCATTACAGTTCATGACTAACCGGTAACCGTCTTGTGAAAAATTATGTTCCGCTGCTAATTTAGCTGCAACCACATACAAGTGGCCAACCAAACCGGCGTTGTCTTCATTAATGTCGTTTGCTGTCGCAATAGGTTGTTTGGGAATGATCAAACAGTGGAACGGGGCTTGTGGATTTATATCTTTAAACGCAAGCGCTTTGTCATCTTCGTAGATAATGTCCGCAGGGATATCACGGTTAATAATTTTTGTGAAAATTGTTTCTTCTGCCATTGTCTTACCCTTATTACGCTATTTTAGTCTATGGTAACTATAGCATTGGGCATCGGCAAATTCAGTTGAGGTTTTCGGACAGCTTATATTGGCTGGCGGATTTTCCCGAAAACAAAAGGTCAACCATTGGGTGTTGAATTGCCTGCTCTGAAAAGTCGGCTTCTAAGCTGCTTTCACTGACATAAGTCTGAATTGACGAGTTGTTAACTAAAATATGGTACCACGGCTGATCTTTGGCCGGTTTAGAGGTTGCCATTTTATTGTACCAGCTGTCAGATAGCGTGAAGCACGGGTCAGCATCAATAATCACGCCACGGTAACCGTAAAGGCTGTGTGTGATAAGTTGACCAATTGAAAACTTCGCTTCTACCATGATGACGGTTCCATGTTATCCGATAATGTTTTTTTATCGGCTAAGGCGTGCTAAAACTTAAGTAAGATTTACACTTAATATACAAATAAGAGGACAACATGCTGGAATCCCCGGAAAATCGAAATTTCATGCGAATGGCAGTCAATGCAGATGTAAAGGTTACTCTTAAAAATGAAAAGGGAGAGCAGCAGTTACAGGGGATTTGTCTTGATTTAAGTGCGGTTGGTTTATCTTTGCAATTACCTGAAAACGCAGAAATTGGCGATAGCTTATTTGCGGAAATTGGCTCGTCTGGTTCCATAGCCCCGTTGAAAGTTACCGCTGAAGTTGTTCGCAGTCAGAGACTGGAAGACAACAGCGGCGACTTTATTCTGGGGTGTCGTATTATATCAATGGACTAGTTGCCCGATTGATTACATTATTCTCATACCGGGTTTGGCGCCATCGTGCGGGTTCAGAATGTAGATTTCATCTTTACCCGGGCCTGCTGCAAGCACCATGCCTTCAGATAAACCAAAGCGCATTTTTCGAGGTGCCAAGTTCGCAACCATAACGGTTAATTGACCTTTCAATGCTTCCGGATCATAAGCTGATTTTATGCCGGCAAATACCTGACGAGTTTCACCGCCAAGATCCAATGTCAGTTTCAATAACTTATCTGCACCTTCAACGTGCTCGGCATTTGCAATGCGGGCAACGCGTAAATCAACTTTAGCAAAATCGTCAAAACTTATTTCATCGGCAATGGGTTCTTTCTTCAATTCATCATTGGCTTCCACAGCCGGAGTTTGTGAAGCTTGCTCTTCTTTTGATGCGTCAATCATGGCGTTTACGTCATCCATTTCAACGCGCTGCATGAGCGCTTTGAATTTATCTATCGGGTGGTCTGTTAAAGCCGTTTTGTGGCTGTCCCAGGTGAAGTTGTCGTTTAAGAAGCTCTGCACTTCTTCGGTCAGTTTTGGTACAACTGGCGCTAAATACACCATTAACACTCGGAATAGATTGATACCCAACGAGCAAATTTCATGAACTTCCTGCTCGCTGCCTTCCTGCTTAATTAACTGCCAGGGTTCTTTATCAGCAATGTACTGGTTGGCACGATCAGCCAACGCCATAATGTCGCGCATGGCACGTGAGAACTCTCGTTTTTCATAAAGCTCAGCGATGTTGTCACCGGCCAGCTGAAAGTCTTCTAACAGTGCTGAGTCAGCTACGTTAGATGAAAGTCTTCCATCGAACTTTTTCTGAATAAAACCGGCGCAGCGGCTGGCAATATTAATCACCTTACCAACAAGGTCTGAATTGACCCGTTGTGCGAAGTCGGTCAGATTCAGGTCTAAATCGTCAATACGGCTTGTCAGTTTGGCTGCAAAGTAATAACGCAGATATTCCGGGTCAAGATGCTCAAGGTAGGTACGAGCCTTAATGAATGTCCCTTTCGATTTGGACATTTTAGTCCCGTTAACCGTAATAAAACCATGTGCCCAGACATTGGTTGGTTGACGGAAATCGGCACCTTTTAACATGGCAGGCCAGAATAAGCTGTGGAAGTAGATAATGTCCTTGCCAATAAAGTGATAAAGCTCGGCTTCGCTGTCAGCTTGCCAATAAGTGTCCCAGTCTGCTTTGCCTGTGGTTGAGCAATAGTTTTTAAAACTGCTCATGTAGCCTATAGGCGCATCCAGCCATACGTAGAAGTATTTATTTTCGGTGCCGGGAATTTTAAAGCCAAAGTAGGGCGCGTCGCGGGAAATGTCCCACCGTTGCAAGCCTTGTTCAAACCATTCGTTGAGCTTGTTCGCCATTTCATTTTGCAATGAGCCAGAGCGCGTCCAGCTTTTTAGCATGTCACCAAATGCCGGCAGGTCGAAAAAGTAATGTTCAGACTCACGCAGTTCGGGTTCTGCGCCAGAAACCACCGACTTGGGGTTTTTCAGGTCGGTTGGTGCGTATGTTGCACCACAAACATCGCAGTTGTCGCCGTACTGGTCTTCTGCGCCGCAATCCGGACACTCGCCTTTAACGAAGCGATCGGGCAGGAACATCTCTTTTTGCGGGTCATACAGCTGTTCAATGACTTTGGTTTTAATATGTCCGGCTTTATCAAGACGCGTGTAGATAGTCTCAGCCAACTCACGGTTTTCGTCACTGTGCGTGCTGTAGTAGTGGTCAAAACCGACTAAAAAATCACTAAAATCGGATTCATGCGAGCGTTGCATGTCGCCAATCATCTGTTCAGGCGTTATACCAAGCTGCTGGGCTTTCAGCATAATCGGTGTGCCATGCGCATCGTCAGCACAGACGAAGTGGCATTCGTTACCGCGCAGCTTCTGAAAGCGTACCCAGATATCGGCCTGAATATAGCCCAACATGTGACCGATATGGATAGGGCCGTTTGCGTAAGGCAGTGCGTTAGTAACCAGTATTTTACGTGCGGATTGGCTCATGCGAAAATCTGCTTCCGTTTTGTTGATTAATCGAATGTAAACCCTAAAGTTTTATGCCGCTCATGTTAGCATAGCTCTTGGCTGATACACAGATCCCCGAGGTTGATGATGAAAGATTTTACTCACCCCTTATTGCCTAATGGCATACCCGATAACTGGGTAACTGGCTCCGGTAAGCAACGGGTATTGAATTTGCCTTTTGTTGCTGGCGAGTCCTTGCTGAAAGCCATACAAGAGGATTCTGAACTGGGCGAGTTTGACTGGCAGCTTAATTGTCAGATCAAAAAATTGAAGAACTCACAGCCGGAATTACCGCTTACCACGGGTAATGTCATTGTTGTCTCCTCAGGCAAAGGCGGAGTGGGGAAATCCTCTGTCAGTGTGAATCTGGCACTAGCTTTATCACAGCTAGGCGCCAAGGTTGGCTTGCTGGATGCCGATATTTACGGGCCATCAATTCCGACCATGCTTGGCGGTGGCGGCTCAGAGATGGAGCTGACCAAGAACAATAAAATGATGCCTTTAGAGCGCCACGGATTGCATGTACATTCGCTGGGATACCTGGTTGAGGACAACGATGCGACTATTTGGCGCGGTCCTATGGCAAGTGGCGCTCTGCAGCAGCTTTACAAAGACACGGCCTGGCCAGCGCTTGATTATCTTATTGTGGATATGCCGCCGGGTACTGGCGATATTCAGTTGACCATGGCACAAAAATTACCGGTAACTGGCGCGGTGGTAGTAACCACACCTCAAACCGTTGCACTTAAAGACGCGGAGAAAGGCGTGGCTATGTTTGAAAAGCTGAATATTCCGCTTATAGGCATATTGGAAAACATGAGTTTTTACCAATGTCCGTCGTGTGGGCATGAAGATGCGGTTTTTGGCAAAAACGGGGGGGCGGTTATGGCAACTGAGCACAACTTACCGTTATTGGGACAGTGGCCTTTGAACAGTGAGCTGCGCGAGAGTCTGGATGGCGATACACCACTATTGTTAGCACAGCCGGAACACCCGTTAAGTCAGCTAATTTTAAATTCAGCGCAACAAGTTGCAGCAAAACTCTATTATCAGCAAGAAAATTCGTTATAGTACTGGCCTTAAGGTCTTAAATGACAACACGGAGAACGATGAACCATGCGCCTAAACGACACTGAAATAGAACAGCATTTGAAAGATGGAATTATAGGTGTCGAACCTGCACCCCAAGCCAATAATATCTCAGGCGTTACACTAGATATTCATTTAGGCAACGATTTTCGTGTGCTGCAGGATCATGCGGCACCTTTTATAGATATTAGCGGCTCGCGCGAAGCTATTGAAGCGGCAATTCAGGAAGTCATGAGTGATGAAATTGTGCTTAAAGATGACCAGGCCTTTTTTATTCACCCTGGCGAATTTGCTTTAGCGGTAACACATGAGTCTATTACCTTGCCGGCCGATATGGTGGGTTGGTTAGACGGTCGCTCGTCATTAGCGCGTTTAGGATTGATGGTACATGTAACGGCTCACCGCATTGACCCGGGTTGGTCAGGACAAATTGTTCTGGAGTTCTTTAATAGCGGTAAGTTACCTTTGGCATTACGAGCGGGTATGAAGATAGGTGCTATTAGTTTTGAGAAGCTCAGTGGCCCTTGTGCAAGGCCCTACAACAAGCGTGAAGATGCTAAATATCGGGATCAGCACAGCGCCGTGGCTTCGCGTATTTCAGCTGACGGCGGCTAAGCACTCTCCACCAGGAGTTGTTTCGCGGCTTCTTCTAATTTAGCCAGTAAATTGCTTGTATTATGGCGGTAGTAGACATCTTCATCACTCTGCAAACCGCCAATAACCGGTAATTTTAGGTCTTTTTCTTGCTTGTTGCTTAAAACTAAGTCGATAACCTGCTTACCCAATTGCTTCTCGATAAAGCCGACTTTTTCAGCCAGGCTGAGTTTCCCGGCAGGGCCGTTTTCATCCACCAGATTATCAATAAACACCACTTTGGCCTGAGTTGTCCGTAAGGCATCGCGGACACCATTAATGAGTAACGGTGGCATAACCGAGGTCATGAAACTTCCCGGTCCCAGCAAGATTAACTGACTGCTTCGAATATGGCGTATCGCTTCGGGGGTTGCAGTAACGCTGCCGGATAAGGAGAGCTTGCGTGGCATAACCGGCAGTTTATCAATGCGTATTTCACCATGACACTGAATGCCATCGTTGGTTGTCGCAATGAGATCGGTCGGGCATTCCGACATAGGAAGTATGCGATTATCGACGTTCAGCAAACGACTTAATAGCTGTATACCATCTAACGGGCGGGCACTGAGCTGGTCCAGTGTATAAAGCAGCAGGTTACCGAAGTTATGACCATGCAGTGACGATGTGCAATCAAAACGATAATTCAGTACTTCGGCCGCTAGCGGTTGTTCAACAAGTTGTGACAGGCAGTTGCGGATATCCCCCCAGGCAATGCAGTGTTGTGACTCACGTAACAAACCGGTTGCGCCGCCGTTATCTGTGGTTGCTACAATACCGACTAACTTATGTTTCATAAACGACAGAGTCGACAGTACCCGACCGAGACCGTGGCCACCGCCTATTGCGGTGATACGTCGTAAAGAATGAAGTTGCATGTGGCTTCCTTTGCTGCCAATGGCCAAACGTTGCGACCTTAGCTGATTTATTATGAGTTATGCAAGCCTCGCTGACTGTGTAACAATCTATTTAGCAGGAGGATGTATGCCAATAGTTTTTGATAACCGCTTTGCCCGTAAGTTCCCGGAAATTACAACTCGCCAGCCAATAAAGCCCGATGGCGAGGTCAATTTACGTTGGTTAAATAGCCCTTTATGGGCTGAATTAACCAATGGAGAAACGCCGCCGGCTGAATTGTCTCAGTGGCTGGGAGGGCTCGAGCACTGCCCGGGAAGTGACCCGGTTGCGCAAAAGTACGCAGGGCATCAGTTCGGACATTTTAACCCTTATTTAGGCGATGGTCGCGGCCTGCTGCTGGGTCAGGCCGTAGTGGGAGATAAAATAACGGATATCCATATAAAAGGCGCCGGACCGACTCCATACAGCCGGGGCGCAGATGGCAGGGCGGTGTTGCGCTCTTCTATACGGGAATTGCTGGCAAGCGAAGCGCTGCACGCGCTAACTATTCCGACAACGCGTGCTTTGGCCTTAATCTCGACACAAGGGAAGATACAACGGGAGCGGGTTGAACCCGGCGCGATGCTGGCCCGCACAGCGACGACGCATGTCCGTTTTGGTCATTTTGAACACTGTTTTCACCGCGGACTGGAAGATACCATGCACAACCTCTGGCAGGACACCATAGAAGTGACCTGGCCACACTTAGCGGATGCGGATATCGAGGAACAATTTTCGCAGGTGGTTAAAAGTACCGCTGAGATGATTGCTGCGTGGCAGGCTTATGGTTTTATTCATGGTGTAATGAATACTGACAATATGAGTTTAGCGGGTGAAACGTTCGACTTTGGCCCCTACGCCTTTCTGGATGATTACCAGCCCGAAAAGATTTTTAATCATACCGATGCGGGCGGGCGTTACGGGCTTTTGCAACAACCGGGAGTTGGACTCTGGAATTTACAGCGACTGGCTCAGGCAATTAGTCCTTTAATTGAGGCAGATAAACTAAGGGCGGCGCTGGACACCTACGAACCTGAACTTCGAAAAGCTTACTTAAACCGAATGACAAAGCGTCTGGGGATGTCGTCAGTGCCGGCCAAAGAGAGAATGCAGTTAGTTGGCGGCTGGTTAAGTCTGCTGGAAGTGAACCAGGCCGATTATCAATTGGCGTTCCGTGACTTAATTGACTCGCTTGAAGCGAAAGAGCCGAAAGGGTTACTGGCACAAAGCGGTGACAGCTGGTGGCAGGAATACAATAACGTGGTAAACGGAGAGAGCGATATTGACGTGATGAAGCAAGTTAACCCCTGGGTTATTGTCAGGACACACCATGCGCAGCGGGTTATCGAGGCTGCAGAAACCGGTGACGACTCGTTATTACATGACTATGTGCAGGCTTTAATGACCCCCTTTTCTGAACGTTTACGCGAAAGCCCCTGGGCGAAGCCGCCAACGGCTGAGGAGCAGGTCTCTGAACTGTCCTGCTCAAGTTGAGGTTTGAATTGCGATCTCCCACTGGATAGGACAAAATCAGAGTTACTGATTATGACAGGGTCAAGCAAATGAACTATCGAGTGCTTTTTATATTAATCAGCGCCTTACCTTTTTGCAGTCTGGCGCAGCAATGGAATGTTCCTGAACCACAAGAATTTGATAAAACCGAAGTCTGTCTGGGCGAACTTGAACAACCTTTGACAGTCGAGCTAGCGGATAATCAGCAGCAACAAGCGCGGGGTTTAATGCAGCGTGAGTCACTGGGTGAGTACAATGGAATGTGGTTCCGTTATGGAAATGAGCGGCCCGGCTACAGTGGTTTCTGGATGTACCAGACATTAATTCCATTAGATATTGCTTACCTTGATCGACAAGGCCGTATTGTGAAAACGTTCACGATGCGACCTTGCGGCAGCGATGATCCAACGCAATGCAGAAGCTATTCTCCGGGGAAAAATTACTGGAGCGTACTTGAGGTCAATGGCGGATTTTTTGCGGAGCACGATATTCGCATGGGCGATCAATTAAGAAAAGCTGAGGGCGAGAGCTGTGAGCAAAAATACGGTAAAGAGTAATAATGAAAAGTAATATAAAAGGAGAAACCATGAAGTACGTCATATTGGGAGCACTGAGCTTAAGTGTCTTAGCTGCTTGCGGGCCGGCAAACGAATCAAACAAAGAAACAGATAAAGCCGTTGCCGATATAAAGGATTCAGCTTTTAACCCCAATTACCGGGATTATCTTAAAACGTTATCTTCTGACGAGTTTGAAGGGCGCGCACCTGCATCAGCTGGTGGTGAAAAAACGGTTAGCTTTATTGAAAATAATTTCCGCGAGTGGGGCTTAAAGCCGTATGACCAGGAAAATGACAGTTATCGTCAACCTGTCCCCTTAGTCAAATTGATGCCGTATAAAGTGAGTTCTCTAAACTTTGATGGTGAGTCAGCACCAGAGTCAATGAAGTACCGTACGGAAATGATGGCGTGGACACCGCGAGTGGTTGACGAAGTTAAAGTCGAGAACAGCGACGTTGTTTTTGTCGGATACGGTATTGTTGCTCCTGAATACGACTGGAACGACTACGAAGGACTGGATGTTGAAGGTAAAACCGTTGTTATGCTAGTAAATGACCCGGGCTACGCAACAGGTGATCCTGAGCTATTTAATGGCAATGCAATGACTTACTATGGTCGTTGGACTTATAAATTTGAGGAAGCCGCCAGACAGGGCGCTGAAGCCGCTTTTGTGATACACGAGACTGGACCTGCCGGATATGGCTGGGGGGTTGTTGCTGGCGGTTCTCCAGTGCGTTTTGACTTAAAGCGTGAAAACAAGAATATGGATCGCTCAGCCATTGAAGGTTGGATAACCGAAGAGAGTGCAAATGCGCTTTTTGCTACTGTAGGCAAGAATTTAGAACAAATGCGGGAGCTGGCGTTAAGTGGTGAGTTTAAGCCTCAGCCGCTGAATATTGAAGCTTCACTGACGGTGCAAAACAAATTTGAATATTTAGATACCAATAACGTGATTGGTTACATTGAGGGCTCTAAATATCCAGAAGAACACGTTATTTATATGGCTCACCACGACCATCTGGGAACCGATCCGGTGCGTGAAGATGATCCTATCTATAATGGTGCGCAGGATAATGCCTCCGGCACGGCCGCATTAATGGCTATGGCTGAGCAGTTTGCTAAAGGGCCACAACCAGAGCGCTCTATTGTGTTTGCTGCGGTAGGTGCAGAGGAGAGTGGCCTGCTCGGTTCTGGCTGGTACGCGTCACATCCAATGCTGCCGCTGGGCAAAGCTGTTGGCGGTATCAATATGGACGTTATGAACGTTTATGGTCCGATGAAAGACATGGTTGTCGTTGGTTATGGCAATTCTTCTATGGAAGACTACTTGAAACGCTACGTAAAGGCCCAAGATCGTTATGTAGCACCTGAGCCAACTCCTGAAGTGGGTTCATTCTACCGCTCGGATCATTTTAGCCTGGCGAAGAAAGGCGTGCCGATGCTTTACGCTGAAGGTGGCAATGATCACTTTGAAAAGGGCCGCGAGTGGACTGAAGAGCAGCGTGCTATATTTAATCGCGACGCTTATCATAAACCGGCTGATGAATTTGATGAAAACTGGGATTTACGTGGTGTACAGCAGGACATGTCCGTTTTTTATTCAATTGGCAATGAGTTAGCAAACTCACGGGATTGGCCGCAATGGGCACCGGGCAATGAATTTGAAGCGGTACGTAAAGCAACAGAAGATATGCGTAAATAGACGTTAAGATAACCTTGTAGGAACGGTCTGTGCCTTATGTTGTCTTAGCTTTGTAGTCATTTTTTAGGAGCAGTTATGACTCATAAACGAGATAAAGTTTATGTCCGTTTCAACCAGGGTTCGCGTACCGGAGGTTCATCCTCCGGTAACTGGCTCAGCCGTTTGCTGGGCCTTTTTTTGTTATTGGTTCTGATAGGCCTTGGATTGGCTTTTGGCATGGTCATCGCCGCCGTTTTATTTGTGCTGATGATTCCGGTTATGTGGCGTCAACGTCATGCTATTAAACAGGTTTGGCGTATGCGTAAGCAGGCGAAACAGCATTATCAGGAGCAACAACGGCAGTATCAAAAACAACAAGAACATTATGAAAATAATAAGGAAGACCGTGGCTCGGTTATTGATGGAGAGTACGAAGTCAAAGACGATCAGGACAAAAAAACATAGAAACAAAGGCCCAGTGCTGGAATGAAGAAACCTTATATTGTTATTCCGGCGCTGGATCCCGACCAGCACTTGCTGGAGCTTATTGATAGTATTACCACTGGAGATCCAGAATGGAATCACTATCTGGGTATTATTGTTGTTGATGACGGTAGTCGCCTCTCCGATGTTTTTCAGCAACTGGCTGATCGTCATCGTGTTCATGTTCTAAGGCATGAGCAAAATAAGGGAAAAGGCGCGGCGTTGCGCACGGCATTTAACTGGATCATCAAGCAAAGTGATGAACGCTGTTCCGGTGCCGTAACTGCTGACGCAGACGGTCAGCATTTGGCGAAAGACATTCTCGCTATTTGCACCTGCCTAAAAGGATACCCGGATAAACTATGGCTGGGTAGCCGCACTTTCGATGAAAAAGACATTCCTTTCCGCTCCAGACTCGGTAATAAATTTACCCGGGTTATTTTTCGGCTGGTAACGGGTCAGGATATTAAAGATACCCAAACCGGACTACGTGGAATTCCGTTAGGTTTCCTTAAACAGTTAGTTCACTTTAACAGTTCAGGTTATGAGTTTGAGTTGGAAATGCTGCTTTCGGCTAAGCGCTGCGGCTATCGCATAAACTCTCAGGAAATAACCACGGTTTATGAAGAGGGTAATGAAACAAGTCATTACCGACCAGTAATCGACTCGATAAAAATTTACCAAAAGTTTTTAAAGTTTGCGAGTATTGGCATTCTGTCTGCCGGCCTTGATTACTCTATTTTTGCGACAGCTTACTTTTTCTCCGGCCAGGTGTTGGAGTCTATTGTTCTGGCGCGAATTATATCCGGGGTGTTCAACTTTTCTTTGAATCGCCAATGGGTATTCAAACAGGGGGCTCATGTCGCCTGGGACGCAACTAAGTACAGTTGTTTGGCGATTGTTTTAGTGGCTGCTAATTACGGCCTTACGGAGGCTTTCCGGTATCTTGGTGTCACACCTTTTATTGGTAAGCCTTTAGCTGAAGGTCTAGTATTTTTATTGAGTTACGGTGGGCAAAAACGCTTAGTTTTTAAAAAAGCGACTTGATAAGCTGCCGTTTTAAAAAGAAAACCCGGAGTTTAAGCTCCGGGTTTTTTGTATCTGCTATTCGTTATTCTTCCGATTGTTTAGGCGGGAATATTCGCCGCACAACATAGAAGAATAATGGTACGAAGAAGATTGCCAGTACAGTACCGCCAATCATTCCGCCTATAACACTGGTACCGATGGCATTACGGCTTGCAGCACCTGCACCATCGCTTAGTGCCAGAGGCATAACACCAAAGATAAAGGCTAAGGACGTCATAAGGATAGGGCGCAGACGTAAGCGCACGGCTTCCAGCGTGGCATCCAGTAGCTCTTTACCCTGAGCCTGTAAGTCTTTCGCAAACTCAACAATCAGTATGGCGTTCCTTGCTGATACCCCTACGGTTGTCAGCAGACCTACCTGGAAGTAAACATCGTTAGAGATACCGCGAAGCATGACAGCAACGACAGCACCCAGAATACCCAGAGGGACAACCAGCATGACTGAGAAAGGTATTGACCAGCTTTCGTACAGGGCTGCCAGGAACAGGAATACGACAATCAGCGATACGCTATAAAGGATCGGCGCAAAATCACCAGATTGACGCTCTTGTAAAGAAATACCTGTCCATTCGAAACCAATACCCGGAGGAAGCTTAGCAATCATCTTTTCCATTTCAATCATGGCTTCGCCGGTACTGACTCCCGGAGCTGCCTGCCCCTGGATTTCCATTGCAGCAACACCGTTGTAGCTTTCAACTCGCTGGGCACCATAAGTCCATTCCCAGCTCGAGAATGAGCTAAATGGCACCATATCACCCTGGTTATTTTTGACATACCATTCGTTGATATCTTCAGGCAACATGCGCGATTCCGTCTCGCCCTGCAGATAGACCTTTTTAACCCGGCCCCGATCGATAAAGTCGTTAACGTAGGATGAACCCCAGGCTGTGCTTAAGGTTTCATTGATATTGGTAATAGTCAGTCCCAGCGCCTGAGCTTTTTCAAAGTCGATATCAATACGCAACTGTGGCGCATCTTCAAGACCATTTGGACGTACCTGTACCAGCTTGTCGTTCTGTCCTGCCATACCCAGCAATTGGTTACGGGCTTCGAGTAAACCTGCATGACCCAGGTTACCGCGATCCTGCAGGAACAGGTTGAAACCACTGGAAACACCAAGTTCTGGAATAGGTGGCAGGTTAAAGGCAAATATCATCGCCTCTTTAATACCAGCGAAGAACCCAAAAGCTCTGCCTATAACGGCATTAACACTCTGGCTTTCGTCACGTTCGCTCCAGTCTTTCAAACGCACGAAGGCGATACCATTAGCCTGACTTCGTCCTGAGAAACTGAAACCAACAACAGAAAATACTGACTGAACCGCATCTTCCTGGTTAAGGTAATAGTTTTCTATTTTGTCCATGGTATTAACCGACTGCTCAATAGTCGAACCGACCGGTAACTGCATCTGAGTCAAGAATACGCCGCGATCTTCGTCGGGCAAGAAGGCCGCTGGCAATTTCATGAATAAGAACACCAGAATGCCAATAATACCCAGGTAAAGTACGCCAAACCGTACGGTACGACGTAAAATTGAGTGAATGGTATTGGTGTACTTATCGGTCCATTTCTCTAAGGTACGGTTGAACCAACCAAGCGGGCCCCAGCCACTGCTTTTGTCGTGCTTAACCGGTTTCAGCAGGGTGGCACACAATGCTGGTGAGAACACGATAGCGACCAGAACAGACAGACCCATCGAGGTAATGATGGTCAGTGAGAACTGTCGGTAAACGGCACCGGTGGAACCCGGGAAGAAGGCCATAGGTGCGAATACCGCGGCCATAACAACACCGATAGCAACAAGTGCCCCGGTAATTTGTCCCATCGACTTAATCGTTGCCTGTTTGGGTGACAAGCCCTCTTCAGACATTAAGCGCTCAACGTTCTCTACAACGACGATGGCGTCATCAACCAACAGGCCGATGGACAACACCATACCGAACATGGTCAGGGTGTTAATTGAGAAACCGGCTAATGCCATGACTCCCATGGTTCCCAGAATAACCACCGGTATTGCTAAGGTGGGTATTAAAGTAGCGCGTAGGTTCTGCAGGAAAACGAACATCAGCAGGAAGACCAGAATAATGGCCTCTATTAAAACCTGCGCGACTTCTGAAATTGAAATTTTGATAAAGGGAGTCGTATCGTACGCTGTAACCAACTCCATTCCATCAGGGAAAAACTCTTCCAGTTCAGCCATTCGCGCTTTTACCGCATCGGCTGTTTCCAGAGCGTTAGCGCCGGTTTGTAGGTTAATTGCCAGACCCGTTGCCGGCTTACCGTTATAATTGGCCTGAATGGAATAGTTTTCCGCGCCTTTTTCGACCTCAGCAACGTCTTTAAGGCGGACTTGAGAACCATCAGACAACACTTTTAAGGTGATATTTTCAAACTCAGAGACATCAGACATACGAGTTTGCGCAATAATGGTTGCGTTCAGACGTTGCCCCTCTACGGCTGGTGTGCCACCAAGTTCACCGGCAGCAACCTGAGCATTTTGTGCCTGAATAGCACTTTTAAGGTCAGCCATTGTCATGCCGTAGTTAACCAGCGCTGACGGGTCGACCCAAATTCTCATAGAGTAGGGTGAGCCAAAGAGTTGAACGTTACCAACCCCCGTTGTACGGGCTATAGGATCCTGAATATTTGACGCAATATAGTCACTTAAGTCGGTTTGAGAGTAACGGTCGTCTGAGGCCACGAGCGCGGCTACCATTAAGAATGAGCTACTCGCTTTACTAACGGTAATGCCCTGAGCCTGAACTGCCTGAGGCAACTGGGGGGTTGCCTGAGAAAGCTTATTCTGAACTTGCACCTGAGCAATATCAGGATCCGTTCCTGAAGCAAAAGTCAGACTAACGGTGCCGTTACCAAAGTTACTCTGAGAAGAGAAATAGAGCAGGTTATCAATACCTGTCATATTCTGCTCAATAACCTTGGTTACGGTATTTGAAACGGTTTCGGCGTTAGCGCCAGGGTAACTCACCTGAATTTCGACTGCAGGCGGAGCGATAGTCGGATACTGAGCTATAGGTAGCTGCAGCATCGCGATAGCACCGGCCATCATGGTCAGTAGCGCGATAACCCAGGCAAATATCGGGCGATTTATAAAAAACTTGGCCATTACTGACTTCCCTTACTGCTGCTGTTCAGAGTTAGATGAATCGATAGTCACCGATGCGCCCGGACGAATTTTTTGCAGACCTGAAGTGATAACGGTATCGCCTTCTTTAAGGCCTTCAGATACTAACCAACTGCTGCCTACAGCGCGTTCTGTCGTTATCATCCGTTGTTCAACTTTTTTGTCATCATTTACCAGCATGACATAAGGTCGTCCTCTGGGGTCTCGAGTTACGGCTGTTTGTGGTACTTTAATGGCTGAGTTAATAGTGCCTTCACTCACTTCAGCACGCACAAACATGCCGGGATACAACGTTTTATCCGGGTTAGGGAATTCAGCACGTAATAGAATTGCTCCTGTATCCTCATCGACACTGACTTCAGAAAAAAGCAGCTCACCTTTTTGATCGTAATCCAGACCATTTAATTTTAGACGAACGGGTGCGTTACCTTTCTCGTTCGCCTGAATACGGCCAGATTTTATATCAGCCTGTAATTCCATAAATTGCTTACTGGACTGGTTGATATCAACATAAATTGGATCCAGTTGATTAATCGTAACCAAAGGCTCAGTCTGCGACGCCGTTAATAATGCACCTTCAGTGAAATTAGAGCGGCCAATGACACCGTTAATAGGGGCGTTGACTTTTGTATATTCAAGATTAATACGGGCATTTTTTAACTGGGCTTCAGCGACTGAAACAGCCGCTTTGTTTTGATAAAAAGTGGCTTCTGCACTATCAAATTCGTCTTGACTGACAGCGTTCTCTTCAAGTAATTCCTGAAAGCGTTTATAACGAAGTTCCGAGCTGCGCAGCACAGCTTTGGCGCTTTCAACTTCAGCTTTGGCGCTGGCTAATTCTGCTTCGTAAACGGCAGGATCAATTTGATAGAGTTGTTGTCCTTTCTCTACAAAAGTTCCTTCTTCAAAAGTCCGTTTCAGCAATACACCACTAACTTGTGGACGCACCTGAGCAACTCGGTAGGCAGCTGTACGTCCAGGTAAATCGGTACTAAGGCTGATTGACTCAGGCGTTACGGTAATCACATCAACCTGAGCTGCTTGCTGCTGGCCTTGTTGCTGCTGTTGTTGGTCGCTGCATGCGGTTAGTGCTCCC
The DNA here is from genome assembly GCF_000008465.1 of Idiomarina loihiensis L2TR. Lineage (NCBI taxonomy): Bacteria > Pseudomonadati > Pseudomonadota > Gammaproteobacteria > Alteromonadales > Idiomarinaceae > Idiomarina > Idiomarina loihiensis. The sequence continues at coordinate 756,167 of NC_006512.1, read as the reverse complement.
GTTAACAGAAGACTCGCGGCAAAAATGGGGGCAAACCTAAAACGCGTGTTCATTAAATTACCTCTGACCTATTAATTTATATCAATCCGGAATTATACATACATTCATGTATGTTTGTAAAACTATTCAGCGACAGTTAGCGCTATTTTTCCGATGGTTTTCTGACTTTCTAATGCCTGATGCGCCTTCCGAAGATTATTCGCATTCATTTCGCCAAAGCTTTTACCCAGAGTCGAACGAATTTGGCCTTTTTCGACCATTTTCGCAATATGGTTCAGTAATTCCTGCTGCTTTATCATGTCTGCTGTAGTAAACATAGAACGGGTAAACATAAACTCCCAGTGCAAGCTGATACTTTTTTGTTTCATCAGGGTAATGTCGATACTTTCTGATGGATCATCTATAAGGCAAAAGCGACCCTGAGGAGCCATTAATTTCATGCATTGTGCGAAATACTGTTCGCTATGAGTCAAACAGGCCACATCGGTTACCGGAGAGGCGCCAACAGACTCTATCTGCTCAGCTAAGTCGTCGTAATGATTGATAACGTGGTCAGCCCCCAGAGCTTTTACCCATTGTTGAGACTCTGCGCGGGAGGCCGTAGCGATAACGGTGACATCGGTTAGCTGCGCGGCAAGCTGAATTAAGACCGAACCAACGCCACCGGCTCCACCAATGATTAATAACGTTCTTTTGTTGTGCGGTGAAGGTTTATCAACCTGTAAGCGATCAAACAGAATTTCCCAGGCAGTAATGCTGGTCAGTGGAAGGGCGGCTGCCTGAGTGTCATCGAGGTTCTCCGGTGCTTTGCCTACAATGCGATAATCGACGGTTTGCAATTGCGCGTTACAACCTGGTCGGGTCAAGTCCCCCGCGTACCAAACACGGTCTCCGGTTTTAAAACCTGTTACTTTATCTCCGGCAGAGACAACTTCCCCGACTGCATCCCAGCCAATAATTTTGTGGCCAGATTCAGGCGCCATGCGCATTCTGATTTTGGTATCAACCGGGTTAACAGCTACGGCTTTAACTTTAACCAGTAAATCGTTGGCTCCGGGAACCGGATCATCGACAGTAATATCCAGCAGTGAACTTGGATCTTCAGCCGGAAGTGATTCTTTGTATCCTACAGCGCGCATAGTCTTCTCCTTAATTAACAACAATCACACTGTATACGTATTATTAGAGAAAGCGATGACAAAAAAATGGCAGTTAGGCAGAAAATCCTGCTTGCTCCAGATTATTTGCAAAGGCTTCTAATGCATCAAGACCTTGGACATCTTCTTCTAATAGATAAAGAGAGTAATTTCGCCATGCTTTAAAACGTTTGTGAATGTCTTCTATGTAAGTTTTTTCCTGAAGCCTGCGTTTGGCCAAAAAGCTGCCGTCGGCCTGTTCAGGCAATATTCTATTAATAACAACACCACCAACGGGTAACTTCTCCGCGGTTAACGACTGCAGTGCCCGATCAGTTTCCTGAATAGGGAGACGTTCTGGTGTTAGCACAAACAGAATGGATGTGTAACTGCTATCCTGCAGTAAGCGTCGGGTTCGTTGAAAAAGCCTCTGTCGTGTTAATAGTTGTTCTGTAATTGCTTTAGTGCGGTCGGACATACCGTCGCTGGCATTGTCTTGAGGGTCCGCCATTGGGTTATTAATATCTTTACCAGCTTTGGGTGATAAATGCTCAAGGACTGAATCAAAGTCTTCAGAGCGCTTTTGCGAGCGCAGCATTCCCTGCGTCCAGGCTGCCATAGCCTCGGGTAATGTCAGTAAACGCAAAGTATGACCGGTCGGGGCTGTGTCAAAAATTAACAAATCGTAGTCTTTCTCTGCTTCATCAATGACGTTGCAAATGCGCTCTAGCAAAGCAGCCTCCTGGGCTCCCGGAGACTGCTGGGTTAAACGCATCTGGCGCTCAATTTCGGGAAAGAGATCGGGGTTTGTAAAACGCTTCATTTGAGAACTGACGCGTTCAATATGAGCCTTAACTTCGTGGTCAGGATCAATTTCTAATGCGGTTAAGTTTTCGCGCATAACAGTTTTTTTATCGCCAATTTTCATATCGAATACATCGGCTAGACTGTGTGCCGGATCGGTTGAAACCAGCAGCACTTTTTTGCCTTGTCGGGCGGCAAGAACTGCCAGAGCCGAAGAAACGGTTGTTTTACCAACTCCGCCTTTGCCACCAATTAATAAAACTTTTTTATCGCTTAACAACATGAGAAATGAACCCTGCTTTTGGTCGGGTTATAAAATTAGCAACAACGGAAGTGATCAAGAGGTGAGTGTTCCATCCCCATGCGTTGATGCCATTCGTGGAAACGTTCCAGCATTAATGGCTGTAACTCTAAAGTATAATAGGCGGCCGGGTTCGGCACGCCCATCATTTCAGAAAAAACCAGTAGCATGAATAAATCGTCTTCGTCGCGCTTTGCCCGGGCAATAGCAGAGCGATAGGGCGCATTATAAAACTCATTTGCCAAATCACTTGCCCGGCTGAACCAACGGCGCACTGACTGTATATTCATGCTACTTACTCCAGTTACTTTTATTGCTGCTTCTGGGCTTTTTGTTCCTTACGGATTTTAGTTAAGCCTGCGCTAGCTTCAAGAGCAATCCAGATAGCGGCAACCAGCACCACTAAATCCAGACCCATTAAGAACCAGTCACCGCTGTTATAGAAATCTTTAAGCTGAACAATAAGAGCGAAGACTGTCATTATCAACAGGAAAATTAACGGTATTAAGGTGTAATACATTGGTCGGCCTAAGCGCACCAACATGACCGTAATAACCAACAAGGTCAACCCTGCTAATAACTGGTTTGTGGTACCGAACAGAGGCCAGATAACTAAGCCGCCGGAACCGTCTGCGCCGCCAGCACCGAAGGCTAACAATAAGCAGCTTCCTACAGCTAGCATCGTTGCCGGAAAGGCTTTTTGCATCCAGTTAATGTTATACAAGTTTCCCCATTCCTGGAAAATATAGCGTTGCAGACGTAATCCAGTATCCATTGTGGTACCGGCAAAAAGCACAGCCATTACCGTCAGCAGGGTTTCTGATACGCCAATGTCCAGGCCTAGCCCCTGACTAATAATGTTGGCGCCACCTTCAACAAAGGCTGATACGCCGCCTTGTCCGAAAGATGAGTAGACCGCTTCCCAGTCGGCTAATGTTGCAAAACCGGCTGTGGCGGCGATGATAGTCGCCAGCGACAATGAGCCTTCACCAACCGCACCAAAGTATCCGACAAAACGGGCGTCGGTTTCTTTATCAAGTTGCTTCGAGGTTGTACCCGATGCAACCAGACCGTGGAAGCCCGAAATTGCCCCACAGGCTATGGTGACGAATAACAGCGGCAACATTGACGGGGTGCCTTCTGGGGTATTGCTATTGAAGGCCGGAGCTGAAATTTCCGGAGCCAGTAATAACGTGGCACCGTAAAGCAAAATAAGACCAATGAAGAGCTGCAGACCGTTGATGTAGTCACGTGGCTGAAGCAACATCCAAACAGGCAGTAATGAAGCGATAGCGGCGTAGCCAAACAGGATAAGAACCCATTGCGCGTTGTCACTGATACCCATTACCGTTTCTGGCAATTCTATTGGAAATGAGGGACCTGCCCAGATAAGTGCGTACAGTGCCAGTACACCGATAATGGATATTGCACCTAAGCCCATCCATTTACGGAAAATAATTTGTCCGATAATAAGTGCGACAAAAATAGCACCCCAAACTGGCACTACTGAGCTGGAGAATTTAATCAACAGACCTGAAATAGCAGTAGCGAAAACCGCGTTGACCATTAGTAAGACAAGGAAGATAACGATCATGAACAGCGTTTGAGAGCGTTTGCCAACAACATCGCCAGTCAAGTTACCAATAGATTTGGCTTTATTACGGTTACTTGCCCAGATCGCGCCAGCGTCGTGTACGCCAGCAAAAAATATGGTACCGAAAATAACCCATAAGAAAGCAGGTACCCAACCCCAGATAACCGCAATGGCAGGACCAATAATAGGTGCCGCACCGGCTACAGAAGTAAAGTGGTGGCCCCACAGAACGTATTTATTGGTAGGGACGAAGTCGACTCCGTCTTCTAATTCGTGAGCGGGTGTTCTGAAGTTCGGATCAAGCTTAAAAATTTTCTCAGCAATAAATTTAGAGTAAAAAACATAACCGAGAAACATTGCGCCTAAACCCAGAACCATCATTACGATTGCGTTCATGGCAAGAGCCTCATTGTTGTAGTGTTAGACAGATAACGAAAAATGCCAACCGTTATTGTAGCGTAAACTCAATAACGGTTGGCATACGACCAATGTCTAATATCTAACAAAGGCTAAAACATTTAAAGCCTTTTATTCCCCTGAAGCAGGCGAACGACTAAAGAAATCGCAAAGAGGATAATAAAGATATAGAAGATAATTTTAGCTATTCCGGCAGCTGTTCCGGCAATTCCGCCAAAACCTAAAATAGCGGCAACTACAGCCACGGCTAGAAAGATTAGAACCCAACGTAACATATACACCTCACTGATTAATTTAGAAGATTCAATTAGTAAGGTAGACCATTATTCGAAAAACAACCAATATATCCAAGTGTAAAAAAACCGCTAAGACAAAAAATCCTAGCGGTTTTATCTCTATTAATTTATTAATTAATGGGCTTCAGCGGCGGCATCCGCTGCTGCTTTATCGTCCAGTTTTTTCGCGTAAACCTGAATACGGGGAGCTAAATAAATAGCATTACTGAGTAACTTGGATGTCCCCCAAAAATAGGCGCGGAAATTAATGTTGTCGGCAAAACCAATTACCTGACCGTTGCCTAAACGATGGGCGGCAATATTGGTTTTACCTTTTAGTATTTCGCGATTGCGCTCATCAGTGTAACCACTCATTAAAGGCTGCTCCGAATAGCGAGCGACTGAAACGAAAGGCGACTCGGGTTCTTCCATGGCGGCAGCCGAATTCTTGAATACTGGCATTTGGTCACGCGGGAATCCAAAGAATAGTGGGTGAGAAGTATCGACATCCATTGAGAATATCGCTCCGGCAATTCGCTGTTCAGCGTAGAAGTCGTCGCGCTCTTCGTAACTTAGCTGCTTTTTAGTAAAAGCGCTCTGGAAGACGGCATCATCAATAAAGCGAGTTTGCAGAAGACCGTTTTCTGCTAACCATTCAGCACCACCACGCTGACCAATTATTGTTCCACCGTGGCTTACCCAGTTTTGGATTTTTTTACGCAGTTGTTTATCTAAATTGCTGTAATGTCCGTCTACCATAATAATATGGCTATAACGGGTTAAGTCAGCGCTGGGCAGACGTTCAGTATCAACCATCGACAATGGAATACCTACGTGGCGGTCAAGGTAGTACCAGGTTTCCCCAGCTTCGTAAAGGTTAACCCCTTCGCCGGTCAGCATCATTACGCTGGGCTTTTCTACCGGTTGAATATTGCGGCTACCCAGGTCAACACCTTCAGGTGTTAATCCGGTCTCGATAGAGGTTACCTGAATACCTTTTTCTTTTGCTGCGGTAGCCAGACGACGTTGTACATCGCGCCATTCCCGTTCCTGATAGGCTTTAGGTACAACAATAGAACCGGCTGAAAACTCCTGACGGCCTTGTTCACCTTCTACAGTGAAGGGTTTTGTTGTCTGACGAACGTGAATGTTCTGCTCCAGCAACTCTTGTAATAAACCCGGAGCGAAGTAATCGTTCCAGTTAAATGCGTAAGCGTAGGCATCAGTGAGAGCCGACGTCTTGCGTTTTGGCGCATCCCAGGCATTATCCGCAATTTGAATACGACCACGATGAGTCTCAAATGGCACGTTAAAGGCTAATGGCAGAGTCCAGCCTGAAACATCGTAGAAGGTATTGTTCGGGAAGTTCTTACGCGTACTGAATATTCCCTGAATTAAACCGTACTGAGCCTGAGCCAGAGGGATATAATAACTGCTTCCGGCTTTAAACTGAGTGCCGTTCTGTTCAATATCTTTTTCTACACGATAAGCTTTAATACCGTGCTGTTTAAAGATTTCCAGTAGACCTTCTACACGCGACGGATCGCTTGAGTCACCAATTAGATAACCTTCAAACTTGGCTTTTTGTGCGGCCTCCATGCCTTCGTCGTAAGCACGCTCCTGAAACTCAATAAAACGACTTTTGTTTTTGTGTGTGCCGTAAATGGTACTTAGTGAGGCGACAAACTGGTTACGAATAGTGAACGGAAAGCTGACCTCACCATTAACCGAGTCCTGCAAGTGTCCTCGGCTGGAGGCTTGTTCAAATAAAATACCTACGGCGCCCTGAATGTCAGGGTAGGTAGAGCCTTTGCCATAATAGAAGTCATCAAATGACTCTTCGGTGTAATACAGGCTGCCAATATCATCCAGCGAGTCAGCGTGTTCTGCCGCAAGAATTTCGGTTAAGCGCACGTTTTCATCTGGCGTTAATGGGTTTTTACGAGACGGAATACCCGGCTGGAAGAAATACGTGCTGTTGGTTCCCATTTCGTGGTAATCGGTCAGTACGTTTGGCTTCCATTTCTGAAAGTTAGCGATACGCGCGCGCGATTCAGGGTGTTGCAGTAACAGCCAGTCGCGGTTCATATCGAACCAGTAATGGTTGACCCGGCCACGAATAAAAGGTTGCACGTGCTCACGATGCTGTGGATCGGCAACCAGATTTTGACTGCGGTGCTGGTTTGCCCATTGTGCAAAGCGAGCTAGTCCATCAGGGTTAAACGCCGGATCAAGCAGAATAACTGAATCGCTCAAAAGCTCATCCACAGCTTCACCTTCTGCCGCGGCAAGGTAATAAGCAAACAGTATTGCTGCATTACTGCCGCTCGATTCGTCCCCGTGAATACTGTAGCCCATGTACATGACGACCGGCGTATTGTCCGGGTCGGCATCACGGTTTGGATCAGCTGCGGCCAAATGACGCTCACGAACGTCATCAATATTGCGGTGGTTGTCTTCTGAGGTGACGGTAAGAAGTAACAAAGGACGCTGCTCATGTGTGCGACCGGTCACTTCCAGCGTGATGCGATCTGACTCTTCGGCCAGAACTTCCATATACTTTACAATTTGTTCGGGGCGGGCATGCCATTCACCAACCTGATAACCAAGCACATCTTTGGGTTTGGTAATTTCCGGGTTGTAACTGACATCCTGTGGCAGATAGTAAGAAAGGTCTTTTGTTGCTGCCATAGAAGGCAGGGCAACGATGACCAATGCAGCCGCGGTGACACGGCTTAACATTCGTTTCAACATAGATAGATCCCCTTGGTGTAATTATGCCAATACCATAACAAAAGCTTAACGCATTGACTGTTGTTTTCGGCGGGTCGCAGATTTTTAGCGATGCTTATCGCTTTTTCATTTGGTAGTCGTACATGGGGTCGTAGTAGTCAACCAGTAAGCCTTCTATCCACTGTTTATGCAGTTCTGCGCTGTCATGGCTGTATGTCCCGGTTAATTGGCTGCTGTAATGAAATGAGCGTTTCCGTCGATTGTATTTCATCAATAGCCTGAATTCGATTGATTAGCGTGTGTTGTAGCTCGTTTATTGACGGTGTCATAATTTTAATAAAGACGTTGTACTGACCGGTAGTGTAGTAAGCCTCAATAACTTCTTCGAGCTTTTCCAGTTTTTCAATTGCGGCCGGGTAGTCACCCGCGCTTTTCAGCGTAATGCCAATGAAACAACAGACATCGTAGCCTAAGCGTTTGGCGTTAACCTGTAAACGCGTACCCTCAATAATCCCGGCACGCTTCATTTTTTCAACCCGTACGTGAATAGTGGCCGGACTCACCTTATAGCGTTTGGCCAGCTCAGCGTAAGGAATACGTGCGTCTTCCATCAGAGTTCTTAGTATGGAACGGTCCAGATCATCGATTTGATAATTTTCAGGTAATTTTTTCATGTTTTATTAAAGCTTCGTTAATTAAGTTAGGTATAAATTAACGGAAAATAATAAGTAAAGCTATTTTTGTTAAACATTATTGAATAAATAGTTCTAAAAGGTATTAATTGAATTGTGTTTATATTCTTTTATTAACGATTCGGAGTATTTATGAAGTCACAATACATGTTACAGCAACAGAAAATTCAATTCGTAAAAGCCGGCTTTACTCAGCAGTTACAGCTTCAGCTTGGGCTTATTGAAGTGCAGTCGCCACTACTAAGTGAGTTGGGCAGTGGTGTTCAGGACGATTTGTCGGGCTGGGAAAAGGCGGTTGCAGTTAAAGTAAAAGCCGTGCCCGACAAAGACTACGAGGTGGTTCACTCTCTGGCGAAATGGAAGCGCTATACCCTGGGGCGTTACGGCTTTGGTGCAGGCGAGGGCATAGTTACCCAAATGAAAGCCTTGCGGCCCGACGAAGAAGCTTTGAGTTCCGTACATTCTGTTTACGTTGACCAGTGGGACTGGGAAAAAGTCATTACTGAAGAGCAGCGTTCGCTGGCGTTTCTGATCCAGACCGTCGAGCGTATTTACGCTGCTTTGCGTCAAACGGAGCAGCAATATATTGAACAACACGGTGGAACCGGAACCTTACCGGAGAAAATACAGGTTGTGCATGCAGAGGATTTAATTACTGCCTATCCAGACCTTACTGCAAAACAACGTGAGCGCAAAGTGGTTAAACAACATGGCGCAGTATTTTTGGTCGGTATTGGCGGGGAGCTGAGTCATGGTCATGCACATGACGTAAGAGCGCCGGACTACGATGACTGGAGTTCGGTTAACGAGCAGGGCAGTACGGGCTTAAACGGCGATATTCTTGTCTGGCATCCGGTATTAGATGACGCGCTGGAACTTTCTTCTATGGGGATACGTGTTGACCAGCAGGCATTAAAGCGTCAGTTGGCTATTAGCCAACAGGAGGAAAAGCTCAAGCTACCCTGGCATCAGTCCTTGTTAGCGGGTGAATTGCCTTTAACTATTGGAGGGGGAATAGGTCAGTCACGGGTGGTTATGCAAATTTTACAAAGTGACCACATTGCTAAAGTTCAGTGCGGTGTCTGGCCGGAACCCATTGCTGAAGCCCTATAGTTGCAATTAACAGACTGATCTTGAAGTTTCTAGACGACTGGTCTAATATAGATCGCATGACTAAGAATGACACACGACAAAACATCATAACAATCGGTGCTGACCTGATATCCATACATGGGTTCGGCAGCACCGGTTTGAATAAAATTCTGAGCGAGGCGCAGGTGCCCAAGGGCTCCTTTTATCATTACTTCAAAAGTAAGAATGATTTTGGCCTGGCTGTTATCGAAACCTACGCCGAGGATTATGAAGCACGCATGGACGAAACTCTGGCTAACGAGACGTTGGAGCCGGTTGATCGTTTGCGCAGCTATTTGCGTCGCTCGGTAGAGGACTTAAAGTCGTGTGATTTCTCCAAAGGCTGTCTGATAGGCAACCTGGGTCAGGAAATGGCATCTCAGAGTGACTTATTTCGCGAACGGTTAGATGACATTTTTTCTGACTGGGAGCAGCGTATTGCCCGGTGTTTAAAAGCTGCACAGGACGCACAGCAAATTCAGCAGTGCATTGACACCGAACAGATGGGAGCCTTCATTCTTTCTGGTTGGCAGGGGGCATTACTGCGAGCCAAAGTTCAGCGTTCTATGCTGCCGCTACTGCGTTTTGAAGAGATGATATTAAAGCAGTTAGGGGCAGTTGACCAATAGCACTAACCGGAGGTAAAGCTATGTCAGAAGTACAAGATAAAGTTGTGATTATTACAGGTGCAAGCAGTGGTTTAGGAGAAGAGACCGCTCGTATGCTTGCAGCAAAAGGCGCAAAACTGATGTTAGCGGCGCGTCGCGAAGATCGCCTAAAAGAATTGACTGAGTCAATTAAGAAAGACGGTGGCCAGGCAGCTTACCGTGTGGTTGATGTAACCGACAAAGCCGCAGTTCAAAAACTGGCTGACGACACCAAAGCTGAATTTGGTCGTATTGATGTCTTAATTAATAACGCCGGACTCATGCCACTGGCCCCGCTCGACGCGCTGAAAGTGGACGAATGGGACACCATGATTGATGTGAACATTAAAGGTGTTCTATATGGCGTAGCTGCTGTATTACCGGTTATGCGTGAACAGCATGTGGGTCATATCATCAACCTGTCATCGGTTGCAGGTCAGAAAGTTTTTGCTGGCGGAACGGTGTATTGCGCAACCAAGTTTGCGGTAAAAGCCATTTCCGAAGGCATTCGTCAGGAATCTAATGGTGAAATTCGCGCGACCAATATTTCACCGGGCGCTGTAGCAACAGAACTGACGGATCACATTAGTGACAAAGACGCGAAAGAAATGGCTGACAGTTTGTATTCAGACGCGATTGATTCTGCGGCTATTGCTCGTGCCATTACCTTTGCGATTGAGCAACCTCAGCAAGTTGACGTGAATGAAATGATCATTCGCCCAACCAAGCAAGAGCTGTAATTCAGTATGAAATACTCAGTTCTTGATTTAGCGCCCATTACCGAAGGTGGGTCTGTGGCTGAATCATTGCATAACTCGGCTGATTTGGCCCAGCATGCAGAGCGGTGGGGTTACCACCGCTTCTGGATGGCTGAACATCACAATATGACCGGAATTGCCTCGGCCGCAACCGCGGTTGCTTTAGGTTATGTCGCCGGTAAAACTGACAAAATTCGAGTGGGCTCAGGCGGTGTTATGTTACCAAACCACGCGCCTTTTGTGGTCGCTGAGCAGTTTGGTACGCTGGATGCCCTGTACCCCGGACGTATTGATATTGGTCTGGGCAGAGCACCGGGAACAGACGGCCGAACTTTACGCGCGTTAAGACGTAAACCAGATGATGCGGAACAGTTTCCTAACGATGTTCAGGAGCTTTTAGGTTATCTGGAAGAAGCGCAGGAAAGCGACCCAATTAAAGCGGTGCCCGGGTTTGGACAGAAAATTCCGGTGTGGTTGCTCGGCTCAAGCACTTTTGGCGCTCAGCTTGCTGCACACTTAGGCCTGCCTTATGCCTTTGCTTCGCATTTTGCACCAGACTATTTGCAGCATGCGTTAAAAGCGTATCGCGAGAACTTTCGTCCGTCGCGTTACCTCAGCAAGCCTTATGTTGCTGCGGCAATGAACGTTTTTGCGGCAGACAGCGAAACCGATGCGCGAAAAATGATGAGTTCAATGCAACAACAGTTTATTGCGTTGCGGCGCGGTACACCCGGGCCTTTAAAAGCACCGGTGGATGACATAAGAACGGTTGCTGCGCCTCATGAACTGGCCGGGGCGAATCATGCATTAACCTATACGGCGGTTGGTACTAAGGATTCAGTTCAACGGCATATTAATCAGTTTATTGATGATACCGGTATAGATGAAGTTATTCTTACTTGTCATGCCTTTGATCATCAGGCTCGTTTAAGGTCGTTCGAAATTGCCGCGGAAGCTTTAAACGGAAAGTGAAAAGCGTTTAGTTAAAAGACTGACGCTCTACCTTAAACACGTTAGAATAGCGGCATCTTTAACAGGCAGTCTGGTTGTATTTCTATGAGAATTATCATTCGTTACTTTTTTCGTACTCTACGGCTTATTTTAACGCCTATTGTTTTACTGGTCGAAAAATTGACCACCCCAAAAGGCCAGAGCCGCAGTGATGAGGCTCAGCAACAGGTAGATGAAGCCTGCAAGTCGCTGGCTCTTTATCAATTTGCCGCTTGCCCTTTTTGCGTCAAGGTACGTAAGGAAATTGCCCGCCTTAATTTAAATATAGAATTAAGAGATGCAAAAAATAATGAGCAGCACAGACAAGAGCTGTTAGATGGCGGCGGCAGAGTTAAAGTGCCGTGTTTGCGCATTGAGCAGGACGATAAAGTACAGTGGATGTATGAGTCCGATGACATTAACCAGTATTTACAACAGCGCTTTGCTTAATCAACCATTGGGCGACTAGTTCCTAACCACTGATCCAGACTTTTTTGAAAGTCCGGATCAGCTTTAAGTTCGTTGATGACCTCATTAAGGTGTCGCACAGCTTTACGTCCCCATTCATTATTACTGCAACCAACCGCACCCTCAATAACCACACCCTCGTACTCTTCAATAGGCAAGAACACCAGTCCGCTGTTTTTAAATTCAGTTTCGTTGTAGTAAGTCATAATCATTTCATAATCGATAGTGTAATCAATACGCTTGTTGACTATCATAGTCAGCAAGTTGATGTGGGCATTGTCGCCGCTAATAAAACTGAAATTATCTGAATCGATAAGGTGCTCTTCCAGTAGAGGCTGCAGGCGGCCGTAACGGCGTTCAGCCGGTTGCGCAAAGCGTAAATTTGAGTCCTGAACCAGGCTGGAAAAATCTACTGGCTGGCCATACTTTCCAATGATTCTGGCTGCTGTGTCAGCACGGGTAATGATACCGTGCGGCTGGTACCGATGAGTTGTTTCGGTGTAATTAAATTCGGAATTGTAACTTGCTCCTTTAATCAGGCAGGGAAAGCAGAGGTTCTTGTTCTTTTTCATAAGCATGGTAATACGGCGGGAGGGCAGCTTTCTGACCTTGTGCGACAGTTCCGGTAGCTGGCGCTGAAAGCTGCTGACTAAAGCATCGCAAAAGCCTTGTTCTTCGTATTTACCATCAAATATATGAAACGGCGGGGAGGAGTTTACTCCCCAGATAATGTCTTCGTGCTCGGCAAGGCTGCTTGAGCTAAACAGAGCCACTATAGATAATGCGGTGTACAGCGCAACAAGTTGCTTGTTAAAGGTCATAGTAACCGCCTTTCTTTATAATGAACGTTTTGACTATCATGATAAAAGCTTACATTGTTACTTAATTGTTATATCTGATAGTTTTATCTAAGCACAAAATATAGGTAATTGCTAAATGCTGGTTATTTTTAATCACGGAAAAGAGAGCGGCCCCTGGGGCAGCAAAATTAAAGTTTTAGCAAAAACCGCTGAAGCTTTGGGGTTCAGCGTAACCAGTGTCGATTATCAGGGTATTGATGATCCTGATCAGCGCGTGGAAAAACTCACAACATATATTGAAGCACTAACGGAAAATTTCTTGCTGGTCGGTTCCAGCATGGGCGGTTACGTGGCAACGGTAGCTGCAGCTAAAACAAAGAGCCGGGGGCTGTTCTTAATGGCTCCGGCCTTTTACTTAGGTGGTCAGGCAAATTTTGATGAACTGACACCGGCTTGTGAGACTCAAATTGTTCATGGCTGGAAAGACGATATTGTTCCTGTTGAGAACAGTTGGCGTTATGCGGAAAGAACCAGGGCAGAGTTACACCTGGTGAATGATGGCCACCGTTTAATTGACAGCTTGCCGCAAACTAATGCACTGTTTAAACGGTTTCTTGAAACGTTATTAAAAGGGTAGGTTATGGAATATACATTAGCTCCGGAATTAGCCAGAGACAGTTATCATTTAACCGATTGGCCGCTATGCGAAGTCAGAGTCATGAATGACAGGCAATTTCCGTGGTTTTTGTTGGTTCCTAAAGTGGCAGACGTGCGCGAAGCCATAGACCTTTCTGAAGACGATCAACTGCAGTTGTTAAAAGAAAGCCGATTTCTATGCCACTGGCTAAAGGCTGAATACCAACCCGATAAACTTAATGTCGCTGCTTTAGGAAATCAGGTTCCGCAGTTGCATGTTCATCATATAGCGCGGTTTCAAACTGACGCTGCCTGGCCTGCTCCAGTCTGGGGGAAACAACCTATGCTTCCGCTGGAAGAAAGTGAAGTGGCAAGGCTGCAATCGGTATTCGCTGATATTACAGTGTAAGTGTTTTAGACTGAGTGTGTGCGTTAACAAAATAACGGAGAGTAACCCCCAGAGGTTACTAATAACAAATGGCAGCAGATTATTTGATTACCAGTAAATGCGTGAATTTAGTGGCGCAAATAAGCACCGACTTTGGCCGTTGGTTAGCATTACTTGAATCCGATAAAAGCAATTTAGAAGATTTTAAGTCTCAACAATTGCCAATTAAAGCTCATGCGTCGGTAGGCCTGGATGAGCAGTCACAACCGCTGGAGGGTATTCGTCTAGATGAAGCCTATAAAAAGCTGTCTGAGTGGAATTTACATTCGGAGTCAGATCTTAAAAACGCTCACCAGATGATTTGCGCCGCAGTAACCCCCAGTGCCGGAAGCTATCGCGCAACGGGAATGGGCGTTTACCGCAACAACAAGCTGGTTCATATGACCGCTCCGGCGGGGCAGGCCGGGAAGTCGGTAAGAAGTCTATTGTCCTGGTTAGACGAAAGCAACGAACACCCTTTAATTAAAGCGGCTATTTTCTTACAGCAGTTCGAATTTATTCAGCCGTTTTCTGTTGCCAACGGTTGTGTTGGAAGACTCTGGTTTAGCCTTATTTTAGCTAAATGGCATCCGGCAGTTGCCTGGTTAAGCTTTGAGCAAATCTTTAAATTCAATAAAGACGAATATCTTGATTGCTTGCGACGCTCAATTAGTGAAAATGACAGAGGTCTTATGGTTGAGTTTATTCTGGATTGTTTGCAACAGAGTATTTCAACCACAGTAAAAGAAGAAAAAGACAAAGCAGAGGTGCTGGAAGAAGCGAGTATCTCGCATGATTTTTCCAGTGAAATACCTATGAGTTCGGTAAAAAGTTCGCTGTTAGGTTCGGATAACGGTTCGGGTAAAGGTCGATATTCGGGCACGAGCACACGAAATATGGTACTTAGGCTATTAAATGAGCAACCCGAATGGAGTGCCGCCAGAGTCGCTGAAGTGTTGAATATTTCGTCGCGCGCGGTAGAAAAACACATTTCTAAATTGAAAGAACAAGGGGTATTAATTCGAAAAGGTTCTGCCAGAGGAGGTTACTGGCGAGTGGCAACTGAAATGGGAGAGCAACTTAGCTTACCAGAATGGAACCAGTGAATGCTTTATTGAGTGTCACTAGAAGAATTGGTCGGCGTGAGAGGATTTGAACCTCCGACCCCTGACACCCCATGATAACTAACGAAATTGAATATAATCCTTTAACTTCAAACGCTTAAGTTCTTTGAGTTGTTATTATCTGCCAGAAAAATGAGTAATTCAGGAAAATAAAAACAATTAGGAAACAATAACTTAGATTTCACGGAGTACTGTATAATGGTCCCGCTGATCTGCTTAGCATTGTTCTTGTTAAGCACAATTTGATTCTTTTATATCATCGTTGAATAGGTTGAAAAGAGGTCATTTTATAAAGAAAGAGAAAAAATATTGATTCTTTTTTTAGAATTAAGTCGGCGGATTCAAATAACATAACAAAGCTCATAATAATATAACCAAGCAAATTGCCATTATCTTTCTATAAAATAGAATTGATAGGGTTTCC
The DNA here is from genome assembly GCF_000008465.1 of Idiomarina loihiensis L2TR. Lineage (NCBI taxonomy): Bacteria > Pseudomonadati > Pseudomonadota > Gammaproteobacteria > Alteromonadales > Idiomarinaceae > Idiomarina > Idiomarina loihiensis. The sequence continues at coordinate 740,810 of NC_006512.1, read as the reverse complement.
TGGCCATCCAAACTGAATATTTATTAGGACTTTTGGGTTAATATTTCTCCTGTACTATTTGATTCTTCTACAGGAGTAGTAGTTATGAAAGGAATTAAAACGCTTGCTTTGAGGGTGAAAAGGATTTTTATTGAAAGCAACGAAGAAGCAAAGCTTGGTGAACGTGTTAGGTTAGGGAATCATGAAGTGGGAGAGTCTGACTTAAGTACCCTTGATGAGAAGGCTCTTATCCCTGTTTCTAATTCCAAATGGGACGTTCCAAGGCCCCTAGAGCCTGAGCTGGAACCGGTGATAGCTCTCTCCCCGGATATGCTGCCAGAAGCTATATACGGCCACGTTTGCCATGAAGCCAAACGTATCAATAACGCCCCTCCAGAGTATGTCGCTGTGTCAGTAATTACTGCGGCTGCCTCTGTTATTGGAGCCTCAGCTAGTATAAAACCCAAAAGGTTTGATGAGTGGGAGGTTCGGCAAGCAATCTGGGGGCTATTTGTCGGTGCGCCATCCTCCTATAAAACTCCCTGTATGAGCGTGGGTACCTCATTGATATCGAAGATACATGATCGCATCATAACGCCCGCAAACGAATTGCGTAAGCGAAATGGGGCTGCAAAGAAAAAGTTACTCACGAAGCAGATCAAAATACTAGAAGATTCAGCTGATCAAGCTTTTAAAAATAACGATTTGAAGCTTGCAGAGTCCTTATTACAACAAATAGAGGAATTAAAAGTAAGCACTCCTAAAATGCGGAATATTGTGATTAACGATGCGACGCCTGAAGCGCTGCTAAAACGCGTTGAGGAAAACCCGAACGGAATTTTGATGGTTAGAGATGAGCTATTTGGACTGCTTAACAGGCTTGAAAGAATCGAAAACTCTCAAGAGCGTTCTATTTATCTGGAGGCATTCAATAATACCAGTAGTTACTCGCAGGACCGACTCTCGCGAGACGATGTTTTTATCGAGCGTTTAGGCATCAATATTCTCGGAGGAATTCAGCCAGGTAGGCTCCTACCGTTAATGAAACGAAGGCATTCCGGTGAGTCAGACGACGGATTTTTTGAGCGACTTCAGCTTGCAGTCTATCCAGACGTCAAAACTGAGCTTACAGATATAGCGAAACATCATGATTACGAAGAGAGAGCTATAAAGGCTTTTGCTTGTTTTGCAATGATGGTAGAGAACGATATAAAGGTCGTTGCAAGATTCAGTGATACAGCCCAAATCTTGTTTGAGAATTGGTGTTGTAGAAACCATGAAAATTCGCTCAAATCTTCAAGTGCCCATGCGAGCGTAATTGGGAAATATCCATCGTTACTTGCTCGACTCGCGCATCTTTTTCATCTTTTTGATGAAGCTGATAGTACAGAACACCATGAGGCATTCGTTTCAAGTAATTGCGTTGGTGAAGACAGCCTTAATAAAGCAATTAATTTCATGACTCTGCTAGAGTCTCACAGCCGTCGTATACAATCCTATTGGCAATCAAGTTCCCAGGTGGTTTTAGCGCAATTATTGTTACCACAGCTGAAAGAGCTGGATACGCCGTTTGATCTTCGGACATTGCAGAGGAAAGGGTGGAAAGGCTTAACTTCCAATGAGGACTGTCGGGCGGCGGTCGATAGCTTAGTCGAGAATGGCTATCTTCGGAAAACATGGACTATGGGAAAGTCGAAGAAAACCTGCCTTCGTTATGAAATCCACCCTGATTATAAAGGGAATGGATAATAGCTGTTACCGACAACTGACAACACTGACATTACACATTAAAAGTCAGTGTTGTCAGTTGTCAAAAGAGGGCTTCCACTGGCTTATTTGCTGGACAGGCCTTAAGCTGGTAAAACAATAAACCGAAATACAATTCTTTGCCCAATTGCATTTGCGCTTTAGCACGTAAAAGTTAGTCACTTCAAGAAATAAGTGGCTTCCTCGCACTAGCTTAAACGCTTTTAAAGGTAAGAGTGATACTTGCTAATTTAGTCTTTTATCACAAAGGGAGTAGCTTCTTATTTGGCTCCAAAAATGAAAGTTAGTTGACCTAGGGAGCTACTTGACAACTGACATTACTGACTTAAGTGTTTTATCTGGGAGTTGAAGCAAAGCAATATGAATCACCACGATTTTCTAGACACCTCATAGCCATAGATAATGGCATACAAATTGTTGCACGCCAAAGAACATTGACCTAATGTCTTTTGAAGGGCCTTCTCATAAAGGATCAAACTATGCGCTTTATTTTACCCAGTCTAATAATCCTCATGTCCGTCTCTGCGATTGCCTATGCCGATGAAGTACCATTAGAATATCAAGGCAAAATGCTGCATAACGGCTGTAAAGAAGATATTAATGTTTGTAGGGGCTATATGCTTAGGTTAGCGTTTTCATATTCAACTAGAGCGGAGGCATACGATGAAGGGTTTATTGCCGGAGCTATGTGGCACATGATAAATAGCGAAAAAGAACCATCACTGTTTAATGAGGTTAGCTCTGAAGCTTATCGAAAAAAGAGAGACTTTGTACTTGATGAAGCACTTTCTTGCATGAGTGACAACGCTCTTCTATTAAGTGATAAATTCATTGCCTGGGGAAACAAAAACCCTGACTCTCTTGGAGAGTACCACGCGTTTGTAATAAAAAAGTTTCTCGAAGAATCATATTCTTGCCAGTAAAATCTTTTTGATTTAAAACACAGGGTATTAAAATGAAGCCATCTTTTAAAACCGTATTTTCGGGATGCTTTGGAGTGACGCTCACCCTCTCTATTCTTGTATATGCTGTTTTTTTATCTTTTTCGGCTATAAAGAATCACGGCTTTTGGAATGCTTTTTGGGAATTCCAATGGGTTCATCCAATATCTATAATGATAAACTTAATGTTTCCTGCCATCGTAATTGCATTAGCATTATCAATAGCTTTATCGCCAATAATTTGGTTAATAGCATTGAGAGTTAGCCGGACAGACCCTTCCTCATGATATATTGAAAATTTGGTTTGTCCCTGCCGCATTCAGTAAAGCTGAATACTGCTTACTAGAGCTAATGTTCAAGCAAGGGCCGATAGCTCCTCACAATAAGATTACTGAGTGTCTAATGAGTTAGTGACGATTCAGAGATTGTGAAGGGGAGGCTCTTCTTTTAAGACGCTGGCTCATTAGCTTTAAAGCACTCTGGCAGCGCCTTTTTATTGCGGTTTCAAGCTCATTCGCCATTGTTTGAAGTTTTTGGAGATGCTTTTCAAGCCAAGCGCTTTTATTTTCTTGAACTGAGATTTTTTTGTCAAGAATTTCGGATTTCTTGTGTTTTGCCTGAAGCTTAACCTCGAGCGCACGATTTTTATTCGTCAAGTCAGCAATTTGTTCTTCCATACCATGCAGTTTTTTTAATACGAACGCCTCTTTCGTCAGGTGTTCTTTTCCTGTGACATTCTTAGATTCGCCACGATTAAAGCCGAGAGGAGAAAATAAATTAGCAGCAATATCCTGCATACGCTCAAAATTTGGATTCAGCTGATTAGTCCTACCGCGTCCATCTTTTTGCTTTTTCATCAAATGTCTAAGCGGTGCAACTTTCTTCGTAAAATCATAATTAAAAAAATGGCAATGAGCATGGATATTTCGGCAAAAGATTGGTTCCTCACCCGTTTTTGAAGGCTGAAAATGACCTTCATCAGCATGAAATTCGACTCCGATCGGTTCAAAACCAAATTCTGCTTTAATTTTACGCATGTATAATGCTAACTGTTTAAGTACCAGCTCCTTGGCTTTTTGTTTTCCCCAAGTTTTTTCAAGTTTCGCATATTGTGATTCTGTGAGTACCACTACGTGTTCAAATAAGAGGTTGAAATCCTTACGAACTTTTTTACCTGTAACGAGTTTGTACTGTGTACAAGCTCGCTCAAGCGCCTCTGCTGAGCTGTTACATTCTTTCGGGTACAGCCCCACGTTGTCACAGCTATACTCAGGATGCACATTAATCGATTTGGTAAACCCGTTTCGGCGTGCGTTAGCGTGATCCAGAACCGCCGTAGCCGCGTCACGCTTGTAATATCTCGATTTTACCGAAACATATGCCTTACGATGTTGCGCTTTCATCGTTGATACCTCTGGTTACAAAATAAACACAGTCACCGGTAACGGGGGAGTTGATACCGTTCGGGGTTGCAGAGCATCCTTCAAAACTGAGGTTTTGAAAAAACCGATCTGTGGTGAAATGTCCAAAATCGCAACGCCTACATCTCGATATAAGCCCTGTGTTTATAGCTAAATCTTCCAGTTCGTGAATAGGAAGATCTTCGAATTTTTCAGTACGTAGGATCCGTAATGCATTGCCAATTATTAATTTGTGCTCCAAATTAAAACCAAGTATTTCGAGCTGACTGTCGATCAAGTTTTGCTGGTAAAACTTACGAAATTCGGGAGCTTTTTTCTGGATGTAACTAAACGGAATATCCTCAATAAATCTTTCCAACCATTCGAGATGAAGCTCTTCAAATGAGCAATTATGATGAAGTCTGCCATGCAAATTCATCAATTTCAGATCTTGTGCGCACCTCAAGTAATTTTCCTCTAATATGTCAATGACCTTTTGACAGTCAAAATTAGCAAGCATCTCAACTAAGTCGAAATCGGAAATTTTGATTTTCATTTTAAGCCCTTGTTTAATAAGAAATTATATACTTCATATCGTAGCACATAATATTTTTTAAACTCCCTTTAACGAAATTTTTGCGGAGCAAACACACCGCGTAAGCGACCTATCAGAGATAGGTTTTAGTGTGCTAAATCTTTTACCTTTAACAAATTGGCAAACAGACTCATGGGGATACTGTGAAGCTTATAAAGTGACTCAAATTAACAGGAGAGTTAAATAAAAATATTATTATTCAGGGTATTAACGTCAGATTTTAAGAAATTTTGGGGTTCGGTAAATTTTTCTGAAAATTGTTATACCATATCCACTGTAAGCAGCTGGCGTTAAAGGATGATAGCGATGATAGTAAACATGGAAGTAGTGGCTGACAGAGGCATAAGGGGGACGATATGAATGTATATACTCCCTCTGAGTATGCAAACGAGTTTTTTAACGGCAAAATCACTTGCAGAACGGTACGCAACTGGATTGCAACTGGGCGAATGCCAGTGAATACTGAAATCGAGAGAACTCCAACGGGGCGGTTTCTGATTCACGTCGACATTTGCATGCCGGAATCAAAAGTTGGGCAACTAGTTAAACTGCTGGAAGGAGGATCCATCTGATGGCCCCACGAAGAAGAATGACTCAGAACGCTGGACTTCCGACAGGTTTAAACCAAATTAAAAAGCGTGGTGTAAAACGTTGGCGTTATCGGTACCCGAGTGGTAAAGACGTCTATCTGCCAGTCGAAACGACTCGTCATGATGCCGTAGAAGCTGCCTCACTGTTTAATGCAAAGTACCGGAACCCAACTATCTCACTAATCGAAAGGGCTGATAGATATAATAAGCCATTAGAGTACTGGCTGCCAAAGATTCTTCGTCGAGTCCGTGAAGAAGAGCAAATGTCATCTGACACTCAAAAAACATTTGAAGCAGATTGTGAACGCTTAACTTTGCTTTTTGGAAAAACTTATACAAAGGCGATAACGCTGAGACATGTCAATGAGTATTTGGAAAAATACTGCACAGGTAAATCCAACAACGTTTATAACCGGAAAATCAGTTTTTTACAGAAGGTGTTTACGTATCTAATCGACGAATCCGCGATGGATCTTAACTTTGCAGATCAGAAGAAGAAAAAGCGCAAAGAAGGCAAGCGACGAAAACGATTAACAGCTGAGGCATTTAAATTAATACACGAGGCAGCTTCGGTATATCTGAAAGTAGCTATGGAATTATCCATGCAGACGACCCACGCTGTTTTGGAAATTAGCCGAATTCAGTACAAAGATTGCGTCTGGTTGGATAAACCAGTAGTTGAAGAAGGCATGATGGTATTCGGATATCTGCGTATTCATCGTCAGAAAACAGAAGAGAAAGAGGCTAGCAGAGTTGAGATCCCGATCACAAAAGAGTTAAAAAGGGTTATCGAGAGGAGTCGAGATCGGCTTTTGAGTCCATACATTGTTCACCGTCGTGGGCGATATCCCAAGCGGGTTGGGGAAGGCTGTGATCATCCAACGCAAGTTGCTAGCAAGTACATTAGTAGAGAGTTTAGCAAATTGCGAGACCAGCTAGGGCTATTTTCTGAGTTATCAAAAATTGAACGACCCAGTTTTCATGAAATTAGAGCATTGTCAGCAAGGGCATACAAAGATGGGGGATATGATCCTCAAGCAAGAATGGCGCATTCGGATGCTAAATCAACAAAGGTTTATACCGAAAACCATAAATTATGGACGCGAGTGCCACCTGGAGAAATTGCAATTTAGGTCTACTGTATTAGGTTCCCCAAAGGTTCCATAAAGGTTCCGAAATAAGGTGTGTCGGGACGAGTATTTCTCTTAGATTTTGAAAAATAAAGAAATAATTGGTCGGCGTGAGAGGATTTGAACCTCCGACCCCTGACACCCCATGACAGTGCGCTACCAAGCTGCGCCACACGCCGACCGAGGACTGCTATGTTACTGGATTAAGCCGAATTAGCAAGTCTCAACACGCCCTCCGATGCTCGACTGCTGCTATTTTCGACAATTACTCCTTGTTTTCAGTTTCGCTAAAGCGTTTTAAATCTTTCAGTGCGTCGATAAGCACCGGGACGGGCGGTTCGGCCTGTTTTTTCAGTTCAAAATCGTTGCTGCTGTATACGCTAAACTGACCACTATTATCTAAAATCGTAATCTCTTTCTGGTCGTAAATAACAATATAAGGACTGTAGGTTTCAACCAGCGGCCAACGACGCTTAGATGTCTGCAAGCTTTCGCCATTGGTGTAATTTTTATGAGAACCAGCGCAGGAGATACGATCTTCAAGCATGGTTGGAACCAAATCCATAAGTCCGGCTATAGGTTGGTCTGCCAACTGGTAATTTCGCTGCCAAAGGGGAACCTGCATGTTTTCAAGCGCAAACTGCTTGTTACCCAATAACTCTTCACTTTGCGCAGGAGACAAGGCCGTGAGCAGCAGTTGTTGGTCTCCGGTTTGCTGAAGCACTTTATCTAAAGTAGAAATATCGTCTTCAGCAATTAAAATGACATTAATTTGGTTTTGCGGATGAGCGCTAAACTCTGCCAGCTCCTGGCTTTGCCAGTCGGGATGAAACTGACTTAAACGCAGAGAGTCGTTCCAGTTTTCGCTGTGATACCAGCGCACATCAAAATTAAAGTCGTTAAGCGGCTTAAGGTAAGCGGGCTTCAACTGCTGGCGCTCAATGGATTCCTGATAAAAGTCGGGCAAGCCATAAAGCACCTGAAATAATCCGCCGTCGCGGTTCGGATGAGCCAGTAGTTTAAGCTCCGGTCGCTCTAGTTGATGTTTGGCTGCCAGAGTTTCCAGTTCTTTCTGAATTTTGCTACTGCTACGTTCGAATAGAATCAGAGTTGTTGACTGCTGAGAGTCTATTTTAGAGCATAAAAGCGGGTGCTGGGGATACTTAAGTTTTATTTTATCGGTAGCCATCAGCATTTGTTGTCTGGCCTGGTAGCTTTCAACATCAATGACTCCGTGTTTAGCCATTAATGTTTTAGCCGTTGTAGGATAGGACAACGGGAACATATCGTCTTGTTGGGTAATAGGGTCGTACAACACCGCGTCAGCCCAAACATGAATACTGTGACTAACGAAAAAGCATAAAAGGAAAATGGCTGTAACCGGGGCGCCAATTTTCCGCTGTTGTAAGTCTTCCAGACGTTTCCACGCGAGGTTAGCCAACAGCAGCTGTATTCCGACAGTTAATAAGAAACCTAACAGAACACCGGAAATAATAACGAAACTGGCCCCTGTGAAAACCGCTTCTGCATCGCGGGTCATTTGCGCCATAGAATAGGTATTTAAATGATACCCGTACTGACGAAAGAACAGCGCATCGGCGATAAGCGCTATTAGACCGAATGAGGCTATCAGGGCGGCAAAGCCACGTAATATTTTGGAATAAGGTACTATCAGGCAGAATGGGAATATCAGAATTATGAAGAATACGAACGGCAGGAAGGCAAAGTGACCTATCCAGCTGACAAGCATGTAGAGATTACCGATAGCCGTGGAGGGCTTCGGGGCCGCTTCAATATACAAAAGTCCAATAAACAGGCACAGGACGATATTGGCAAAGGTAAACCAATGTCCCCAGCTTATTAATCGGGCAATTTTATCCCTACGTTGGTACTTTCCCATCGTTCGTCAGTCCCGTGTTACAATGGCATTATAGTAACACAGCAAAACAGCAAGGATAGTCCCCGTTATGCAATTGCGGATAGAAGAAAGCATTATTCACCAGTTTTATCAAAATGACGGACAAGTAGGGCTTCGGTTGGCTCCTTCGGCGTTAACGGAAGATGACCAGTTGCACGATTTGTTAGTCGAATTAACGGATGTGTATACCAGCAAACCGGCAAAAGGTTATGCGAGTTTTCTTAAAGATGAAGAAGAGGGCGAGCCCGGTCCTTTTCCTGAGCATTTAACCTCCTGGTATGACGGGCAGCTGGACTTTGTCGAGTTCAGCCAACAGTCTGCCAAACTATTGCTGGAACAACTGCAGAACTATAACTTGTTAGAAGCGGGCTTTTTGTTAGTCACACGCTACCAACACATTAGCACCGAGTATTTATTGGTCTGCTTTTTACCCGTTAAAGAAGGGGTAACAATAAACCCTGAGCTGGCTGTTGACCGCTCGTCGCAGTTAGATATAACAAAAGTCCAATTGGCGGCTCGTATTGATTTAACCGAGTGGAAAACATCTCCGGAAAGTGAGCGGTACATTTCTTTTATTAAAGGACGCGCCGGTCGCAAGGTTTCAGACTTCTTCCTCGATTTTCTGGGGTGCACTGAGCGTTTAAACTCAAAAGCGCACACACAACAGTTAGTCGATTCGGTTCAAGAATATGCGAAACAGTCCGAACTGGAAACGGAACAACGCCAAGCCCTGAATAAAGCGGCTTATGAGTATTGTGACGACCAATGGAAGCAGGGCGACACGGTAAAAATTAAAGATCTATCAGAGCAATTTGCAGAGCAGTACCCGGTAGAAAAGAGCTTCGAGAGTTTCTCGAAGGATTTTGCTGAACAGAATTCACGCGAATTAGTCGATGACTTTCCGGCAGATAAGTCGACATTACGTAAGTTGGTTAAGTTTCAGGGACAAGGTGGAGGAGTCAGCGTTGGCTTTGATCACACAGCCCTGGGAGAGAGAGTGCACTATGACGCGGCGACGGATACATTAACAATTAATGGAACTCCGCCAAATTTACGTGATCAATTACGGCGTTATTTTGGTATAGATAGTTAGTTGAAGTGATTAAGTAAATTAAAACGCCGGACAAGCCGGCGTTTTGAAAGTACTTAAATTGTTTGGTTTAGCCGATGTTATTTATCGGCAGCGCCGGGAACAATGTTGTTGGCATGCAAGCCTTTGGGGCCTTCTTCGAGTTCAAACTCTACGGGTTGCCCCGCTTTAAGTGTGCGATAGCCTTCCATTTCAATGGTTGAATAGTGAGCGAAAATATCACCTTCGCGGTCCTCGCTTTCGATAAAGCCGAAGCCCTTCGAATTATTGAACCATTTGACTTTTCCGGTAGCCATACTTCTACATCCTTCTTCTGCAACAGATAGATAGTTTATTATTATTAGGTGCGGTGGCTTGAAAAATCGCCGATTTAGCACCATGTTTAACTCTAGGTGACGTGAGTGATTAGTCAAGCCCTAAAGTTCAAAAAATAACCTGGATTGTTAATATTTTGGTTGTTTTTTTATATTTTCTGGTAAATTTAAAACTATTATTATGGCAGGTTGTTAATAAATGAGTCAGTTTGATCACCAGCACCTTAGCGATACAGAGGAAAAGCAGGAGCTCAAGCCACCATCCATGTATAAGGTCATTATTAATAATGACGATTACACCCCTATGGATTTTGTGATTGAAGTATTGATGAGATTTTTTAAGATGGATCAGGAGCGCGCCACGGACACCATGTTACAGGTGCATTATAAAGGAAAGGCCGTTTGCGGTGTATATTCTGCGGAAATCGCCGAAACTAAAGTAGTACAGGTAAATCAGTATGCTCGGGAAAATCAGCATCCATTATTGTGTACCATGGAGCAAGAATGATCCGGGTTGGCTGGTAAGGAGTGGTCTATGTTGAATAAAGCCCTTGAATTAACGCTAAACGATGCGTTTCGGCTAGCGCGCGAACGTAATCATGAATTGATGACAGTTGAACACTTGCTAATTGCATTACTGGATAACCCAGATGCATCGGAAGCGCTTCGAGCTTGTGGGGCAAACTTTCAACAATTGAAAGAAGAACTATTAAGTTATATTGACCGCAGTACGCCGCTGTTTGGTCCGGAAGAAGAAAGTCCGGACACTCAACCTACGCTTGGTTTTCAGCGAGTTTTGCAGCGCGCGGTATTTCATGTTCAGTCATCCGGTAACGCTGAGGTAACGGGCGCCAATGTATTGGTTGCCATTTTCAGTGAACAGGAATCTCAAGCCGTCTATCTGCTAAGTAAAAACGATATTACCCGACTGGATATCGTTAATTTCATTTCTCATGGTATTTCTCGTATCGATGACGATGAGCCTATGGACGAAGAAATGGCGGAAGAAGAGGCCGTTAAGGGTGGTGAAGAGCAAGAGAGCTACTTGAAGCGCTTTTGTGCCAATCTTAATGTGCAGGCAAAGGAAGGCAAAATTGACCCTCTAATTGGCCGCGATTTTGAGCTGGAACGGTGTGCGCAAATTCTTTGCCGCCGTCGTAAGAATAATCCGTTGTTAGTTGGCGAAGCCGGTGTGGGTAAAACAGCTATTGCAGAAGGTCTGGCTTATCGCATTATTAAAGGTGAAGTGCCGGAGATACTTGCGGATGCCACCATTTATTCACTGGACATGGGCGATTTGCTGGCGGGCACTAAATATCGTGGCGACTTTGAAAAGCGCTTTAAAATGCTTTTAAAAGAACTGCAGGAAAAAGAGCACGCGATTCTGTTCATTGACGAAATTCATACCATTATTGGTGCCGGAGCTGCCAGCGGTGGCGTTTTAGATGCATCTAACTTGATTAAGCCGTTGCTTTCAAGTGGGCAGCTTAAGTGCATTGGCTCCACTACGTACAATGAATTCAAAAATGTTTTTGAAAAAGACCGAGCGCTGGTTCGCCGCTTCCAGAAAGTGGATGTGGTGGAGCCTTCAGTAGAAGACACCACTAAAATTCTAATGGGCTTAAAAGAGCGTTACGAAAGCCATCATGGTATTCGTTACACGCAGCCGGCGATTAAAGCGGCAGCGGAGCTCTCTGCTAAATACATTAATGAGCGTCATTTGCCTGATAAAGCCATTGATGTAATGGATGAAGCCGGTGCTTCCCAGCGTTTATTGCCGCCGTCCAAACGCCGTAAAACGGTCGGGGTGTCGGATATTGAAACCATTATCGCCAAAATAGCCCGTATTCCGGAACAGTCAGTTTCCCGGTCCGACCAGGACTTACTGAAGCAGCTGGATCGTAACCTGAAAATGGTGGTGTTTGGTCAGGATGAAGCTATTGATAAGCTCACTGGTGCTATACGGTTGTCGCGTTCGGGTCTTGCCAACGATAACCAGCCAATAGGTTCGTTTATTTTTGCCGGACCAACGGGTGTTGGTAAAACCGAGGTAACACAGCAACTGGCGAAAGCTATGGGCATTGAGCTGGTGCGCTTTGATATGTCGGAATACATGGAACGCCATGCGGTCAGTCGTCTAATTGGTGCGCCTCCGGGTTATGTAGGGTACGAGCAGGGCGGTTTATTGACCGACGCTGTAATCAAGCAACCGCATTGTGTGTTGCTTCTGGATGAGCTGGAAAAAGCCCACAGCGATGTATTTAACATTCTGTTGCAGGTAATGGATAACGGCACTTTAACGGACAATAACGGCCGTAAAGCTGACTTCCGTAACGTAATTATTGTTATGACAACCAATGCGGGCGTTCGTGAAACTGTGCGTAAGTCTATTGGCTTTAAACAGCAGGATCACAGCTTCGATGCGCTGGCGGAAATTAATAATATTTTCACTCCGGAGTTTCGTAATCGCCTGGACGGTATTGTGTGGTTTAACCATCTGACACCGGAAGTACTGGAACAGGTTGTCGATAAATTCATTTGTGAACTGCAGGCTCAGTTAGATAAAAAAGGTGTGTCGCTTGAGGTTGACCCTTCTGCTCATGCCTGGATTGCTGAAAAAGGCTACGACAAGGAAATGGGCGCCCGTCCAATGAGTCGGGTTATTCAGGAACACCTGAAGAAAACCTTAGCCAACGAAATTCTGTTCGGGAAACTGGCCAGTGGCGGCAGCGTGAAAGTGACTGCTGATGGCAAGGACGGACTGCAATTCGATTACGACAGCAAGAACGAGACCGTCGAAGGTTAATAAGCCTTCGGCAGAAATGAAAAAACCGGCTCATTAAATGAAGCCGGTTTTTTTAATCCTCAGTGCGGATTAACGTGCGCGGAAGACGATGCGGCCTTTGGTCAGGTCGTAAGGAGTTAACTGCACAGTCACGGTATCGCCGGTCAGGATGCGGATATAGTGCTTACGCATTTTTCCTGAGATATGGGCAGTAACTACGTGACCATTTTCCAATTCTACTCGGAACATAGTGTTAGGAAGGGTGTCTAGAACCGTTCCCTGCATCTCAATACTGTCTTCTTTCGCCATTAAAATCCTCTAATCTTTGTTTTGAGCTTTAAGTGTGTGCGATTTTAGCTCTTTTTTCCAATGATTGCCAACCAGTCGTTCATATGGGGCAAATCGAGTTTTATAATTCATCTTTTTACAGTCATCAATTTGGTAACCCAAATAGAGTCTGGCAACTTCTCGTTCCTGAGCCAATCGAATCATTTCTAATACAGCGAAGGTACCAGGCGAACGCTTTTCCTCATCGGGATGAAAAAAGGTATAGACCGCGGACATTGCGTCAACAGTGCGATCAACTACCGAAACTATCATTAACTCATTGCTGGCATTGCGCCACTCTAATAATTCGGGAGTTAACCAGTCGCAATCTATCCACTTCCAGAATTTGTCCGGGTCGGGTGGGTACATTTCCCCATCCGCGTGTCGTTGTTCAATAAACTGCGAAAACAATTGACTGTATTCAGCTTCCGGCTGCTGTTTAATCTGCAGCGTTAAGTCGTCATTCTTTTTTAGAATTCGTTTTTGGTTTTTACTAAAGCGAAACTCTGGCACGACCACACGGAGCGACTGACAAGCACTGCAGAGCCGGCAGTGCGGACGGTAAACGTCATTATGGCTGCGCCGGAAGCCGTATTGCATGAGTTGTTGATACGCGTCTGCATTAAGGTTTTCAAGATCATTAGGCAGGGCAACAACAAGTCGCTCTTCCTGGTCGGTTAAATAGTGACACTGGCTCTCTTTCGTCACGCCAAATTGCACTAGAGTTCTCCAGGTAGAGGAAGCTCACGAGCTTGCCAAAAAGTATCTGGCATCTTTTTTTGTTGCGCAATATTGAGCTTCATTAAAAAACGTTCCCGATGCAGGTTAACAGCACCTAATGAAAATAAATGCGGATTACCCACCTGACAATCAATTAGCTGGCCGCCATGCTTTTTAAAATATTGAGCGAAACGTAACAAGGCTATTTTTGACGCGTCGGTTTTGTAGTGAAACATACTTTCCCCGCAAAAAGCACGGCCTACTGAAATGCCATACAAACCGCCTGCAAGTTCATTGTCGAACCAAATTTCGACCGAATGGGCGTAACCTAACTGATGAAGCTTGCAATAAGCTTCAATCATCTCTTCCGTTATCCAGGTACCTTCTTTGTCGGCGCGTTCGTCTGCGCAGGCACGAACAACTTCAGCAAAGTTACAATTAATGCTCATTTGCCAGTTTGGCTTACGATTGGTTTTAGCTAAAGAGCGGCTGGTATGGATTTGGTCGGGGAAAAATACAGCTCTGGGGTTAGGGGACCACCACAGAATTGGGTCACTTTCTGAGAACCAGGGAAATATTCCCTGCTGATAGGCGTGTATCAGCCGGCCCGGCGATAAATCTCCACCGACAGCGAGTAGCCCATTGGGCTCATGCAAAGCGGTCGCTGCGGGTGGAAAACTGATTGATGCCGGATCAAGCTGAACAATCACGTTAAAAGATTAAGACTTAGTCAGTGCGTCTAAGTAACGCTCGGCATCTAACGCGGCCATACAGCCAGTACCGGCAGAGGTAATTGCCTGACGGTAAATATGATCCATTACGTCACCGGCTGCAAAAACGCCCGGTACACTGGTTGCAGTCGCATTGCCCTGAAGCCCGCTCTGCACCTGAATGTAACCGTCCTGCATTTCCAGTTCACCGTCAAAAATACCGGTATTAGGCTGGTGGCCGATGGCAATAAAGCAGCCCGCAACTTCCAGCTCTTCGGTACTACCGTCTTGCGTATCTTTAATACGCACGCCAGTAACACCAGCATCGTCACCCAGCACTTCATCTAAGGTTTTGTTCAGATGGAAAGTGACATTACCGTTCTGCTCTTTTTCATGCAGACGGTCGACCAGAATTTTCTCCGCCCGGAAAGTGTCACGACGGTGGATAACATGCACTTCGCTGGCAATGTTTGAAAGGTACAACGCTTCTTCAACCGCAGTATTACCGCCGCCGACAACGCAGACCTTTTGCTTTTTGTAGAAAAAGCCGTCACATGTTGCGCAAGCTGAAACGCCTTTACCCATAAAGGCTTCTTCTGAGTCTAAGCCTAAGTATTTAGCTGAGGCGCCAGTGCTGATAATGACTGAGTCTGCGGTGTACTCACCAACGTCACCTTTTAACTGAAAAGGGCGCTTGGAAAAGTCGACGCTGCTAATATGGTCGAACACAATTTCGGTATCAAAGCGCTCAGCGTGCTTTTGCATGCGGACCATAAGGTCGGGTCCGGTTAACCCTTCGGCGTCGCCCGGCCAGTTCTCAACGTCGGTTGTGGTGGTTAACTGACCACCTTGTTGCATACCCGTTACCATAACCGGGTTTAAATTAGCACGTGCAGCATAGACTGCAGCTGTATAGCCAGCAGGACCTGATCCCAGAATAAGTAACTTGCAGTGTTTGGCTTCAGCCATTAGAAAAACTCCATTAATGCGTTTTTGATTGTTCGTTCTTTAGCTATGGGGGTTGATTGTAGGGTTTACAAGCTTAGCGAACAAGAACTGCCAATAAAAAAGCCCGCAAACTTTTGTTCACGGGCTTATTCAGAACAACCGGCTATTACGCCTGAAGCGCTTCGCGAGGGTCCTGGTAATCCAGACCTAACTGCTGACCAAGATCATCGTGAATGGCTTTGTAGGTAATTTTACCTTTATGCATGTTCAGGCCGCGTAACAGGTGCTCGTTTTCGAGCATGGCTTGCACGCCTTTGTTTGCCAGCGCAATACCATAAGGCAAGGTTGCATTGTTCAGTGCAATAGTAGAGGTACGTGCAACACCGCCCGGCATGTTTGCCACACAGTAGTGAACAACGTCGTCAATAATGTAAACAGGGTCCTGATGTGTGGTTGCTTTTGATGTTTCAAAGCAGCCGCCCTGATCAATTGCAACGTCTACTAGTACTGAGCCCGGCTTCATATTGCTGATGTTTTCACGAGTCAGCAGTTTCGGTGCAGCGGCGCCCGGAATAAGAACCGCACCCACCACTAAGTCAGCTTCACGAGAGTATTTATCGATAGCATCAACGGTTGAGTAAACAGTTTGTACACGGCCGGCAAAAATATCGTCCAGTTCACGTAAGCGAGGCAGAGAACGATCTAAAATAGTGACTTCAGCACCCAGGCCAATAGCCATTTTCGCAGCGTTAGTACCAACAACACCGCCGCCAATGATAAGTACTTTACCCGGTGCTACGCCAGGAACACCACCTAATAAGGTGCCGCTGCCACCATGGGCCTTTTCTAAATAGTGAGCGCCTGCCTGAATTGACATACGCCCGGCAACTTCACTCATAGGAGCTAAAAGAGGCAAACCGTTACGAGTATCAGTGACCGTTTCGTAAGCAATAGCAGTACAACCCGCTTTACCCAGTAACTCAGTTTGAGTTGGGTCTGGTGCTAAATGAAGGAAAGTATAAAGAATTTGGCCTTCGCGAAGCATTTTGCATTCGTTTGGCTGAGGCTCTTTTACTTTAACAATCATGTCGGCGCGCTGAAAAATCTCTTCTGGTGTATCAATAATAGTTGCACCGGCTTCCATATATTGCTCGTTTGTGAAGCCTATTGCTGCACCACCGTTATTTTCAATGATGACGTCATGGCCGTTTTCCACATATTCACGCACGGCTGCTGGAGTTAAGCCGATACGGTATTCGTGGTTTTTAATCTCTTTTGGTACACCAATTAACATTATCTGCCTCTTACAATTTCGTGTTTAAGGGGGAATTGTTTGGCGCAAATTATAGACGCAAATAACAGTGCATGACTTACTTTTTTTAAGTTATTTTTTGGTGTGATATACTAATTTTAATTACTTATTTAGAGATTTATTATGTTTAACGCCGAACAACCAGCAGAAGTCACTATTGATAAAACCGACAGGAAGATCCTGCGGCTTTTGCAGGATGATGGACGCATGTCGAATGTTGAACTGGCAAGGCGTGTAGGGCTTAGCCAGACTGCTTGCCTGGAGCGTGTGCGTAAGCTTGAGCGGGAACAAGTAATTGAAAGTTATCATGCCCGGATTAATCCTGCTAAGTTAGGTGCAAACCTGATGGTTTTCGTTGAAATTACCTTAACCCGAACCTCAGCCGACGCTTTTGCCGAATTTAGCGAGGCTGCACGTAAAACGGATGAAATTCTTGAATGCCATTTGGTGGCGGGTGACTTCGACTTCCTGATAAAAGCACGGGTGCCGGATATGCGTGCTTACCGCAAATTATTGGGTGAAACCCTGTTAATGATGCCGGGGGTTGATGAATCAAGAACCTATGTGGTTATGGAAGAGGTCAAACAAGAAAATAAAGTATTAGTAAAGGGGTAACATTGGGGCTGATATTCGCTACAATCATGCGGATAAAATTTATCTCGATATTTTATCGTAACAAGAATACCAACGAAGGCGCTGCAATAAGATAATGACAGGTGTACAAAGAGTTTTAGAAGCAGGGTTGCTAATAAGTGGTGCGCTGGCCATTTTCATTTTTTTGTCATTGGTGAGCTTTAATCCCGCTGATCCCAGCTGGTCACAGACCGGTTATGAAGGAAGCATACATAATGCCGGCGGTGCCGTAGGTGCCTGGATGGCAGATGTACTCTTGTTTGCTTTTGGCTTCGTTGCCTACCTTATTCCTTTCGGCTTTGTTGGCCTTGGCTACCTACTATTTCGCAAAACTTACCATTTATTAGAAATGGATTACCTTGCGGTCAGTTTGCGTATGATAGGCGCTATGCTCGCGCTTATTGGTGCATCTGCACTGTCCTCTATTAATTTCGACGATATTTACTACTTTTCTGCTGGCGGTGTTATTGGCGATGTTATTGCGGCGTCTTTGCTTCCTTATCTGAATTTTGTTGGTACAACCTTACTCTTGTTAACCTTCTTTTTTACTGGCATCACTCTGGTCAGCGGTATTAGCTGGTTGCAGGTTGCTGACAAACTCGGTGAGTGGGTTATTGACGGGGCTTTGTGGCTAACCGAAAAAATTAAAATTCTTTGGCAAAGTCGCGGAAGCTCAGAAACGGAAGATAAAGAAGACGACTCAGAAGCTTATGATGACAACGAGCGTGAGCAAACGCTTGAAGAAAAGAAATCCACAACGCTCAGTAGCGACTTATTCGGGACTGACAAACAAGAACCTGTTTTGAGCCTGCCTTCAATGAGCTCTGTTGATGAAGATGATGACGTAGACAGCGATGCGCCTAAATTTAGCAAGCAAGCGGCTGCGAAAAAAGACACACCTAATAAACCAGCTGTGGCGCCTTCTTCAGACACCTCTGCGGAAGACGAACCGCAATCAGCGGCTGATTCAGGCGAGGGCGAGTTACTTCCGCCGTTGCCGTCAATAGAGCTTCTGGATAGACCGAATAAAAAAGAGCACCCGGTAACTCAGGAAGAACTGGATCAGGTATCACGCACGGTCGAGACAGTGCTGAAAGATTTTGGGGTGGATGTTCGGGTGGCGCACGTTGAACCCGGTCCGGTCATTACCCGTTTTGAGCTCGACTTAGCACCGGGCGTTAAAGTCTCCAGAATTTCGAATTTGGCAAAAGATATTGCCCGTACCTTGTCTGCTGTTGCTGTACGTGTGGTAGAGGTTATTCCGGGTAAGTCATATGTTGGTCTGGAACTGCCTAATAAACACCGCGAAATTGTGCAGCTAAGCGAAGTGATTAATAGCGACCAGTTCACCCATAGCGGCTCGCCGTTAACGATGATTCTGGGCAAAAACATTGCGGGCACTCCAGTCGTTGTCGACTTAGGAAAAATGCCGCATTTGCTGGTGGCGGGTACCACCGGCTCCGGTAAATCTGTTGGTGTTAACGTTATGATTCTGAGCCTGCTTTACAAGAGCACGCCGGAAGACGTTCGCCTTATTATGATAGACCCTAAAATGCTTGAGCTGTCGGTTTATGAGGGCATTCCGCACTTGTTGACCGAGGTTGTTACTGACATGAAAGATGCCGCCAATGCACTGCGTTGGTGTGTGGGAGAAATGGAACGTCGTTACAAACTCATGTCATCTTTAGGGGTACGTAATTTAAAAGGCTACAACGCGAAAGTGAAGGCGGCTAAAGACGCTGGTGAACCACTGCGAGACCCTATCTGGAAGCCCGGCGACTCTATGGATGAGTTACCGCCGTTGCTGGAAAAATTACCAAACATTGTCGTGGTGATAGACGAATTTGCCGACATGATGATGATTGTCGGTAAAAAAGTCGAAGAGCTAATAGCTCGTATCGCTCAGAAAGCCCGTGCTGCCGGTATTCACTTAATTTTGGCAACTCAACGCCCATCGGTGGATGTTATCACCGGTTTAATTAAAGCGAATATTCCAACCCGAATTGCGTTTCAGGTATCATCAAAAATAGATTCGAGAACCATTCTGGATCAGCCGGGTGCCGACCAATTGTTAGGGCAGGGCGATATGCTCTATTTACCACCGGGTAGCGGTTCTCCGGTGCGTGTACATGGTGCTTTTGTCGATGACCATGAAGTTCATGCGGTGGTTAAAGACTGGAAAAAACGTGGTCGACCTAACTATCTGGAAGAAATTTTATCGGGCGATCAGGGCGAGGAAGCGCTGCTTCCGGGGGAACAGCAGGAATCTGACGATGCTGAATCTGATCCTCTATACGACGAGGCTGTTGCTTTTGTTACTGAGACTCAACGGGTCTCAGTATCCAGTGTACAGCGCAAATTCCGTATCGGTTATAACCGCGCCGCCCGTATCGTCGAACAAATGCAGGTGAGTGGTGTCGTAACCAGTGCAGGCAATAACGGCCAGCGCGAAGTGCTGGCTCCACGAGCTCCAAGGGATTAATTCATGAAAGCAGTTGTATTTGCCATGGTCATGGCCGTTTCGTTTAATGTGTTTGCCTCAGGCGACGAGTCAGACAAGCAGGCTCTGCAAAGTTTACTGAAACAAACTCAAAGCTTATCGGCAGAGTTTGAACAGCAAGTAAAAGATGAACAGGGCGAAGTGCTACAAACATTAAGCGGTACGTTAAAGCTAAAACGACCCGCTAATTTGTATTGGCATACGAAAGAGCCGGACGAAAGCGTGATGGTCGCTAACGGCAAAAAGGTCTGGTACTACAATCCTTTTGTTGAACAAGTAACCATTTATGCACAGCAGGACATGGTTGACGACAGCCCTTTACTGCTGGTGTTGAACAGCAACGGTAATCAGTGGCAGAACTATAATGTCAGCTTTCGCGATAACCGCTACTTTGTTGAGCATCAAACGAATGGCAGTAAGCTGGAGTTAAGATTTACTGATGAAAAACTCACAGAGATAACTATGGTTCAGGCTCAGGGCGAGCGGACTGAACTGATGCTGAATAATGTGGCGTTAAATGAAACCATCAGCGACGAACAATTTGTTTTTGATGTGCCCGCTGATGTCGACGTCGACGATCAAAGTTAATTGTTGTGGCAGGTCTGGACTTAGATTTTCAACCCGATTTCAAACCTCTTGCGGCGCGAATGCGCCCGCGTACGGTTGACGAGTATGTAGGTCAGCAACATCTTCTTGCTCCCGGTAAACCTTTGCGGGTAGCGGTCGAGCAGGGGCATCTGCATTCAATGATTTTATGGGGGCCTCCGGGTACCGGTAAAACCACCTTAGCTGAACTCATTGCGACTCAGGCAAATGCTACGGTCAGCCGCATTAGTGCGGTAACCTCCGGTGTTAAAGACATTCGAAAAGCCATTGAAGAAGCGAAGTTGCTGGCTCAGCAGCAGGGACGCCGCACCATTTTGTTTGTGGACGAAGTGCACCGTTTCAACAAAAGCCAGCAAGACGCTTTTTTGCCCCACATTGAAGACGGCACTATTGTCTTTATTGGCGCGACCACCGAAAACCCCGGCTTTGAGCTTAACAACGCACTGCTGTCGCGGGCGCGGGTTTACCGGTTACAAACACTGTCCAAAACGGATCTTGAACAGGCTCTGGAAAGCGCGTTAACGGACGCGGAACGAGGCCTTGGTCAACGTCAATTGCAACTGGAAGGTGAAGCCAGGGCAAAGCTTCTGGACTTAGCTGGTGGGGATGCACGTCGCTTATTAAACTATCTGGAAGTGGTTGCTGATTTTGTTGAGAGCAGCAGCCAGCCAATTACGCCCGAGTTGATCACTGCGGCTATTGGTGAAAAAGCCACGGCTTTTGATCATCAGGGTGACCATTACTACGATGTTTTATCCGCTTTTCATAAGTCTGTCAGAGGCTCGTCTCCAGACGGAGCCTTGTATTGGTACGCGCGCTTATTGACCGGTGGTGGGGACGCTTTGGTTATTGCCCGCCGGCTATTGGCTATCGCCTCTGAAGATATAGGTAATGCTGACCCCAGGGCATTACAGTTGGCATTAAACGCCTGGGATACGTACCACAGAGTTGGCCCCGCCGAAGGTGAACGAGCCATTGCTCAGGCGGTTATTTATTGCGCCTGTGCGGCGAAAAGTAATGCCGTTTATAATGCCTTTAAAAGCGCACTAAGAACCGCAAAAGAACACAGCGATGCGCCGGTGCCTGAACATTTGCGTAACGCACCAACCAAGGTGCACAAAGCTCAGGGATATGGTGCTGACTACCAGTACGCACATAATTATCCTAACGCTTACGTTCCGGGTGAACGTTACTTACCGTCGGAAATCGCCGATACCCAGTTCTACGCCCCTGAGCCGCGTGGTTTAGAAATAAAGTTGCAGGAAAAGCTCCGTTGGCTGCAAGATATGGATTCAAAGTCAGACTGGCACAGGGAACCTGATGAATAACCTTCTTCTTCATTTCTTTTGCGTTGCAGTGGGGGGCGCAATAGGTGCATCGGCACGTTTTGCTATGGTTCTTGCTATGCAATCATTTGGGGTTCGGGCATTCCCTTTTGCCACGTTGACCGTTAACATAATAGGTTCATTTTTCTTAGGGTTGTTGCTGGCTTACGCAGAGCAACAACCTGTTTCTGAAACAACTCGTTTATTTTTAGGCGTTGGTTTACTGGGGGCTTTTACAACCTTCTCGACATTCTCTGTCGAAGTTGTGGCCTTAGCCAGTCAGGGTGAGCTGCTTAAAGCCGCTCTGCACATTGCCTTTAATGTAATTATTTGTATTGCTGCAGTTTTCGCGGCAATGATGTTGTACTCAACAACGGTTAAATAGGACACTCATGCTAGACGCAAAATACTTCCGAGAGGAATTAGACCAGACCGCAAAAAAGCTAGCAACGCGAGGCTTTGACTTAGACGTTGCCAAATTACAAAAGCTGGAAGAGCAGCGCAAAGAGGTGCAGGTGCGCACCGAGCAGTTGCAGGCAGAGCGTAACAGCCGCTCGAAAGCCATTGGTAAGGCAAAAGCTTCAGGTGAAGACATACAACCTTTGTTAGATGCGGTAAGCGATTTAGGCGAGCAACTGGATAACGCTAAAGAAGAGCTAAAAGTTATCCAGCAAGAACTTAACGATATTATTATGGGTGTTCCGAACTTGCCGGCAGACGAAGTCCCGGAAGGTGCGGATGAAGATGAAAATCAGGAGGTCCTGACTTGGGGCAAGCCTAAGTCGTTCGACTTTGAAGTGAAAGATCATGTCGATTTAGGCGAAGCATTAGCCAAAGGTATGGACTTTGAAACGGCCGCGAAGCTCACTGGAGCACGCTTTGTGGTTATGCGTGGTGGTATCGCCCGCATGCATCGCGCTCTGACTCAGTTTATGCTGGATTTACATACTGACGAGCATGGGTATCTTGAAACCTATGTGCCTTATATGGTGAACCAGGACTCATTATACGGAACCGGTCAGTTACCTAAGTTCGGTAAGGATTTATTCCATATTGAAGGCGAGTCTCAGGATCAAATTCCTATGTCGTTGATTCCAACGGCTGAAGTGCCGTTAACAAACTTATACCGTGATGAAATTGCTGACGAAGAAGAGCTACCGCTTAAGTTTACCGCGCATACGCCGTGTTTCCGCAGTGAAGCCGGTTCTCACGGTCGCGACACTCGTGGGCTTATTCGTCAGCATCAGTTTGATAAAGTGGAACTGGTCTGGTTGGTTAAACCTGAACAGTCGATGGATGCGCTGGAGCAATTAACAGGCCACGCCGAAACTGTGCTGCAAAAGCTTGAGCTGCCGTATCGAAAAGTACTGCTGTGTACTGGGGATATGGGCTTTGGGGCAGCTAAAACCTACGACCTGGAAGTTTGGTTGCCGGCGCAGGAAGCGTACCGTGAAATCAGCTCTTGCTCGAACATGCAGGACTTTCAGGCGCGCCGTATGCAGGCTCGTTTCCGTCGTAAAGGCGCGAAGAAACCTGAACTTATGCACACATTAAACGGCTCTGGTCTGGCTGTTGGCCGTGCGCTGGTAGCCGTGCTGGAAAACTACCAACAGGAAGACGGCTCAATTGTTGTGCCTGAGGTATTACGTCCTTACATGGGCGGTGTAGAAGTGCTTAAGGCTTAAATTAAATACATTTAGCCGGTTTAGGCAGGCCCGCAATTCGTGTGGCCTGCTTTGCCGGGCCTTTAGGGAACAGCTTATACAAATAACGACTGTTGCCTTTATCCTCGCCTAACTGCTTTTTCATGGCTTTAACCAGTACGCGCATTGCCGGACTGGTATCAAATTCACGGTAAAAATCCTGCACAAAAGTCACGACTTCCCAGTGTGCCGGGGTCATGTCGATATTTTCTAACTCTGCAAAGTGAAGGGCCAGCTCCTCGCTCCAGTCGTCTAAGTTTGCAAGGTAGTTGTGTTTGTCGGTTTCGTATTCTTTACCGTTAAATTCAATCATGCCGTGATATTACCAGGTTATTTGTTGTTGGAAGCTAAGCACCAGCTCAACCCACTGCTCGTCCGATTTTAACATGACGTAGTCAGGCAGTGCAGTATCCAAAGCGTTAGCTTCCTGTTTGCGCGCATAAACCGGTAATTCAACAGGTGACTCAGGTGGCAGTTCGTTGAGTGCTACGCCCGACATAAGCAAGGCATCAGTGTCACTCAGCAGGTGGCCATGTTGTTCCAGCCAAGGCACTAAAGACGAATTTCTTAACCAGTGTAAAGTAGAGGTCATGAGAATTGTAATACCTCGTCAAATTGGCTTAGGTGACGCTTTAATTGTTCTGGCGAGACGATAACCGTATCAATGTTTGCGGGCAGGGCGCTTGTATCGGTTAACTCTTCTGAACTTATTACAACAGGCTCAGCATCCAGTAATTCCAGCATGGCATAACGCTTAGAAGGTTGGTTCAGTAGAGACTTAACGGCTTCACCGGACAATATTAATTGCACCGGATAATCAAAGCTGGCCAATGCTAAAGCAATATCGAGTGCTTCGGTCGCCGAGTCGCTAGCGGCACTGCATTGTAAAATAGCAATTTTTTTCATGGTCATTAAAACTGTAAGGTCCGGTCGCTGTTAGCCATGGCAGTTGCCAGAGCGGTTAAACCTGAGGCTTCAAAACCGGGATGGAATTTCTCCATTCCTTTGCGTTCAGCTACGGTATGGCAGACCACCAGGGGGACTTGGTGGTGCTGGCTAAACTCTTCCCATTGCGTAATCAAGTCTTCATTTTCTGCTGGAGTGGGAAATTCCGCGTGATTTACCGACTCCCGATAAAAAAACACACAGGCTATGGTGTGGCCGGTGTTGATAGCCGCTTTTGCAAATGCCAGAGCGTCTAAAGAACGAGCTCGTTCTTTAACAGAACGTTGAAGAATGAGAGTAAGTTTAGCCATAAACTGTCCGTTTATACAAAAACGCCCCGCATGGCGGGGCGTTTGTTATTATTTTAGCAGGAGAGATTAATCATCGCCGCTAAACGCCATTAGCAATTGTAGCAAGCTAAGGAACAAGTTATAAATCGAAACATACAAAGTGACTGTTGCAAGGATGTAATTACGCTCGCCACCGTTAATAATGTCGCTGGTCTGCCACATAATCAGCATTGCCATCAATGGAATCATGATAGCAGATATTGCAAGCTGTAATGCTGGCAGTTGGAAGAACAGGTTAGCCAGCATCGCCACAAAAACCATGATAATACCGGCAGTAACCAGACCACCCAGTTTAGACATGTCTTTCTTCGTGGTTAACACATAAGCCGAAGTTGCAAAGAAGGTCAGAGCTGTACCGCCTAACGCAGTAGCAACCATCTCGCCACCACCAGGCATTGATAATGCCATGTTAAGGATAGGGCCAAGGGTGTAACCTAAAAAGCCTGTTAGAGCGAAGGTTAGTACAATGCCCATGCCGCTATCTTTGGTTTTGTGAATACCAAAAAGTAAGCCAAAGTAAGCAACTAAAGTGATAATGAAACCCGGATAGGGCAAGTTCATCATCGTGCTGATAGTAGCAACAATAGCACTAAAGGCTAATGTCATTGCCAATAAAGTGTAGGTGTTGCGTAATACCTTATTAACGGCCAGCGTCGATTCGTTCTGACCGACATAAGTCTGACTGCGATTGTTCATAGATTTCTCCGTGTTGAACTTACTGTCTGTTAAGACTGTTTTTTATTTAAAAAGTTTCCTCGATACTACAGCATTAATGGGGGCGTTGGGTAGAGCAGAAGGTAGTAATTTCTGGCGAATTTTGGTCGGTTTGTTTAATAAACGCCCAAACGAACACTTTGTTCAAATTTTTACTTTACAAGCGTAACTTAGGTCTTTAATATTCGCCTCGTTCTCAACAACGCAGTTGCAGAGAACAAAAATACGGAGAGGTGGCAGAGCTCGGTTTAATGCACCTGACTTGAAATCAGGCGTGGGTTCATACCCACCGGGGGTTCGAATCCCTCCCTCTCCGCCAAATTCAGAAAAAAGCCCCGCTCATTTGAGTGGGGCTTTTTTTGTTCCCGCAGCTTTTTGTTCCAGCCGATAGCGCAACTTTAAACCTCCTGTTATATTAAGCAAAAATGGAATTTTGCCATGGAATCGACCGTCAGTAATTGTAAGAACTGTAATACACCTCTTACCGGTGAATACTGCCATCAATGCGGCCAACAGGATAAACAAAGCATACGCAGCGTTTTTGCCGTTGTCGGCGATCTTTTTGGTGAGTTAGGGCACTGGGACTCCAGATTCTACCGTACTCTCAGAGGACTCTTTCTAAAACCTGGTTTTCTATCATCTGAGTTTATGAAAGGACGTCATGCCTCTTATGTACCTCCGCTCAGGCTCTATTTCTTTATCTCGTTGATATCTTTTATGGTGCTGACATCACAGATAACCTTTAATGATTCACAGTCAAAGAGCGAGGCCCGACAGTCTGAAACAGAAATATCTGAAAGTGACTCTAACGAAAGTACCGTACGGCGCGGATTTGAGTTGGAGTTTGGTGATATCCCCTGGTTGAATGAAGAGCAAACGCGGATGCTTGAACAGAAACTTCAGCATTTAAAGCAAAACCCCCAGCTGTTTACGCAAAAACTGATTTCAATGACACCACAGATGATGCTTTTGATGCTGCCTTTTTGGGCACTGTATTTAAAAGTCCTTTATTTATTCAGTAACCGTTACTACTTAGAGCACTTAACTGTAGCTTTGCATACACATGCTTTTTTACTGCTTTCCCTGATGTTGTTGTCGACATTAGGCTATATAACTAACCCGCTGATTGATAACTTTGGCTGGACCTGGTTAACCTTACCATCAGACTGGTTAGGTTATATTCTTATTGGATGGATGTTCACTTATCTGCTATTGACGCAAAAGAGCTTCTATCAGCAAAGCTGGACATTAACTGTATTCAAATTTTTAGCCTGTGTTTTTGGTTATTTTCTTTTATTAAGCGCTTCTTTTGTATTAATGGTGATAATTGGTATTCTTAAAGCTTAAATCAAACAGTCGTTTAAATAGGGAATAGTATGAACTTCCACACAGCTGTAGAACAAATCGTTGCGGATAAGAACAATCAAGTCATTGAACTACCTTCCGGCTGGGCTCAGGGACGCGCGTTTTTCGGCGGATTCAGCGGAGCATTGGCTGCTCAGTTTTTGTTGAAACAATTTCCGATTGAATATCATCTTCGTTCCATGAGTATCTCTTTTGTCGCGCCTGCTGAACCGGGTGAGGCTGAGTTAAATTACCGAATTTTGCGCGAGGGAAAATCGGTTATTCAGGTTGCTGTCGAACTGCAGCAGCAAGGGCAGATTATGTTGTCTTGTCTGGCGAGCCTGGGCAAAGGCCGAAGTTCAACGGTTACAGTGGTAAGTGAAACGCCACCCGATCTTAAAACCATCAACGACGGACCAGGTTTACCTGAAGCGGATATTGTCCCAGAGTTTGCGAAAAACTTCGATTACCGTATTACGTCAGGTGGTATGCCATTTAGCGGACAACCGGGAAGAACTTTTGGTGGCTGGATACGTTTTCGTGAAGAACAACAGCCGCTGACAACGGCAACTATACTGGCTTTAGTTGACGCCTGGCCACCGGCAGTCTTGCCTCATCTGGACAGCCCTGCGCCGGCCTCGTCTTTAACCTGGACTATTGAGTTTCCCGATATTCCTCTACAAAGTTTCAGTAGCCACGACTGGTTTCAGTACGAAGCTTTTATTGAGCATGCTGAAAATGGTTATGGGCACAGCCGCGCGGGTCTGTGGAGTGAGAAGGGCGAGTTATTAGCTATAAGTCGACAGACTTTTACGGTATTTGCGTAATAATTGTATGAAAACGACACCAGCAATCGTCAGACAACACCTTATCGATACTCAGCCGGGTATCGACTTGTTGCTGCTTCAGTTGCCCGAGCGAGGCTTATTGGCGGCATCTGAAACACCCGTTATCGAGGCACTGCCACGAATTATTATTCGTCAAATGCTGTCTTTAAAAGCCTCCGCAACCATTATTGAAAGAGCAGAGCAAAAGGCAAAAGCATTAGGAGTAGGTCGCATTGCTTATATTCCTGCGGAGGAATTAACAGGGTGCGGTGTCAGTCGTTCCAAAGCTGCAGCTATTAACAGCGTTGCTCACTGTCATCAAACTCAGCCTGAGAGAATAGATGCCTGGTCGCAGATGAATTCAGCTGACCTGATTAAGGATGTGACTCAGCTTAAAGGTATTGGTCCCTGGACGGCGTCTATTTTAGCTATGTTTCATTTTGCCCATGAAGATCTTTTTCCCATTCAGGATAGCTCGCTGCGTAAAGCCATGAGCCTGCTGAAAGACCAGGATATTTTGATCATCCCCGAACGGGCTCAGCCTTACCGCAGTTATTTAGCCTGCTATTTGTGGGACATGCTGGATCAGGCACGTCTGTAGCCCAGTATAAAAATTCACATTGAAGCTAGTCTTCAAATGTTATTTTCACACCTTTGAATTGGCTTTTTCAGAGTTTTTGTAAAGTTCTGTAAAAGCCGCTTGTTATTGTCTTTAAAAGCTCAGAATATTCTATCCGAATTCGGGCAGGGTGGTACGGATTTAACCTAATCAGGAAGACTAACAAGGTATACAAATAAGGAATGTGAAAATGAACCGTATTATTTTAGCGATCCCCAGCCCCATTATTAGCGCCGGCATGGCCTCTGTTCTGCAGCAACACTTCAGTGATCAAATATTGACCGTAACCGGTATTGCCGATTTACGCCGAGCTTGCTACGAGTATGAAGACGCAGTAGTTGTTTTATGCAGCCGACTTGGTGGTGCTGCAACAGTGGAACACTGGCGTCGTTTGAAGCGCCGTCACTGCGATCTAAAGCTTATTGTCTGGGGTAGCAGCCAACAAGATATACTTGATTTTCAGTGCGGTATTAGCGTTGTCGACGGATACTTACTGGACTCGTGCGACAGTGCTGACTTAGTTCAGGCAATTCGTTCGTTGAAACAGGGCAATGTTTTTGTCGCAGCGCCGGTTGCCGCTTATCTTGCACAGAATCCGCGTTCGCAACAGCAAAAAACAATGGTTGATATGCTGAGTGAACGCGAGCTTCAGGTCGCACAAATGCTCAGTCGGGGCATTCGGGTACGAGAAATATCCCGGCATTTATGCATTAGCAGTAAAACAATAAATACCTTCCGTTATCGGATTTTCTCTAAACTCGGTATCGATGGTGATGTACAATTGTCTCATCTTGCAATTCAGTCAGGTCTTGTTGACCTAATTCAGTTTGAAGGTAGATGACAGAAGGTAATCAACAAAAGCAGTTTGACAGCGACAGCTTTCTTCGTCACCTGACTCATCAGCCCGGCGTTTACCGGATGTACGATGAGTCGGGTGACGTGATTTATGTCGGAAAAGCAAAGGATCTAAGAAAACGTGTGTCCAGTTACTTTCGTGAGAAGGTCGACCGGATGAAAACACAGGTGTTGGTTAAACAAATTGCGTCCATGGACGTTACCGTTACCAACACCGAAGCTGAAGCGTTAATATTAGAGAACTCTTTTATCAAAAAATATCGGCCACGCTACAATGTCTTGTTGCGTGACGATAAATCGTATCCTTATATTATTTTAACCTCCCACCAGCACCCTAAGCTTGGTTTTCACCGGGGCGCCCGGCGCGCGAAAGGTGACTATTTTGGTCCCTTTCCTAATGGCTCGGCTGTACGTGAAAGCCTAAACCTGCTGCAGAAACTGTTTCCAATTCGACAGTGCGATGACTCTTATTATCGTGCGCGCACCAGGCCTTGTTTGCAGTATCAGTTAAAACGTTGCCTCGCGCCCTGCGTTAATGTTTGCACTGACGACGAATACAATGAACAGGTGGCGCTGGCAAAACAGTTCCTGCAGGGCAAGAATCAGCAGGTTATTGACGAGCTGATGAATAAAATGGAGCAGGCGAGTACAGATCTCGATTTTGAACGAGCCGCTAGATTTCGTGACCAGATAGCTGCGCTACGAAAAACTCAGGAACGTAACTCGGTTACCGGAAGCCAACAAGAACTGGATGTTATTGGTTTAGCACGTGGTAACGGAATGACGACAGTGCAAATGTTGTTTATCCGGGATAATCATTTGCAAGGCAGTCGCAGCTATTTTCCTAAAGTGCCGACAGATACCCCTGACGATGAAGTACTCAGGGCTTTTCTTCTGCAGTTTTATTTGTCAGATACGGCTGGACGGAAAATTCCACGAGAAGTCGTGCTTCCCGTCGATGTACAGCCTGACAATGTTTTAGCGGAAGTGATGAGTGATGCGCTGTCGCAGCCGGTTAAATTGCAAAGCTCGGTACGTGGAGATAAGCGTCAGTACCAGTCACTGGCTCAAAAGAATGCGGTTAATGCGCTAGAGAGTCGGTTGAATCAGCAAAGTACGATGAACCGCCGGACTCAGGCATTACAGCAGGTGCTGGAATTTGGTGTACCCATTCAGCGCATGGAATGTTTTGATATTAGCCACACTATGGGTCAACAAACGGTGGCTTCCTGTGTTGTGTTTGATCAAAACGGGCCTAAAAAGTCAGACTACCGCCGCTATAATATTACCGGCATAACGCCGGGCGATGATTACGCTGCCATGTCTAAAGCCCTGGCTAAGCGGTACGACAATGCGAAAGAGCAGGGCAACATACCGGATATTCTGTTTATCGACGGTGGTAAAGGACAGTTAGCTCAGGCGGAGAACTACTTTAATGACTGGGGAAAAGAAGCGCCGGTATTAATTGGCGTGGCGAAAGGCGAGTCGCGCAAACCGGGTCTGGAAACTTTGATCATGGCCGGTAGCCATGAAACCATTCCGCTGAGTAAAGACGCCAGTGCGCTGCATTTGATTCAGCACATACGTGATGAGTCACATCGTTTTGCAATAACCGGTCACCGCCAGAAGCGGGCTAAAGTTAAGAAAACCTCGACGTTAGAACAGATTGACGGGGTAGGAGCGAAGCGCAGACAGGCCATTTTGAAAAATCTAGGTGGATTACAAGAGGTAAAAAACGCTAGTATTGATAAATTAGCCAGCGTACCTGGCATTAGCCGATCATTGGCAGAGAAAATCTATTACTCATTTCGTGATGAGTAAAAACAATAAGGAATCAGCGGATAATGAAGTGGAATATCCCTAATATTTTGACCAGCTTCCGGATAGTACTTATTCCGGTATTTCTGGTGGTTTTCTATTTACCAATGGAAGATGCGCGTTTCTGGGCTGCTTTTATCTTTTGGTTAGCGGCAATCACAGATGCTCTGGATGGCTATATTGCCCGTCGCTTTAACCAGTTTACTAAGTTTGGCG